>DASRDU010000016.1:0-11380 GCA_035652435.1 Blastocatellia bacterium
GTGCAGCATCGGGATGATCCTCCTGTTGGTGATTGAGTGGTCAACTCAACCACAGGAGATCTCCCGACTGCTGTCTCTTCGTCAACCCCGCCGCTCGTTTTCCTGATTTTTCAAAGATCCTTTTTCTTGAAAGCTATAGCTGTATGGTGACCGGCAACTGGCGGGCGTTATCTTATGGCTGAGGTGCCTGCCGAACGAGAGGCCGAAGGGCCTCTTTTGCTTTGTGCCGGCCGTGGCAATGGGAGCAAGAGTTCGCCCTGAAACCTTCGGTTACAAAAATATTTCCACCACGTTTCAGTGGCGTATCTTTCGGTTACACGAGACCTCCGCCACGCCCCTATCCGGCAGCGGGCCTGCCACCCTCGCCCATTCCACACGCCCGCATAAAAGCGGCGACCGCTTCGGACTCCTCAGTGAACTCCCGGCTCACTTCCTCCCCGTCAGAACGCCGAATGATTTCAACTAAGTAGCGCCCGGCGATGATGTACAAAAAGACCTCACCGCCTTCGCACCCCATCCGCAGGTGGGGACGAATGCAGACCGGAGGATCCGGGGTTTCATCGGGCTCCTGTTCCGACATGTCCACCGCTACACCTCACATTGCGCAGAACTGAGTGGCTCGGTTCGAGCCTGATTTGCAAGTCCTGTGCCTGATTGCCGGGCGGTATTTTGTGGAAGGTGTGACAAGGGGGGCGTGGCAAGTGGCCGACGCGGATGAAACGCTCGCTGTGGGCCGCGGCAGGTGACAAGGCGTGGCGATTACATTCAGCCCGGCAAAGCTGTATGATCAGAGACCGCACTTCACTTTCGGGATTGAACGAACTGCCCGGTCATACTTCGACAAAAATGAAACGCCGGATCGTCATCTTATGCCTGCTCGTTTTTATGGGATGCTGCGCCCAGGATGGCTACACCCAAGGCAATTTCCGGAATCCGGCAGCAGACTCCTTGAAAGTGGGATTCAGGTTCCTGCGATTTGAAGAATGGCTAACCTCAATGACCGGGTGATCTGTTACAGATCGCTGCATTGATAAGGCAACCTCTCAAAGCTCCAATCCTGCCTGAGCGAAAAAGGATTGAATGAGATCCGGTTTGTTGCGCAAACGTCGCCGCGCCAGCGTCAGTTGATGAGACAAATCATCGCACCACAGATTACACAACTCGACCTGTTTGAGTTGCTGCCAGACAGCTTCAACCGGAGGCGAGTCCCTGATGGACAATCTGCCTCTTTTTTGTGACGTTGACGACTTGCGGCCAGCTCTTTGAACCGCTCTGGCGGCAGAAATTATTGGCCGCCGCGCCAGCACCGGCGCCACAGCGGCCGCTGCCTGAGTGAAGTGATAACCATCATTATCAGCTTTCACTTGTCGGGCTATCGCCACTTCAAGGCTTACTACCAGCAGGAGGTCGCGCGGCAGAGCGCGCGCCGACATCTCGCAGGCGCTCTTTGAGCGGTTATACGAAGAGGGGCTGCAACTGATCACCAGGCTGCGCCGGAATATGAAAGGGCGACTGGCCCCTCTTTGACAAACTGCTGCTCAGGCAAGCGCTCGATCTGCGAGACCGTGATTGACCAGCTCAAGAACATCTCGCAGATTGAACACACGCGCCATCGCAGTGTGTTCAACTTCTTTGTCAACCTGATTGCCGGACTCGTGGCCCACACTTTCCGGGAGAAGAAGCCGTCGCTCAACCTGCGGCTGCATCGCGCTCTCCCAGAGGTCGTTTTGTAGATCTTACGTCGAACTCACGTTTTCTTACTACCATCGTTCAAGAACGCATCTATCCTTGTGCAAGGATGCGCCAGAGCCGAGAGCCAGACAATCGCAGGAGTGTGGATCGGTGATTGAGATCGCCGAAGTCGGCGGACTGCATCATCGCTACGAGCGGCGAGCAGCTTGATGAAGTGATTGAGAATACAAGCAGATCGAATCCTGGCGAATGACACCCATCAGCGGCGCGTCACAGATCGCCGCGCTTGTATTGCTCGATCAGGTAGTCGCTCGCCCGCATAGCGAGCGCCAGAATCGTCAGCGTCGGGTTCACGCACCCGCTCGACACAAAACAGCTCCCATCCACAACGAACAGGTTCCTGATGTCGTGTGCCTGATTGAATTTATTCAGCACTGAAGTTTTCGGGTCGTCGCCCATGCGCGCCGTGCCGACTTCGTGAATGCTGTGGCCGGGCGCGAACATTTCGCGGTTCTCGCTGATCAGTTCGATGCCCGCGGCTTCCAACATTTCGTGCGCGCATTCAATCGCGTCGTTCGTCAGCTCGCGTTCGTTATCGCCGTAGGAGATGTCAATTCTGAGCGCCGGAATGCCCCAGGCGTCTTTCAGCCCTGGATCAATCGAGACGTGATTTTCCCGGCGCGCCAGAACCTCGCCGAACGCGCTCATCCGCACCAGCGCCGGATGCCAAACCAGCACCTCCCGTTTGAAACCCGCGCCGAAGCCCGCGAGCAGCTTCGCGTGTCCGGGGAAGATGCCCGCACCGCTGCCCGCCTGATAGCCGAAGCGGCGGATGTACTTCTGCTGCTTCGATGATTTGTTCAGATTGCGAAAGGCGGGAATGTAGGTGCCCTGCGGGCGACCGTCTTCATTGATGATGGGGCGGCCCTTCAGTTTTCCGGCGAAGCCCGTAAAGCTGACCCCCCAGGTGTGGTCGTGCAGGTAATGCCCCAGCACGCCGCTCGAATTCGCGAGCCCGTTCGGATAAAGGCGCGACTTGGAATTGAGCATGATGCGCGTGGATTCGAGCGTGGACGCGCCGAGGATGACGACCCTGCCGTAAGCCTCGTAATCGCGCTTCGTCCGGCGATCAATAAAGCTGACGCCCCTCGCCCTGCCAGTCTTCGGGTCAACGAGGACTTCGCGCACGACGGCGTCAGAACGCAGGGTCAGCCTGCCGGTGTCAGCGGCGGGGGCCAGCAGCCCGGTCGGCGAATTGAACATCGCGCCGACGTCGCATCCCCTGCCGCAGGTCCCGCAGTAATGGCACGCCGCGCGGTATTTGTTATGCGCCAGTTTCTCGCTGATGACGCCCGCGCGCGTCGGGATCAGGCGGCGGCCCGTTTTCTCGACGCCTTTTTGCAGAATCCGTTCGCCGCACAGCATCGGCTGCGGCTTCTGGAAAATGCCGTCGGGTAGTTGCGGCAGACCTTCATTCGTCCCCATTGTGCCCAGCAGGCGGTCCACTTCGTCGTACCAGGGTTTGATGTCGTCGTAAGAGATCGGCCAGTCATCGCCGTAACCGTCGTGCGAGGCGGCCTTGAAATCGAACTGACTCAGCCGGAGGGCGACGCGCCCCCAGACCAGCGTGCGCCCGCCCACGGCCCGCGCGCGCACCCAGTCGAAAGGCCTGCCTTCCGGCGTCGAGTACGGGTTTTCATCCAGCCGCGCGTAGATGTGCGTGGTGTACCCGTCCGCGAAACCGTATTTGTAATTATCCGCGTCGCGCGGCGAAATGCGGCCACGATACTTCTCTTCGTATGGCCAGGCGTGCGTTTTGAAGTCGCGGTATAAATCGAGCTTCGGCCCGGCCTCGAGTACCAGCACCTGCAGGCCGGCTCTCGTCAGCACCCAGGCCGCCATCCCGCCCGCCGCGCCCGACCCGACAATGACGGCATCATAAACTTTTCCGGTCTGCATACGTTTCCCTGTGAATGAGACGAGGCAGTTTCAAGCCGCCCTGCCCGGCCCTGAAGAATGCCGGGAAGAGATGGGCAGGGCGCTCGCCGCCATTCGCCGTCTCTTCCTGATTTTACTGATGAGGATTCCGCGGGAGCGTCACCGACTCCCGCGGAGGTTCTTTCAAAAGGTATGGTCTGTGGCTTCAGGACATCTCCAGCCCGCGCATCGTGCCGGTGCTGGTTGAGAACTTGTCCACCTCGATGCCGAGCCGCTGGAGTACATTGACGAAAAGGTTCGGCAGCGGATAGTTCCGCTCGCGGTCGAACGCAAGGTGCTGACCGTGTTTGAAGCCGCCGCCCGCAAACAGCGTCGGCAGGTTCGTCGTGACGTGCGCGTTCGCGTCGCCGAGGTTCGTGCCGTAAAGCACCATCGTGCGATCAAACAACGTCTCGCCGCCCTCCGGGCGCGCCTTCAACTCCGTGAAGAGGTGATCGAGCAGCTTCATGTGCGCCCGGTCAACCAGTTCGAGTTGCCGCAGTTTTTCGGGCGACTTGCCGTGGTGCGAAATGGCGTGATAGCCGTCCGACATCGTCTCGCCTTCCACACGAATGGCGGGCGAGTTGACGCTGTCAAGCAGCAGTGCAATGAGTCGCGTCGAATCGGTCTCGAACGCCAGTCGCGCGATGTCGTACATCAGGCGCACTTTTTCGAGGTAATCGCGCGCATCGGTCGGATCAACGGGCGGCTTTTCGCTGACGACGGGCCTCGGCCTGCGCTCCCATTCGGCGGCCTGGCCGAGGCGCTGTTCGAGGTCACGCACGCCGGTCAGGTACTGATCGAGGCGCGCGCGGTCGCGCGCGCCCAGGTCGCGTTGCAGGCGGCGCGTCTGATCCGCTACCGTGTCCATCACGCTCTGCCCCAGAGCCAGACGGCGCATCTGCGCCTGCACCTCTTCGGGCGAGCCGCTCAGGAAAAGCCGCTTGAAGACTTCCGACACTTTTTCTTCGCCCGGGATCAGCACGCCGCCGCTCGTCCACGACAGGCTGCGCTGGCCCCGCTGGACATTCACGCCGAGCGTCAGCGACGGGAAACGAGTCTGGTTGCCGATGTGTTCGGCGGCGAACTGGTCGAGCGAGATCGTATTGCGGAAGCCGCCGCTGCCCGGGTGCGGCGCGGCAGTCAGCCAGCAGTTGTCCGCCGGGTGGCCTCCATCAACGTCCGGGTGCCACACGCCGCTCAAAACAGTGAAGTCGTTGCGGTGCGCCGCGAGCAGTTCCAGGTAAGGCGAAAGCTGATAGCCGCGCCCCTTCTGGTCCGGCGCCGGGAAGAACTTCCCGGGCAGCACGCCGAGGTTGTTGCAGATGGCGAAGAAGCGGCGCGGCACGGCTTTACTTTCGGCACGCGCGAACGCAGGCGCCATCGCGTCAAGCAGCGGCAGGCTGAGCGCGACGCCCGCGCCGCGCAGGAAGCTCCGCCGCGAAAGTGCTGTCTGTGTCGAGATGTGGATGGTCTTCATGCGGGTCGTCCCTCCGTTGAATCATTTATTCCGAAAGAGTTCGCTTTCAATGACGGCGTGGACGAGTGATCTCACGCCGTAGCCGCTCCCGGCGGTGCCATCAAGAATCGCTTCGACCTTCGGCCGGTCGCCGAATCGCACCGGCGCGCCCGTGGCGAAGACGATCAGCTGCCCTGTCAGATTACGGGCGATCTGCCGCTCGTCCGAGAGCAGCAGGCGTTTCAACTCGCGCACGTCCTGAAACCGGCGGCCGTCGGCGAGCGTGCCCGAAGCGTCCACGGGCTGCGCGTAATGAAACGCGAAGCGCTGGCCGTTTTTGCCGATGCCGGACGCTTTCTCGCCGTCGCCCAGCGCGCGATACCGCTCGCGCCAGCCGCCGAAGACGTCGAAGTTTTCCAGCGCGAATCCCGGCGGGTCAATCTTCGCATGGCAGACGTTGCAACTCGCCTGTGTGCGATGTTTGTCGAGTTGCTGGCGGATCGTCACCGCGCCGCGCGTGTCGGGTTCGACGGCTTGAACCGAAGCGGGTGGCGGCGGCACCGATTTACCCAGAATACGTTCCGTGATCCAGACGCCGCGCAGCACGGGCGAAGTGGTCGTTCCGTTCGCGGTGACTTTCAGCACGCTGGCCTGCGTCAGCAGCCCGCCGCGCACGGAATCAGGCGGCAGTTGCACGCGCCGAATCGCGCTGCCTTCGACGCCCGGCAACCCGTAGAGTGACGCCAACCGCTCGTTGATCATGACGAAATCCGAAGCCACGAGATTGCGCGCGGGCAGGTCGCCGCGCAGCAGTTCGGCCAGGAAGCTTCGCGTCTCGGCCTCGGACGATTCCACCAGGTAATCGTCCAGGTAGTAATCGGCATAAAGCACTTCGTCAGGCGACGTGTTGCTGACCTTGCGCAGGTCGAGCCAGTAATCGAGAAAGGCCGCGATGAAGCGCTGCGCTCTGGGGTCCGCAAGCATGCGCTCTGTCTGGGCGCGAAGGACGGCGGGTTTGCGCAGCGCGCCCTGATCGGCCAGCTGGCGCAGCGCCGCGTCCGGCTCTGAGTTCCATAGGAAATATGACAGGCGCGAGGCCAGCGCATAGTCATCCAGCCGCCCCGGCTTCTCTTCCAGCGTGACGAAGGCGGGCGAGCAGAGTACGGCGGAATAAGCCGTGATCATCGCGTCGGCAAAACTGACGCCGCTTTCGAGCGCCGTATCCGCAAGCTTCAAAAACCGCCGCACGTCCTCTTCCACCACGGGACGGCGATACGCCTGGCGCAGAAAGCCGCGCACCAGGCGTTCGGCGTCGGTGTGCGGATTCCGGGAGACGACTTCGACCGCGCCCTTCGCATTCTTTGTAATCGGCAGGTCGCCGAACATCAGGCGATGACCCGGGCCCGGCCACTGGTCGCAGATCGGCCCCTCGACTTCCAGCCAGCGGAAGGCGACGCCGGGCTGGCCGTCTTTCTGCGCCAGCGGGTTGCGCCAGTTGGGCGGGCGCGAGCGGAACAACCGCGCCGCGTCGGGGCGAATGGTTTCGTCCTTCAGCAGGTAAACCTCCATCTCGCTCACCGACCCCTCCGGCTTCACGTCGAACGTGCCCAGGTAGCGCATCTGACGTGGCGGAATCTCCGCGTAGAGCGTCACCGGTTCGCGGGTGCGCCCGGCGGAGGCATCCGTGCGGCTCGGCTTCCACCATTTGGCCTCGCTCTCCGGCCCGGCCCAGAACGAATGCGCGTTGACGCGCAGCCTGTAGCGGCCCGCGACCGGCGCCTTGAATTGATTGAAGCGAATTTCCAGCGGTTCGTAGGTGCTGGCCACCACGCCCATACCTTCCAGTTCGCGTTTCGCCGGGTCAGCAGCGCCCACGGTCATCGGCGCTTCTTTTTTGAGTACGGCGACGTCGGCGGCATTACCGATGAGCGGAAACGTGGCGCGCTCGGACGCGGTGTTGAACTGCGAGAATTCGACGTGGCTCGCGAACGCGCGCTGTTCCCGCGCGTAGTAGCGCTTCGTCGAGGCGGCGGGCGGCGCCGCCTCGCGCGCCATCACCTCGCGCAAGGCCTGCTCGGCCGCCATCAGGTAGCGGCTCATCTGCACGTGCGACACGCCGAGCGCCTCGCCCGTTTTGTTGAAGCGCCAGGCCTCACCGTCTTCGGGAAGCAATTCCTTAACCTGCAGCCACGGGGCGCCGAGCAGGTCACGCAGCGTGTTCTCGTATTCATAACGATTCATCCGCCGCCACGCCGCGCGGCCCTCACGCCGCACGCGCGCTTCATCAGCCGCAATCATCGGCCCGGCGAGCGCTTTCAAAAAAGCGGCCCGCGTGGCCGCGTCCGGCTGCTCTGCCCCTTTCGGGGGCATTTCGCCGTCGCGCACGCGGTCGTACACCCTGACCCAGACCGCGAAGGTTTTCGCGTCCGCCGGGTCGAAGCTGAGCGCGGTCAGATCAAGGTTTCCTTTTTTCGTCCGGCCGTTATGACAGCCGAAGCAGTTCGCCGCCAGGAAGTCGCGGACACTGACTGGACCGACCGGTGCCCCTGCACCGGCGGCCACGTTTTGCGGCCCGCAGTACATTGCCCACCCGGCGCCGAATGCGAGCGCGAGAAAGACGATACATTTAAGTCGTCTGGTCATGATTAGCGGTGATCAGATGGATTGAATTCTGCCGCGCCGAGCGTGCAGCGCGGCAACACTATCTTACAACGACTGCCACCGGATGCGGAATTGCAATCGGGACTCGCGCGCCGCCGCGACTGTCCGCACATCACGTGAAAGTGACCGCCTCATCCCGGATTCACACCGGCATGACGATCCGGAACCTGAGATCGCGAGGGCCGGTTTCACGGCGTCCTCCTCAAAACCTTGTAGCCGAACGGCGGGAGCGTGATGCCTGCGGGGGAGGTCCGATCTTCGAGCAGGTCATAATACCCGCTCCCGACATTCAGCGTCACGGATTGATCACCGTGATTGAGAATGAAGTAGAAATTTTTCTCCCCCTTCGTGCGACGCGTGACCTCGATCTCCTTCGGGAAGTCCGCGAACAGCGGGCGGAGATTCTGCTGCCCGGCGTACCGGCTCAGGAGATGCCGCGCCGCGTCCAGGTTGAAGAAGGAGCCGTAATAAACCGCCCTGCCCCGCCCCCGCCTGTTCTCGCTCACGGCGGGCAGGCCCCGCAGGAAATCCCGCCCCCACGTCGCAATCACCTGCGCGCCGGCGACCTTCAGGCGCTCCGCAAAAACATGCACGGGGATCTCTGCCCCGTCTTCGAACCTGAGCGAGTTTTTCTCACGCGAAGGCGGCTGATAGGTCTGCCAGGAGTCCACCTCGATGCCAAACAGGTCTTTCAGGCCCATAATCGGGACGGTCTGATCCGTCATCGCGTTGTCGCGGTCCTTCACGCCGCCGTGCGCCGACATAATCAGGGTCCCGCCCCCCTCGACAAAGGCCTTCATCTTCGCCGCGAGCTGCTCGTCCATCATGAGCTGATATGGCGCGAAGATGATTCTGTAGCGGCCGAAATCCGCCCCGGTGGGGATGATATCAATGTTGTATTTCTGCTCGGAGGCGGCGCGGAAAAGGTCGCCGTAAACCCGCGGGACGTGTACTTCGCTCGTCAGAAACTGATGTTCATACGCCCATTCGTTCTCGAAATCCCTGAGGACAGCGACATCGGACAGAACCTTCGAGTCGAAAATTTCGGCGCCGATTTTACTGACCTCCGCGCCCTCGCGCTTGAAATCCTCGTAGCGGGCGCGCGGGACGTTGTCCTGATCGAGTACCCCCTGCCAGTACTGCTCGATCCCGCGCCGCGCCGTGCGCCAGCGGAAGTGGATGATCCCGTCCGCGCCGTGTGCGATTGACTGGAACGTCCACAGGCGCATCTCGCCCGGCCGCGGGCTGCGCAACAGGTAAGTCTGCCCGCCCGCCCCCGTCTGCTGTTCCATGATCATAAAGCGCCCGGTGTAGCTCCGGTGGGCGGTCAGTGAGGCGCCGGTCGAGTACTGCGGGCTGTCGCTGAAGAGCGGGTAATTCGCCGAAGAATGGAGGTCCGTATTGCGGCTGAACTTGTAGTAATTGATGTTGCGGAAGACGCCGTTCTGCGTGATGAAGTCCCGCGGGCGATTCCGGCGAATGATCTCGATCTGGTCCTGCATATACGACTCGGCCGAATCGGAGATAAACCGCCTGTAATCGAGCATCAGCGATGGGTTGTGCAGGGCCGTTGTTTTATAGGGCAGATCAATCTGCGACCAGTCGGTGTAGAGCTGGCTCCAGAAGACCGTCCCCCAGCGGCGGTTCAGTTCCTCAAGGGTTTTGTACCTGACCTTGAGCCAGTCGCGGAATGCGAGGCGGTCGTTTTCGCTCCACGCCTCGGGGTTCTCGTTGTTGAATTCATTGTCAATCTGCCAGCCGATGATGCTGGGATTATCTTTGTAGTGGCCGGTGAGTTCGGCCACGATTCGTTTTGACAGGCGCCGGTAAACCGGGCTGTTGTAGGTGTAATGCCGGCGCGACTGGTCGTTCGCGATCTGCCGGTCGGGGAACACGTAGAGGACTTCGGGGTATTTCTGCGTCAGCCATTTCGGAGGCGCCGCCGTCGGCGTCCCGAAAATAACTTTGATGTCGTGTCTCGCCAGGACCGCGATCGCCCGGTCGAATAGGGAGAAATCGAACCTGCCCTCCTCCGGCTCCATCAGCGCCCAGGCAAATTCGCCGATGCGCGCGACCTGCACGCCACATTCGCGCATGCGTTGCGCGTCCTGCTCCCACAGAGTTTCGGGCCACTGTTCGGGGTAATAATCGACGCCGAAAAGAAATGTTTTGTAACGCTCCTCGGACGAGGTTTCGCCCGGCCGGGCGAGGTAAGCGGCGGCAAGTACTGGAACCAGCAGGAGGCTGAACATGCTTTTCATTAGTCGTTTCCCGGTTGGCCTGCCGGTCGCGCCGGCGCAAAACGTTATTCCCCCTGCGAATCAGAGAGCATACTCGCCGCCTTGTGGCCGCGCGGTGTCTTCGTAATCGCCCCACCAGAGCGGCGGTTCGCCGCGCCACCCGAGGTTCGGATCAGATTCGCCGCGGGCTTCCCCGTCAGGAATTCTTATTACCCGACTCCGCCGAAGACGTTGCCGCCGTCAGCAGGCGATCGTATTCCCTCGATGAGGATGCGCATCGCCCGCGTTTGCGCCTGGAGTTCGGCTGTGATGCGCCGGGAGCCATAACGCCGAGAGTGCCGCCAGAAGACCTCCGTCACTGTGGGCGTTAAGTGATCGAGCGGCGCGCCGCGTTTGCGCTAGGCATAATAGCCGCTGCGACTGACCTCCAACGTCTGGCAGGAGCGCCGTCACGTCATAGACAGTGGCCTGTGCCTCAATCAGGCGGTAGATTTCTTTTACGTCGGTCGGGAGAAAATGCTCAAGGCTTTTTTTAAGATGTCACGTTCGGTCTCGACCTGTTTGAGTTTCTGTCGCAGTTGCTCCAGCTCCTGGTCGACATCCGATGGGCGCTCGGCCCGTTTCCATTTGTAGAGGATGCCCTCACTAATGCCCAGGGCCTGGGCGACAGTGGGCACTGACTGCCCGAGCCGGATCATCTGCAAAGCTTGCTGCCTGAAGGCGTCATCGTATTTGCGCCGCACCTTGACGGGCTTGGTAGTCACCGTTTTTTTCATAAGTGGTTTGACGATTATTTAAGATACTTTCGTGTCCGTCAAACCGTGACCATCTCAGACTGGCAGATTCCCTATAGTGCGAATCTCATGACAGTCGCCCGTGTCAGCTTGTTCGTGGCGAATTGTCAGGTGGATCAGGTGCATTGGGAGTTTCAGTCCTGCGGGGGCAGGCCGCGTTCGCCCCGCGCGACATGTTAACCCGGGTGGGCCTCGGTCAGTCGGTAATGGTCGGGAGCGTCATGCTCCCGGCAGTCCTCACCCCAATGCCGCTGACCGCAGGCTCCCTTTTCTCTTTGCTGACACTTTCGCTGACCCAGACCCGCCTGAAATCTTCCTTTGTACATATTTCGAGTGCAAAAGAAAAGGCGAGGCGTGTCTGAGGCGAGCCTGTATAATGCAAACAGCGCGTTGGAAAGAGAATGTTCTGAAATATCAAAGGAGACGGCATGATGAAGAGGTGAAGCGGCGGTAAACTCTGGCGACGAAGCAATGAGTCGCTGGAGTAGGTAGGTTAGAGGTTGAATGTCTGAATGTGGCTCGTGACCACGTAAAGGAGACTGCTCAGCCGCTAACCG
>DASRDU010000017.1:0-54036 GCA_035652435.1 Blastocatellia bacterium
CGGAAGGCGATCTTCGGGTTATTTTTGGCCAGCACTTTGGTAATCGCCGCCGTCAGTGTCGTCTTGCCGTGGTCGACGTGGCCGATCGTGCCGATGTTGACGTGTGGCTTACTCCGGTCAAATTTCTCTTTTGCCATTGTCTTTCCTCAGAAGGCTCAATAATAAAGACGCTATCAAAATCAGTCTCGGCGAATCAGCCCCTCAGGCTGTGCGGAAAACTGGAGCCCACAACCGGACTTGAACCGGTGACCTCGTCCTTACCAAGGACGCGCTCTACCGACTGAGCTATGTGGGCCGAAAACTTCACTTGCCTGGAGCGGGCGACGGGACTCGAACCCGCAACAACCAGCTTGGAAGGCTGGTGCGCTACCATTGCGCTACGCCCGCCCTGAAAATCTCAACATCCCAACCTGAGATTCCGAATTCAAAGATGGTGCAGGGGGTAGGATTCGAACCTACGTACGGCGTTAGCCGGCCGGGTTTACAGCCCGGTGCCATTAACCACTCGACCACCCCTGCATACAAGATTAACTGGAGCCGGTGAAGGGATTTGAACCCCCGACCCTCTGATTACAAATCAGATGCTCTAGCCAACTGAGCTACACCGGCATAAAACCTGTGATGGCAACACGGGGATGTAAAAGAACTGCTTTACGAAAACGCGGATGGTAGCAACTGAGTCCTGATTTTGCAAGCCGGACTGGGACTTTGCTCGTGGATTTTTCGCGATGCAGGGCGGTCTTCTTCGGTCTGGTTGAACGGCGGCGACAATGATAGCTATTTGCGCGCGCGAATCAAGCCTTTCAGTTCGTCCATGAATTCAGAGACATCCTGGAATTCCAGATAGACTGAAGCGAAGCGGACGTACGCGACTTTGTCCAGTTCCTTCAGCCGCCGCATGATCATTTCACCGATCTTGCTGGTCGGGCGTTCGCGTTCGGGCGAAGTCTGGACGTAGGCCTCAACCGCATTCACAATCGCGTCGAGCCGGGCTGTCGAGACCGGGCGCTTCTCACAGGCGCGCAGCAATCCGGCCATCACCTTGTCGCGGTTGAATGGTTCGCGGCGGCCATCCTTTTTAATGACCATGTACGGGATTTCGTCAATGCGCTCGTAGCTGGTAAAGCGCCGTTCGCATTTCAGACACTCGCGCCGGCGGCGAATCGAATCGCCTTCGCGAGATTCCCGCGAATCAACTACTCGGTCTTCAATGTGACCACAAAAAGGGCACTTCATTATCTTCCTCCGGGGCTAAAGACATCAAAAAAACTACGGCTGACCTGACGGCCTGCTTAAGCTCTATTCGCTCGTTTCTTCACTTTGCCTGCCGGTTTTTCAGGCCGGGGCGCTCTCCTGCGTGATCATTTCGCGCAGCCTGCCCAGGCTGATGCCGTCACGGACCAGATAAACCATCCCGATGATGAACGGCGTGCCGAAGGCGATCAGGTGATAGACAATGGCAATCGCGGCGGCCAGATTCTGGTCAAGGCCAAGAAATATCAGGCCCTGTTGCGCGGCCTTGTGGAAGGCGCCCGCCGACCCGCCCGGCGTCGGCACGACCGAACCGACGAGTCCGAAGCCCATGACAAATATCGCCTGACTTAATGAGAAATCCACGTCGAAGGCCGTCGCGACCAGCCAGGTCGCACTCATCACCAGCACCCAGACGACGGCCGAATAAAAAACCACCTTGAGCAGTTCCTGAAAATTGACCAGCACCGACAAGCCGTCGGCCAGATGACGAACCAGATTCAGCAGGGGCCGGGTCAGCTTTTCCGGGAAGCGGCGCGAAAAATTTTCGAGCAGCCTGATCAGGGCCTCAGCCTTCAATCTGATCAGCACCAGCATGACGATTCCGACCAGCACGCCGACCGACATCAGCGCGCCGAAGGTGCGGATGGTACCGAGCATTTTCAGATCACCTGCCCGGCTGGCAGGCATGGTGAAAAAGAGCAGGTTGAAAGCAAACATCGCGGCGACGGTCATCGTATCGAACAACCGCTCGATCAGGATCGTGGCGATGGTCGCGCTCGGCTGAACGCGCTCGCGCAGACTTAAAACGACCGGCCTGACGACTTCCCCGGCACGTCCGAAAACGAAGATGCTGCCAAACCCGATGGAAGTAGCGGCGAAGGTATTATGAAATCCGACAGGCGTAATCGGCGCGAGCAGCGTCTGCCAGCGCAGGCTGCGCGCCACCATCGTCAGGTTGATCAGCACCGCCGCGACGACGAGCGGCCAAATGCGCATCTGTCGCAAATGCGTGCCCACGATCTGCCACTCAAGCTGGCTGACAAACCAGTAAGCCAGACCCGCACCGATTAAAAGGATAATCAGCGACCTTAACTTCTTCGACACCTGAGACCTTTCTATTTCGAGGGCAATCCACAATATGTAGTGTGGATGGCAAACACTACAACAAAATGACCGCGCCTTGCAAGCCTTCTGTCTGACAGGGTTTATGCGCTGGGGTTTGTTGATTCAATTGATGAGGAGCAGGACGGAAGCTTTCCCGGTTCACCTTTTCGGCCGCCTTTGTTAATTGATGGCGACGGTAGTTGAGACGCTTGATCTTCCGCCATAGCTGACGACCAGTGGGACGGCATTGCCCGTCGGCGCATTCGCCGGCAGCAGCACGTTGAGTTGCCACAGACCGACATATCCCGGAGTCAGACCGCTGAAATCAACTTGCGCTGTCACGCCGCCAACCGTCACCGTCGGACTGGCGGCGGTGGCGTAAAGCGGATTGCCGGTGGCCGCCGCGCCCGAAGCAATTGCGAGCGGCTGCTGCGTGGCAGAATCGACCAGTTGCCCGCCCTGTCCGTTGGCGTAAACGATGATGTAACGGCCACGCGCTTCCGGTTTCGCGCCCGGAATCTGCGCCGGATCACCATTCTGTGAAAAGTCCTGATTCTGCACGGCGGCCTGCCCCTGCCCGGTCGCGTTGTAAGAGAACACGCCGGGCGCCGTCTGGCCGACGGTCAGGAATTCGCTGGTCACGGGCGTGCCGTTGTTGAGGACTTCGACGAAGGCGACCCCAGGCAGTGTTTCGTAAGGCAGTTGGTAGTTGATCTGAAACGCGCCCGGCGCGCCGAGTCCCACGCCGACAAAGAACAGCGGCGCAAGGGTGCCGTTGACGCGCACCGAGACGTTTGAAATCTGCGTCGGCAGCGGCACGCTCGGAGCGCTGGCCGAGATGTTTGTTCCCGCCGGGAACCCGGTTCCGAAAGCCGCGAGGATCTGCCCCTGCGCAGCCGCATGTGCATAGCTGGCGGCATCAACCGAAGTCGAAGCGTTGCCTGCCGGTGCGGCATAAACAGCCAGATCGTTGACCCGCAGACGCACCAGCAGGTTGTCATAAAAGACCCCCTCCCCGGTCTGCGACACGCCGTTTCGCCTGAACTGGATTTCAAAGCGGAACGCGACATCGGAGTTGTCAGGGGTCACCTGATCCACGGCAAAGAGGCCGCTGCCGGATTGAAAATTGCTCCCGCCATAATGCCTGAAACCGTTCGTTGAAGGAGTAGTCGAATCAACCCGCAGCAGATTGGTCAGGCTCTCGCTGTTGAAGCCCGAATCATTCGTGGCCGAAAGCGCGGCGTTGCGGTACGTTCGCACACGCAGGAAGGTGAGATCACCGCCATCATCAGGCCGGTTGCTGTCACCGGTGAAGTCGGCACTGACATCAACGTCGAATGAGTCAATCGCCGTGGCGATCTGCGCGGTGGCCGCCGGGTTTGAGACTTTGTCGCTGACCGGATCAACAGTCAGCCCGGGCAGCACTATTTTCTTCGTCGTCCACCAGCGCGTGTCGTCATAGAGCCCGCCCGGGCCCGTAGAATCAGGGGCGCGGAAGGTCGTGCTGACTCCATAGGTGCTTCCCACTCCGCTCGGATCGGTGAGGCTCGCGGTCGAGCCATTCGCCCTGACCGCCGCCGTCAACTGCCACTGGCCGGCGAATGAATCCCCGCCCGGAGCCGGGTTCGGATTGTCCGAACGAAGTCCCCAGGCGGATTCGGGAATGACGACAATTCCGCTGCCGCCCGGATCAGGCACGGGCTCGAAGAGGGTGCGATAAGTAATGACCTTCTGTGCGGCGGTGAGCGAAAACCGTGTTGCCGTCGTGACCCCGTTCGCCGGCGTCATCGTTACGTTGAAAGTGATCACCTGCCCCGCGCGATTCACGCCGTCATCGAGCAGCGTGATCTGAAATGCCTGAGCCCCGCTCCCTCCGGCGGCAATATTCCCGTAATTGAGCGTGGCCGCTTGTCCCGCCGGCGATCCGTTGATGCGAATCAGGCTGGCCGGGATCTGGCTTGATGAATCAACCGCCAGCCGAACGCTGACGCTGGTGGCGAGCAGAACGGTTGAATTGGCCACGGTCACACTCGCGGTCACTGTTTCGTTACGGCTGACGAAGCGATCCGCATTGATGCCGCCGCTGACCGTGGTCGCGCCAAGGTTCGTGGCCGATTGCGCGCCGGCGGTGAAATTGCCCGTCGCGACGAGCGCGTAACCCTGCCTGTTCGAATCAATCATCTGATTGCCCGGCTGCGCGACGACGCCGTTCTGGCCGTTGCCGGGCACGCTCGCGCCGATCACTTTGACGGTGTAAGTGCCGGGCGGCGGGGACTGAATGTAAATCGCTTCGACAGTGTTTTTGTTATCGAAGGCCGCGCCGCCTGCCGGCTGCGAATAAGCGTTCGCAAAATTGACGTTGCCGCGCCAGACCGCCCCTCCCGGATCGGTGACTTCGAGATCGAGATTGTTGACGAGTGCGGTCTGGGCAAAGAGCGCGGCTTTCGGATCGCTCCAGACCAGGGTGATGCGCAGCGGTTCGACGGTGCTGACGTTGCTGAGCTGGTAAGTGTGCGTGACTCCGGTCGTGATCGCCGCATTCGTCGCCGGTCGTGTGCCGTCGGGCGCGATCGCCCCGTTGAAGATGTCGGCCAGCACTTTCAGCTCTCTCCGGTCGCCGCTGAAAAACAGCGAATCATCGAGCGCCACTCTGCCCCAGCCCTGACCGAAACTGGGGAGCGGACCGCTCTCGCCGTTCGGCGCACTGCTGGCGGTGTAGCTGCCCGTCATATTGCGCCCGGAATTGAGAATCATCGCTTTGACCAGCGCGTTCGACGGATTGAAGCCGTTCGCCGGGACTCGCGCGCCGCTCGGATAGAAGCCGTCCACGAAATACTGGCGCACGAGCAGTGCCCCGCCCGCGACCATCGGCGCGGCGAAACTCGTCCCCGAGATCGCCGAGAGGCTGCGGTTGTTGTCAGGGCCGGACGGGTTGACGGCGGCATCAGGCGCGGTCATCGAAGTCTGCACGCCGCTGCCGAACTGCGCGGCCGGAATCCCGCTGCTCTCAGTCGCCGCGCGGACAAAGCCGGGCGCGGCAATGTCAGGTTTGATGCGCCCGTCCCGCGTCGGCCCGTGATTGCTGAAGGCAGCCAGGTCTTCGATGCTGCCGTTGGCCGTAGGCGAATTTGTCGCGGTGACGACGACGTTGTTCTTGGCCACGCTCGTCACCTTCCCCGCCCCCGGGTCGTCGTTGCCCGCCGAAAAGAAGATGTTGTAATCGCGCAGCCGCCACATCACGTCGTCAATGTCAGCCGCGTCCTGATCGTAATCAACCGGCGCGACCGGCCCGTAGCTGTTGCTGTGAACGCGCGCGCCGCTCGCGTAAGCCTGCTCGTGAATGAGCGCCTGACTGACGTTGTCCACGCCGGGCAGCTGCTGGTTCGGGTGTCCAATGTCCTGGAAAACTATTTTCGCGTCGGGTGCGACGCCGTCGCCCGCGGTGCGAGTAGCAAGGCCGGGAACTGCGCCGCTGCCGTCGGCATTGAAATCGCGACCGACGGCAATACTGGTCGTGTGCGTGCCATGCCAGCCGACGCTCCCGTCAATGTCATCGTAGGCGACGGAGTTGAGAAAGCTGCCGCCGGATTGCTGGTTCGGATCGAGTGTTTTGCCGCCGTTCGGGTTGGCAGCGCTGTCAATCAGACTGCCGGCGCCGAGCAGGTAGTAAGTGATGACCTTGTTGTTCGGGTTGGTCAGGTTGACCGGCAGCAGTCCGTTGATGAGTGATTGCGTGGTCACTGCAAACGACAGAGTTTGGGACGATGATTGATTGCCGAGTCTGAACTGCGCGTGATCAGTATCGAGGCCGGAATCGGCAATGCCGAAGACCTGTCCGGCGCCGGTCAGCCCTTTGCGGTAAAGCGGCGTGTCATTGACGGTCGTGCCGGTCTGAATGATCTTCACGCCATTGTCGTTGTGCAGCCGGTGCGGCCTGCGCTGCTCGATCCATTCAACGCCTTCGACCGAAGCCAGCGCGGTGACGAGGCGCGGCAAATCCGCGGGCACGACCTGCATCACTCCCCAGCAGCGCCCGTCCTGACGGTCTTCGATGACCGGTTGAAGAGCGGGATTGAGTTGGTCAAGAGCCCGGCGGACGGCCGCGGAATTTTCGCCGCGAAAAGTGATGAAGGAGACGGCAATGCCCTGCCCCGCCGTGACGCCTGTGTTCGCGATGCGGTCGGCCTGCCGCGCCAGCTCACTTTCAACTTTCAATCCGGGGCCGTAATCGCCGACCCACCGGACTTCCGGACTGTAGCTTTCGAGCTTGCGGGCGGCTTCCAGACGATTGCGGCGCGCGGATGGCGCCCTGACGATGTAGCCGTTGTTTGCCGCGTAACCGACGACCTCATAACCTCTGACGCGCAGGCCATCGGCCCATTCCGGCCTGATGCTGTCGCGATACTGAACGATGAAATAAGCGCTCTCCGTTGGCTGAGTCGGGGCCGCCTGTTGCGTGACGAATCCGGGAATGGCAGTGCGGTAGCGCGTGGTTTCCAGTCGCTGGCCGCCAATACGCACGGGTTCCGGCTCATTCTCAAGCGGGTCGAATTCGGCATTGCGCAGGAGCAGCAGGCGCGGGTTACTCAATTTCTCTTCAAGCTCACGCAACCGCTCCGGTAACGCCGCACTGCGCGACCGTCCGGTGACGGCTCTGGTCTTCGCGGTAGTGAAAAATAATAAGCCGGTGATGAGGATAAACGTGATAAGGACAAGAGAGGCCATCGCCCTTCGGGAATTGCCTGATCGCATAGCTTCTCAATAACCATTTTGGGAAAACCTGACTCTTTAAGGGAGGGGCAGATCAGGTGGGGCAGCAAATGGGAGCGGGTGAGGCACTGCGGCGGCGGATCGCACGGCAACGCAATCCGCCGCCGGTAAATTCATCCGAAAATATCCTTGACCTTGTCGCTGAACTTGCGCGCCCCGGCCTGGCTCTGTTTTTCCTCGAGCGCCGCGAGCTGCTCGAAAAGTTTGCGCTGTTCGCGATTCAGCTTCGCCGGCGTGAGGACGGTCGTCACGGCAAACAGGTCGCCGCGGCCATGCCCCTGCAGCGAGACAATGCCTT
Source organism: Blastocatellia bacterium (assembly GCA_035652435.1). Lineage (GTDB taxonomy): Bacteria > Acidobacteriota > Blastocatellia > RBC074 > RBC074 > DASRDU01. The sequence goes on from DASRDU010000017.1 coordinate 7,427, forward strand.
TGCCTTTGATGCTGAAGATCGAGCCGGTCTGCGTGCCTTCGGGGATGGTGAGCGGCACGTCGCCTTCGAGGGTCGGGACCATGATCTCCGCGCCGAGCGCCGCCTGCGAGAAAGTGATCGGCACGTTGACGTAGAGGTTGGTGCCCTGCCGCTCGAACAGGTCGTGTTCCTTCACGTGGATGAAGACGTAAAGGTCGCCGCGCGGCCCGCCCTGCGGCCCGGCTTCGCCCTCGCCGGAAATTCGTAACCGCGCGCCCGTGTCCACGCCCGCCGGGATTTTGACTTCGAGCGTCTGTTCCTTCTCAAGCAGCCCGGCCCCGCGACAGGTCTTGCAGTAATTCGTAATCATGCGGCCGGTGCCGCGGCACTGACTGCACGTGCGGCTGACTGAAAAGAAGCCCTGCTGAAATCTGATCTGACCGGCGCCGCCACACTGATTGCAGGTTACCGGTGAGGTGCCGGGTGCGGCGCCTGAACCTTTGCAGCTGTCGCAGCTTTCCAGCCGCGGCACGGTGATCTGGGTCTTATAGCCCGCGGCAGCCTGTTCGAGCGTGATTTCCAGATCGTAGCGCAAATCCGAACCGCGCTGCGGGCCGTTGCGCGCGCGGGAGCGCGCGCCGAAGAAATCACCGAAGAGGTCGCCGAGGATTTCCTCAAACCCGCCGAAGTCCGCGCCTGGCCATGCCCCGCCCGTCGCCGCCGAAGTCCCGACGCCCGCATGGCCCAGACGGTCGTAACGCGTGCGCATTTCGGGATTCGATAACACGCCGTAGGCCTCCGCCGCTTCCTTGAATTTTTCCTCAGCCTCCTTGTTGCCGGGATTGCGATCCGGATGGTATTGCATTGCGAGCTTGCGATAAGCGCTCTTCAATTCCTGATCACTCGCCTTCCGGCTGACACCCAGGACCTCGTAATAATCGCGTTTACTCAAATCGCCTGTTCCTCCAGAGATGGTCTTAAAATTCGCGGCCCACAGGATAGCACAAAACGACGACGGGGCGACCCGGCGTGACAGAGGCGACACGGGGCGAATGAAGTTTTTTCGCCCTGCCCCCCCCGGTCACCCCCGTCGCCCCGTCAATTTTTCAGCCGCGCCCGCCGCCGGATCAATCTCTCTTTTCAATCTCCTTGACGCCCGGGAGCGAGGCGGAGCTGAACATCGCCTCGGTCAGCAGTTTCCCGCTGGCTTCGAGCGCGTCAAAGGCCTGCTGAATCAGATCCAGCTTCTCACTGCCCAAGGCGAACTCGGCTTGGGCCAGCGCGTCTCGGGCGCTGTCCTGCTGGTTCTTCGGCAGCATCCAGCCGAATTCGCTGAAGCTGCGGCGCGTGCTTTGCACGAGCCCGTCCAAGCGGTTGCGCGCCTGGATGGTTTCGCGCGCGTTCCGGTCATTCTGGACACTGGTCTGGGCTTCCGCAATCAGGCGCTCGATCTCATCGGGGTTGAGACCGGATGAGGGCACGACCCTGATGGCCTGCTCGCGCCCGGTCATCTTGTCGCGGGCCGAGACGTTCACGATGCCGTCGGAATCCACGTCAAAAGTGACAGCGATCTGCGGCGTGCCGCGCGGCGCGGGCTGAATCCCGACGAGTTCAAATTTAGCGAGGCTGCGGTTGGCCTTGGCGAGTTCGCGCTCGCCCTGCAGGACGTGGATTTCGACTGAAGTCTGATTGTCCGCGACGGTCGTGAAGGTCAGGCTCTTCTTGAGCGGAATGGTCGAGTTGCGGTCAATGATCTTGGTGAACAGCCCGCCGCGCGTCTCAATGCCGAGCGAGAGCGGCAGTACGTCGAGCAGCACCAGTTCCTTGACCTCGCCGACCAGCACGCCGCCCTGAATCGCCGCGCCGATCGCGACGACTTCGTCCGGGTTGATTTCGGCGGACGGTTCCTTGCCGAACATTTCCTTGACCTTCTGCTGAATCATCGGGGTGCGCGTCTGTCCGCCGACGAGCAGCACCTTGTCAATGTCCGCGGGCTTGAGCTTGGCGTCCCAGAGCGCCTTCTGGCACGGGTCGAGCGTGCGCTCGACCAGATCCTTGATCATCTCCTCGAACTTCGGGCGCGAGAGCATCTTGTTGAAATGCTTCGGCCCCATCACGTCGGCGGAGATGAACGGCAGGTTGATGTTGGTCTCCATCGCGAAGGAGAGGTCGCATTTGGCACGCTCGGCGGCCTCCTTGAGGCGCTGCAGCGCCAGCCGGTCGGTCCGCAGATCAATCCCCGTTTCCTGCTGGAACTCCTTGACGATCCAGTCCACGATGCGCTGATCGAAGTCTTCGCCGCCGAGGAACGTGTCACCCGAAGTCGCCAGCACCTCAAAGACGCCGTCATTGATTTCGAGGATCGAGACGTCGAACGTGCCGCCGCCGAGGTCGTAAACGACAATCCGCTCGGACACGTCGCGGCCCAGACCGTAGGCGAGCGCCGCCGCCGTCGGCTCGTTGAGAATGCGCTGCACGTTGAGGCCGGCGATCTTCCCGGCGTCCTTGGTTGCCTGGCGCTGCGCGTCGTCGAAGTAAGCCGGGACAGTAATGATGGCCTCTTCGACCGTTTCGCCGAGGAAGTCTTCGGCACAGGCCTTGAGCCGCTGAAGCACGATGGCCGAGATTTCCGACGGGCTGTAATCGCGCTCGACCACCCGGACGCGGGCGTCGCCGTTGCCGCTCTCAGTGATCTCGAACGGCGCGTTATCGCGCGCCCGCTGCACTTCCGGAGAATTGTATTTGCGCCCGATCAGGCGCTTGACGGCGTAGACCGTATTGGCGGCATTGGTCACGGCCTGGCGTTTGGCAATCTGTCCGACCAGCCGCTCGCCTTTTTCCGTGAAGCCGACTACGGAAGGGGTCGTCCGCCCGCCTTCCTTGTTGGGAATGATTTGTGTGAGGCCGCCTTCGAGGATGGCGACGCAACAGTTGGTGGTGCCCAAATCAATACCGATTACCTTGCTCATAAGCTGATTACTGCCCCGGTTGAAAAAATGAAGTAAGGAATGATCAGGGAGACTGTACCCGTCAATGCATCATTCACTACTCCGCATTACTTCGGCCTGACTGCCACCTTGACGCGCGCCGGGCGGAGCAGGCGCGTGCTGTGGGTGTAGCCCTTCTCTAACTCTGCGATCACGGTGTTGGGTTCATAGCCGGAAGTCGGCTCGATAATGACGGCCTCGTGGAATTCGGGGTCGAAGATTCCCCCGGCTGCCATAATCGGGACCACCTCGTTCTGCTCAAGCAGGTCGGAAAGCTGCTTGTAAATCAGCACGACGCCGGTCACGAAGTCTTCATTTATTTCACCGGCCGTCGCGTGTTCCATCGCCCGCTCAAAATTATCCATCAGCGGCAGTACCTGCTTCATGAGTTCGCTCTGCAGGGTCTGCCGGAAATTTTCCCGATCCCGCTCGTACCGGTGGCGCAATTTTTCCTGATCGGATTTCATCCGCTCAACCGTGCCGTTGAGCTGCTTGTTCTCTTCTTCCAGCGCCTCCAGGCGTTCCATCAGCGGTCTCAGCGCTCTGGCTGAAGGGGGAGTAGTTTGCGCGGGCCGGGACTGACGGCTCTCACTGACAGGCTCATCGGGGGTGAATTCAGCGGCGGCATCGGCCAGATCATGTAGCGAATCCGGGCCTGCCAGCAGGGCGTCCGCATCGATCTCGTAATCGAATCCGCCGCTGTCGTCGTCCCCGGTGTACTCCTGTTCAGAAACTCTGCCGGGACTGAGGCTCTGCTGCTCATCATTCCCGGAAGAGGAACTCGCCGCAGCCACGAGATACCGGGAATTTTCACGCGCCGTGGCCATCGCCTGACCGTGCAGCTGCTGTGCGGCGCTGCGGTCAACACTTAAGGGCGCAGTCCGCCTGAGTTGCTTCGATGAATCGGCGGAATAGTCCGGCATCATTTCCTGCGGCGCAGTTTCAGGCATACCAGGTATGGCTTTCTTATCACCAGCGCTGAATCGCCGTGGGCCGTGATCCAGTCCGGCAAACGAGGCTTGGATTGGGATAAGAGCGAGAAGGGGCGGGATTCGCTCCGCTGGCAGGGTTGTTTTAGTTCAGGGCGCCTTCGGGGGAACCGGAAAGCGAATTTTCAAGTAAACGGGCGACGTAGTTTACCACATTTATCATCCGTGCATACTGCATTCTCATCGGGCCGACGACGCCGAGCGTGCCCAGCACCTGATCGCCATAGCTCCAGGTGGAAGTGATCACAGTGCAGCCGCGCAGCACCGGCAAAGTGTTCTCGCCGCCGATCCGGACGCGGACCGCAGCACTGGCCTTCGCTTCAATGCATTCATTGAGCAGCCGGACGAGGCGGCTTTTTTCCTCAAAGATGCGGAACAGGTCACGCATCAGCCCGACGTCGGCGAAATCCGGCTTGGTCACGATGTTGGAAGCGCCTTCAACAAAAACTTCCGCGTCGGCCTCCGCATCCTGATCCTGACTGTCGCCGAAGCCGCGCTCACAGATTTTGATCGCGTTCTGAAGCAGGCGGTCGTAGAGCGCCTTTTCCTCCGATATCTGGCGGAGCAGTTCCGCGCGGATGGCGGCGAGGCTCATCCCGCCGAAACTGGCGTTGAGGTATCTGGCGGTGCGATCCAGTTCATCCTGGGTGAAGTCTTCATCCACGCGCACCAGCCGATCCTGCACCAGCCCGGTGCGCGAGACCGTAATGACCAGAATGCGCCCGTCACTCAGTCGCACGAACTCGATATGCTTGATCACGTCCTGAGACGGACTCGGCGCAATCACGATCCCCACATTATCCGAAAGCTGCGAAAGCAGGTGGGAAGCGCGCGCCATCAGACGTTCCGGATTACTCCACTCCTGCCGGGGCAGCCAGTGGCGGATCATCATTTCGTCCGCCTCGGAGAGGCGGGTGTTTTCAATGATGTGATCCACGTAAAACCGGTAACACTTGTCGGTGGGAACCCGCCCCGCCGAAGTGTGGGGTTGTTCAAGGTAACCCGCTTCTTCCAGATCGGACATTACGTTGCGCACCGTTGCCGCCGACAACCCTTCCTTCGACAGTCTGGAGATGACCCGCGAGCCGACAGGCTCCCCCGTCGAGACATGGGTCTCAACAAGGAGCGCCAGCATTTCGCGACTGCGCTCGTCCAGAATGTCAGTACTTTGTCTCATCCACCTCAGAGTTGTTCAGAAACAGGAAAGCAGGCCGAGCCGAAGCGGGTGCTGATCAATGCTAAACCAATGGATTCAGTGAAGACCAGCGGCGCAAACTTAGCACCCGATGACAAACACTGTCAAGCTTTTATCTTGTGCAGGCAGCCTGCTTGTGGTCTCCGGGGATGATTCATCCGGCTACAGCCGAGAACCTGTCTGATGGCACTTGGCTTTTTTTAACCCTGTGCTACAATGCCCGTGTTTTAACACTTGTCTCGGAATTAATCTTCATCTGACAGATGCAGCCGAAACAATCTGAGCCACTGAACCTCTGACCAGAAAGGAAAACTTATGAAACGAAAAGGTGTCCTGATCGGTGCTTATGTTCCACCAGAGATGAAGGAAGCGCTCAAGCGGCGTGCCCAGCTTCAGCATCGGACTTTGTCTCAGGAGCTGATCAGAATTCTGGCCGAGGCGCTTGGACACCCGATGCCCGGAACTCCCGACCGCCGCAGCACGGATTCGGTGCCACGCCGCCGCGCGACTGATCCGTACCCTCGCCGGCGGACGGTAGACCTGGTTCCCGGCCCGTCCAGAAATGCGTTTGCAGAAGCGGACGACGATCTTGATTAACCAGATGGCGGGAAGATATTCAGTCAGGCCCGGAAGAAGGCAGACCACAGGTCATCAGTCAGAATTCCGGGCCTGATGTCGCCATCCATCTGAATGGGGACAGCCGAACCAGCCATTGAAATATCCTGCAGGTTTTCCTCCGCCCTCTGTCATGTCAGCACTGCCAGCCAGCCGGTAACCCGAGGACAAATAACAGCGACTCCACCTCCGGTCATCTCTCCCCTACTTTTTCATCCGGGCGGTGAAAATTGACCGGTCGCTTCCTTGCCAGCACAGCGAGGATTGTACTATTATTCTCAATCTAATCCCCTCTGGTAGCAGAAAATCGTTACTATCAACAGCTTCAAGGATCAGGCCTGTCGCTCTTTCAGAAATGTCTCTGTGCTGAAAGGTCATCACAACAACCGACAGACAGGCTCGAACAAACCAGGCAAGCGTAAGGTGCGCAATGGAAAGATACCTGCCAATTCTGCTCGTTTTTGTCTTCCTCGCCGGCTTTGCTGTGACCAATCTGATTATCTCCCGCTTCTTTGGGCGGCGCCGGGATACGCGGGAAAAGCTGATGGCGTATGAGTGCGGCATGGATCCGGTCGGGTCGGCGCATCAGCGATTCTCGGTCAAGTTTTACCTCGTGGCGATGATCTTCATTCTGTTCGACATTGAAGCGGTCTTTCTGGTTCCCTGGGCGGTCATCTTCAAGGCACTTTCCAAAGTGCTTTCACCGGGTTTTGTCTTCACCGAGATGATCATCTTTCTGGCAGTGCTGATCCTTGGTTACATTTACGTCTGGAAGAAGGGCCTGTTCGAGTGGAACAGGAATTGACCTCCTGCTGATTATCCGTATTGGTAATGATCACGACGATTGCCCTGAGAGGAACTTATGGGTCTTGAATCAAAACTCGGCGAGATTATGCCGGACGTCCTGACGACCCGGCTGGACGCACTGATCAACTGGTCACGCAAATCGAGCATCTGGCCGGCGACTTTCGGGCTGGCCTGCTGTGCGATTGAAATGATGGCAATGACTGCCGCGCGCCATGACATCGCGCGTTTCGGCGCGGAAGCTTTCCGCGCCAGCCCGCGCCAGGCGGATCTGATGATCGTGGCCGGTCGCGTCTCGATCAAGATGGCCCCCGTGCTGCGCCGGATCTACGATCAGATGCCGGAGCCCAAGTGGGTCATTTCGATGGGCGTCTGCGCTTCGGCGGGCGGCGTATTCAACAACTACGCCATCGTTCAGGGCGTGGACAAAGTCGTGCCGGTAGACGTTTTCGTCCCCGGCTGCCCGCCGCGTCCCGAAGGACTGATTTACGCGATCATGAAGCTTCAGGAAAAGATCCAGCGTGATTCGGTGCTGACGGCGAAGGATGAAAAGAAGATCGCCTGAAAGAGTCCACGGGAATCCGGGCCGAAACGTACTGAATTCCCGATCAATTCTCAATCAGTCTTCAAACAACCCGAACGATGACTACAACCAATGATCAGCCGGACAAAGCTGATGGCACGGCCCCCATCCGGCGCGGGCCGAATCAAACCTCAAGGTACGCAGACGCGTCTCTCATTCGCACCCAATTCGCCGGCACGATAGAAGATATTCAGGAAGCCCTCGGCGAAGTCACGGTCATCGCAAAACGCGAGGGCGTGATCGAACTGATGACGTTCCTGCGCGATGAGCCGAAGCTGAAATTCGACTACCTCAGCGACCTGTCCGGCGTTGATCTGGGCGAATTCGCCGAACCGCGTTTCGCCGTGGCCTATCATCTGTATTCGCTCGCGCACAATCACCGCCTCCGGATCAAAGTCTTCCTCAACGAGGATGACGCGCACGTGCCGACGGTCAGCGGGGTGTGGCCCTCAGCCGACTGGCACGAGCGGGAGGTCTATGATATGTACGGCGTCGAATTCGACAATCATCCTGACCCGCGCCGCATCCTGATGCCGGCCGATTACGAAGGGCATCCGTTAAGGAAGGATTTCCCGATCAAAGGCTACTGAGGCTGTTCAATTCCTCTACGTTTATGGCTACCAAAGAGATTGAAGTCCCTACTTCCTCCGTGCTGGCGTTCGACAAGCCCGACCCGCTGGGCGACCAGCAGATGACCCTTTCGATGGGGCCGCAGCACCCTTCGACGCACGGCGTGCTGCGGCTGGAACTCGTGCTGGACGGCGAAACGGTCGTCAGCGCCAAACCTGACATCGGCTACCTGCACACCGGCATCGAGAAGACGATGGAGAAGGAGAAGTGGCAGCAGGTCGTGACGGTCACCTGCCGGGCGGATTACCTGAACTCGATGGGCTGCGACCTGGGCTACGTGCTGGCCGTCGAAAAGCTGCTCGGCATCGAAGTGCCCGAACGCGCTCAGGTCCTCCGGGTGCTGCTCACCGAACTCAACCGTCTCGCCTCGCACCTCGTCTGGTACGGCACGCACGCGCTGGATATGGGCGGCATGACGGCTTTCTTTTACGCCTTCGTCCAGCGCGAAAAGATTCTCGACCTTTACGAGTGCGTTTCCGGCGCGCGCCTGCACCAGAGCTACTTCCGCATCGGCGGGCTGCAATCGGACCTCCCCGGCAATTTCATCCCGCTGCTCAAGGATTTTGTTGACGGCTTCCCTGCCTTCCTCAAGGAGGCCAACACGCTGGTCACCGGCAACAAGATTTTTCAGAACCGGCTGAAAGGCGTCGGGCGGATTTCTGCCGACGATGCGATTGCGTGGGGGCTCTCGGGGCCGTCACTGCGCGGCAGCGGGGTCGGCTGGGACATCCGCAAAACCGAGCCGTACACCGGCTATGAGGCCTACGACTTCAACGTCCCGGTCTACCACGACGGCGACGTCTGGTCGCGGTACTGCGTGCGGATGGATGAGATGGTCGAGAGTCTGAAGATCATCCGCCAGGCGATGGACAGATTGAAGCCCGGCCCGGTCAACTCAGATCACCCGAAACTGAAACTGCCGCCGCGTGACCTGATGAAGCAGCACATTGACGTGATGATCCATCACTTCCTGGTTGCGTCCGAAGGATTCACGGTTCCGATTGGTGAAGTCTACTTCCCGATTGAATCGGCCCGCGGCGAACTCGGTTATTACGTCGTCAGCGACGGCAAGGAGCGTCCCTGGCGTGTGCGCATGAAGGCCCCGTCCTTCGCCAACCTGCAGGCCCTGCCGAAGATGGCCGAGGGCCAGCTGATTGCCGACGTGATCGCCATCATCGGCAGCATTGACATCGTCCTTGGAGACGTAGACAGGTAAAAGCAGGATTTAGGATTCAGGATTCAGGATTCAGGTATATTGACAAATCCGGGATTCAGATTCGATGCCCCTAAATCCTAAATCCCGATTCCTGAATCCCTACACTTATGTACAGTGAAGCAAACGAGAAACTGATTGACGAACTGCTGACACATTACCCGATCAAGCGGTCAGCGATTCTGCCTGCGCTGTTCATCGCTCAGGAGGAACACGGCTACGTGACCGACGAGGACGTGAAGTATCTGGCCGAGCGGCTCGACATGCGTGTCAACGAAGTGGAAGAAGTCGTGACCTTCTACTCGATGTATTCGCGCAAGCCAATTGGCAAATACAAGCTTCAGGTCTGCCGCACGGTCTCCTGCCTGCTGGCCGGGGCGGAGGGCATTACTGAACACATCTGCGGGAAGCTGAAGGTCGGCGTGGGCGAGACGACGTCTGACGGACGGTTCTGCGTGCAGGAGGTCGAGTGTCTGGGCTATTGCGACCTCGCGCCGGTGCTTCAGGTGAATTTCGATTACCACGAGAAGATCACGACCGACCAGGTGGACAGGATCATTGCGGATTTATCAAAGTAATCCTTCATTCATCCGCGGAAATCAGGATCACAGCTTATGACCAAAGTTCTCACGACCAGATTCGACCTCAGGGGCGAAGCCTGTGACATTGACGTTTACATCAAAACCGGCGGCTATCAGGCGCTGCCGAAGGCCCTGAAGGAGTTCAAGCCTGAGCAGATCACCGAAGAGGTCAAGAAGTCGGCATTGCGCGGTCGCGGCGGCGCGGGCTTCCCGACCGGGATGAAGTGGAGCTTCGTGCCGAAGGATTCCAAGCGTCCGAAGTACGTCGTCTGCAACGCCGATGAGTCCGAGCCCGGCACGGGCAAGGATCGCGACCTGATGCGCTATGACCCGCATCAGATGATTGAGGGGATGATCATCGCGGCCTACGCGCTGACCGCGCGGACGAATTACATCTACATCCGCGGCGAGTACTGGTACATCAAGGAGATTCTCGAAAAGGCCATCGCGCAGGCTTACGAACGCGGCTATCTCGGCAAAAACATTCTCGGCTCCGGTTTCGACTGCGACTTGTACGTCCACACCGGCGCGGGCGCGTACATCTGCGGCGAAGAGACCGCGCTGCTCGAATCGCTTGAAGGCAAGCGCGGCCACCCGCGCATGAAACCGCCCTTCCCCGCCGTCGTCGGCCTGTACGGCGGCCCGACGGTCGTCAACAACGTCGAGACGCTCGCGGTCGTCCCCTGGATCATCCTGAACGGCGGCGAATGGTACAAGGCGCTCGGCACCGAGAAGAGCGGCGGCACGAAGCTCTACACCGTCAGTGGCCACGTGGCCCGCCCCGGCAACTATGAAGTCCCGATGGGCTACCCGCTGATGGACCTGATCAATAAGGAATGCGGCGGCATCGCCGGCGGCAAAAAGCTCAAAGCCGTCATCCCCGGCGGCTCCAGCGTACCAATCCTGAATGCCGAGGAGTGCGAGAAAGTGAACCTCGATTACGAATCCGTCGCGGCAGCCGGCTCGATGCTCGGTTCAGGCGGCGTGATCGTGATGGACGAGACGACCGATATTTTCGCGACGACGCGCAACATCACGCACTTTTACAAGCACGAATCCTGCGGCTGGTGTACGCCCTGCCGCGAAGGCACGCGCTGGCTGATGAAAGTCTTCGACCGGATGAACAAATACGAGGGCAAACCCGGCGACGTCGAACTGCTCTACGACCTGGCCGACAAGATTCTCGGCAAGAGTTTCTGTGCGCTCGGCGACGCGGCAGCCATGCCGATTCAGTCGGCGATCCAGAAGTTCCGCGAGGATTTTGAGAGAAGGATCAGAACCACTACAGTGCAGGCTCAGGCGGCGGATTAGTCGGAGGCGATCTATGGCTTACGGCGATTTCAAACTCAACAAGGTATGCCAGACATTTTCGCTGACGACCAACGCCATCACAGATCTGTTCAGCTCCGTCAGTGAGGTCGTTGTCGGCGAATTTCTCAGGACTGCGCTTGAGCGTATCGGGCCGCTGGGGATGTCTATTGGGACTGAAAAAGCCCGCTCTGAATTCATCATCGCTCCGATTCTCGCCGAGGCGCAGGTTCTTTCCCGGAACCGCGTCAGTCTGTTTTCCGGGATTGAATTCAACGTCGTTCCGGAAAAGGACTTGAAGGGGGTCTGCGATTTCATCTTTTCGCGCTCATCAAACATCTACGAGATGACTGCGCCAGTCCTGATGGTGGTTGAAGCAAAGAAGGAAGACATCTCTGCGGGCCTCGGCCAGTGCGCGGCGGAAATGGTGGCGGCGCGGTTCTTCAATGAGCGTGAAGCCACCGGCGTTACGACCATTTTCGGCGCGGTCACGAGCGGCAGTGAGTGGAGATTTCTGAAACTCGAAAGTGACGTCATTTTCGTTGATAAAAGTCTCTACTACCTTGCGCAAGTGGATAAAATTCTGGGAATCCTGCTGCACATCCTTCAGGACGATCAGGCGTCGCAGGCCAGAGCGGCCTGAAAAAGCTCTGTATGGGCTGGGCTTCGCACTACATAGCCAGACTGAAGAACGGTGAAACTGTTTCGTTCCGCCCCCGCGGCAATTCGATGTCCGGCAAGATCGAATCCGGGCAGTTGTGTACTGTCGAGCCTGTTGACTCAGAGGCGGTCAGGGTCGGTGACATTGTGCTGTGCAAGGTGAATGGCCGGGAATACCTTCATCTGGTCAAGGCGATCCAGGGGCCTCGCTTCCAGATTGGCAACAATCGGGGCCGCATCAACGGCTGGGTGACAGCGACTTCAATTTTCGGGCGATGCGTCAAGGTGGAAAACTGATCTCTCCGCCCGGGATGCTTATCAGCGATACAAACGCTCACTATGGAAACAGTCAAAATCACGATTAACGGACAGGAAGTCGAAGCGCCGAAAGGCGAACTTCTGATTGAGGCGTGCGAGATGGCGGGGATCTACCTGCCGCGCTTCTGTCACTTCCGCGGGCTGACGCCGCAGGCCTCGTGCCGCATGTGCGTCGTGCGCGTGGACAATCCCAAAATCCCCAAACTGCAAACCGCCTGCACGATGCCGGTCACCGAGGGGATGGTCGTGGCGACCGAGTCGGATGAGATTGAATCGGTGCGCGCGGCGATGATCGAGTTCCTGCTCTCGAACCACCCGGTTGACTGCCCCGTCTGCGACCGCGCGGGCGAGTGCGAGTTGCAGGATCAGACTTACGGCTTCGGCGAAGACCGCATCCGGTCGCAATACGCCGACAAGGAGCCGACGCTCGAACGCCAGATCGCCCCGTTCATCTACAACGACCCGCAGCGCTGCGTCACCTGCAAACGCTGCACGCGCGTGTGCGAGGAGTGGATGGACGAATTCGCGATCACGGCGATCAACCGCGGCTCACACACCCTGATCAGCTCATTCACCGGCTGGGTCGAGTGTTCGGATTGCGGCAACTGCGTGGACGTCTGCCCGACCGGGACGCTGCTGCACGTGCCTTACAAATACATCGCGCGCCCCTGGGATCTGAAGCAGACGCCGACGATTTGTAACTTCTGCTCGGACGGGTGTTCGATGCTCGCCGGGTCGCGGAGCGAGGAACTGATCCGCTCGGTCGCGCGCGACGGGCGCGGGCGCACGGCGGGTGGGATTAACCCCGACTTCCTCTGCGCGCTCGGCCGTTACCCGATTGATTTCGTCCACAGCAAAGAGCGCGTTGACCGTCCGATGATCCGGCGCGGCGAACATCTGATCCCGACCACCTGGGACGACGCGCTCAGTTACGTCGCCGAAAGGCTCGACGCGATCAAACAGCAGAGCGGCGGCAATTCAATCGGCGTCGTCAGCGCGGCGCGACTGCTCAATGAAGACCAGTGGACGCTCAGGAGATTTGCCGGCGAAGTCCTTGAGACGAAGAACGCCGGGTTCTATCACGACGATGACGAAATTGATCTGGCCGCGTTCTTCAAGTATGGGCAGCCGACGATTGCCACGCAGCGGCACATTCAGGACGGCGACACGATCCTGCTCATCGGCTCCGACCCGAACGAGGAGAATCCGCTGACGGCGTTCTCGCTGCGCTGGGCGGTGCGTCAGAAATCGGCGCGACTGCTGATCGTCAATTCAATGCCGAGCCGGCTGGAGCGGCAGGCGGAGATCTCGGTGCGCGTGCGCGAAGGCAGCGAGAACGCGATTGTGGCGGCGCTGCTCGACGAAACCAGAATCAACAGCGTCGCCGAGGCGGCGGGCGCGAAGTCTGAAGACATCAAAGCCCTGCGCGACACCGTCCTCAACAGCGAGCGCGTGATCGTGGTCTTCGGCGACGAACTGCGCGGCGCGGCCGCGGAAGCGCTGTCATTATTCGAGACCGCGCTGGCCACGCCCGACATCGAGAAGGCCAAATCGGCGAAGGCCGCGCACCTTGACGCGTTGCAACGTCAGGCCGTTTCGACCAACTCCGCGCCGAAGCCCTCGATCATCGAGAACCCCTACCTGCTGATCGTGCCGCACCCGACGCTGGCCGTGGGCGAAGAGAAGGCGGTCACGGCGACGAAATTCTCATTCGTGCCGCTCGTGCGTTACGCGAATTCGATGGGCGCGTTCCAGATGGGGATGGACAGCTCACTCAACGGCGGCCTGTCGGCGCAGGCAATGCTCAAGGCGGCTGGAGGTTCGATCAAAGCCCTGTACGTCGCCGGTGACGATGTCGTCGCCAAGGCCGACGATCCGGCAGCCGCGAGGGCGCAGCTGGCGAAGCTCGATTTCCTAGTCGTGCAGGATATGTTCCTGACCGAGACCGCCGCGCTCGCGCACGTCGTGCTGCCCGCGACCAGCTTCGCCGAATCGCAGGGGACGCAGGTCAATAACGGCTCGCAGGTGCAGCTCGTGCGCCGCGCGATCCCGCCCGTCGCACAAGCGCGCCCCGACTGGATGATCGTCAACACGATCGCCAGACTGATGGGCAGGGATTTCGGTTTCCAGAGCGCGGTGAAGAACGTCTTCCGCGAGATCAGCGAGAAGGTTGAAGGTTACGCCGGTCTGTCACACAATCTGCTCTTCAACGAAGGCGCAGTACAGGTCAGACAGGCGCAGCCAGATGCCGCAAAGGTCAACAAGGCCGAGGTGACAAACCGGCTGGCCGGCGAAGTGGCGCGCGCGAGCCGCGGCATCGAGGTGGACACTTCCGATCTGGCGACGAAGGCCGGAACGAGGTTGCAGCGCCGCTACCCCCTGATCACCAGGTATTCGAAGGTTCTGCCGCTCAATCAGGTCGAACGCGAAGAGGCGCAGAGCGCGCCTGTCGTCTTCCCTGCGTGATGAAGAGGCGGCAGCCATAACTGAGGAGTGTGAAGGATGAGTACGACGACTCAGTTAATGACCGCGGAGGAACTCCTGAAGCTGCCACGCGGCGAAAATCGCTATGAGTTGATCAGGGGGGAACTCATCACAATGTCACCGGCGGGATTCGATCACGGCGTTGTCATTATGCGGCCGGGCTGGCGGCTCGCCCAGCATGTTGACATTAACAATCTCGGTGTAGTTTGCGGCGCTGAAACCGGCTTCAGAATCGCCAGCGACCCGGACACAGTGCGTGCCCCTGATCTTGCATTTGTGACTCGTGAACGACTTCAGGGGCAGGACCGGCCCAAAGCCTTTTTCCCCGGAGCCCCCGACCTGGCAATCGAAGTCGTCTCGCCGGGCGATACCTTTACTGAAGTGGACGACAAGGTCGCCGAATGGCCGGAGGCGGGAACCCGTGCCGTCTGGGTCGCCAATCCGAAACGGCGCACCGTCACGATTCATCATTCACTGACGGAAGCCACTACACTAACCGTCAATGATGAACTGGAAGATCAAAAGATAGTCCCCGGTTTCCGTTGCCGGATCGCTGAAATATTTGCCTGAAATATTTTTCCAAAGCACAAACCCACACCATGCCGGACCAGCAAATCATTCAATTCATCGTCGGAGCGCTGATCAAGATCGTCATCATCTTCACCCTGCTTCAGGTGCTGCTCATCCTGATGGTGTGGGCCGAGCGGCGGCTGCTCGCGGTCATTCAGATGCGCCTCGGGCCGAACCGCGTCGGGCCGTTCGGGCTGCTGCAATCGCTGGCCGACGGGCTCAAGTTCATCTTCAAGGAAGACATCATCCCGCTGCATGTCAACAGGTGGCTCTACATCATGGCGCCGGCCGTGGGCCTGGTCACGGCCTTTATGGCGATGATCGTCTACCCCTTCGGCGATAAAGTCCCGATCCCGTTCGCTGCGACGATCAATGCGGCTGGCCGTTCGCTGCTCGGCGTTGACCTCAATCTCAGCACGATGAGTCTGTACGTCACGAACTTCAACGTCGGGCTGCTCTACGTGCTGGCGATCACGGGCATCGGCGTTTACGGGATCGTGCTGGCGGGCTGGGCGTCGAATTCAAAATACAGCCTGCTCGGCGGCCTGCGCTCCTCGGCGCAGCTCGTCAGCTATGAACTGGCTCTGGGCCTCTCGCTGATCCCGGTCATGCTGATGAACAGTTCGCTCGATCTGGTGAAGATCACAAATCAGCAGGCAGGATATTTTTTCTCGATTGGCGGCTGGGGGATCATTCCCAAGTGGAATATATTTTACTGGCTCCCGGTCGGCGCGATTGCTTTCCTGACCTACCTGATCAGCGCGATTGCGGAAACGAACCGCGTGCCGTTCGATCTGCCGGAAGCTGAGACCGAACTCGTCGCCGGATTCCACACCGAATACAGCGCGCTGAAATTCGCCATGTTCTTTATGGCCGAGTACACGAACATGACGACCGTCTCGGTGCTGGCGACGGTGATGTTCCTCGGCGGGTGGAACGGGCCTTTCGTTCAGGACATTCCGCTTCTCGGGCCGTTTTATTTCGTCGCCAAGGTCTTCTTCTTCCTGTTCCTGTACATCTGGCTGCGCGGGACGCTGCCGCGGTTCCGCTACGACCAGTTGATGAATTTCGGCTGGAAATTCCTGATGCCGGTCGCGCTGCTGAACATCATTCTCGCGGCGGTCGCCGGCCTGTTCTTCGCCTGACTCTGTTGTCGGCAGTCACCGGTCCTGCGTTCGATGTCCCGCTGACTGCCGGCTGCTGATCACCGACTGCTGACTACAATGATTATCATCTTTCTCTTTCTCGCGCTCGTGGCCGTCGTCGGCGCATTCAACGTGATCCTCCACCGCAACCCGATTTACAGCGCGATCTCGCTGGTCGCGGTGATGTGCGCGCTGGCCGGGCTGTTCCTGACCCTGGGCGCGCAGTTCATCGGCGCGATGCAGGTGATCGTCTACGCCGGCGCGATCATGGTGCTGTTCGTCTTCGTGATCATGCTGCTCAACGTGCGCACCGAAGAGGCGAAGCTCGACCGGGCGAAGTATCTGGGCTGGCTCGCCGTGCCGCTGTTCGTCGCGCTGCTCGGTCAGGTGCTGACGGTGATCAACGCTCTGCCCAATAAAGTGCCGCCGGCGGTCAATCCGGCGGCCCCGGCAGCGGAACAGGTGGGCACAGCCGAGTCAATCGGCTCCGGCATGTTTACCGATTACCTGTTCCCGTTCGAGGCCACGTCAGTCCTGATCCTGATGGCGATTGTCGGCTCACTGTTCCTGGCCCAGCGGAGGGCTGGCGGCCGGGCAGCGACGACGGATTCGAAGTAAGCGCGGGGCGGGCGCTGCCGGGCGTGGCCGTCCCCGGGGCAAAGGCAGGTTTGTAGTCATTGAAATCAAAGCAGGCCCCGACGCCTGCGCTTCCCGGATAAAGTTATGGTCCCAATTCAATATTATCTGGCCCTCAGCGCGCTGCTCTTCACCGTCGGAGTGATCGGCGTCATCATTCAGCGCAACATCATCTCGCTCTTTATGTGCATCGAGCTGATGCTCAACGCCGTCAACCTGTCGCTGATCACGTTCTCGCGCTATCTGGGCAGCAACACCGGCCAGTTGTTCGTCTTCATCGTGATGGCCGTCGCCGCGGCCGAGGCTGCCGTCGGTCTGGCAATCATCATCACCCTGTTCCGCAACCGCGAGACGCTCAACGTGGACGACGCGGACATTCTGAAACTGTGAAAGCAGGATTTAGGAATTAGGAGTCAGGATTCAGTAACCGGCCTGACGATCAGTACCTAAATCCTAAATCCCATATCCTGAATCCTGCACTATGCTTAAATGGATCACCCTCGCACCGCTCGTCGGCGCGGCGATCTGCGGACTGTTCGGCAAAAAGCTCGGCGAAAAACTCGTCAGCCTGGTGGCCTGCGGCTCGGTCGCCGTCTCCACCGTTCTGGCCTTCTACGTTTTCTTCGCGAAGCTCTTACCACTTCCGGAAGACCAGCGCCGTCTGACCGACCCCTTCTTCACCTGGATCAGGGTCGGCAATTTTCAGGCCGACTTCGCCTACCTGCTCGACCCGCTTTCCGGCATCTACATCCTGTTCGTCACCGGCGTCGGCTTTCTGATTCACGTTTACGCGACGGGCTATATGCACGGCGATCCGGGCTTTTACCGGTTCTTCGCGTACCTGAACCTGTTTATGTTCATGATGCTGACGCTGGTGCTGGCCGACAACCTGCTGCTGCTCTTTGTTGGCTGGGAAGGCGTGGGGCTGTGTTCGTACCTGCTGATCGGCTATTACATTCGGAAGAAGGAGGCGGGCGACGCGGCGAAGAAGGCATTCATCACGAATCGCATCGGCGACTTCGGTTATATGATCGGGGTGTTCCTGATCTTCACGACTTTCGGCACGATCAGCTTTGTGGCCAAAGGCAGTACGGCAGGCTTGCTGGATCTGGCGAAGGCCCATCCTGCGGACACGGTAATGACGGCGATTGCGCTGCTGCTGTTCGTCGGCGCGACGGGCAAGAGCGCTCAGATTCCATTGTATGTCTGGCTGCCGGACGCGATGGCCGGCCCGACCCCGGTGTCGGCGCTGATCCACGCGGCGACGATGGTCACGGCGGGCGTTTACCTGACCGCGCGGTGCAGCTTCATCTTCGTCAAATCGCCGACCGCCATGTTTGTCGTCGCGCTGATTGGGGCGCTGACGGCGCTCTTTGCGGCCACAATCGGTCTGGCGCAGAACGACATCAAGAAAGTTCTGGCTTACTCGACCGTTTCGCAGCTCGGCTATATGTTCCTGGCCTGCGGCGTCGGCGCATTCATCGCGGGCATCTTTCATGTGATGACGCACGCCTTCTTCAAGGCGCTGCTTTTCCTCGGCTCCGGCTCGGTGATCCACGGCATGCATGATGAGCAGGACATCCGCCGGATGGGCGGCCTCAGGAAATATATGCCGATCACCTGGATCACGATGATGGCTGGCTGGCTGGCGATCAGCGGCTTCCCGCTGCTCTCTGGCTTCTTCAGCAAGGACGAAATTCTGTGGCGGGCTTTTTCAACCGAAGCCCTGCCCGGTCCCTGGGGCAAAGTCTTCTGGGGCATTGCCGCGCTGACGGCGCTGATGACCGCGGTGTATATGACCCGCATGATGGTGATGACCTTCTGGGGCCGGGAGCGTTTCGGTCAGGGACACGAGGCGCATCATGGCCACGAAGCTCACGGCGATGATCACGGGCACGGCAGGCCCCACGAATCACCGGCGTCAATGTGGATTCCACTGGTTGTGCTGGCAGTGCTGGCGGTTGTTGGCGGGTGGATTGGTGTGCCTGCTGCACTTGGTGGAGCTAATCGCTTCGAGCATTTCCTTGAACCTGCAATTGCTCAGGCTCCTGCCTACGGTCAGGCCGGACATGCTGAAATCAGAGTTGCCGCACCGGCAGCCGAAGGACATGGCGCGGCAGCAGGCGCTGTCGAAGCCAGGACTGAAGAGCATCACGACACCGGCACTGAAATAGGGTTGACGATTCTTTCGGTCATACTCGGTCTGGGCGGCATCGGCCTCGGCTTTATGATCTGGAACAAGAACCCGCTCAAGCCGATGCCGAAGCTGCTCGAAAACAAATACTACGTGGACGAAGTCTACAACGCCGCGATCATCAACCCGATTCACGGCACGTCGAAGTGGGTGCTGTGGAAGTTCGTTGACGTGCTGATCATTGACGGCATCGTCAACGGGCTGGCGCGGCTGATGAGCGGCGTCGGCTCGGGGCTGCGTCTTATGCAGACCGGGTTCGCCCGCAGCTATGCCGCCATCATCCTGATTGGCGCCATCGCGGTCATCGGTTATTTTGCATTCAGATAAGCAGAAGCAGTCAGCGGTCAGCGATCAGCAGTCAGCCGGAAGTTTTTGCTGACCGCTGACCGCTGATCGCTGATCGCTGATCGCTGACAGCTATCATATGAACTCAATCGTCACGGTCATCACCTTTCTGCCGGCCATCGGCGCCGTCGTGCTGGTACTCTACAGCCTCCTCCAGTCACGCGAGGGCGCGGAGCAGGTGAACCCTTACCGCTGGATCACCCTGCTCTTCACGGTGGCGACGTTCATCGCGTCGCTGGGCATTTTCAGCGGCTACGACGCGTCCGTTGCCGGGCCGCAGCTTGCCACCAAAGTTCCCTGGATCGAGTCTCTCGGCGTGAGCTATTACGTCGGCGTGGACGGCATCAGTCTGTGGCTCGTGCCGCTGACGACGCTGCTCATGCCGGTCTCGGTGCTGGCGAGCTGGCACATCACGAAGCGGGTGCGCGAGTACATGATCTTCATGCTCATCCTCGAAACGGGGATGCTCGGCGTGTTCGTCTCGCTCGACATGTTCCTGTTTTATCTCTTCTTCGAGATCACGCTGATCCCGATGTATTTCCTGATCGGCGTGTGGGGCGGCGAGCGGCGCATTTACGCGGCGATCAAGTTCTTCATCTACACGGTCGTCGGCAGCCTGCTCATGCTCGTCGCGATCATCGCGGTCTATCAGATCAACGGCAGCACGACTTTCGACATCGTCGAGATCACAAAAAATCTCCCCGCCAGACTCCAGAACGTTTCGCACGCCGCGCAGTATCTGTTGTGGGGGGCGTTTGCGCTGGCGTTCTTCATCAAGGTGCCGCTCTGGCCGCTGCACACGTGGCTGCCGGACGCGCACGTCGAAGCGCCGACCGCCGGCTCGATCATCCTGGCCGGCGTGCTGTTGAAGATGGGGACTTACGGCCTGATGCGCTTCAACCTGCCGTTCTTTCCGCAGATTTCGCGCGACGCCGCGACATGGGTGATGGTGCTGTGCGTCATCGGCATTATTTACGGCGCGCTGGTCGCGATGGTGCAGCCCGACATGAAGAAGCTGGTGGCTTACTCGTCAGTGAGCCACATGGCTTTCGTCGTGATGGGCATCTTCTCCTTCACGCAGCAGGGGATGCAGGGCGCGCTCTATCAGATGCTCAATCACGGCATTTCAACCGGCGCGCTTTTTCTCTGCGTCGGCATCATCTACGAGCGCCGACACACCCGATTGATCGAAGAGTTCGGCGGGGTGGCGACGCCGATGCCGCAATACTCGACGATGTTCCTGATCATCTCGCTCTCAAGTCTGGGGCTGCCCCTGCTCAACGGCTTCATCGGCGAGTTCCTGATTCTGCTCGGGACTTTCTCTTCGACAGTCGTGCCGCATGCGAGGACATTCGCGGTGCTGGGCGCAACGGGCGTGATCCTGTCGGCGGTCTACCTGCTCTGGATGCTCCAGCGCGTGTTGTTCGGCGAAACGACGAAGAAGGAGAATCAGGAGCTTGAGGATATGGATCTGCGCGAGAAGGTCGCGCTCATCCCGCTCGTCGTGATGGCAATGGTGATGGGCGTCGCGCCGATGCTCTTCCTCAGAGCCAGCGACAAGACCGTGGACGGCGTGAGGCAGATAGTCGTTCCTGACAGAGGGAAAACTGAGCGGGTGGCAAAATAGGCGAACTTTCGGGCTTCAACAAATCAAGTCTGCTGAGGGGCTGACTGCTCAATCAGGCAATTAACATTATGCAACTGCGACTCGACCAACTCGGCCTCGATTACTACTCGATCCTGCCGGAAACGATCACCTCCGTCGTCGGGGTGGTGATTATGATGGTGGATGCTTTTTCAAAACGGGGCGCGCGGCGGGCCAACGCCACGCTCGCGCTCGTCGGACTGGGCGGGGCGCTCGCCGCCATCGTCGGGCTGTGGGCTGAGCCCCCGGGCAGTTCGTTTTCCGGCATGATTGTGACCGACCACCTGCGCCTGTTCTTTTCGGGCATCGCGGTCCTGTCGGCCATCATCGCCGTGCTGGTCGCGCTCCAGTTTCTGAAAGACGAGGCGCTGCCGCCGGGCGAATTCTTTTCGCTGCTCATGTTCGGCACCTGCGGGATGCTGATTATGGCGGCGGCGGGCGATCTGGTGACGATCTTTTTGGGGCTCGAAATCTCCTCGATCACTTCTTACGTCATGGCCGGGTACCGGCGGACTGACCTGCGCGCCAACGAATCGTCGCTGAAATACTTCCTGCTCGGCTCGTTCTCGACGGCATTCCTGCTCTACGGGATGACGCTGATTTACGGCGCGACCGCGACGACCAACATTGAGCATATCCGGCAGGCGATTGCGACCGGGCAGATGCCCTTCCCGCAACTGCTGCTGATCGGCGCGGCGATGATGTTCATCGGCTTCGCCTTCAAGATCGGCAGCGCGCCGTTCCACCTGTGGACGCCGGACGTTTACGAGGGCGCGCCGACGCTCGTCACCGCGTTTATGGCGACGGGGCCGAAAGCAGCAGTCTTTGCCGCCTTCCTGCGGGTCTTCACTTCCGGCTTCAACGCCCCGGCCAGCGCCGCCGGGCTCGGCCTGCAATCGAGGTGGGTCGCCGCGCTCGCGATCATCGCCGTGATCACGATGACGGTCGGCAACGTGATCGCGCTCAATCAGAGAAACATCAAGCGCATGCTCGCCTACTCGTCAATCGCGCATGCGGGTTACGCGCTGGTCGGGTTCGTCACCGGCGACTGGGGGCCGGTCGCGTTTTATATGCTGACTTACACGGTGATGAACCTCGGCGCCTTCACCGTGATCCAGATGCTCGCGCGCGCCGGCGACGAGAAGACGATGATCGCCGATTACGCCGGGATCGGGTTTGAGGCCCCGGGCCTGAGCTTTCTGCTCGCGGTCTTTCTGCTCAGTCTCGCGGGCATCCCGCCGACCGCGGGGTTTATGGGCAAGTTCTTCGTCTTCAAGGAAGCCTGGAACAACGCGCCGAATCTGCACTGGCTGGTCGTCGCCGCCATCATCAACAGCATCATTTCGATTTATTATTACCTCTACCCGCTGGTCGTGATGTTCTTCCGGCCCGCGCCCGAGAGGTTCGTCAAGCCGCGCGTCAGCGTCCCGGTCGCGGTCGCGCTGGCGATCACGCTGATCGCGACTTTCTACCTTGGCATTCTGCCGAACGGCGTCTTCGGGCTGCTCGACAGTGGACAGCCGCGCGCCGCACAAGTATTCAGCGTTAAGTAACAGCCGCTGCGAACTTCACAATTTATGCAAAGGCGCAAAGCCGCAAAGAGACTGATAAATTCTTTGCGGCTTCGCGCCTTCTTAAGCCATAAGGCACGGTTCGGAAAAAGCACGCGGACAGTGGTAAGCCGCACGCAATGTGAGGCGGGGCAATGATTGTTCCACTGAACATAGACACGTATCCAGCTTTCACAAGATCCAAGCCGGTTGTGCTGGTTCATTTCCGGGCAAGTTGGAATCGCTACGACGATATTGTTAAAGAAAAGCTTCAGGAAATTGCGCCTGCTTGCAGGGAAACTGTAGCCATTGGATCAGTGGATGTTGATCTTGAGGAATTCTGGCAGCTCGCCAGCGACCATAAGATCACAAACATTCCAGCTTTGGTGTATTACACAAATGGTGAGCGCCCTGCGATTGCATCCGGCCCTTGCCACAAGGTGGTAATCGGCGCCCACAACATTGAGAAAAACCTGAAGCATCTGCTCAATTGTTTCTGAGCGGTCAGGCAACGATCACTGACATGACTGAAATCGCAGACATTACTGAAAAATTCCGCGCCCACCCGCGCACGGTGCGCGCCGATGACATCGTGGCGGAAATCAGGCGGATGATGGGTGAACAGGACCTCGCCACGATTTACCAGAATCGCATTCTGACGATTCGCACGCGCCGCTACGAGTTGAAGGCGCCGCCGAAAAAAGTCCCGGTCGAAGTCCAGCACACGCTGCTCGGCATTGAACTCAAGATCGGCAACCGCCGGCTGCTCTGCCCCGATTTCGCGACGGCCCGTTACCTGGCCGTGTTCGCGCGCCTCGGCGTCGAAGCGGTCGCCGTGCCTTACGACATCACGCAGATTTCGCGGCTGGCGGATGAGCTTGAAAGTTCGTGGCATCGCATGCTCGTACTCATCAATCATCTGACCGCGGATCGCAGCGAGCGGCTGCGCAGTCTGGTGCAATCACACCTCGTCGCGGCGCAGCGGGCCGAAATCATGCGGCTCGGCGCGGGCGCACTGATCCCGCAGTTCAATCAGAACACGAGGCAGCGCAGGCGCTGATCACCCTCCCGAATGATGGGCGGACGCGACGATGATCGTGTATACTGCCTGCCGCCCTGCTGAAAAACCAACTGTTCATAAGATCAATCGCCTATGACATCTCAGAAGTTCATTTCGTTCATCCGCCGCGCCATTCTGCCTTCCGTCACGCTGCTGCTGGCGCTCTCGTCCGTGCCGGATAATTCCAGACTAACGGCGCAGGCAGGGCAGACTGGTTCACCGAAGCTCGGCTCGATCATCGCCGAAGATTATGATGTGCAGACCACCGACGGGAAGCGCGTTAAGCTGGCGACGCTGCTGGGCCGGAATCAGCCCGTGCTGATTGATTTCTGGGCCACGTGGTGCGGCCCGTGCCGGCTCGAAATCCCGCACTTGATCGAACTGGCAAATAAGTATCGCGAACGGAAGCTGGTCGTCATCGGGCTGACCATCGAAGACCCGGCGGATGATGCGGAGAAGGTCAGGGAGTTCGCGAAAAAGCTCGGCATCAACTACCAGATCGCTTTCGCCCCGCGCGAGCTGTATTACGGGCTGACCGGCGGCACGCGCACGGCGCTCCCGCAGACTCTCATTTATGGCGGCGACGGCACGCTCGTCAGGCGGATCGTCGGGTATAACGCGAAGCTGATCCCGTACGTTCTGACCGAGGCGGTTGAGGCGGCGCTCAAGCGTAATTCGGCGGAGGGGAAGCAGTCGCTCCTGCTGAAGTGATCGTTGTCACGACACGGTGCGGCGGGCTATCATAAGCCGCGCGCCCGCAAACATCATCTCAAAGGGGAATCATCGGCATGATTTTCAGGAAACATAATCCTCACCCGACCATCAGAGCCATCGCTCAGGCATTCAGCCTGGCAGTCATTCTCGCCCTCGCCGCATTGCCCTCTTCCTGCTCGAAGGAGAGCGTGATTTCGCAGGATGAGAACAAACCAGCTGCCGGCAAACCGGTCCAGCTCGGCGATTTCAACATCACGATGCTCGACGCGCCGCAGGTCAAACTGGCCGAACTGACCTCGCAGAACAAGGTCATCGTCTTCGACTTCTGGGCCACGTGGTGCGGCCCGTGCCGGCTCGAAATCCCGCATCTGGTCGAGCTTCAGAGAGAGTACAAGGACAAGGGCGTGGAAGTCATCGGGCTGTCGCTCGAAGACCCGCAGGCCGATGCCGACAAGGTCCGCCAGTTTGCCAAAGAGATGAACATCAATTACCGGCTCGGCTTCTCTTCGATGGGCATGTTCAATTCCTTCAATGGCAACGACCCGCGCGGCTCCATCCCGCAGACTTTCGTTTTCGACCGCAGCGGGAAACTGGTGAAATGGATTCACGGTATGAACCCGCAGACTATTCGGATGACCCTGCGCGACAGCGTCGAGCGTGCGCTCCAGCAATCCGAATAAAACCGGAGAGCGGAAGCAGGAAGCATCCGGTCAGTCAAATCGTGTCCGCGATCTGCCTGCACCTTTTAACTTCCTGCTTTCTACTTTTCACTTTCGCCTCTCCCCATTATCCTGGGCTTTTTTTTTCGCCGACTTCTCTTAATTGCGGTTTCCCTTTCTTGACCACTTCGGGCGGCCTCTGCTAGTATCGCCGCGCTTTCGAGCAGTTTATCGTTCATCACCTCATCAAGTGGATTAACCGGAGTCCTCACGGGACTGTCCGGATTCAGCCGTGGCTTTCGAGATGAGAGGTTCCCCGTACTTCTTCAAGTAAACCGCGCGCATTGGACTGCCAATGAACTGTGAAAAGTGTGAACAGGTGTTGCCGGGTGCCGCAGTAATCTGTCGGAACTGTGGATTCAATAACGCCCTGCAGGGCATCAGCGGGTGGCACAGGAAACGGAACCAGGTGCTGAACACGCCACGCCCGGTCAACGGGAAACGCACGGCGGCGCGCAAGGCCGCGGATGCGACTCTGATCAGGTTCCCCACCAGCGCCGAGAAGGCCGCGGCGGTCGAGCCGGACGCCGGCGATCTGCCTCCGTGGCGCAGGCAGGTGCATGAAAAAGTCCGCCAGCTTCGCGAGCAGCGCAAGGATGAAGCCACCGCGGCGCGCACTGAATCCCGCGATTCCGCCGACCTTAACCCGATTGTCGAAGCGGCAGTCAGGCGCCTTCGCCGCGGTGTTACTCCGGCGGTGAGGCCGTCATCGCTCGGCCAGAGTGCGGCGGCACAGGCCACCGCGCGCGCGCTTGAGTATGATGAGGAGCCGGCGAGGCACGAGGCCCCGCCCGCGCCCGTAATGGCACAGAAGACGCCCGTCCCCGAGCCTCCTGCGTCACGACCTTTTTCATCAGCCACTGGGACGAGTGTCATGGATTTGGCTGGGCCGGCGGCGGCTCCCGCACTCTCTCCGGCGGAGAAGACCGAGGCCACACCGGACGGCGGGCCGGGTGAGGCCGTCGTTGCGGCGGGCGTGGCAATTGAAGTTGAATCACCGTCCGACACGCCCGGCAGCACGGTTGAAATCGCAGAGCCCCTCGCGGATTGCGATCAATCGGCCGGCGAAGAAGTCATTAGCGAGGCGGCGGGAACTACTGCCGCAGCAGCCGGTGACTGGATGATGCTGCCGCATTACAGTTCGGGCAGGGCGCCTGTTCTGGCGCGAGTGGCCGCCTTCATCATTGACCTCGAAGTCATCGCCTTCTCATTCCTCCCATTCTTCACGGCCTTCACGCTGTTCAATGCGGACTTCAACCGCAGCTCGTTTTACGCGCTCTCCGCGCTGGCGCTGGTGATGACGTTCATCTATTACCTGCTGACGGTCGCGATTGCCGGGCGCACCTGCGGGATGGCAGTCTTCAGGATTCGCGTCGCCGACGCGATGAATGAGAGTGAACAGCCTTCGCTCAGTCAGAGCATCCGGCGCGCGGCCGGCGCAGTCCTCTCGCTCGTTTTCATCCCACTGAATGTCCTTGTCATTGCGCTCAGCGCCGAACAACAGAGCCTTTCCGATCAGTTCTCCGGCACGGCAGTCGTGCGGCAGTAAGTTGTGAGGGGGGGAGCGGGGGACAAGGGGAGGGGGAGAAAAGGAGAGTGGGAGACTGGGCGATGATGGCGCTACTGACTTGTCGTCCCGTCTCCTCTTCCCCCTTTCTCCCCCTCCCCCTGTCCCCCTCGTCTCCCCGTTGCTCTTGCGCGTTATGGAGAACTTCACGCTTCAGGTAATCACGAATGAGTTACAACGGATGCTGACGGGGCAGCGGCTCGGCCGGGCGTATCAGCTCGGCGTGACCGACCTCGCGCTCGACTTTCGCCTGCGCGACGGGCGCTGGCTGATGATTTCGACCGACCCGCAACGGCTCGCGCTTTACCTGACCGGGCGCGACGCGCGGCGGATGGGGACCGAGGCGCGGGCGGATACGGCCTTCGCCTCCCTGCTCAGAAAGTACCTGGGCGGCGCGAAACTGACCGCGCTCGAAAAGCCCGGCTACGACCGCGTCGTGCGCTTTGATTTTGAGGCGTTCGAGAGTGATGAAGACGAAGAGGCGGGAGATCGGCGCGACGATGGGCGGGTCGTGCAACGGTCGCTGGTCGTCGAACTGATCGGGCGCGCGGCGAATGTTTTCCTGCTCGAACAGGATCGCGTGCTGGCGACGCTGCGTGAACGCGCCGAACCTCTGACGACTTACCGCGAGCCCGCCCCGCCCGCCGGCAAAATTGATCCCTTCGACTGTACGGAAGAGAGACTGAATGAAATCATCGCGCTCAGGGGCGGCGATGTCGCCGAAGCCGCGCGGCGAGACCTGATCGGCTTTGACCCGCTGTTCGCCCGCGAACTGAAGAAACGCGCCGAGGCAACTGCGCCGGGAGTCGCACTGCAAAATCTGCTCAGTGAATTATTCGACCAGCCGCCCCGGGCGTCGCTTTATTCTTCTGCGCCGCTGGATGAAATCAGAAGTGAAATCGCGCGGGCTGGTGTGTCACTCGCGCTCGCGCCAATCGCGCTCGATCACCTGCGCGGTCAGGCGGTGAAGGATTTCCCGACGGTCAATGAAGCCGCCGACGCTTACTTCACCCTGCTTGAGGAGCGCCGCGGCTTTCTGGCCGCGCGCCAGCAGCTGGAATCATCGCTCGGGGCGAGGCTCAAAAAACAGAAGGCTCTGATTGCGAACCTCAAACGCGAGCGCGACGGCTACGCGAATGCCGCCGCGCACCAGCGGTACGGCGAACTGCTGCTCGCCAACATTCATCAGGCGGTGAAGACGGAACGCGGGTTTCAGGTCACTGACTATTACGACCCGGAGCAGCGGGCAATCGAAATCCCCGCCGCCGGAAAGCCCGACGCGAAGGAGGCCGCCGAGCATTACTTCAGGCTCGCGCGCAAGGCGAGGCACGGGATCGAGGCCATCAACGAAAGACTGCCGGGCGTCGAGCGTGAAGTCGCGCGACTTGAACAGGCGACGGCGCAACTCGCCACGATCACCACCCGCGAGCAGCTGTCGGCTTTCGCTGAAGGGCAGTCGCCAGACACCAGGCAGTCAAAAGCCCCTCCGCAACGTGCCGGCAGGAAAGCAAAGGAAGAGCCGCTCAGCGGCGTGCGCCGCTATCGTTCCAGCGACGGTTACGAAATCCTGGTCGGACGCAGCAGCAGCGATAACGACCGGCTCACCTTCCGCGTGGCCCGGTCGTCTGACTTGTGGTTTCACGCGGCGGATTACCCCGGTTCACACGTCGTGTTGCGCAACCCGCAGCGCCGCGAAATCCCGCCGCGATCAATCACCGAGGCCGCGCAGCTCGCCGCCAAATTCAGCCAGGCGCGCCAGTCGGCGAAGGTCGCGGTCAATTACTGCGAGCGCAAATTCGTCACCAAGCCGAAAGGCTTCGCGCCCGGGCAGGTCAGGCTGTCGTCATTCAAAACCGTCATGGTCGAGCCGAAAGAGGCGGGCGAGAGAGTGATGTAGTGATCGGTGCCCTGCTTTCTGCTTTTGCCCTCTGCCGGCTTTGATCAATATTGCATCTGCCTTATGCTGTCGTGGTAATGCATGTTAACCGACAAACAAATAAACAGGACCTGACCAGCCCGGGTATTCAGCTTTGACTTCCATCCCCCAGGGAGAATGAGCGCTGGCGGAGCGCTGCTTCTTCTTCCTGATCGAATTCCGTCAGCAGTTGATCAAGGGTCTGGCGTTCTTCATCAGTCAGCGCCCCTGTTTTTCCCGCCCGCGCAGGGCATCGAACAGGCGCTGTTTATTTTCGCCCCACATAAACTTTTCTCCTTCAGAACACCGGCTCGGCCAGAGTGGCCAGCACCGCCGCCGAAGCTTTCTCGACATCCGCGTGCAGCGAGTTGCCGTGCGCGTCCATTGTCACAATTGCCGGGAAGTCGGTCACGCGCAGGTGCCACATCGCTTCGGGGATGCCGAATTCGAGCAGGTTCACGCCCAGCACTTCGTCAATGCATTTGGCGTAATACTGCGCCGCGCCGCCGATGGCGTTCAGGTAAACCGCGCCGAAATCCTTCATCGCCGCCAGAGTCTTCGCGCCCATCCCGCCCTTGCCGACGACGGCGCGCACGCCGTAGCGTTTGATGATGTCGCCCTGGTAAGGCTCCTCGCGAATGCTGGTCGTCGGCCCGGCGGCCATGATTTTGTAATGACCATTCTTCAGTACGACGGGGCCGCAGTGATAGAGTACTGAACCCTGCATATTCACGGGCGGATCGTGCTTCATCAGGTGAGCGTGAACGGCGTCGCGGCCCGTGTACATTTCCCCCGAAATCAGCACGATTTCGCCCACCTTCAGCCCGCGCACCTGCTCTTCAGTGAGCGGCGCGCGCAGGACTTTTTCATTGCCGGTGCGCACGAAGCCGCCCCCACGGGTCATCGTGATCGCCGGCTCTTTTTCGTCGCGATAGAGCCAGCGTTTGATTGCGCCCGTCCGCACGTCGAGGATCACGCCGAGCCTGCGAAAGGCCCAGCAGTCATACGCCACCGAGACGAAGAAGCTCGCGGGCAGGCGGTTGAGCGCGCCGACCTTGCAGCCGATCAGCGTCACTCCGCCGCCAAAGCCCATCGTCCCGATGCCGAGCGTGTTGGAGGTCTGCATGATGTAATCCTCAAGCTTCGCCAGTTCCGGATTCGGGTTCACGTCGTCGAGCGTGCGGAAGAGTTGTTCCTTCGCGTGCAGGTAGCCCGAGGCGCGGTCGCCGCCGATGCAGACGCCAATGGCCCCGGCGCTGCAACCCTGCCCCTGGGCCTGCCAGACGGCGTGCAGCAGGCATTTGCGGATGCCGTCGAGGTCGCGCCCGGCTTTGCCGAGGTGCGGCAATTCAGTCGGCAGCGAATACTGGATGTTCTTGTTCTCGCAGCCGCCGCCCTTGAGCAGCAGTTTGACTTCGACCTCGTCGTCATTTTCCCACTGCGAGAAATGCACCGTCGGCGTGCCGGGGCCGAGGTTGTCACTGCTGTTGACCCCGGTCAGTGAGTCAACTGAGTTGGTGCGCAGCTTGCCGAGCCTGGTGGCTTCGGCAATCGCGGCTCTGATTTCCTGCCTCATCACGATCTGATTGGCGCCGACCGGGGTCTGCACTTCAAAAGTCGGCCAGCCCGTGTCCTGACAGATCGGGCCGTCGTTCGTGCAGGCCATGTCAATGTTCGTGGCGATGACGTTGAGCGCCTGCATCGAGCGGCCCTGTTCGGCGTCCATCGCGCGCTGCATCGCCCGCCGCACGTCCGGCGGCAGGTTGGTCGAAGTCTGTGTGATCAGTTGCAGCATGCTGTCTATGAAAGCTTCCATTTGATTCATCCTCACTGGTGAAAAAGATTGTCGCGTCGTTGATTGCCGTGCGAATTGCGAGTAATTTACCATACCGACAGATCGAATGCAGAATGCACAAATCGAATCGGCCTGTCCCGGTCATTCACTTTATTGCTGGCGCTGTTTCCCTGAACAATCAGACATCCAACTGCCATGACGCCTCGTTTCTCACGCCCCGTTGAAATCGCCATCATCACCGCGATCCTGCTCGCCGGAACCGTCTTCCTGCTCCGGCTGGCTTACATGCCGATCTGGGTTTCGGTGCCCGTCGGGATGGCGTATACGATAGCCGTCACCTGGTTCGCGCGCGAGCAGTATGGGCTGAAGCTCCCGCTCGTCTTGCCCGTGATGGCGGTGCTGGCGGTGGGGGTGGACGGGATCGGCAATTACTTCGGGTGGTACCGCGAACATTTCAGCCTGATCCAGTACGATGAAATTTCACACGCGCTGATCCCGTTGCTCATCGCGCCGGCCTTCATCTGGCTGTTGCGCGAGGGGCTTGACCGCTTCGGCTACCGGCTGCCGCTGGGGGCAGTCGCTTTCTTCGCGGCCATGACGATGTTCACGGTCTCCGGGTTTTACGAAGTGATCGAACTCTGGGACGACAAATACATGCACCCGCAGCCCGGGATGCGGATTCACGGCGCTTACGACACGGCCAACGACCTGCAATGGGATCTGATCGGGATCGTCGCGGGGGCGGCGCTGACTTATGCCGTCCTCAGGCTGCGCGAGCGCCCCGCGCGGGTCGGCGCGGCCAAAGTGAAAACGGCGGGGACGGTTTGAATTTTTGCGAGCGACCGGAAGCGCGCTCGGAGCAAAACAGATGGCCAATGAAAAGCTGCGCAGGTTATTTCTTGAAATCGTCGAGACTCAGGTCAAAACGGGTGACCCGGCAATCGTCCGTGAGACGCTCGGGCGTCTGATGAAGAATGGGCACAGCCGGGACGAGTCGGTGCGGCTGATCGGGACTGCGCTCGCGGGCGAGGTCTACGACGTCCTCAAATCCCACCAGCCTTACGATGAGGAACGCTACACCGCGGCCCTGAACAGCCTGGAGTAAAAGCCGACTCCGGCGACCGGGTCAGCCAGTCTGGTTAAGGCCGAAGACACCTTCGCAACGTGACAGTGGCCCGGGCCGCCGGGGGAGGACTCAAGCCCACCCCCGGCGGCCCGGGCCACTGTCACGTCCCCAGGGTTGTGTATTTCAGTTTAGAAGACCGCCAGGGTAAAGCCGAGATTATCAAACTGGCCATTCCTGAATGTCCTCACCACGATCTGATTACTGGCGGCGAATTCGTAGGCCGCCGTCGCGGTGTCAGAGATGCCGCCGTACTGCGTCGAGACCACGATGAAGCGGTCGTTGACCGTGAAAGGGAAAGTGATGGTCACCTCGCCGGTCCCTTTACCCACGATCGTGAAATCATTGCATGAATTGGCGCCCGAGCCGCTGGCATTCTCATCACCGCGGAAGCAGGCCGTGCCGGAATTATTGTAGCGAACCATGGCCTTCACCCAGCCGCCTTTATCCCGGGACTGCTTAGCATTTCCGCCAGCCAGCATGGCAAAGCCAGTGCTGCTTGAACCCTTCACTCCGATACCCTGGTCACTTTGGCCATACACGCCCAGACCGCTGACATTATTGTTGAGGCCAAGCACGCCAGTGCCGCCGCCAATGCTCTGACCATACACCCCATCGCCACCCTGGCTGAAGCCCGACACGCCGGAATGATCACTGCTGCCGCTTGCGCCTGTCACACCGATGTTGTTGGTGCTGAAGCCGGAGACGCCTACTCCGTTGGTACTCTGTCCGCGCACACCGATAGAGCCCGCGTCGCCATCAGCCTGTCCTTTGACGCCGGTCCCATTATTGGCAGCTGAAGAAAAGCCGGAAACACCGACGCCACTGCCGTTGCTGCTTTCGCCATACACTCCTGAGCTGCTGCCTAAGCCCTTGACCCCGACGCCGAGGGAGGGATGATCGCTTGAGCCATACACGCCAACACGGAATCCGCTGCTTCCGGTGGTGTCGGTATGAAAGCCTGCAACGCCGTTACCGATGGCATTGCTGGTCTGGCCGACTACGCCGGTCCCGCCGAGTCCGCGCACACCTATACCGGTGTTATTGCTTTCGCCCCGTACGCCGAAGCCGCCGCCAGTGCCCAGCACGCCAGTACCATTGGCGTTGTTCTGGCCCAGCACGACGGGGCCGACAGCGGAGTCGGTCACCACCAGTCGCGCGTTCGTCGGACTGGTCGTTCCGATGCCGACGTTGCCATTGCGGAGAATCGTCATCCGTGCCGCCGCCGCCAATCCTGCTTCCGTGTTCGGATCGGTCGTATTGCGGACGCGGAACTGCATCCCGATTGAGTTATTGCCGGCAATCGCCATCAGCCACTCCGCATTGTCCGTCATCTGCAACTGCGAGGTCGCTCCCACCGCCGCCACGTAGCGCAGCTTGGCCCCGGCCGCCGGTCGTGGGATGAGGTCGCCGAACTGATTCCAGATCCGCTGCAGGATATCGCCACTCGCATTCGTCTGCCTGAAATCGAAATTGACCCCGGACAGCACCGGCCCGCCGATGGCGACGTTGCCTGCCGACTCGGCGATCACTGAATCTCCCAGCGTAGTGTTGCTGGTCCATTTGGCGATTTGTCCCGGCGTGCCCGTTCCGTCAGCCGCAGCGGCCTCGGACTGCTCGCCCTCCGCTTTCGCCTGAGCCTTCCTGTCGGAATTGCTTCTGCCGCGCTCTGCCGTACTCCGGCTCGTCGCTTCTGAGACATCCGCCCCGCCCACCGTCGTCTCGCTCGTGCCCGCGACGGTCAGTTTACTTCGCTCGCCCCCGGCGCCAATGCCGACGGCCTTCTCGCTGGTCACCCAGACGCGGTCGGCGGCGCTCGCGCGATCCACAATCACGTGGCCGCGCTGCACGCGGCTGCCCTCGCCGGTCTGATCCCTGATCGTGAGGGTGTAGGCATACAACCCGCTCTCGACCGGTTTATCGTTCTGGTCGAGCAGCGACCATTCGAGTTCTGTGCCGGACTGGTTGCCGCTCGCGAAGACCAGTTCGCCCGTCTGGCTGTGGACTTCGACGCGCCATTCCCGCACCTCGGTCGGCGAGGCAAAACGCACAGACTTGCGGCTGATGATGATGTTGAATTCCGGCGAAGAGACTTGGGTGCCGGCGGTCGCCTGGCTTTGCGCCACCGCTGAACTCGAAGCCAGGATGATGAACAGAAAGCCGAAACACAGTTGGCGTCTGGTGAACATGATCGTTTCTCCTTTCGAGACTGGTATGCGTAACTTTGTCTGCCGGCTGGCAGGGCTCAATCGTCGCTGTCGCTGACGAGCGTCTCGTTGTGGTTGCAGCCGGGCGCGCGCCCGGAGGGGGCCAGTTGATTGCATCTGGGATCAATGATCTGGGCCGGGGCGGGTTGAGTGACATTCGATTGAGTGTTGGGCTGCCCGGTATTCGTGGTCGGAACGGACGGGCCGGACAGGAGCGTTGATGCCAGCACTACGAGGTAGCTTGTGATTGTCCAGAACATGAGTCTTTCTCCTTTCAGGTTGAGTCGAGTGATGATTGACGCGGCGCTCAGCCGGCCAGGTCGAGGGCGAGCGTCTCGTTGTGGTTCAGATGAATGCCCGGGGCAATCATTTCCTCCAGTTCTTCGACATCGAGTTCGATCTCCTCGCAGTCGCCGGCGAGCGTCTCGTTATGGTTCTTGTTTATCCCGGGAGCAATCACTTCCTCCAGCTCCTCGGCGTTGAGTTCGATCTCTTCGATCGTCAGGTTTTCTTTCGCGTCCTTGTTGATTTGCGGTTTCATAGTTCCTCCTGTTTTTATCTGAGTGGTGGCGGCCCCATTGCCGCCTTCACCTGGTAAGGCGAAGTCGGGGGGTGAAAACTTGAACGCCCGCAAAAATAATTTTCACCGCCCTGGCCGGTGACGTGTGGCTTCGGGGACGGGTGCTATAATTCGCGGCAGAAAACAGCGAAACCGGCACTGCTCAGGGCTGATATGGATTCACCCGCGACACACGAAGTCACCGAATTGCTCCTCGCCTGGCGCGAGGGGGATGAATCGGCTCTGGAGAAACTGACGCCGCTCGTCTATCAGGAACTGCGCCGGCTCGCGAGCGCTTACATGGCGCGCGAGCGACCCGACCACATCCTGCAGACGACGGCGCTCGTCAACGAGGCTTACCTGCGGCTGGTTGACGCGAAGCAGATGCGCTGGCAGAACCGGGCGCATTTCTTCGCCGTCTCGGCCCAGCTGATGCGCCACATCCTCGTGGACTTCGCGCGCTCGCGCGGGCACCTCAAGCGCGGCGGCGGGGCGCAGCAGGTATCGCTCGACGAAGCCCTCGTCGTCGCCGGGGGGCAAAGCGCCGATCTGGTGGCGCTCGATGACGCGCTCAAGGCGCTCGCCACGATTGACCCCAGAAAAAGTCAGGTGGTCGAATTGCGTTTTTTCGGGGGCCTCAGCGTGGAAGAGACGGCCGAGGTGCTGCAGGTTTCGCCCGACACGGTGATGCGCGACTGGCGGCTGGCCAAAATCTGGCTGCTGCACGAACTGAGCGGAGAGAACCGCGATGACGCCTGAGCGCTGGCAACAGATCGAGCAACTGCTCCACGCCACCCTCGAACTCGAAGACGAACACCGGGCCGCCTACCTCGCCCGAGCCTGCGCGGGCGATGAAGCCTTGCGCCATAAAGTCGAGGCGCTCTTATCTCACCAGGAAGAGGCTGAAGACTTTATCGAGACGCCCGCTCTGCAGGTCGCCGCCAGAGCGCTGGCCAATGATCGGTCGCGCCTGCTGACCAATCGGCAGATCAAACACTATCGGATTCTCTCGCGGCTCGGGGCGGGCGGGATGGGTGAAGTATATCTGGCGCTGGATACGAAGCTGGACCGCAAGGTCGCACTCAAGCTGCTGCCAGCGCAATTCACACAGGACGCGGAGCGGGTGCGACGCTTCGACCGGGAAGCGCGCGCGGCCTCGGCGCTCAACCACCCGAACATCATCACCATCCACGAAATCGGGCAGGCTTCCTCAGAAGAAGGTGGGCAGCACTTCATCGCCACCGAGTTCGTCGAGGGCCGGACGCTGCGTCAGCTGATGGCGGACGGCCGGATGAAGCTGCCGGTCGTGCTGGGTGTCGCGGCACAGGTCGCGTCAGCGCTCGCCTCAGCGCATGCGGCGGGGATCGTGCATCGTGACATCAAGCCCGAAAACATCATGCTGCGGCCCGACGGCTACGTGAAGGTTCTCGACTTCGGGCTGGCGAAGCTGACTGAATCACAGGCCAGTAAGACAGATGCTCAGGCAATGACACTCGCTGCGACGGAAACCGAGCCGGGGAGAGTGATGGGTACGGCCCAATACATGTCGCCGGAGCAGGCGCGGGGGCTGAAGGTGGACGCGCGGAGCGACGTCTTTAGTCTGGGCGTGGTGCTTTATGAAATGATTGCGGGCCGCCCGCCGTTCGCCGGCGCGACGCCGAGCGACGTGCTGGCCGCGATCCTGACAACCGAACCGCCGCCGCTCAGCCACTACCTGCCCGAGGCGACGGGCGAACTGGATCGGATCGTGATGAAGGCACTGGGCAAGGACCGCGAGGGGCGCTACCAAAGCGCTGGTGACCTGCTGCCGGAGTTGAAGAACATCAGACATGAACTGGAAACCGGATCAGAGAAAGATCGAGTCACGACGGCCAGCCGGGGCGCCGTCACGACTTCGAGCGCCGAGTATCTCGTCAATGGGATCAGGCGACATAAGCGGGCCGCGATAGCCGTGCTGACCACACTCATCATCGCCGCCGCTGCCATCAGCTATTTTGTCTGGAAGAATAAGTCGGGCGCCGGAGCTGACGGGGCGATTGATTCCATCGCGGTCCTGCCCTTTCTCAATGCCAGCGCCGATCAGGATTCGGAAATCCTCAGTGACGGGATCACTGAGAGCATCATCAACAGCCTGTCACAGCTTTCGCAATTGAGAGTTGTCGCCCGGACCACGGTCTTCCGGTACAAGGGGCAGGTCGCAGACCCGCAAAAGGTCGGGCGGGAGCTGGGCGTGCGGGCCGTGCTGACGGGGAAAGTCGTCAGGCGCGGCGAGACGCTGAGCATTCAGGCGGATCTGATGAATATCGCCAGCGGCTCGCAACTCTGGGGTGACCACTTCAACCGCAGCCTGGCCGACATCTTCGCGGTGCAGGATGAGATCGCGAAACAAATCTCTGAGAAGTTGCGCCTCAGGCTGACCAGCGAGGAGCAGCGGCGGCTGACGAAGCGCTACACCGAGAACACGGAGGCTTATCAGCTTTATCTCAGGGGGCGCTTCTGGGAGGACAGGAGGACTGAGGAAGGCTTTAAGAAAGCCATCGGGTACTTCAATCAGGCGATAGAGAAAGACCCCGGCTACGCCCTGGCCTGGGTCGGGCTCGCGGGCAGCAATGGCGGGCTCAGTGATCATGGCTTCCTCGCGCCGAAGGAGGGCTTCGAAAAGGCAAAAGACGCAATCAGGAAAGCTCTCGAATTCGACGACCAGCTGGCCGAAGCTCACACGGAGATGGCCGCCGACTTGTGTTTTTACGACTGGGACTTTGCCGGGGCCGAGCCTGAATACAAGCGGGCGATTGAGCTTAATCCCAATTCGGCTTCAGGCCATTATTTATACGGGAGCTATTTATCAATCGTCGGACGCCATGCCGAAGCCGTGGCGGAGAAACGGCGGGCGCAGGAGCTGGAGCCGTCTTCGGTCATCAACAATTTCGGCATCGGATGGGCGCTCTGCCGGGCGCGCCAGTACGACCAGGCGATTGAAACTTTGCGTCAGACGCTGGAGATGGATCGCAACTTCGGCCACACCTGGAGGTTCCTCGGCCTGGCATATATGCAAAAAGGGATGCCTGAGGAGGCCATCAGCAACCTGCGGGAAGCAGTGAGGCTTACTCCGGAACACACCGGCTTCATCGCCAGCCTTGGGTGTGCCTATGCCCGAGCCGGCAGGAAGGGTGAGGCGCTCACGCTGCTCGCAGAGTTGAAGCAGTTATCAACGAGCCGGTTTGTCGGCGCGTATGACCTGGCCATGATCTACGCCGGTCTTGGTGACAAGGATCAGGCCCTCGCCCAGCTCGAACTGGCTTACGCGGGGCGATCCAATCAACTGGTCTATCTGACGGGTGAGCCGGCCTGGGAGACGATTCGTTCGGACGCGCGCTTTGCCGGACTGGTGCGGCGCATCGGCCTGCCATCATAAGTGCGTGACTGCGGATCTCACCAGTGCCAGATCTGGTCGTAATCTTCCAGGAGTGCGGCCAGGTCGCGGCTGCGGATCAGCTCGACGCCGGCGAGGCATTGACCGCGCTCGATCCCGCGCTCTTCCACATCCTCCAGGATGGCGAAGACCCGCACCCCTTTTTCCCGGAGCCTCGTGATGTCTTCATTCGGCCGGGCCGGGTGGTTGATGCTGACCCGACCGATGGTGAGGCACGGGCATTCCCCGCCGACCAGATAGTTCACCGCGCTGGCCCGCAGCAGCAGTGAGAGTTCGGCCCCGGCGTTCTTCAAAGTGCAACTGAGCCACAGGATCGTGTCATCCTGCTCTTCCAGAGTCGCGCGGTAGGCTGATTCGACGACGTTCAGGATTCTCATCGTTATTTCTCCCCCTCTCGATAGTTGGAACGGACGGCCCTCGTTATTTCGTCGGGATCACCAGCGTGTTGGCAGACTCCAGTGCCATCTTCAGGAAATCCGCCGGCCCGCCGCGCTTCACGCCCTCGACCGAGTTACCCGCCCCGCGCTCGTCCACGCACAGGCCGCAATTGATCCACACGAGCCGCGGGTTATCGCGGCCCAGTTCGAGGAGCGAATTGACGAAGCTCTTCGTAGTGGGGTGATCTTCCTCTTCGACGGACGTCCCTTTGACCGGGTTCGGGTGCGGGGCCTGATCCCTCATCGTCAGACTCACGGCGCCTTCGTAGGCGAAGACGTTGACGTGGATCCCCTTCTTCAGCGCCGAAGAGATGATCCGGAAGGCCGTCGTTGAGGCGGCTGATTCGTAAGGCGCGTCCATCAGCGCCAGGGTCAGTTTTTGTTCCGCCATAGTTGCCTCCTTCAATGCCAGATGGCTTTCGTGCCCTGCTGCACGAGCAGGTCTGTCAGCACGTCAATGTTCGACTCCTCGATGCCGGGACCTGTCTCCGCCGCGGCGATGCCACGCTCGCGGAGCGAGAAGTCGTCGGCCAGCAGCCGCACTCCGGCCCGGGCGAGCTGCGGGAGATGAGAGCCGCGCGCCTGCTCGCGCGCGGCGAGTACCCCGTTCTGTACGAGGAACACCGTCACCTCGTGGCCGCGCTTCTGCAAAGCGGTGGCAGTCTCGGCGACAAACTGTGTGTCGCGGGACTCGAACGGATCGCGCGATTCAATGATCACATACCTTGCCATCGTCATTCACTCCCTTCAGGTTGGTGTTGAGGTCGTTGCCTCTCTCGTGTCCCACCGTCTGGCAGGTGGTCACAAGTCCGGTCATTTGAAAGCCACGCCGTGGGGTCGCGCCGGCCCCGTCATAAATGCAGTGTTGAAATCCAGCTCGAACCGCGGGTCCAGCTCCAGGTCATTTGACGTG
This sequence comes from Blastocatellia bacterium, assembly GCA_035652435.1. Lineage (GTDB taxonomy): Bacteria > Acidobacteriota > Blastocatellia > RBC074 > RBC074 > DASRDU01. Next base: position 46,300 of record DASRDU010000017.1, read on the forward strand.
ACCTTCGCCACATGGATTTTGTGATCCCCCTCGGCGTGGACCTTCCCGAATCCATCCTCGTTCAGGAAGTAATCCGAGATGATCAGGCGCTTTTCGTCCCTCGTCAGCGCAATGTAGTGCGGCCCTGAGTTCGGCCCCAGATCCAGCACCTTCAGCAGCCGCGGACGCTGGGGGCGGCTCGTCTCAAACATGGCCACTTTGCCGGCCAGATTCATCGAGACGAACAGGAGCTTTCCGTCTTTCGTCATCCGCATCAACTGTGGCCACCCGCCGGCAGCGATCCGGCTGAAATCAAAGACCGACTGCGCCGTCCCGCGCGAGGTCTCCACCAGGTAGAGCTGGTCGTCGGTCATGCCGGCCGTGTAGGCCCGCGCCCGCGGGTCGCCGGGGATCAGCTTGACATCAATGGTTCCGGCCGGGCGGGCGATTCCGAAGGGCCTGGACGGGTGCCGGACCCTGATGGTGCGGATGATTTGTCGCTCTCTGAAATCCCACACCCGCACGCTGCCGCGCAGATCCAGATCCCCGGGAACCGCGTGCAGGGTGGTTGAAGGGCAGATGAAATCGCTCGTGACCATCAGGTTGATCTCCGGGCGGACTGAGATGCCGTGGGGATTGAATCCGTCTTCGGGGGGGCGCGCGGGGTGTTCCGCCACCAGCTCCATGTGCTGGTTGAACTCGGCCACCCTGCCCGGGGCATGCCCCTGCGCCCCGCCCATCATCGTCACGAGGAAGCCCCCGTCAGGCAGCGGATAAAACTCGTCGGTGATGGCCGAGAGGGGCGGGTCCGCCGAAGTGATGAAGCGTGGCGCCGCGGGCTCTGACACGTCAAAGAAAAAGATTTCCCTCTGCCCTTTGAGTACGCTGAGCAGCCCGCCGCAGGCCAGCACCCTGCCATCGTTTGAGAGCCCGACGTGATGAGGCTCGTTACCGGTGTTGCCGGGGGCGGGAAGCGGGATGGTCGTGAACACTCTCCCGTAGTTTGCTGAACTCTCATCAAAATCCACGACGGCGAGGAAGTCGGCGTTGCTCCGCGCCTGATCGCCGGCCCAGACGTAGAGGAATTTCTCAGGGCCGCCGGCCTGCGAAAGATGATCCGCCTGCGAAGCGGGCGGGCGCCGCTTCGTCTTCGCCTTGCTGAGGGAATCTCTGGTCCGGCCCGGCACGCAGAGTCCTCCGACAATCAGCAGGGCGCCGAGTGTGATCAGCCAGTTTCTTTTATCTGCCAACCGAGTCATTGTTTTTCTCCTCCTGATTCAGTACTGCCCCGACACTGCGATCCTGCCGGGGCGCTGGTGGACGTATTTCAGAAGTGATGCGGTCCGGGTGCCCCCGGTAAAACCGGCCCCGGACGTACCCTCATCACTTCCGACAAAGGACGGCTTTTTATTGCCCTCACCCGGATAGGCGGAATCTGAGTCCATAGACTGTCATGCCCCGCGAAAGTTTTTTTGCCTCCCGTCGGAGACTCACGAGAAGTGCCGGGCCGGTGCTATAATTTGCGGCGCCTGCAGCTAAACTCAGCACACAAGGGAAGGTAAAATGACGACGCCCTCGCCCAGAGAAGTCACCGAATTGCTCCTGGCCTGGAGCCGGGGGGATCAGTCCGCCCTGGAGAAACTCATCCCGCTGGTCCATGCGGAACTGCACCGGCTGGCCCACCGCTGCATGGATCGCGAACGCGCGGGCCACACGCTGCAAACGACGGCTCTGGTCAATGAGGCTTACCTGCGGCTGGTTGATTCAAGCCGGGTGCGCTGGCAGAACCGGGCGCACTTCTTCGCCGTCTCGGCCCAGCTGATGCGGCGCATCCTGGTTGATTTCGCGCGCGGCCGTAAGAACCTCAAGCGGGGCGGCCGGGTGCAGTTGGTCTCACTCGACGAGGCGCTGACGGTGCCCGGGGAGCCGGACCCGGATTTGGTCGCGCTTGATGAGGCTCTCGACTCCCTGGCCGCGATTGATCCGAGGCAGGCCCGGGCGGTCGAACTGCGGTTCTTTGGGGGCCTCAGCGTTGAAGAGACGGCCGAGGTTCTGCAGGTCTCGCCCGAGACCGTCCACCGCGACTGGCGGGTGGCCAAAGTCTGGCTCCTGCGTGAACTGGATCAGGGGAAGCGTGATGACGCCTGAACGATGGGAGCAGGTCAAGCAGATCTATGACTCGGCCCTGGAACGCGAGCCGGGCCAGCGCGTCGCCTGGCTCGACAAGGCGTGCGCCGGCGATGAAGCGCTGCGCCGCGAGGTCGAGTCGCTGCTCGCCTATGAGAGTCGGGCCGATAATTTCATCGAAGCCCCGGCCCTCGAAGTTGCCGCCGGCCTGCTCGCCCGGGAGCCGGCAGACCGCGCAGCCACAGTGCGGCAGCTCGGCCCTTACCAGACCATTTCGCTGCTGGGCGCGGGCGGGATGGGTGAGGTCTACCTGGCCGAAGACATGCGGCTCGGGCGGAAAGTCGCGCTCAAGCTGCTGCCCGCCCGCTTCGTCGAGGACGCCGGGCGGGTGAGGCGCTTCGAGCGTGAGGCGCGGGCGGCCAGTGCGCTCAACCACCCCAACATCATCACCATTCACGAGATCGGGCAGAGCAACGACGTCCATTACATCGTCACCGAATACGTTGAGGGGCAGACGCTGCGCGAGGCCTTGTCAACAAGGATGAAGTTGCCGGCGGCGCTCGATGTCGTGGCCCAGGTCGCAGGCGCGCTCGCTGCCGCCCACGAGGCGGGGATCGTCCACCGTGACATCAAGCCGGAAAACATCATGCTGCGGCGTGACGGTTACGTGAAGGTGCTGGACTTCGGCCTCGCCAAACTGACCGAGCCACAGGCGCCCGCGCCGGGGACTGAAGCACTGACGGTTGCCGACAGCGAGACCGAGGCCGGAGTGGTGATGGGGACGGCCAGCTATATGTCGCCGGAACAGGCGCGCGCTCAGAAGGTGGACGCGCGGACCGACATCTTCAGCCTGGGCGTAGTGTTCTATGAGCTGATCGCAGGCGTCGCCCCTTTCGCCGCGGCGACGGGGGCGGATGTGATCGCGGCAATCCTCGGCAGGGAACCGGCGGCGCTGGCGCACTTCGCGCCCGAAGTGCCGGAGGCGCTGGAATGGGTTGTCAACAAGGCGTTGCGCAAGGACCGTGAGGAGCGCTACCAGACGGCCGGAGAATTGCTCTCGGATCTGAGGGGCCTCAGGCGTCAGCTGGAATTTGCGGAAGAGTCGGGACGCCCGGCGGGCGGCGGGGTGGTCAGGGTCGAGCCGGAGGCAGTTTCTGCCCCTCCCGGAACGATCCCGGCCGGCCGGCAGTCGAAGGTAATCAATTCTCTCGCCATTCTGCCGCTGGCCGGCACCGCCGCCGACCCGGCCATGGAATACTTCGGCGACGGGATCACCGAAAGCATCATCAACACGCTCTCGCGCCTGCCGGAGCTGCGGGTCATGGCCTGGAGTACGGTGTCCCGCTACAAGGGCCGGCAGATTGACCCCCGCGATGTCGGGCGACATCTCGGGGTGCGCGCGGTACTCACCGGGAGGGTGCTTCAGCCGGGCGACGATCTCATCATCAGGACAGAGCTGGTAGACGCGGCGGACGGGTCCAGCCTGTGGGGCGAGAGCTACAGCTGCAAGCCGTCGGACATTTTTCGAGTCGAAGTAGAAATCTCCAGGGAAATATCCGAGAAGCTGCTGCTCAGGCTGACCACGGAAGAGAGAAACCAGCTGGCGAGGCGCTACACGGATAACGTCGAGGCCTATCACGCCTATCTCAAGGGCCGCTACTTCTGGAACAAGCGGACGGAGGAGAGTCTGAGGCAGGGCATAGAATACTTCAGGCGGGCGATTGATCGGGACCCGTGTTACGCGCTTGCCTACGTCGGCCTGGCCGACTCCTACATCAACCTGGGCGCATTCGGCATCGCCATGATGCCCCCGGCGGAGGCTTTCCCAATAGCACGCGAGGCCGCCGCCAAAGCGCTTGAGATTGACGACACGCTCGCCGAAGCCCATGCCCCGCTGGCCTTCCTGCTCGCCAATTACTACTGGGACTGGCCGGCGGCCGAAGGAGAGTTCAGGCGGGCCTTCGCGCTGAAGCCGGATTACCCGACCGCGCACCATTGGTATGGCCTTATCTATCTTGTAGCGATGGGAAGGCTGGATGAGGCCATCGCGGAGGTAAGGCGCGCGCACGAACTCGACCCGCTCTCGCTGCCGATCAGCACGAATACAGGTTTCCTCTTATACCTGGCGCGCCGGTATGATGAGGCGATAGAACAGTTCCGGAAGACGCTGGAACTGGACAGGAGTTTCGCCTACTCGCACTGGCAGATGGCGCTCGCTTATGAGGAAAAGGGGATGTACGAGGAGGCGATGGCGGGCTATCAACAGGCTATCGCTCTTTCGGGCAGAAGCACATCGCCCCTGGCGCTGCTCGGACGCTGCTACGCGGTGTCGGGGGAAAGAGGCCGCGCGCTCGCCGTGATTGATGAGCTGATGGAGCTGTCAAAGCGGAGCTATGTCTCACCCTACCGCGTGGCGGCAATCTACGCGGGGCTTGGAGAAGCGGGGCAGGCGTTCGAGTGGCTGGAGCGGGCGTACGAGGACCACGACAGCTGGCTGATCTGGCTCAATGCGGACCCGGTGTTCGATGTGATTCGTCCGGACCCGCGATTTACGAATCTGCTGCGACGAATCGGCCTGGGCGGCGATTCACAGCCGGCCGAAGCCGTTTCGCACAGTGCCGCCCCGACGCCACCCCGTGCGGCCCGGTCGCACAGGCGGCCCCCGCGCAAGGCGATCACCTCGCTTGCCATCCTCCCTCTGGCCAATACTTCGGATGATCCGGGCATGGAGTACCTGAGCGACGGCATCACCGAAAGCATCATCAACACTCTTTCGCAATTGCCAGGGGTAAGGGTGGTCGCACGCGGCACGGTGTTTCGCTACAAAGCCCGGGAAGTTGACCCGCAGGAGGCAGGCCGCGAACTGGGCGTGCAGGCGGTGCTGACGGGCAGGGTTCGTCAGATCGCAGACCGGTTGATCGTCAGCGCGGAGCTGACCGATGTCGCCAGCGACTCGCAGCTCTGGGGCGAACAGTACAACCGCAATCTGTCGGACATCTTCGAGGTCCAGGAGGAGATCACAAAGGAAATCACCGGGAAGCTGCGACTGAAGCTGAGCCGCCGGGAAAAGGGCCGGCTCGCCGTCCGCCACACTCACGACGTCGAAGCATACCAGGTTTATCTCAGGGGCCGCTACTTCTGGAATAAGCGAACGACCGAATCACTTCATAAAGGTATCGAATACTTCAGGCAGGCGATTGACCTCGATCCGGGCTACGCCCCCGCTTACACTGGTTTGTCCGACTCCTGGACGCTGCTCGTCGTGCGGGAAGCCATCCCGCCGGAGGACGGTTTCGCGAAAGCGAAGGCGGCAGCCGCGATGGCCTTGAAGATTGATGAGGAGTCCGCCGAGGCCCACGCCTCGCTGGGACACGCCATGCTTCATAACTGGGAGTGGGAGGCCGCCGAAAAAGAACTCAAAAGGGCCATCGGGCTGAATCCGGGATACCCTTCGGCGCATCACTGGTATTCAGAGTACCTGACGGCAATGGGGCGGTGTGACGAGAGTATCGCGGAACTGAAGCTGGCCGGGGAGCTTGATCCGCTCTCGCTCGTCATCAGCGCGGATCTCGGGCGGGCCTTCTACTACGCGCGGGATTACAATCGGGTGATGGAACAGGAAGCCAGGACGCTTGAGATGGATCCGGACTTCTGGCTTTCGCATATCAACGTGGGCAGGTCTTACCTGCAGAAAGGAATGCACGCGGAAGCCATCAGCGCGCTGCAAAAGGCCCGTGAGCTTTCGGCGGACAACACAGAGGCGTTGTCATTCCTTGGCTTCGCTTACGCCGCGGCGGGCAAAAGAGACGAGGCGCTCGGGGTACTCCGCGAACTCGATGAGCAATCAAAGCGCGGCGGCGTCCCGCCATATCACTTCGCCGTCATCCACGCCGGGCTCGGGGAGAAGGATCAGGCGTTCGGGTGGCTCGAACGATCCTTTGAAAAGCACGCCGTTGACCTCTTCACTCTGAAAGTCGAGCCGATGTTCGACGGCCTGCGCTCTGACCCGAGGTTTAAGGACCTGCTGCGGCGCACGGGGCTGGCGCCTTCGCCTCAACCCGTCAGGCGGGCGACGCCCAGACACATCGCGGTGCTTCCGTTCAGGCCCCTCAGCCGGGCGGGGCGTGACGAGTACCTGGAGCTGGGGATGGCCGATGCGCTGATCACAAAGCTGAGTGACATCAGCCAGGTTGTCGTCAGACCGACCAGTTCCGTCCGCAGGTACACAGACCTCGACCAGGACCCGATCACGGCGGGAACGGAACTGGGAGTCGAGTCGGTGCTGGAGGGGAGCATCCAGAAGCTGGGCGACAGGATCAGGGTGACGGCGCGGCTGGTGAATGTCGAAGATGGCCGCGCGCTCTGGGCGGGGAAGTTCGACGAGGAGTTCACCGACATCTTTGCGGTCGAGGATTCCATCTCTGAAAAAGTCGCGGCGGCGCTGGCGCTGAAGCTGACCGGGGAAGAGCGCGCGCGCCTGATGAAGCGCTACACGGAGAACACTGAAGCGTATCACCTTTACCTGAAGGGCCGGTTCTACTGGAACAAGCGGGCGTTCGAGGGAATGGAAAAAAGCATTGAGTGCTTTCAGCAGGCGATTGCCCTCGATCCACGTTACGCGCTGGCTTACGCCGGGCTGGCCGATTCCTACGCCAAGCTCGGGGATGTGGGGGTTACTGCCATCCCGCCAAAAGAGGCGTTCGCCAGGGCCAGGGTGGCTGCCGGCAGGGCGACAGAGATTGACAGCACACTGGCCGAAGCCCATACCTCACTGGCCCACCTCAACATGCATACTTACGCATGGGCCGAGGCTGAGAAGGAGTTCAGGCTCGCCCTTGAGCTGAGCCCGAATTACGCCACGGCTCACCACTGGTATGCCTATTTTCTGATCTTTAACGGCCGGCCGGATGAAGCGCTCGTGGAGATCACGCGGGCGCTGGAGCTTGACCCGCTCTCGCTCCCGATTCAGGCGGACATCGGCGAGCTGCTGTACTTCGCACGCCGCTACGACCAGGCGGTCGGACAATTACGAAAGGCGCTGGATCTGGACCCGCATTTCCTCCAGGCGCGGATGGTTCTGGCGCGGGCCTGGGTGCAAAAGGAAATGTATGAGGAGGCCCTCGCCGAACTTCACAGGGCGAGGGCCATTTCCGCAGATAATACGGAGGCTCTGGCGTCGCTCGGACATGCCAGTGCGGTGTCAGGCAGGAGAGACGAAGCGCTCAGGGTACTTGACGAGTTGAACGAGCTGTCAGCGCAGACGTATGTCTCGCCATACGACCTGGCAGTGATCCATACCAGCCTGGGCGAAAGGGATCGCGCATTCACCTGTCTGGACAGGGCCTGTGAGGAGCAGGCCGCCGGGATGATTTACCTGACCGTGGATCCAAGGCTCGGCGGCCTTCACTCAGACTCCCGGTTCGCCGGCCTTTTACAGCGCGCCGGGCTTGCCCATTTGCGGCAGACCAGTAGTTGACCAGCCAGATGACCCCAGTGCTGTCCCATATGAAGTAAGGAAATGAAAGCAGCGAATCCTCCCGTGCGCCAGTACAATGGCGCTGGGAAATGAACAAACAAGGAGGATTCGCTCAATGCAGTCTATCACAGTCATTACTCTGCTGTTGCAGGCCT
>DASRDU010000018.1:0-40814 GCA_035652435.1 Blastocatellia bacterium
CCAGACAATAGACAGAGATGATAAAAGTGTCGCGATCCATTGGGACGAGCCTCCTGTCTGAGCGTGATTTGGTCATCCGCTATTGTACAGGTCGCTCTTCCAATGGGTCAGAGCCTCACAAAGTGTCACACATTAGGTTGACTCGATCTGTTTTCCGGCGAAGCGGCGGATTTGTTCGGCGACGCTCAGGTGCGCGGGGCTCCCGCTTTGCAGGCTGAAAGTCTGTTTCGATGCCAGTTCCGGCCGCACCGCCAGTTCATCGGCCAGTTCTCTGACCTCTTCGGCGGTGAGGCCGTACTCCGCGATGAGTCTGGCCGCGCCTTCGTAGTTCTGGTATTCGGCCATGAACTGCCTGACGGCATCGCGCCGAATGCGCCTGACCCTCTTCGCATCCACATTCAGCTGCCCGGCGAGGTCGCCGGCGCGGACGAAGTTTCGTTCGGCCAGCGCGCGGTAAAATTCATACCACTGTGCTTCGCGTCCCTGGGCGGGAGTGACGCCCGCGCCGGCTGTGATGGCTCTGGTATTCATAACTGCCTCCACAATAAAAATCAGATTTGAGTCTGCGCGAGGGGCTGCTTCATGTTTCAGTTATCTGCAATCAATGTGCCGGCCCCGATGGAAGGACGCTGCCGTGTGAGGCCGCCCGGAAAGAGCTTTGCAGTCATGGGCTGATCGTCCTGAGGTAATCCCGGTGGGTACGAAAGGTGTCAATTTTGCGGGCCCTGCCGATGCAAACCTGCCACACCCTTCCGCCGGGTTCGGGTCGGGTTGAATTGCCCTGCCCGGCTCCGAAAGCTGGGTACGCTCTCCCGTGCGGAATAATGATTGCTTGTGATGAAAACAATGCGATGATTGCGGAGCCATTCCCCCAGGGTAATAATGCTGTCGGGTTGTCATCATCAGGAGGCAGAGAATGAACACTCGTGAAGGGCACAAATTGCGCGAGGTTTCAGGGGCCGCCGCCGGCCCACCCGCGCAGGAGGCGAAGAAGGCCGCAGAGCTTGCCAGCCTGCTCGAAGCGCACCGGGGCGAGCGTCACATCATCGTCATCCAGAGTTTCCCCGACCCGGACGCGATCTCATCAGCCTTCGCCCACCAGATGGTCGCCGCGCGCTTCGGGATCGAATGCGACATCGCCTACGACGGCGTGGTCAGCCACCACGAAAACATCGCGCTCGTCGAGTTGCTGCGCATCCACCTGCTGCGCGTCGGCGAGGCGGAAGACCTCGGCCGCTGGCGGGGCAGCGTCTTCATTGACACGCAGGGGACGACTTCGGGGCTGACCGAGCGGCTCCGCGGCGCGGGCGTGCCGGTGCTGGCGGTCATTGATCACCACGAGCCGCAGGGGGTGATCGAGGCGCAGTTCACAGACATCCGCACCGAGGCGAACGCGACTGCGACGATTTACGCCGAATATCTGGAGGGCGGGCTGCTCAGGCTCGAGCAATCCGACGCCGACCACGAGCGGCTGGCGACCGCGCTCATGCACGGGATCAGGAGCGAGACGGGCGGGCTCGTCCGCGCCGCGCGCGCCGATTTTATGGCGGCGGCTTACCTGGCGGAGTTCGTGGATCAGGAGACGCTCGCGGCGATCCTCTCCAATCAGCGCACGCGCAACACTATGGACGTGATTCAGGCGGCACTGGCGGCCCGCGAGGTTCGCGACGGCTACAGCATTGCCGGCGTCGGCTACCTGCGCTACGAGGACCGCGACGCGATCCCGCAGGCGGCTGACTTCCTGCTGACCGAAGAGAACGTTCACACGGCCATCGCCTACGGCCTCATCTCCGACGACGGCCGCGAGCTGATCACCGGGAGCCTGCGGACGAAGAAGCCGACGCTCAACCCGGACGCTTTTCTGAAGGAAGCGCTCGGCGGCGCCTCGCCGGGGCGGTATTACGGCGGCGGGCGGCGCGAGGCCGGCGGGTTTGAAATCCCCATCGGGTTCCTTGCCGGGAATTACGACGGGGAAACGATGCAGTGGAAATGGCGGCTTTACGACGAGCAGATCAGGCGCAGGCTCTGGGCGCGGCTCGGCGTGGAAAAGATCCGGCAGCCGCGGGGGGAACAGTGATGAATCTGTTCGACAGGATCTGGGAGCGCGTCGGCCGGCACAACCGGGCGGTCCTTGAGCCGACGCTCGAGCTGGCTATCGAGATCGCCCGCGAGGGGCGCGAAGGACACCGCATCGGCACGATCTTCACGGTCGGCGACGCCGACGCCGTCCTCGCGCGCTCGCGCCCGCTGATCCTCGACCCGCTCGCTGGCCACCCCGAAGAACTCCGTCGCATCACCGACGCCAACCTGCGCGGCACGATCAAGGAGCTGGCCCAGCTCGACGGCGCCTTCGTCATTTCAGACGAAGGCGTGGTGCTGTCGGCCTGCCGCTACCTCGACGCGACCGCGCATGATACTGACCTGCCGCTCGGCCTGGGCAGCCGCCATTTCGCCGCGGCCTCGATCTCGAAGGTGACCGACGCTCTCGGGATCGTCGTCTCGGAGAGCGCGCTCGTGCGCGTCTTCGACGACGGCAACCTGATCGCCGAAGTGCTGCCCGAACTGTGGCTGCTCAGCCGCCACAACGTCCAGTTGCGCGCGCCCTTTTCGGAAGACCACTTCCACGACATGGCGGTACTCGTCAAACAGCAATAATGACCATTCATCACCGGCAGCTCTTCACAGCCTGACCGTTCGTGACTCTATCGTCCAAGCGCCCTCCGTTCAGCGTCGGCGCCACGTTTCTCAGGTACTTCTGTTGCGAAGGGTTTCAGTTTTCGCCATTGCTGGGGATCCGCACCACAGCCTTCTGGCTGAAATTCTGTTCCCGGCTCAAACACTATTACACTTTTCACGTACCGCTTACGCAATTGCCTGTCGTAATAAAAATCAAAGGCTATGCCCTGATGGCGGTCAACCCAGTAGATAAGGTTCCGCCCTCCCACGGCCTCGGACCCGCTGCCCATCAGCACATAAGTTTCTATGTTACGGTAATTCCGCCGCACGACTCCCGGCGGGCTGTCCGCAGTAATCCCTTCTGCCGTGCTGAAGCGAGGAGTCTCCGCCTGAATCTGAAAGACACGCCCGTCCTTCAAATAGACGAACAGCCCGTTGGCCTCCCGTGCAAAATCGAGCCAATGTATCTCCGATCTCGGGCAGGGCGGGCCGTAGTTATACTCTTCGTCCGACTTTTTTTTCGGGAATAGTTGAAGCACACGTTCGCGCGTATCACCGAGTCGCAGTTTTCCCACACTTTGCCCTGCCTTGATAAGCTCAGGCCTGGATGGGTGACGCCTGCTCTGCGCGTGACTTACCGCAGGCAGAGTCAATGCGCACAAGGATAAAATCAAGGCTGTTGCCTTCATAGGTAAATTCCTGCCTGTGAGATGAATGCCTGTTTCATCACTCACTCTCCGCGCTCGCCTTGATCCATCGTCCGTTGAGCATCACGCGCCGGACGCGACGCATCGCGCTGATGTCCTTGAGCGGGTCGCCCTCGACGAGGACGAGGTCGGCAAGTTTGCCCGCCTCGATGCTGCCCGCGCGGTCGGCGATCCGAAAGAAGCGCGCATTCTCCATCGTCCCGGCGATGATCGCTTCCATCGGCGTGAGCCCGCTCTCGACCAGCAGTTCCAGTTCGCGCTGATACGCCCAGCCGCGCGCCGCGTGCGGCACCGACGAGTGCGAGCCGACGACGACGTGAGCGCCGGCACGTTTTGCCAGACCGACGAAGGCGAGCATTTGCCCGAAGGCCCGCGCGTGCATTTCGGTCGTGCCCTTGTCCCCGACCCGCCGCTCAAAGACCGCGAGCGTGGGCGAGAGGAAGGTTCCCTGCCTGACGATCAGGTCGAGTACCGGTCGCACGCGCGGCGAGCCCAGGTCAATTTCGCTCCACACCTTGTAGCGCCCTTCGCGGCGCGCGTTGTTATCGGCGAGGACCGACTGCCGGTACTTCTCCGCCTCGCGCAGCGGCAGCAGCGCCGTGCCGAATGACGTGACGTGTTCGACCCCGTCCACGCCGGCGCGAATCGCGTCCGTCGCGTCAACTATCTCCAGATGCGATGTGACCGGCACGCCGCGCGCGTGCGCCGTCTCGGTGGCGACTCTGATGAAGCCGAGCGGCAGGCGGAAGTAGACCTTGATCACCGACGCGCCCTCGTCAATGAAGCGATTGACGGCGAGCCGCGTCTCTTCCGCGTCGCGCACGATGAAAGAATCTTCCGGGTAAGCCGGCGGCGCCGAATCGAGATGCGGCCCGGCGAGAAAGAGGCGCGGGATCGGCGCATTCGCTTTCCGGACGGCTTCGTATGCCTCGATCCACGCTCCCGGATCGCGCACTGATGTGACGCCGTGACTGAGATACAACGGCGGCAGTCCGTCATCGCCGTCGAGATGAAAATGCGCGTCAATCAATCCGGGCAGCAGAGTCAGTCCATGAACGTCCACGACTACAGCGCCGTCCGGCACGCGCACCGACGCGCGCGAACCGGCCGCGATGATCCGCTCGCCAAGCACGACGACCACCGCATCCGCCACGGCCGGGCCGCCGCGCCCGTCAATCAGAGTCGCGCCGGTGATCGCAATGGTCTTTGTCGCATCGGGGCGCGCAACTTCGTTGACCTCGCGCACCGAGGGCAGCGCCGGCCGTTGCGATGACGCAGTCCGCTGCTGCGCGATGGCGCCCTGCATTAACAACAGGCCGCACAGCAGCGCCCGAAAAACTCTTCGCCTGTTTCCGATCATAATCATCACCCCTGACTGCGAGGAATGACGGGCAGGACAATCGCCGACGGATGCCCGGCGTCGTGATAAATCGTCTGCCTCGCCTTCACGCTGCGCGTCGCCCCGAGCGTCTGCTCTCCCGTATTGAGGTTGCGATTGAAGCGCGGGAAATTGCTGCTGGAAAGATAAACGCGAATCCGGTGCCCGGCCTTGAAGACGTTGCTCGTCGCCCACAGGTCAATCGTGTACTTGTAGACTTTGCCCGGCTCGATCAGTTCGGCCCTGTCGGTCGAGTTGCGATACCGCGCCCGCACGATGCCGTCGGTCAGGAATCGCGCGTAGCCCGACGGATCAACGTCCGCGAGCAGCGCCGTGAAATCGGTGTCAACCGCCGAACTCGCCGCGTAAAGTTCGACCGTGATGTAACCCGTCGCCTCGACGTCCCGTTCGAGCGGCGGGGTCGAGAAGACCAGCACGTCGGGGCGCGATTCGTTGGGCCGCTGATCGAAGGGTCCCGGCGGAATCGCCCCGCCACAGCAGAGCCGCCCGCCGACGGTCGGCACGGGGTTCTGCGGGTCGTATTCAAAACTGTCGGCCTGTTCCCGCTGTGGAGGGTTGAGTGAAAGCTGGCCGTCGCCCGCAATCGTGCTGGCGCCTTTGACCGAATGCAGAAAGTATTTCGTGTATTGCGTGCGTGCGAGCGGGAATTCCTGCTCGTCGCGCCAGGCGTTATCGCCCATCACGAAGATTCGCACGGGCGCGCCGCTCGCGTACTGGTTCTGCTTCCCCTTCAGCGCGTAATCGTACCACTCCAGAATCGTCCGGTTCATATCGAGGACGGCGCTTTTGCCGAACGTCACGTCGCCGATCTTCCCTTCTGCCGATGTCGCCGCGTGCGCCCAGGGGCCGAGCAGCAGACGCTGTCCGTTACGTGCCGCTTCGGTCGCCGCCCCCTTCCGCAGTTCGATGTAATTTTTGATCGAGCCATTCAGAAACAGGTCGTGCCACCCGCCCGCGTGCAGCCCCTTGACGGTCATCTCGCCGTAATGGTCAGAGACTTTCCACTGCCGCCAGTATTCGTCATTGCGCTCGTGCGCCACCCAGTCGCGGTAGTAAGGGGCAAGCTCGCTGACGCCCGGCAGCGCCAGCAGGCGATAATCCTCGACCGGTAGTTGCCCGACCCACTGCTTCGGCTTTGACAGGGCGTTCGCCTTGCGCCGCAGCGTGTCTTCGGTCAGGCCCGAAGTCCACGAACTGGCGAACCACTGCATCAGCGCGCCGTTCTGATACGTCCACCCCTCGTAATACTCCGAGGCCGTGACGTAAGGGAAGATGGCGACGAGGTGTGGCGGCCTGGCCATCGCCGCGAGCATCTGCGTCGCGCCGACGTAGGAGCCGCCGAACATCCCGACCTGCCCGTTGGAGTATTCGAGGCCCGCCGCCCACTCGACCGTGTCGTACCCGTCCTGACTCTCGTAGCGGAACGGATAGAACTCGCCTTCGGAATCAAACCGCCCGCGCGTGTCCTGAATGACGACGACGTAACCGCGCGAGGCAAGCAGGGTGCCAGTCGCGGCGTCGCGGCGGTTATAGGGCGTGCGCTGCAACAGGACGGAGAATTTGCCCGGAGCTTTCGGGCGATAGATGTCGGCGACGAGCGAAACCCCGTCGCGCATCTTCGCGCGCACGCCGGTCTGCACGATGACCTGATACTCTTCAGTGGCCGGGCTGGCCGATTGCGGCGTTGCGTTCGAGGCGAAGAGCAGGACCACAAGCAGTGACCAGAACATCGGCCACAGTCTGCGATGAACAAGCGGACGAAATATGGGGCGCATGAATTCCCTCCCTGATAGTCGCGTTGCTACTGCGTTTTCCCTTTGGCAGTCGGCCCCTCGGCATTCACAACTTCAAAGTCCGACCCCTTCAGCCGCGTCAGCGTTTCAAGCCCTTTGAGCCGGCGATCCGGCGCGATTGAGAGCCGCCAGTCGCCGCCGTTGTCGGCGACGAACATGCCGTATTTCTTCAGGCCTTTCAGAATCGCCTGCGCGTGCGGCGGGAAGCCGGAGATGTCGAAGTTCTGGCGCAGCCTGAAGCGCTCGCCCATGCGCGGCAGATTCTCGTCGGTCAGTTTGCTGGCCCAGTGCGTCGCGGGATGGACGTAGGCGCGGCGCGTCCGCCGCACCGTGAAGCGCATGGCGTGCGCCACCAGACCGCGCTCGCACTCGTCGTAACGCGCGACGGCCGGAAAGACCGGCAGCCCGGCGGCGTCGGCTGAAGTCCAGCGCTCGGGCCGGAGCTTGTTTGAATTCAGGTTGAAAATCGAAGCCTGCGAGGCCTCCCAGCCCGCATCCGTTTTGCGCGCCTGATAGAACTCGTAAAGCATCCCGTTGACCGGATCAACCACAATCCCGTGCCGGTCGCCGCTCCCGTGACGCTGCAGGTCGTCGAGCGTCTGCCCCGATTTCGGCAGCGCCCGGTTGTCCTCGTTGCGACGGAGCGGCCAGTTTTCAATCGGCATGTTGTCGGGCACAGGGTACGGCCCCGGGTCGGATTCGTCGGGGTAAAGCATGATCTTCACCGGCACGCGCGGCTGGTCGGGCGGGACGATGACGAAGTTCATGTCCAGGTTGAAATCAATATGCTTGTCCCCGCCGATTGAGGCGACGATGGCCGATGAGTTGGGATGCACCGGGAGCGTTGAGATGTCCTGATTCCACGGGTTGTCGGGCGGGAAGACCTGTAGCGCCGCGAGAATGCGATCAGCTTCGGGCGTGTCGAACATGACGGGCTGCCTGATCGCGGGCATCGGCGGGCGCTGACGTGCCGATTCGATCAGCGACGCGGCGGCGGCGCAGACTGACAGCCCCAGCGTCAGGCACAGCGCGATTCGCGGAATTTTCCTCTTCATTACTTTTACTCCGGCTCAATGTTCACGCGATCCCCGTGGCTCTTCGGCGCGGAGATGACAATCATCACTACATCGCTCCCGGATTCGTTGCGGAACTGGTGCGGGACCAGCGGCGGCACTTCGAGGCCCTGATGCTGATCGAGGACCAGGACCCGGTCGCCGATGGCCATCGTCCCCTGCCCTTCGAGGATGAAGAAGAACTGCCTCGAGTGCCGGTGATAGTGCCTGACTTCCGCGCCGCCGGGCGGCACCCGCTCCTCGATCACACTCAGGTCATCGCGTTTGAGCAGGTGCCAGCCCTCGCTCGTGCCGCCCCACAAATAATGCTCCGAGTTATGAATGCTGACAGGCTCACTTATCATCTCCGTCTCCCGGCCCCGTAATGTGATTTTGTCTTCACGCCCTGAATTCCTCAAAGGCGATGCGGTAACGCTCGACCTTCGCGCGGTCAACCGCGTAGCCTGAACCCGGGCCCGCGGGCGGGGTGATCTCGCCCCTGCCGCTAATCGTAATCGCCGGTTCGATCACGTCATCAACATACCAGCGCGCCGACGCTTCGATGTCGGTCGGGTATGCGTAGCTGTAAAGCATGGCTAGTTGCAGCCCCTGTGCCGAAGCGATGCCCAGTTCCGGCATCGTGCCGACCCAGCACCACAGATCCCACTTCAGCACTTCCCAGAGCAGCAGGCGCGCCTCGCCGAGGCCGCCGACGCGCTGCACCTTGAGGTTGACGATCCGCGCGGCCCGCTTCGCGGCGAGCGACCTGACTGCCTCGATTGAATCGGCCGACTCGTCGGCGCACAGCCACGTGCGGATGCTGCGCTGCAATTCCGCGGCCTCGTCATGCGCGTCGCGGGCGAACGGCTGTTCGATCATGAACAGGCGGCAGGTGTCGAGCGCGCGGAAGACTTCGATGTCTTTGAGCGTGTAAGCCGCGTTCGCGTCCGCCATCAACGGCACGTTGGGGAAATGCCTTCGCACGGCGGCGACCGGCTCCACGTCCCAGCCCGGCTGGATTTTGATTTTGACGCGCTGATAACCTTCGGCAACATATCGCCCGACCCGTTCGAGCAGTTCGTCAATCGTGTCGTAAATGCCGATTGCCACGCCGGACGGGACCTGGTGCGACGTCACGCCGAACAGTTCGCAGAGCGGCACCCCGAGCGTCTGCGCGTGCGCGTCCCACAGCGCCCCTTCCAGCCCGGCTTTGGCGAACGGCTCGCCCGGCACGGCGCGCAGGTGAAAGAAGAAATGCGGCGCGTCAATTGACTTCTGACTGAGCGCGATCGGGATCAGGCGCTCGCGCAGTGCCGCCCAAGTGCTTTCCGGCGTGTCAGCGGAATAAAAACTGCCGGCCATCGGCGAGGCTTCGCCCCAGCCGGTCACGCCGTCGCCGGTCGTGACTTCAACGAGGATCGCATCTTTCTCGGCCACCGAGCCGTTACTGATGCGGAATGGCTCGCGCAGCGGCACGCGCACGCGGTGCAGTGCAATCCGTTTGATGGCAATTTCAGTCGTCGGTATATTTATCATTCAGCCTGGATATCATCGCGGCTGCAGGAGATTGCCCGAATGGCCTGCTCACTGACTGCCGGACGGCGCGGCTCTGGCGAGCGGCGTGACAATGTCTTCAACCGCACGCGGGTCGCCCGCCGCCGGCCCATGCCACACGCTGCCGCCGAAGGTCGTGATGTAAATCCGATCCGGCCTCACCGGGTCGAGGATCACGCGGTGCCCCCATTTGAAGTTGTAGCCCCTGATCCGCGCCCACGTCGCGCCGCCGTCAATCGAACGGTACGCCGCCGAATCGAAGCCGCAGATATATAGCTCCTTCGGGTTGCGCGAGCTGATCGTCAGATCATAAACGTGCTGCACTTCATTGAAGATGTTGCGCCAGCTCCCGCCCCCGTCGGTCGAAAGAAAAACTCCGCCGCCCGTATCGGTTTCTTTGCCCGCGACGCCCCAGGCCGAAAGGTAAAGCCGCCGGTTGTCCGACGGGTCAATCGTCAGGCCATTCGGGCCGTTAACGCCCGCCGGCAGCTTCATCCTCACCCAATGCTCGGCGCCGTCGGTTGATTTGTACAGCGCGCCGTCGCCATCGTCACCAATCCGCCCGCGCTCGCTGCGCCGCGCGACGATCAGGTACAACGTGCCGTCGTCGGCCTGCGTGATGCGCCACGCGAAGGGCTGCCTCTGTTCGATGCCCTCGTTCCTGAGCGCCCAGCTTTTGCCGCCGTCGGCTGATTTGTAAACGCCGCGCCCGAATCCGCACGCGTACAGCGCGCGCTCTCCGACCGGGCTTTTCTCGTCGAGCAGAATGTGCGTCACCGCCGTTTCCGGCATTCCGCCGTTTGAAGGCGTCCAGTGCCTGCCCCCGTCAGTCGAGACCGCGACGCCGCCCTTGAAGCTTTCAGGGTCGCGCTGCCGCCACATCTTCGGGCGCGGCAGGTCGTGCGTGCCGCCGAAGGCGCCCCACAGCAGCCCCTTCACCCGCGGGTCGAAGGCAATCCAGTAAGTCGTGTTGCGCCATTTTTTCGGAATGCCGACGGTCGAGCCGGCCCACGACGCGCCCCCGTCGCCGCTTTGAAAGAGGCCGATATCCGTGTAAGTAATGAAAACGTGTTGCGCGTCGAACGGGTCGAAGTGAACGCCGTAACACGTCGTCACGTCCAGCCCGCGCGTCGTCCAGCGGTCCTCGCCCACGCGGACCGAATTGACCTGCTGCCATTGCCCGCCGCCGTCGGTCGTGCGGCAGGTGCGGAACAGGTCAGTCGCGTAACAGACGTTCGGGTCATTCGGTGCGACTCCGAGCGAGTAAGGTGCGTCAAACCATATGTCATCGCCCCCGTCCGGCGCGCGCTCCTCAATCCATGACGTTTCGAGGTTGGGCGAACGGCGATTCGATTCCTGATGCACTATCGCCCAGTTCCGCCCGCCGTCAGTCGTCTTCGCAATCCCGTTGAATAAATGTTCACGGCCCTCACCCAGCCGCAGGCCTTCAAAGCCGACGTAAGCAGTGGCCGCGTTGCGTAACGAACACGCAATCGCGCTGAAGCGTGATGGCCCGGTTGACTGACCGCCCTGGGGGGGCGAGACATTGATGCCACTTGCCGCTCGCCAGCTGAGTCCCCCGTCAGGCGAAACATAAACAGTGCCCGCCGTTACTTTATCTGCCCCTGCGGCTGTCACCACGGCGTAGATCATCACCCTGCCATTCGCCTCTCCCACGCTCGCGAGCTGAATGCCCGCACCGGCCGGGCCGGCCAGATGCCGCCAGCTCCCGCCGCGTTCGATGTACACGCCCGTCTGCCCGATCACGTAAACCGCCCGCGCCTTCGCCGACCCCGGTTGGATGTGAATCGCATGAATTTTTTCGAGCGCAAAGTCTCTGGCGCGCGCCCACGTCGCCCCGCGATCTTCAGACACGTAAAGCGATGCCGGTCGGCCTTTGCCGGTACTCCGTTCCGGAATGTGACTGAAGACAATGTAAAGGCGCTTCGGGTCAGTGGGGTCAACCGCGACGGCTTCAATCCTTCGCCCTTCGCCGCCGGCCGGGTAAGCCGGATCGTCGGTGGTCAGAAAATATTCGGCGTGGTCGCCGACCATGTGTTCGGCGTTTTTGCGGGCGGGGTTCGGGAAGACCATGCCCCACGTTGCCCCGCGATCCTCGCTGCGCCAGAGCGCGGCGTTGCCCGCGTAGATCACGGCCGGATTTTTCGGGTCGAAGGCAAAAGTCCCGATGCCTTCGCGCAAATTGAACATGCGCCACGACTGCCCGCCGTCGCGGGTGATGTAGGCGCCGGTCATGTCGCAATGCTCGACGACGAGTCGGGGGTCGTGCGGGCTGATGGTCGGCGCGACCATCGTGCCGCCTCCGCCCGGGCCGATGATTTTCCACTCGTCCTGACGCGGGGCCGGGCCGGAAAGTCCGGCCGTGCGCTTGTCCCCGTCTTTGACCGGTGTCTTCTTCCCGACGCCAAATTGCGCCGCCGCGCCGAGCGCGAGGCCGAGAACCAAAGCCGATGTCAGCAATCTGTTCATCATTGATTCGAGGCTTCCCCTGATTTGCGGCCATCCAGCGGCTGCCCCCAGAGCCACCTTGCGGGCTGTTAGTTGAAAAGACAGACTAACCGGCACTTTGACGGTGCAGAACTGTTACTCTGTCCGCTTCGATGCCCCTGGGAAGTGGCGGCTTTATAGCATCACCCGGAACCTACTGCAAGCGACAGGCCGGTCAACTTCCATAATAAAGGGACCACCTCTCTCGCCGGACCAAAGCGGCATTCTACGATCAAAGGCCACTGTTTACGTCCCGTTTTCGTCATACGCGTCACGATGCGCTCAGGCAGACTTCAACCAGGTCGGCGGACTTTTCGCTTGCAGTCCGTCAGCCGGGATGCTATAAGGCGCGAACATAAACAAGTGACGATGATTCGCGAGCCGCTTCTGCGGAAGTCAGAGCATTGGATAACTCAGTGCCGACTGAAGACCGGGTTCCGAACTCTTTGCGCCCTCATTTCAGAACCCGCGCCGTTCAAAACAAGCCGGGGCGGCAGGCTGACGGATGCTTTTCGCTGGCCGTTAGTCTGTGGTGTTAACTAACCCTGACAGGACTTCATAAGATGTCGGCAGGCTGATAAATGGCCCCGGCATCTCCTCAAACGTTGAAGGATCGCGTTTCCCTATGACCAGGCAGAATCGCTCGCGCCAGACTTACACGCGCAAGCCGAACCTGACCGACGTGCAGGCGGTGGGGCACGACACGCTGAGGCTGGTCAACCGGCGCATCCTGCTCAGCCTGATTTCGGACCGGCAGCCGATCTCGCGCGCCGACATCGCCCGCATCAGCGGGCTCAACAAGGCAACCGTCTCGACGATCATGAACGAGCTGCTCAGGGAGCGCTGCGTGATTGAGGAGGGGCTCGGCAACACCACGCCGAGCGGCGGCAAACCGCCGACGCCGCTGCGGATCAATGAGCTGCGCTTCGGCATCTTCGGCCTGGACGTCCGCGCCGACGAAACGATCCTCGCGCTCGCGGATTTCAACAGCCGCATCGTCGCCCGCCACAGCTTCAAAACCGGCGCCGACCCGCAGGCCCTGTTCAGACAGCTGGGGAAAGAGATCAGGAAGCTGCGCCGCGAACACGGCGAATTCGACGAGGCCGCCGGCGTCGGCGTGAGCCTGCCGGGGCTCGTGGACAATCACCGCGGCACGTTTCTGATGTCGGTCGTGCTGCCGTGGGGCGAGGCGCCGGTGAGGGCGTGGCTCGAAGCCGCGACCGGGCTGCCGGTCATCGTGGACAGCTCGGCCCGCTGCGCCGCGCTCGCCGAAATCTGGCACGGCAAGGCCCGCTACGCGCACATGCGGAACCTGCTTTTCGTGAGCGTCAGCAGCGGGCTGAGCTGCGGACTGGTGATTGACGGCGGCCTCTATCGCGGGGGCCATAACACGGCGGGCCAGTTCGGTCACATGCCGATAGACCTGAACGGCGAACGGTGCCGCTGCGGGCTGCGCGGCTGCTGGGATCTGTACGCTTCCGACAACGCGACGCTCGCACGTTACCGGCAGATTCATGGCAAGGGTAACGGGCGCGCAGTCACCATGCGCAGGCTGGTCGAGATGGTCGAATCGGGCGACCTGGCGGCGATGAAGGCCGTGCGCGAGACGGCGCATTATCTGGGGGTCGGCATCGCTGGTCTGGTCAACGGCCTCGACCCGGAAGCCGTCATCATCGGCGGCGAAATCACGAAGGCATGGGGGCTGATCGAACCGATCATCACCGGCGAAGTCACGCGCAACGTACTCGACCCGCGCGCGCGTGAGATCCCGATTCGCCGCTCGGCCTTCGAAGTCAGGCCGACGCTCAAAGGCGCGCTGGCGCTCGTACTGAACGAGCAATTGTCGGTGCCGCATGTGGGCTGATCGGGGAAAATACGGAGAGGGTGGTAGACAAAAAGTAATGCTGTGAGTTGCGTCAGCCACTTTCACCGCAGAGGCGCAGAGGGGGCGGAGACTGCGCAGAGATGAGGAGAGAGGAAAAGCCATCTGATTCGCTCTGCGCTGCCTCGGCGTTCTCAGCGCCTCTGCGGTGAAGTCACCATTACATTTTTAGCACTGCTGAAGAGATTCCATCATGACCACAGACCGCATCATCAGCCTGCGCGCCCGTCTGGATGGCGGATTGATTCCCGCCGTGCCCGTGCCTTTCGATAGCCACGAGCGGCTGCACAGGGGCGCGCAGGATGCTTACGTCAGCCATCTGGCCGCGCAGCCGGTGGCGGGGGTCGCGGTCTGGGCGCACACGGGCAGGGGGCTGATGCTCGACGACGCGACGGCGCGACAGGTGTTGCGCGACTGGCGCGCTGCGCTGCCCGACCGCGTGGTTATCGCCGGCGCGGGCTCGGCTCAGGCATTCACCGCCGATCTGGCGACAGACCAGTCGGTCAGGATGGCGGAGCGGGCGGCGGAACTGGGCGCCGATGCTCTGCTCGTTTACGCCCCGGCCTGGTTGCGCGGTCGCGCCAAAGCGGAAGATCTGATCATCCGACACCATGTGCGGCTCGCCCAGGTCGGCCTGCCGCTCGTGCTTTTCTATTTATACGAAGCGGCGGGCGGCATCAGTTACAGCCCGGCGGTGCTTGATGAATTACTCTCGCTGCCGGGAGTGGTCGGCATCAAGGTGGCGACGCTCGACAGCGTGATGACTTATCAGGACATCTCGCGGCAGATGCTCGCGCGTCACCCCGACAAGCTGCTCATCACGGGCGAGGATCGTTTTCTGGGCTACAGCCTGCGGCGCGGCGCGCGGGCGGTGCTGATCGGGATGGGCGCCGTCTGTTCGGCGATGCAGGCCGAACTGATCCGCGCCCACCTTGAGGGGGACGCCGCGCGCTTTCTGGCGCTTTCGGACGCGGCGGACAGGCTGGCCGAAGCAGTCTTCATCGCCCCGATGGAGGGTTATATCAGGCGTCTGCTGTGGGCGCTCGCGCACCTTGACATCATCCCGCTGGAAGCGGCCAATGACCCGTGGGGCCCCGCGCTTTCCGCGAGCGAGTTCAGTGAACTCGGCAGGACGCTCGCGTCGCTTGAATCGTTCAGGTGAAAAGTTTTGACTTCGCCACTGCCCGAACAACCGAATCTCGATCCGGCACTGGCGGCAGCGCTACGTCGCGACTACGAGCGTTTTGCCGACGGCCTGCCGCCTTCGATTGAAGATCACCTGCGCGAATATTACCGGCTTGACGTCGGCAGCGAGTACGGCGGACGCCCGATCAAAAACCCTTTCGGCAAGGCTTCGGGGCAGCTCTCGCTCAACCTCCCGCAGGTGCGGCGCGACGCCGAAGCGGGTCTCGGCTTTGTCGTCCTCAAGACTTTCATCGCGCAGGATGCCGCAGGTTGCCAGTCAATGCGCGAGTGGGCGATCCCCGAAACGCGCATGGAGGTCGGGCCGATCACCGGCGCGGACGGGAGCGAGGGCTGGACGGTGACGTGGAAGGGGCGCGGCTGGTACGACACGTTCGACGCTTACCTGAAGCTCTTCGCCGAATCGCTCGGCGTGGCTCGTGACGCGGGGATGGCCGTCGCGCCTTCAGTCAAATATCACCTGCCCGGCCCCGGCGAGAGTGAGTGGAATACCGGCGAGTATGAATACACCACACGGCGACTTCTCGACGTCTGGCAGGCACACGGCCCGCAGAGCGCCATGCCGATTGAAAAGGATTTCAGCCCGACGCTCGCCGGCTCTGACCTCGCGGCGCAAATGGCCACGGTGCTTGAGTGGGTGCGACACGTCACGGGTCTGATTCATCGCGCGGCGGGCGACCGGAGCAGCGCGGTGGGCCTGAAAATTTTCAACGCGAGGTTCGACGATGAATTCCAGCTGGAGATGTTGCGCGCGATCAACGGGCAGAGTGGAATCGCAGAGCGGCCCGAATATCTCATCTACGCCAACCGGCTCTTCGACCCGCAACGCGAATTCCATGGCGCGCGCGGCGCGGCTTACGGCGGCCCCGATTTGAGCGCCCGCAACCTGCGCATCCTCGCGCGGCTGCGCGCGCTTGAGCAGGCCGGGGAGCTGCCCGTCTGTCGCATCCCGATCTCGGCGACGGGCAACATCGAATCGGGCCGCAGGGCGGTTGAATACCTGCTGCGCGGCGCGAGCAGTTTCCAGATGCATACTTACTTCCAGCTGCCCGACGGCGAATACCGCATGCGCCGCGGCAACAAGACCGAACGCGCGCTGCACGAACTTTACTTCAACCCCGAACGCGGCCTGGTCGCCTGGCTGCTGCACCTGAGGCGCGAGTTCGACTGGCCGGCGGAATGGAGCGTCAAACGGATGGCGGCGTTCTGCGCCGACCCGGCAAATCGTCTGTGGGCTGAACACAGGCCGGGGCTTTCATAATTCCCCGAAACGCCTTACCCAACCGATGAACCAGAGAGCGGGCATGGAGACTCGATTACTGACTGAGAGCGATCTTGCGGAGGCGATGCGGCTCAAGGAGCTGGTGCGGTGGAATCAGACCGAAAGCGACTGGCGACGGCTGCTCAGACTGGAACCCCGCGGCTGTTTTGCGGTGGATTTAGATAACCGCCCTGTCGCCACGACGACGACGACGACATACGGAACGGATCTGGCCTGGGTCGGTATGGTGCTGGTTGACCCTGAATATCGGCGGCGCGGCATCGCCACACGACTGCTGCGTGCGGCGCTCGATTATCTCAATGCGCAGGGCATCGCGGCGGTGAAACTAGACGCGACCCCGGCGGGGCAGCCGGTTTATGAAGCCCTTGGGTTTGTGCGCGAAGGTCTGATCGAGCGCTGGGAGGCGGTCGCACAGGCCGTCTCAATCCAGGATCAGGTGCAGTCCGGTTCGATTGACCTGCCGCAGATGTCAGGGCTTGACCGTGAGGCGTTCGGCGCCGACCGCGCGAGGCTGCTCGAATTACTGCTGGCCGACTCCTGTGTGAAACCACTCGCGGTCTACGCCCCGGACTCGCAATTGCGCGGTTACGCGCTGGCACGGCGCGGCGCGGTGGCTACTTACCTCGGCCCGATAGTGGCGGCGGATGAACCGACGGCGGTCGCGCTGCTCGACGGGATGCTCAATCAGCTCGCCGGCAGGAAAGTGTATCTGGACTTTCACACCGGCTGCCCGCTCACTGCTGTCGGGCTGTCGGCGCGCGGCTTCACCAGACAGCGCGACCTGATTCGCATGCGCCGCGGCGGCGAGCGCGCCGCGGGGACTTCGCCGCTCGTCTGCGCGATTGCCGGGCCGGAAATCGGGTGATGGCCTGTGAAGGAACGAGGCCGGGCCGCAAATATTGCCGGCAGCCGGCGGGCAGTTTCTCGCCTCACTCTGTTTTACAATCGGCGGCGGTTATGCCACCATAACGGCGTTTTCAGAGCAGTTCCATTTTACAGAAATATCCCTGAGCAGGTTCCGGACTGACCTCACCCTCTTGCGCCGCCGGAGCCCGGGTTACAGAAGACTGACACACTACACACATCATAGGGCAGCAGTGTGTTTGCTGCCCGCCGCAATCAACGCCCCCGAAAACCTCAGACCACCTTTCGGAGGAATCCCATGACTTTTCGAGAGACGCGATCCTTACGTCTGATCAATCACATCATCAGAAGAATGCCCGCGTACCGCTCACTGCTGACACTGGCAGTCGTGCTGACTGTTTCCTTATTGATCGCGCGGCACCGGACGACGGCGCAATCAGGCGCTTACGTCATCACCTTCGCGGGCAGTTCGCAGGCCGGGAATGCCGACGGGCCGGGGCCGCAGGCGCGCTTCAATTCGCCACTGGGGATGACGATTGACGCGAATGACAACCTGATCGTCGCGGATTTTCACAACGGGCGCATCCGCAAAGTTGACCCGCAGGGGAACGTCACGACCATTGCCGGAAGTTCACAGGGCTTTGTCAACGGCCCCGCCGCGACGGCGCGGTTTTACGGCCCGGCGGGGGTCGCGATTGATCAGAGCGGCAACATCATCGTCGCAGATTACGGCAACAACCGGATTCGCAGCATCAGCCCGCAGGGCAACGTGACGACGCTCGCGGGCAGCGGCGTTTACGGGACGACCGACGGCGCGGCGCTCAACGCGAGATTCGCGAAGCCGAGCGGGGTGGCGATTGATCAGGCCGGCAACATCTACGTCCTCGACGCCGGGTCTCACCTGATCCGCAAAATCGGCACGGACCGGTACGTCACGACGCTGGCCGGCGGCGTCGAGGGACTTGCGGACGGGCAGGGGCGCAACGCCCAGTTTGATTTTTATGGCGGCGCGCCGCAGCTCTGCCTTGACGCCGGCGGCAATCTGATCGTCGCCGATTTTTCCAATCACCGCATCCGCCGCGTGACGCCCGAAGGGCTGGTGACGACGCTCGCCGGCAACGGGAATACGTTTACGAATGACGGCACGACCGCGGAGGCCGGATTTTTCTTCCCGACCGGCGTCACGCGCGATGCCGGGGGGAACATCATCGTGGGCGACTGGCACAACGCGAGGGTGCGGAAGATTGATCTGACGACGCTGATGGTTTCGACCCTCGCGGGCAGTGGGGATGAGGGCCACGCGGACGGCCCGGCGCCGAGCGCCATGTTCGTCCGCCCGGCGGGCGTGGCAGTGGATTCGCACGGCAACATCTTCGTCGCCGATTATTATGACAACTGCATCCGTCGCATCGGGGCGGCCGGTGTTATCAAACCGCCCCCGACGCCAACCGGCACACCGACGCCAACGCCGCCCCCTACACCAACTGCCACTCCAACTCCGACACCGACGCCGACACCAACGGCCACGCCAACCCCGACTCCGACTCCGACGCCGCCGGTCACATCAACGGCTCTGGCCAATCCGAGTTTTGAAAACGGCGACTGGAGCGGGTGGACGCTTTACTCGATTCCGATTGAAGGCGGGCCGACCATCGAGACCGATCCGACGCTCGTCACTAACGGGCAGTACGCGCTGAAGATGTCGGCACACGGGCGCAGGCTGTATGATTATTGCAAGCAGTTGCTCACGCTGGCCCCGGGCAATTACACGATTTCCTGCGACGCCAAAGCGAGCTACGGCACGACGAGCGTGCTGGGCATACTCAACAGCGACGGCAGTTCCGGCCCGGCAAACACACTGCCACCCGGAGTCTCCGGGCATCTGAGCGTTGATTTCACCGTGCCCGCCGGGTCGGGGCCGGTGACGATCTACTTCCTCGGCTCGCAGAGCCGGTACGTCCGGAGCTGGGTCGCGGTGGACAACTTCGTGCTGACGAAAAACTGACCCCGGCGGGGAGTTGAATAAAGAGCGGCGATGAATTTCACGGTGGGCAGAACATGGCAGACCTCAGTGAAGTTCATCGCCGTTTCTTTTGTCATCGGGCTGGCGCTGATTCCGGTGGGGCTGCTGGTGATGTGGTCGTTTGCACGCGCCTGGTACTGGCCCGCGCTGCTCCCGCGCGAGTGGAGCCTGCGCGCATGGTCTTACGTCGCTTCGCCGGCGGCAGACATTGTGCCGTCGCTGGTCGTCAGCATCGGGATTGCGCTGGCGGTGACGGCGCTGTCAGTGATTGTTGCCCTGCCGGCCGCGCGCGCGCTCGCCCTGCATGAATTCGCGGGCAAACGCGCGCTGCTCTTCGCGCTGCTGCTGCCGGTGCTGGCCCCGCCGCTGGCTTCGGCGATGGGCGTGCATTCGCTCTTCCTGCGTTACGGGCTGGCGGACACTTTGCTCGGCGTGGTGCTGGTCCATCTGATCCCGACTGTGCCTTACGCCACGCTGATGCTCACGGGCAGCTTTTCGCGCTTCGACCCCGACCTGGAGGCGCAGGCGCGCACGCTCGGCGCAAAAACATTCGGGGTCTGGAGATACGTGACCCTGCCGGCCATTGCGCCGGGGCTCGCCGTGGCCGCGGCCTTCGCGTTCCTGATTTCGTGGAGTCAGTACCTGATGACGCTGCTCATCGGCGGCGGGCGCGTCGTGACGCTGCCGCTCACGCTCGTGGCCTTTCAGCGCGGCGGCGATGAGGCGGTCACGGCGGCGCTTTCGCTCGTCTTCCTCGCCCCGACCCTGCTCGTCTTCGCGGCCGTGGCGCGCTTCCTGAGAGACGACTCGTGATGACTGGTCCGGCCAGAAAAATGCGGTTGCGACGGCAGGGATGGACGCCGTCACAACCGCTTCACAACTCCATCTCCGAGGAGAGGGATCCTGATGTGATTTGAAATACTAGCTGCCGGCGACAGTCACCGCGCCCGAGCCCTCATCCTGCTTCGACTTCAGGCCGCCCAGCTGAACGAGCTTCGTTTCGGCGTTGCTCTGCTTCAGCACCGACTGCATATAGAGCTTCTTCATCAGCACCTGCTCTTCCTTCGCGGTCTGCGGGCCTTCGCCCTTGACCCGGGTGCGCGACGCATCAGCCGCGTTGACCTTCAGGCGGTGGTCGAATTCATCGAGATTGACCTTATGGTTGTTGGCGAAGATTTCGTGGCGGCCATGCTCCTGATACCACTTCGCCACGGTCGCGTTCTGATGCATGTTCTCGATGATGTTGCGCCAGCCGATGCCGGTGTTGTAAGCGCAGAAGCTGATCTCACCTTCCTGCGTGCCGTAAGGGATGATGCACATCTCGGTGCGGCGGAAGTCATAGTTGAAGAGATCCTGGAACCACATGCCGGCCACGAAGAGGAAGTTCCACGGGTCGCTGCGCCGCTTCTGAATGTCCTCGACCGTGCGGTCCCCATCAACCTTGCCGTAATCCTTGCCGGAGAGGCCGAAGGTCTTGTCGAACTTCCTGAGCAGGTCGAGGAGTGAGAACGTCTTCGGGGCCCTGAAGCTGTTGTAATTCTTGAGCAGCGCGAGCGCGATCATCGCGTTCGAGAACCACTTGCCGCGCCCCGCGTCGGTGATCTTGCGCATGTCCGCAAGCAGGCCCGGGATGTTGATGAACTCCGGCACCGGGGCCATCTCCTTCGTCTCTTTGTGGATCATCAGCGCCGTGCCGACGCCACAGTTCGGGTGGCAGCCGCAGCTCATCTGCCCCCACTCGGCCTGCGGGCCGTGAACGAGGTCGGCGAAATCGGCGAACGACGACATGATCGAAATCGGGAACCAGTCGCGGTGCGGCTCGGTCACGCCGATCTGTTTGCGCACGTCGTGGGCCATGTGCGAGAGCGTGTACCGCTGGCGCAGGCGGCGGTCGTCGGTGATGTCTTCGTCGCGCCCGGTGAACGAGACGGGCTGGAATGAAATGAAGGAGATCTTCTTCGGGTTGTCGAGCGCGAACCGGATGACCGGGCCGACTTCGTCGTTGTTGACAGTGTTGACGAGCGTCGTCACCAGCACGATCTCGATTCCGGCCTCGTGCATGTTGTCAATCGCGCGCAGTTTGACGTCGAAGAGGTTGCCCACCTGACGGTGGCTGTTGGCCTCGTTGCCGATCCCGTCAAATTGCAGGTAAGCGTAACGCAGGCCGGCCTCGGCGGCCTTGCGCGCGAACTCCTTCGACTTGGCGAACTCGATCCCGTTGGTCGCGCACTGCACCGAGTTGTAACCGACCTTGCGCGAGTAACGAATCGCGTCGAGGAAGTACGGCGAGAGCGTCGGCTCGCCGCCCGAGAACTGCACAGACATCTGGCGGCGCGGCTTGATCTGAATCGCGTTATCGAGAATCTCCTTGATGTCCTCCCAGCTCAGCTCGTGGACGAAGCCGACCTGGTTGGCGTCCATAAAGCAGGGGTCGCACATCATGTTGCAGCGGTTGGTGAGGTCAATCGTCAGCACCGAACCGCGCCCGTGCTTGATCGTACTCGATCCGTGACGGTGCAGCTTCTCATCGTTGTGCGCGTCAATGTCGCGGCCCGGATACATCGCTTCGATGTGCTGGAGGAATTTGGAGTCAACGGCCATCATATCTTCGATGTGGCCGTGAACCGGGCAATCCTTGACCATCCAGATTTCACCGTTGCGTTCGATGATCTGCGCCTTGATCTCGCCCGGCCGGTCTTCGATCACCTTGAAGGGATCCTCGCCGTCTTCGATGACGCGTTTGCGCGCTTCCTTGACGCACTGCGGGCAGAGCGAATCGGTCGTGCGCGGCCAGCCGAGCGTCGGCTTGGTCTTCTGCCAGGATTTGAGCAGTGGCTTATCTGACCATTTCGGGGTGAAGGACGGGTTCGGTTTGTACTGGTTGAAGAACTGGATCGTATCAAAAGCAACCGTCGCAGTCTTCGACAGGGCCTTCTCAACGTATTTGACAGGTCTGCGCATTACGCCTCCTCGTGTTTTTCAATAAGTTTGTTGTTGTCAGATGTCACAATCTCTCAGCATGACAGCGGTACAGAAATATTCAGGGCAATCAGGATGTCCCTCTCGTTTGAGCGAATCCCGTGATTGCAGTCGTGTGCCCTCCGGAGGGCGCAGACTTTGCCGACCGCAGGGCCGACAAGGGATTGAATTACCTTTTAATGACCAGTATGACCAATCACTGGCAATGGTGAGCTACGTCATAAGAAGCTGCTACAAGCATACCGCAGGCCAGAATGGCGGATGATCTCGTTAATTTTTCGGCTGATCGGATTGCTGACTACTTAAGTTGTTGAGCTGACTCTGCCAAACTGACCGAATGTGACTCGTTGTCCATTTATGCCTTGGGCATTTTTCCCTTGAATGCGGCTCCTTCCTGCCATCAACTGACCGGAATTCACCTCATCCAGCGTTGTATTTCGGGTCATAAAGGAACGAACTGCGAGAGTAAGACAAGACGCGGGCGATAATGACACACATACTTCCCTCTGGCAAGTCATGGCGTGTCTTATTGTTCACCTATGGAGATCTGATGGGAGGAAATCAGGAATGACCGGTCACTTGATCCTGACTTTGACGGTGTTAGAGTTCTGTCCATCGACTTTGATCATCACGTCGAGTTCGCCTTTACCGATCAGGGTCGGGGGCAGTTTCACGTTAATCTGATCGAGCCCGATAAAGGCACCTTGCGCACCGGCGTAAGTGACAGATAAATCCTTATCGCCAATCCGAACGGTGACGGCATTGACATCGCTGCGTGCGCGGAAGCCTGTGCCGAACAGGATCAGGTAGACATCATCACCCTGCTGGCCGAGGTCAATCGGCACTGCGGTCATTCTGGCCTGCGACTCGTCGTAACTGAAGACGGGTTCGAATTGCTGTGAGCCATTGCTCCTGACTCGCAGGGCGACGGCGCCGGCAACCCCCTGCCCGCTCGCGTCCGCGGAAAAAAGCCCCGGCGCAACGGCGACGATGCCCACCGTGCCGGATGAAATCTCGCTGTCAGAGGCCGTGACCGTAACTGTCGCGTTACCCGGCGCGGTCCCGGGCGGGATCTGGTAGTTGATCTGCGTCGGCGAGACGAAAAATAGCGGCGCGAGGCGCTCCGTGCCGATGCTGTCTCTCACGGTGACGGATGTCCCGGTCAGGCCGGTCGGCAGTGGAATGGCGGTCGTCCCCTGTGTGCCCGTGGAAAGGTGACTGCCGAAGGCAGCCACAATTGATTCGGTCGCGAGGCTCCCGCCGCTGTACCCGGCGGCTGAAACGCTGGCCAGCTGCCCTGTGACCACTACCGGCGAAGCATTTGAGACGCCGCCGCCCGGCGCTGGATTGAAGACGGACACCAGGGCGTCACCTGATACGGCCACGTCATTCGCTGTGATCGCCGCAGTCAGTTGCGTGCTGCTGACGCACGTGGTCACGCGATCATTGCCATTCCACCTGACAACCGCGCCGTTGACGAAATTCGTTCCGGTCACGGTCAGGGTGAAAGCGCCGATGCCTGTGGTGACGGAATTCGGGCTGACGACAGTCAGCGCGGGCACAGGGTTAGTTGAAGACGAAATGGTAAAGGGCAGCGCGTTTGACGTCCCCCCGTCCGGTTGCGGATTGAAGACGGCCACGCTCGCCTGCCCGGCGCTCGTCAGGTTCGAGTTCGGCACGACGGCGGTCAGGTGCGTGCTGGAAACAAAAGTCGTACGGAGGCTGGCATTATTCCACTTGATTATTGCGCCGTTGACGAAGCCGAGGCCCGTGACGGTCAAGGTAAAAGAGCTGCCGCCGGTCGGCGCCGAAGCCGGGCTCAGGCTGGTCAGCGTCGGCACGGGGTTCCCCCCGGCGACAATAAAGCTCAGCGTGTTCGAAATGCCGCCACCCGGAGCCGGAGTGAAGACAGTCACGGCGGCGGTGTTCGGGAAGCCGAGGTCAGTGTCGGGTATTAGTGCTTTCAGTTGCGTGGCGCTGACGAAGGTCGTCTGACGATCACTGCCGTTCCAGCGCACGACCGAGCCGTTGATGAAGTTCGTGCCGGTGACTGAGAGCGTGAATTCATCGCTCCCCGTCGAGACGGAGACCGGTGAGAGGCTGCCGAGCGTCGGGATCGGATTCGGCGGCGGATTGACGGCAAAATTCAGCGCGCCGGAGACACCGCCGCCCGGCTCCGGGTTGAAAACGGTAATGGAGACGCTGCCGACTGTGGCCAGATCAGTCGCCGGGATCATCGCAGTCAGTTGCGTGTGGCTGACAAACGTCGTCGGGCGGTCCTGCCCGTTCCAGCGCACGACCGCGCCGCTGACGAAGTTATTACCGTTGACCGTCAGAGTGAAATCGCCGCTGCCCGCAATGGCCGATTCAGGGTCAAGGAAACTCAGCACCGGGGGCGGATTATTCTCACTGATGACGAAATTCAATCCATTGGAAACGCCCCCGCCCGGCGCCGGATTGGAAACGGTCACGCTGGCCGTCCCCGCGATTGTCACCAGGCTGGCCGGGATCGAGGTGGTCAGTTGAGTCTCCGAAACGAAAGTAGTGCGCCGGTTGGCGCCGTTCCACCTGATCACAGAAGTGCTGATGAAGCCCGAGCCGGTCACCGTCAGAGTGAAGGTGCCGGCACCCGCCGGGACGATGCTCGGGCTGAGCGCCGTCAGTGCCGGCGCGGGGTTGGCGCTGTTGATGGTGAAGTTCAAAGCGCCGGACACGCCGCCGCCGGGTTCGGGGTTGAAAACAGTGACGGCGGCCGTGCCTGCGGAGGCTATGTCAGCAGGCAGGATCACGGCGGTCAGTTGTGTCTCACTGACAAATGTCGTTTCACGGTCACTGCCCTTCCACCGCACGACTGAGTTGCTGACGAAATTCGAGCCGTTGACCGTCAGCGTGAACCCCGAGCCGCCAAAGAGAGTCTGCGTCGGACTGATGCCGGCGAGCGCCGGCGCAGGGTTGACCGGGTTGATAGGGAAGCTCAGCACATTCGAGATGCCTCCGCCGGGCAGCGGATTGATCACGGTGACGTTGGCGATGCCCTGTGCGGCAATATCGCCGGCTGAAATAATCGCGGTCAGCTGCGTGGCACTGACGACATCAGTCGGGCGGTCCTGACCGTTCCAGCGCACCAGCGTGCCGTTGACGAAGTCGGTTCCAGTCACCGTGAGCGTGAACTCGCCGCCGCCCACCACTGCCGAATTCGGATTGAGGCCGTTGATCGTCGGGAGAGGGTTGTTTGCAGGTGTGATCGTAAAGTTCTCAGTATTGGAAGTGCCTCCGCCTGGCGCGGGCGTGAGGACAGTCACGCTGATCGTCCCGGGGTTGAGAACGTCGCCGGCCGGGATCGCGGCGGTCAGTTGCGTGGCCGACACAAAAGTCGTGCGGCGATTGGCCCCGTTCCACCTGATGATTGAGCCGTCAATAAAATCAGTCCCGTTGACGGTCAGCGTGAAAGCTGCGCTGCCGGCGGGGAGCGTGTTCGGGCTCAGGCCGGTCAGCGCGGGGATCGGATTGTCCGCGGCAATACTCAGCCCGGTCGCGTGGACGCAACCGAGCAGGGCAATGAACAGTACCGTCGTGAGGAAGAGGCGGTAATATCTGGGGGACATTGATGAACTCCGGTGCCGGGGTGAAGATGACCAGCGGATCATTGTCCGCTCGCCTGGTAATTGCCAATAACCGGGGCCGTCAGAGTTCCGACTTGAAACACCCTCACCCATCCTTGATAATGACCCGGCGAAATGACAAGCCCGGTTCCCTCCCAAAAGCCTGTCTTACTTTTCGCCCTGGTAAAGTCAATCAACCTATGAGCAGATCAGCATTACAGAATCCGGCGATGTCAGACCTCGCGATGGTTGACATCCATTGTCACATTCTGCCGGAAACTGACGACGGCTCGGTCTCGCTGGAAGAGTCAGTCGAGATGTGCCGGATGGCTGCCGAAGACGGCATTAAAACCATCGTGGCGACCCCGCATATGTTCGATGGCGTCCACCGCACGCCCGGACTCGACGCCATCCGGCGTAAAATTGATGCCGTCATGGAAGCCTCGGGCGGCTGCGTCGAGATCGTCGCCGGCGGCGAAGTGCGCTACAGCCACGAGATTTTTGACGAGTCGCGCGACCCGCATTCGCGCATCCGGCTCAACGGCACCTCCTACATGCTGCTGGAATTCCCCTTCCAGATGGTGCCGCCCAACATCGAGACCACGATCTTTCAGATTCTCAATTCGGGCATTACTCCGGTAATTGCGCACCCCGAACGTAATAAAAGAATCCAGCGTCACCCGGAAATCCTCGCCAGCCTGATCGAACGCGGCGCGTTTTCACAACTCGACGCCGGGAGCCTGACCGGGAGTTTTGGCCCGGAGCCGCTTGAATCGGCGAAAAAGATCCTGCGCGGCGGGATGGCCCATTTCATCGCGACCGACGCGCATCATGCCGGTCGGCGCCGCCCTAATCTGACTGAAGCCGTCGCCATCGCGGCAGAAATCGTCGGCATTGAGGCCGCCCGCGCGCTGGTCGAAATCAACCCGCGCGCCCTGGTTCAGGACAAGGGCATACCGTATCAGCCTGACCCCGATCTTGACGCGCTGCTCGGGCGCAGTAACAAAAAGTGGTTCCAGTTCTGGAAATAATGTTGTAGCGCGATTTGCCAGATCGCGCAGGATCTTTCAGACATCCTTTTCAAGGAGACAGGCGATCTGGCAAATCGCGCTACAGGCAACCCGATGAAAACCAGACTTCTTTCCACCGTCAGAGTCGCGACGGTTTTATTTTTATCAGTCGTTGCCACTGCGGTCGCGTTTGCCAAACCGCAGTGGCAGACGATCACGCTGAAGAACGGCCTGCAGGTGATTGTGATCGAGAACCGCTCGGTGCCGCTCGTGACGATTGAGATCGCGGTCAAGAACGGCTCGTACACCGAGCCGCCCGAATTCAACGGCCTCTCGCACCTCTACGAACACATGTTCTTCAAGACGAACGAGCGCTCGAAGACCGAGGGCTACATGGACGCCGCCGCCGAACTCGGCGTGCTGCGCAACGCGCAGACGCGCGAAGAAGTGGTCAATTATTACTCGACAACCGTCAAGACCAGCCTGCGCGGCGGAATGCTGCTGATGCGCGACGCGATCCGCTACCCGCTCTTTGACAAGCAGGAACTGGAGCAGGAGCGCGAAGTCGTGCTGGATGAGTTCTCGCGCAACCAGTCGAACCCGTTCTACTTCCTCAACCGCGCGATAGACGAGCGGCTCTGGTACAAGTATTTTTCGCGCAAGAATCCGCTCGGCGAGCGCGACGTGATCTCGACCGCGACGCCCGAAAAGATGCGGACGATCCAGCAGAAGTTTTACGTGCCGAACAACTCGGCGCTGATCGTGGCGGGCGACGTGAGCGCGCCCGAGATCTTCCGGATGGCCGAAGAACTCTACGGCGACTGGGCGCGCACCGAAGACCCGTTCATCAAAAACCCGCTCGTCAAACACCCGCCGCTCGAAAAAGACGAAGCCGTCATCGTCACCCAGCCCGTGCAGGCGGCGACGATCTTTATGGCCTGGCACGGCCCGTCAACCGACACCGACGCGGCCGGCACCTACGCCGCCGACGTCTTCTCGTTCATCCTGCGCCAGCCCGATTCAAAGTTTCAGCGAGCGCTGGTGGATTCCGGCATCACGACGCTCGCCGGCCTGGGCTATCTCACGCAGCGCAACGTCGGCCCGATTCAGCTCACTTCACAGACCACGCCCGACAAGCTCAAGCAGGCGATCAAAGCCGTCAATGCCGAGGTCGCGAAATTCGATGCGCCGGATTACTTCACCGACGAACAGCTTGAAAGCGCGAAGACGCTGATTGACGTGAATGAGATTTTCGGTCGCGAGAAGCCGTCCGAATACGCGCACACCGTCAGCTTCTGGTGGGCCAGCTCGGGGCTGGATTATTACGCGACCTACGTCGAGAACGTCCGTAAAGTCACGCGCGCCGACATTCAGAAATACGTGCGCCAGTACATCAAGGGCAAGAACCGCGTCGTCGGCGTGCTGCTTTCCGACGCCGACAAGAAGCGCATCGCCCTGACCGAACAGGATCTGCTCGTCAAATAGAGAAATTCAATACCATGACCAATCGTTATCTCAGGCTTTCATTCTCGTGTTTTCTGATTTCTGCTTTCTGCCTTTCGTCGCCGAATGGTTTCGCGCAAACTCCGGGCAGGACGGGCAAACCGACGGCCCCGGTCAAACCCGCGACACAACCGGCGACGGCGCCGACACAGTCCGCGGCCAAGGCTTCGACAACGGATTCGACCACCGATTTCACGACGGCCAACGGCCTCAAGACGATTCACCGCAGCGTGCAGGGCAACGAAGTCGTCGCCGTGCAGATTTACTTTCGCGGCGGCTCGCGCAACATCACGGCTAAGAACGCCGGCATCGAGACGCTCATGTGGGAGGTCGCTCAGACCGGCACGAAGAATTTCACCAAGAGCCAGATCAACCGCGAACTCGCGAAGATGGGGACCGTCGTCAGCTCCGGCGGCGGTTACGATTACAGCGTGATTGCGATGCAGTGCGTGCAGAAAAACTTCGAGCGCTCGTGGCAAATCCTCAGTGATATGGTGCTGAACCCGCTCTTCGACGAGAAAGAGGTCGCGCTCGAGCGCGAGAAGATCGTCAACGGGCTGCGGCAGGAGGCGGACGACCCGGACACTTACGTTTCGACGCTCAGTGACCGGTTGATGTACGCCGGTCACCCGTACATCAACCGCCCGTTCGGCACGGTCGAATCGGTGGGCGCGCTGACTGCGTCCGACCTGAAAGCGTGGCACGCCCGGCAGCTGATGACTTCGCGCATGCTCGTGGTCATCGTCGGCAACGTCACGCTCGAAGACACGAAACGTCGCATCGAGGCGAGCTTCGGCAAACTCCCCAAAGGGGATTACAAGCCCGAACCGCTGCCCGCCTTCGAGCATGCAAACAAGCCTGAATTTCAGGCGAGCGAGCGCCCGGTGCCGACTTTTTACGTGCGTGGGGTCTTCGCCGCGCCTTCGCTCGGCGACAAGGATTACCCGGCGATGATGGTGGCGATGAACATTCTGAGCCAGCAGTTCTTCGAGGAAGTCCGCGTCAAAAACAACCTCTCCTACGCGCCTTACGCCGAGATGAATACGACGGGGGCGAACACCGGCTTTATTTACGTCACCACGCCGAAGCCGAATGACGCGATCCGGATCATGTTCGAGCAGATTCAGCTCATTCAGCAGAACCGGATCCGCGAGAAGCCGCTCCAGGATATCATCAACAGCTTCCTGACGACCTATTACCAGAAGCTCGAAACCAACAGCGCGCAGGCGACCAGGCTCGGCGAATACGAATTGCTCGACAGCGGCTGGCGCCGGGCGCTGACGTGGATTGACGACGTGCGCAAAGTCACGCCCGATGACCTGCAGCGCGTGGCGAACACTTACCTGAAAAATTTCCACTTCGCCGTGATCGGCGAAGCGCGCGCCTTCGACCGCGAACTGTTTCTGTCAAAATAGCTGTTCGGCGCGCCGCCCCAGGTCGTCTGCGAGCAAAGAGCAGGTCTGCTTTGATTCAAAGGCTGCCCGGGTGGCCAGGCGCCGAACTATCGCGCCGAAGCGACAGCCGCCCCGCCGGCTTTCTTCTCCGCCTTCACATCCGCCATCGCAAACGTCACGTTGCCGTTGATCCGGTGGAGCCTGATCGGGTCGCCGCCGGAACCGATCTTCGCCGTGAAGTTGCGGGGGTTGCGCTCTTCCGCCATCACGACCTTCATCCCCTGATCGTTGAAGCTGCCGCCGAGGCCCGAGACCTCAACGTCGGCATCCACCGCCTTCGCGAAGCGCAGTTCGACCGGGCCGTTGATATTGAACATCTCGATGCCGTCGCGGTCCAGTTGTCCGACGCTGACTTCGACGGGGCCGTTGATGCGGTAGAAGGAAGTCTTTTTCAGTGCCTTGACGATGGTGACGCGGCCGTTGACCCCGCCGATCTCAACCTTGTCCTCGAACTCGCCGACATTGACGTGGCCGTTGACGCCGCGCAACTGGAGCCTGCTTTTGCGGGGCAGCCTGAGCGTCACGCGAGTCCGCAGTTCATCATTGCCGGTGACCACGTCCCAGATTCCCTGAGGACGGTTGCTGGTGAAAATGGAGAGGCGCGAAGGGCGCTGTTCGATGACGAACTTCTGTTTCTCGAACGTGGTCTGATTCCTTGCCGAACGCACGACGTGAACTTCGGCGGTCTGCGTGTCGGTGGTTTCGATGTCCACCGAGCCGTCGAAGCGCGCGACCTCAATCTGTGTGCCGGGCGAGAGCTGGTAAGTCCGATGAATCTCCTCCTTCACAGGCAGGTCGGCCTCTTCTCCCTGCTGTTCGGCCGCGCCTTTCTTCTCTTCCGGTCGTGCCTCTGACCGGACTGCCCCCGCCTTCTGATCCTGCTGTCCCTGTTTGTGGTTCGCCGTTGTCTTTCCCGCCCTGCCGCCAAAATACTGCAACGTAATGAATGCGAGGATCAGCGCGGCGACTACTGCCATGAGTTTGGGTGATTTCATCACTTCATCTCTCCTGTTACTGAAACAGACTCCGCCACAGAGAAGAAAAGAAACTGAGAAAGCCGAATAGCGGCACCTTCTTCGTTGCTGATCGGTAAAGCGCCGTGAACGCGCGTGAGCGATGATCCGGAAAATGACTTTCGGGACCATCGCTCACGCGCGTTCACAACGCTCGGAACTACTACTTAATGCACCTTACCCTTCCCGAACAGATTCCCGAACATAAACTGCCCGGGCAGGCTGAAGAGGCTCCCCGGCGTCAGCCCGAGCGGCCCGTTTTCGGTGTTGAGCGAAAACACCATCCGGTCGCCGTACGAGTACGCGTAAGCCAGCATCGCCGGCGTTGTTTCACTCGCGGCCTTCATCATCCGCTTCTGCTCTTCCGGCAGCCCGTCGGAGAAGCCCCTCATCTGTTTCGCGAGCGGCGCGACCACCGACGAGAGGTTGTTGTAGAAGAGCGCGGAGAAGTTCGCGTTGCCATCCTCGGGCAGCGCCGCGATGAATTTAGGCGAACTCAGCAGCGAGACTTTCGACTCGCGATACCTGATCGCGCGCTCGATCATCGCCCGGCTCGGGCCCGCGACGAAGTAGCCGTTGACGAAGGTGTAATTGAGTTCCAGCCCGAAATCGAGCGACTTGAGCGTGTAGAACGTACGCCCGCCGGCTTCGGCGTTCTCCCACGCCACGCCCTTCTTGCCCTGCGTCGCGGCCCAGTTGTTCAGCTCGGTGGCGACCTTTTCGAGCGACTGCTGCAGGTGCGCCTGGTCGTAAACCTCAAAGACCACCTTCCACGACGGGAACGGCAGCATCGGGCCGTCAACCGCGAAGGCGAACTCGCCGCCGAGCGGCTCGGCCAGGTCGTTGCGGACGCTCAGGCCGTGTTCGGCCTCGAACTGTTTGATCTGCTCGCCGAATTGCGAGTCCGCGGAGGACAGCGCGGCAAAGATGTCATCAACCAGCAGCGACGGCTTCTTGACGACGAACGCCGCCACGACCGACGCATCCGGCGAGATGAATTCGAGCGCGCCCATCGGGGCGGGCGCGGCCAGCCACGACGAGATGCCACGGTTCGCCTCGTTGAAGGTGACGACCGCGCGGTTGTACGGCTTGCCGTCCTTCTCCTTCAGCTCGGCGACGAAGTGTTTGAAGTTCGTCAGGCCGAGTTGCTGCGCCGCGACCTTTTCCTTCGAGGCGTGCGGCGAGCGCGATTCCCTGCCCATCTGATGCGCAATGATCTTCTCCAGATCGGCCGCGATGACCAGGCCGGCGCCCTCGCGGTAGACGCTGGCAATAGTGTTGTAGAACGAAGTCCCGGCAAAGCCGCTTGCTTTCTGTGCCGTCACACGAGTGGCAGCCTGTTGCAGCGCGGATGAATCGGGCGCGGCGACCAGCAGGTTGTTGTTGATCCAGACCTGCATCCCGTCGTGCTTTTCCTTCGTCGTCTGCGCCGCGTTATTCAGCGGGTCGTCAACGAAGCGGATCGGCGGCGTCCGGTGTCTTTCCTTTGCATTCTCCTTCGATTCCTCACCGGGTTCGGCGCTGAGCTTATTCAACTGGCCCTCGGCATAAGCGCGGAAGCCCGCGGCATCACTCAGTTCGGCGAACACAATCGGCTCACCCGGCTCGCCCCTGGCGTCCAGCCCGATGCCTACGACAACCTCATCCCCGAGGTAGCTGCCGAACTGGCGGATATGCTCGACGACCTGATTGATTTCCCTGGCGTTGCCATCCTTCTGGAACCAGTCACGCAGCGCCGGATTCTGCGACAGCCGCTCCTGAATCAGCTGGCTGGATTCAACCAGAGTCTTGCTCAGGTTCGGAATCGCGATGTAAAAGACGGTATTTTCCGGCATCAGGTCGAGCAGCCGCGTGTTGTAACGGACGCCCGGACGCGGAACCCGCGCATCAAGCTCTTTGCTCACCTTCCTGAGTTCTTCGAGCATCTGCAGGTAGCGTTTCGAATCGCGGCTCCACGAGAATTCATCTCTCACCGGGACTCTCTCGATGCTCTGGCTGGTCGCCACCTGGTCGCCCGGACGGAGTACCCAGTCCTTGCCTTCCTTGTTGACGTGGACTTCGCCTTCGATCACCGACACGCGCGAGCCCTTGGTGCCGGCGTTGACCGAAAAGATCGTGCCGGTCACGGACACCAGACTGTCGGGCGTGGCGACGTAAAGATGCTTGTTCCGCTGTTTGGCGGCCTGCACGATGATGTTGCCGCGTTCGAGGTGGATCGTCGTGCCGTCGGAATTTTCGCTGACCCAGAATTCCGAACGCTCGCGCATCTCGATCAGCGAACCGTCGGGCAGTTTCACGACCGCGCCGGCCTCTTTAGCCGTGCGAATCTTCTCGCCTTTTGCCACCTGATCACGCGTCGCAAGCGCCGCAGTGGCGTTGTCAGTCACGCGGTAGACCGACCCGTTGGAGGCTTCGACAACGGTGTTGAGGACTTTGATTGAATAGTAGAAGCGTTCGGCGAACGGCATCGCCGCCAGCCCGAGGCCGACGGCCAGCACGGCGGCAATCCCCCAGCGCATCACTGTTTTCTGCGTGCTGCTCAGTGACTCGAGCTTCGCCCGGAGACCGCCGGCTTTGAGCCTCTCGGTTTCCGCCGCCGGGGCGTTCGCTTCGCGCAGGGCCTTGAGCGCCTTGCGGCACGGCAGGCAGTCGCGCGTGTGGTCTTCCAGCAGCAGCCGGCGCGCGCCCATGAGGCTGCCATTCAGGTAAGCAGGCATGAGCGTCTGGAAATCGGCGCAGCCCGTGATGTGTTCGATCTGATCAGTCTGAGCAGACATAATTTTCCCCTCCGTTTTATCATTCGTGAGCCGCGCCCACACGCGCTCTGCCGCTTCGTTCACGACGGCGGAATCAATCGCCTCGTTGCGAATGTCGTTGACGACCTTGTCCAGGATCGCATCAGGGTTGAGATGATTACTTTTCATGATAGGCCTCCAGATACTCACCGATCTCCTTCCGCAGCCGCGCGCGTGTCCGGTGCAGCAGCACGCCGACCACCAGATGCGAAGTGTTCATCATTTTCGCGATCTCGTGGTTGTCATAACCTTCGAAGTAACGCAGCACGAACATCTCCGCCGCGTTCTGACTCAGCCGGCCGAGCGCCTTCTGAATCAGCCTGCGCAATTCACGGTCGGCGTGCAGCGCTTCGGGACTCAGTTTCGGACTTGCCGTCAGTTCAACCGGCTCGACATCATCCAGCGAAACCGATTGACTTGCCCTCGGGCTTCGCACGATGTCGAGCGCCGCGTTGATCGCCGCCCGCGTCAGGTAAGCGGCCGGGCTGGGCGAGAGGTCGGGCATCGGGTTGCGCCGCGCGAGCCGCAGAAAAACCGTCTGCAACACGTCCTCGGCGTCTGAAGCGCTGCCCGTCACGCGGTAAGCCGCCCGGAAAATCCGGTCGTAATGTTCGCGAAAGAGGACTTCCAGTTCGATGGCCGGGGCCGAAGTTTGCACGCCCGGTTCGCTGGGAAGCGCTCGCAGATGAGTGGCTTTGACTGGCACGGTCTCCTCCTTTTTTCCGTCTCCACCCACAAAAACGCCCTCCGGCAGGATTCATTAACAGGAAGGGAGAAAAATTATCGCCGTTTGAGGGAAAGGCTCAAAGGCATTATCCGCATTGGCAGGAGAAACCGACTCTGCCAGAATCTGCCTGTAGTTCCACGAAAACCTGCACCAGTCAAAAACCATTCAGGTGAGAATCATGAAAAACAAGCATGCCTTAATCCTGCTCGCCGTGATCGTCACCGCCGGCGCGCTGAACCTTTCCTGCTCTAATCGGCAGGCAGGCTCCGCCCAGACTGTTCCCCAACCGGCGGCGAGCAGCAACACGATTGATGAGTCGAAGGTCATTGATCTGACTTACAGCTTTGATGACAAGACCATCTACTGGCCGACGGCCAAACCGTTCACGTGGGAAAAGGAAGCGTGGGGCCAGTCGCCCGGCGGCTACTGGTACACCGCCGCGCGCTACGCCGCCAGCGAACACGGCGGCACGCACCTCGACGCTCCCATTCATTTCGGCAAAGGTCAGGCGGCGGCTGATGAAATCCCCGTCACAAAACTGGTCGGCCCGGCAGTGGTCATCAACATCACTCAGGCGTGCGAGAAAGACGCCGACTACCGCCTGACGGTTGATGACGTCAACGCGTGGGAAAAAGCTAACGGCCGGATTCCGGATAACTCAATCGTGCTGGTGCAGACGGGCTGGGGGAAGTTCTGGCCCGACCGGAAGAAATACCTGGGCACGGACAAGCCGGGCGACACCGCGAACCTGCACTTCCCCGGCATCTCGCGCGAAGCCGCTGAGTTGCTCACCGCCCAGCGGAAGATTGACGGCATCGGTATTGATACGGCCAGCATTGATTACGGCCAGTCCAAAGACTTCATCGCGCACCAGATCTTTTATGGGAAAAACGTCTACGGGCTGGAAAACATCGCCAGTCTGGAACGCCTGCCCGCAAAGGGCGCGACGCTCATCGCGCTGCCGATGAAGATCAAGGGCGGCACCGGCGGACCGGCGCGCATCATCGCCATCCTGCCCTGAAGCGGCCCCGCCCGGTAATAAACAATCCTTATAGCTTTTGTAATTTTATTCATTTGATTTTATACCCTGGGCGTGGGTATTCTAACGGTCAGATGACCGATCATTGACCCGGCACTCATCCGCCTTGAGGAGGCTTATGCCAAAGACTCTGTTTGAAAAAATCTGGGACGCGCACGTCGTCCACGAGGAAGCCGGCAAGCCGGCCATTCTGTACATTGACCTGCACCTCGTCCACGAAGTCACCAGCCCCCAGGCGTTCGACGGGCTGCGCCTGAACGGGCGCAAAGTCCGCCGCCCTGACCTGACCGTCTGCACGGCTGACCACAACGTTCCGACCTGGAGCCGCTCGCTTCCGATCACCGACCCGGTTTCCAAAGCGCAGATCGAGGCGCTCGAAAAAAACTGCCGCGACTTCGGCCTGACGCTCTACGGGCTCGACAGCCCGCAGCAGGGCATCGTTCACGTGATCGGACCTGAACTCGGCCTGACGACGCCGGGGATGACGATTGTCTGCGGCGACAGCCACACGGCGACGCACGGCGCGTTCGGCTCACTCGCCTTCGGCATCGGCACGAGCGAGGTCGAACACGTGCTGGCGACGCAGACGCTGCAGCAGCACAAGCCGAAAACTTTCCGCATCACGGTCAACGGCAAACGGCCACACGGCGTGACGGCGAAGGACATCATTCTTTACATCATCCGCACGATTGGCACGGACGGCGCGACGGGCTACGTCATCGAATACGCCGGCGAAGCGATCCGCAGTCTGACGATGGAAGAGCGCATGACCGTCTGCAATATGTCCATCGAGGCGGGCGCGCGCGCCGGAATGATCGCGCCGGATGAGACGACGTACAGATACATCGAGGGCCGCGAATTCGCGCCCAAAGGCAAGGCATTCGAGGATGCCGTCGCGTACTGGAAGACGCTGCCGACCGACGAAGGCGCGAAGTTTGACCGCGAACTGACGATTGACGCTGCCTCGCTGGTCCCGCAGGTCTCGTGGGGCACGAGTCCCGGCATGGTTGCCGACATCACCGGCCGGGTTCCCGATCCGGAAAAGATGCCGGATGAGAATTCGCGCAAGGCCGCGCGCCGCGCGCTGGAATACATGGGCCTGACCGCCGGCACTCCGATTGAAGAAGTGAAGATTGACCGCGTGTTCATCGGCTCCTGCACTAATTCGCGCATCGAAGACCTGCGCGCCGCCGCTGCCATCGCCAAAGGGAAGAAGGTGGCCGCCTCCGTCAACGCGATGGTCGTCCCGGGTTCGCAGGCGATCAAGCTTCAGGCCGAGAATGAAGGACTGGATCGGATTTTCAGGGAAGCCGGTTTCGACTGGCGCGAATCAGGTTGCAGCATGTGCCTGGCGATGAACCCCGACGTTCTGCAACCGGGCGAGCGCTGCGCTTCGACTTCCAACCGCAATTTTGAGGGCCGTCAGGGGGCCGGCGGTCGCACCCATCTGGTCAGCCCTCAGATGGCCGCCGCCGCCGCCGTGACGGGGCATTTCACAGATATCCGCAACTGGGACTGAATCACAGGATTCAGGATATAGGATTTAGGATTTAGCAATCCCTGACCGGCGAAAGGCTCAACCCCGGGTAACTGAAATCCACTTCCCTATTTCCTAAATCCTGAATCCTACATCCTGCTTATGAAACCTTTCACCACTCACACCGGAATCGTCGCCACGCTGGATCGCGTCA
The DNA here is from genome assembly GCA_035652435.1 of Blastocatellia bacterium. Lineage (GTDB taxonomy): Bacteria > Acidobacteriota > Blastocatellia > RBC074 > RBC074 > DASRDU01. The sequence continues at coordinate 36,757 of DASRDU010000018.1, forward strand.
ACGTGGATACGGATCAGATCATCCCGAAGCAGTTTCTCAAGCGGATCAACCGCTCGGGCTTTGACGACGCGCTCTTTTTCGACTGGCGATTCAACTCGGACGGGTCACTGAACCCTGACTTTGAACTGAACCAGCCGAGGTTCAAGGGCGCAAGCATTCTGCTGACGCGCACCAACTTCGGGTGCGGGTCGTCGCGCGAGCATGCGCCGTGGGCGCTCAATGATTACGGCTTTCGCGCGATCATCGCGCCGTCGTTCGCGGACATCTTTTTCAATAACTGCTTCAAGAACGGGATGCTGCCGATCCGCTTGAGCGAAGAGCAGGTGGAAGAGTTGTTCCAGCGCGCGAAGGCGCGGGAAGGCTATCAACTGACGATTGATCTGGAACGGCGGACGATCAGCGACGATGCGGGTTTGCAGATCAGCTTTGACGTTGACCCGTTCCGGCGCGACTGCCTGCTTGAGGGGCTCGATGACATCGGACTGACGTTGCAGTACGAAGACAGGATCACCGCTTACGAAGCGAGGCGCGTATCGTTCAGGTAAAGCGGTGCCATTGATTACTTCGGGACTTTGGCCCAGTCGCTGAGGAACTGTGCGATGACCATGTCGGTCATCGGGTGTTCGTAAAGCTGGGCCATGATGTCGAAGGCCATAGTACATACATCAGCCCCGGCCAGCGCAGATTCCAGCACGTGGGTGGGGTGGCGCATCGCGGCGGCAAGGACTTTGGTCTCGAATCCGTAGTTGTCATAGATCGTCCTGATCTGCCGCACCAGTTCCATCCCGAAATGGCCGACCGCGTCGAGCCGACCGACAAACGGGCTGATGTAAGTCGCCCCGCATTTCCCCGCGAGCATGGCCTGCAACGGTGAGAAGGTCACAGTCACGTTCGTCCTGATCCCTTCCGCGCTGAAAATCTTGACCGCCTTCAGGCCTTCCTTCGTCAGTGGCACTTTGACGACGACGTTCTTTTGCAGGCTGGCCAGTTCCCTGCCCTCCCTGACCATTTCGGGCGTGGTGAGCGTGATGAGTTCCAGACTCACCGGGCCGTCCACGATGTCCAGAATCTCGCGGTAAACATCCAGCGCCTTGCGGCCCGTCCTCGAAACGTGAAAAGGGTTGGTAGTCACGCCGTCAAGGATGCCCCACTCCCACGCCTGCCTGATCTGTTCGACATCCGCCGTATCAATAAAGAGTTTCACGACTTCCCTCCCAGTCCGAAGGCTTCAAGGTATTTGACGCCTGTGCCGGTGTTGAAAAGCACCACGCGCTCATCTGGCGTGATCTTGCCGTCGGCGAGCAATCGCCTCAGCACCGGCAGACACGCCGCGCCTTCGGGGGCGCAGAAGATGCCTTCGGCCGCGCCGATCTGACGTGTTGCGGCAATCAGCTCTTCATCAGAGACGGCGACCGCGCCGCCGCCGCTCCGGCGCAGGATGTCGAGCATAATGAAATCGCCAATCGCGCGCGGCACGCGCAGGCCCGCAGCGACGGTGTGGGCGTTTTCAAACTCCGGCGCTTCGTCCCAGCCATTTTCAAAGGCGCGCACAATCGGGGCGCAGCCGCTCGCCTGGACGGTGAACATCTTCGGACGCTTTGAGCCAATCCAACCCATCTGCTCCATCTCATCGAACGCCTTCCACATTCCGACGAGGCCCGTGCCGCCGCCGGTCGGGTAAAGGATCGCGTCGGGCAGCTCCCAGTTGAACTGCTCGGCCAGTTCGTACCCCATCGTCTTCTTGCCTTCGATCCGGTAGGGCTCCTTCAACGTCGAAACGTCGAACCAGCCTTCGGCGTCCTTGCGCTTTGCGACTTCCGCGCCGCAATCGGTGATCAGGCCGTCAATCAGCGTGACGTGCGCGCCCAGCTCGACGCATTCGATGCGGTTGGCCGCGGGCGTGTCGGCGGGCATAAAGATGTGCGCTTCCATCCCGGCGCGCGCGGCGTAAGCGGCCATCGCGCCCGCCGCGTTGCCCGCCGACGGGATCGCGACCTTCTTCACGCCCAGCTCCTTCGCCATCGAAATCGCCAGACACAGGCCGCGAGCCTTGAAGGCCCCGGTCGGGTTGAGCGATTCGTCCTTGATGTAAAGCCGCGGCATCCCCAGGGCCGTACCCAGACGATTCGCATGAATGACCGGCGTCCAGCCTTCGCCGAGCGTAATGACGTTCTCGTCGTTAACGACCGGCAGCACTTCGCGGTAACGCCAGAGCGACGACGGGCGATTTTTCAGGTCTTCGCGTTTGAGCGACTCTGCGGCTTTTGCCAGGTCATAGCGCACGAGCAGCGGCTTGCCGCACGCGGCGCAGAGGTTATACAGACGATTCGGTTCGTAGCGCGTGCCGCACCGGGCACATTCAAGGTGAGTGACGTTCATCTGGTCTGGTTGTTAGTTGTTGTCCTCGGCGGAGGCCGAATAATAGCGGCGCATCATGGCCGCGATGCCCCCCAGATCGGGAAAGAGCCGGCGCTCATCCACGCTGCAATTATCAAGCTGATCGCGGATGTAGTCCACCTTTCCGGCCGGGATGACGTAACGGGTCAGCGCGTCGGCAAGGTCGTTTTCGATCAGAAACCGGTCGAATGATCTGGTCTTGTCCGAACAGAGAGTCAGCGTGGCCGACTGCGCCGCGATGCGCGCGTCCACCGACGGCGGTTCGAGCATGCAGGCGAAAGATTGATCGCCTGATGGTGAGGCATCGAACAAATCCCACAGGGTCTCGATCCCCCGCTCCTTCAGCATGGCATTCAGGTCCTGAACCAGAAACGCGAGCGGCGGCAGACGGAAGTGTTCATGGACTTTGCGCCAGTCCAGTTTCCAGACCACACGGTCGGCGTCCGACCCGCGTTTCAGCGTCGCGAAGTGAGCCGCGACGAGCGGAGAATAAGTCCAGTCGAGCAGCCGCGTCGGCACCCCGTGGTGCTGCGCGAGCGCCAGCAGTTCCCATTCATCAACCGCCGGGTTCGAGAGGTGAGGCCGCGAATGGCGGATGAAGTTGCGCAGGATGTGTGCCTCCAGACCGGCCTTCGAGTGCGGCGGGTTGACGCCGCCCAGCCCGTCCAGACTCGTCAGCAACGACCATTCATCACTGCTGGCGCCGCGATACACAGCGTAATCGCGGAAGCGACCACTCGACGCGTCCTGCGCGCGCGGCGTCACCTCCTTCAGCAACTCATCCAGAGTTTCCACCCGTTCACTGCGAATCTCATTCATCACCCGGATACTATACACTCCAGACCGGGACGGAGGCTAAATATCCGTGGTCAGGATCAATTCATTCTCCCGGGTACGCACGCTTCCAGCGTGCCCTCGCTTCCGGTCAAGGCCCCTTGATCGAAGCCAGGCACGCTGGAAGCGTGCGTACCCGGGGACATCGCTCTGAGAATGAACTGGCCTTGCCTGCCGGCTGCTGGGCAAACGTGAGCTTCATCCGTATACTCGCTCTGGTCACGGAGTTCCCTGAGAAGTCTGCCCCGGCAACAGAGTGGTATTGTGACGTACAACGAAGCCGAAACACGTTATCAACTGATTGATCCGATTCTGCGGGATAAAGGTTATCGGGAGTGGCGCATCAGGCTGGAGACGCCCGCGCCGGTGGAGCCGACCGGCAACAAGGGGCGTCGCCGCGCCGGGGCCGGTCGCACCGATTACCTGCTCTGCGTTCAGGCAGGCAATATGCCCAAACCGCTTCCGGTGGCTGTCATCGAAGCCAAAGCTGAAACCGAAGACCCGCTCAAAGGGATGCAACAAGCCAAAGGCTACGCCGATTGCACGCGCTTCGACGTGCAATACGTGTTCGCCACCAACGGACACCTTTACGGCGAGTTCGACAAACCCCGGCAAATGCCGGACGGGCCGTTTCCGTTGGCGGACTTCCCCTGCCACGATGACCTGACGGCCCGGTATGCCAGGGACGGTAGTGGCTCAGCCGGGTGAGACAAACGAGAGATTGTAGCGATGCAGAAAGAGTCGCAGACAAATCTCATGCATCACATCCGACTTGGAAAAAGACAAAGTCTGGCGAACGAAGCGCGCCAGCCGCTGCCGCAGGGTGT
>DASRDU010000019.1:0-15504 GCA_035652435.1 Blastocatellia bacterium
ACACCCTGCGGCAGCGGCTGGCGCGCTTCGTTCGCCAGACTTTGTCTTTTTCCAAGTCGGATGTGATGCATGAGATTTGTCTGCGACTCTTTCTGCATCGCTACAATCTCTCGTTTGTCTCACCCGGCTGAGCCACTACCCTTCATCTTATGAATGATGTTCGAGTCACACTGGCAGTGGCCGATGGCTTTCGCTCGCAGATCACGGCGGGCGCGCACATGCTCGTCGCCGATGAACCGATATTGGCAGGCGGCACGGATGAAGGCCTGTCGCCTTATGAACTGCTGCTGGCTGGCCTCGGCGCCTGCACAGCGATGACCTTGCGCATGTACATCGAGCGCAAGCGGCTGCCGGTCACCGACATCGAAGTGCGGCTGAGTTTCGACCGCATTCACGCCGAAGACTGCCTGTCGTGCAGCGAGGAAGAGAAAGCGGGCAAAACGGCGATTCAACGCATCCGCCGCCTGATTCACGTCACCGGCGACGTTACCGAAGAGCAGCGCGCGCGATTGCTCTACATCGCCGGTCGCTGCCCGGTTCACGTTACGCTGCAGGAGCATCCTCACGTCGAGGACACGATCATCGTCAGAAATGAAAGCCGGCTGCCGGAATCCTGAATACAACGAAAGTGAATTCTGTTATCCTTGCCGCCAGTTCATCGGCCCCTGACAACGAGGCAGTCAGGAGCCCGGATGCAGTAAAGATGCCGCAGCTTTGACAGGGCCCATTCAGCCAGAGCCGTAGAGTTCTTTGCTTCGATGAATAGTCAGTTTCGGCACTCTCAGGCCAGCCATACCGGCGGCTGATCACCCCGTCTGCCAGCCTCGGCCGGATTGATCGGTCGCGCCACGAGAGAGTAAATCTCAACCCGCGCTCTTCATCACCGGAAACCTCTGGAGAGACACATGCGTCATTACAAACTTCTTCTCGCCCTTGCGTTCACTGGCGCCTTTGCTTTCGGCAGTCTGACAATCATCAATGCCAGAGCCGCCCAGAACGTCGGAACCGTCAGCGGCACAGTCAGAGACCCGAACGGCGCGGTAGTGGTCGGGGCGCCGGTCACCGTTCGCAGCGAGGCGACCGGGGAAACGCGCAACGCCACGACCAGCGGGCAGGGAGCTTTCAAGGTCGAAGGTCTGGCGCCGGGCAGTTACGTCGTGAGCGTTGCGCGCGATGGCTTCAAGCCCGCCGAGAGAAAAGTGACGGTTGAGCCGTCGAAAACCGCGACGCTCGAAATCAAACTCGAAGTCGCCGAAACGCGCGCGGAAGTGAGCGTCGGCGCGAAGGGAAAGGTTGCCCCCAATGCCGAGCCGAATTACAGGGCGTTGCGGGATGGCACTTTTACCGAAAGCTACGGCGTCAGCAATCTGACGCTCAAACGCGATGTCGGGACGCTCACGCTGCGCAGCGGGAAAGTCAGCTTTCTCGCGCCCGTACTCGGCCGCACAGTCGTGGCCGTCTTCGTCGGCGATGGTGAATTCACGCTCACCCCGGCGATTGGGATTGAGCGCGGCTATCTGAATTCCATTACGGGGAAGGAAACGATCACCGAACCATTCAATCGCGCGGTGCTGTGCTTTACTGACGAGACTTATCAGGAGATCAAAAAGCAGGGACAGGCCGGCGGCAGCGAGCAGCGAGCAGCTGACACGCTGAACGACTTTCACAAGCGGCTGCGCTCACGCACTGACCGCCCGCGCAGCTTTCTGGAGTACCTGCTGAAATACGAAGACATCGAGAACATCGAGGCCATGCTGCTCGCCGACCTCTACAACCAGAGGCGCCCGGGGTTCTTCAGCGCCTGGATCTTCGGCCAGAAGCGCGACGATCTGCGCTTCCACGTGCGCCCGCGCGGCGCGATGCCGCAGTTGCCTTCGCCTGAGGAGGTCGCGCTGCTCAACGTTGACTGGCAGGGCAGGGAGGAAGGCATTCTTTACCTGGGGCATTACGAGAGCGAATACAAAAACGCAACCGCCAGTTCCGAAGAGGACAAGCGCAGCATTGATGCCGAACACTACCGCATCGAAACCGCGCTCAAGGGCGACAAGCTCACGGCCAGCGCGGAGCTGACTTTCAAGGCGCTGGTGGACGGCGACCGGATCATCGGCTTCGGGCTGCTGCCGGAACTACGCGTGACCCGTGTGACCGTCGCCGACAACCGAGAGATTGATTTTATTCAGGAGAAGAAGAAGGAAGACGGGTCATTTTACGCCGTCATGCCCGAGCCGATGGTCAGGGGAAAACAGTACAAGATGACCATTGATTACGAGGGCAACAAGGTAATTGAGGACCGGGGCGGCGGCAATTACGCCGTCGGCGCGCGCACGAGCTGGTACCCGAGCGTCAACGCCTTCACTGACCGCGCGACCTTCGATCTGACCTTCAAAGTGCCGAAGAAATACGTGCTGGTCGGCGTCGGCAGGATGGTGAAGGAATGGAAGGACGAGGATTACGCCGCCTCGCAATGGGTTTCGGAAGTGCCGCTGGCCGTGGCCGGGTTCAATTACGGCAGCTTCAAGAAAAAAGAGATCGCGGACGAGGCCACGAAATATCAGATCGAAGGCTACGCCACTTCAGAACTGCCGGACTACCTGCGCGGCGCCGAGTCAATCGGCGGAATGTCGCCGACACGCCTGAGTGAAAAAGTAATGGTCGAGGCGCAGAACTCGATGCGGATTTTCAGCGCGTGGTTCGGCGAGGCGCCGTACGGCAGGATCGCCATCACGCAGCAGCCACAGTTCGATTTCGGCCAGTCATGGCCCACGCTGGTCTATCTGCCGATCAGCGCTTTCTTCGACGCGACGCAGCGCTGGCGACTGCTGGGCGGCATCAACTCGGGGTTTTCAGACTTCATTCAGGAAGTTACGCCGCACGAAGTCGCCCATCAATGGTGGGGCCACATCGTCGGCTGGGCTTCGTATCACGACCAGTGGCTGTCGGAAGGCTTCGCCGACTTTTCGGCCAGCCTTTACCTGCAAGTGGTCGAGAAGGACAAATACCTGCACTTTTGGGATCAGAACCGCAAAACCATTCTGGAGAAAAATCAGTTCGGCCGCCGCCCGAACGACGCCGGGCCGCTATGGATGGGCTTCCGGCTGAACTCTTACAAGGCGCCGGGCGCGTACAACCAGATCGTTTACCCGAAGGGCGGGTACGTGCTGCACATGCTGCGGTGGATGATGTACGACCGCAAAACCGGCGATCAGGCATTCATCGCGATGATGAAGGATTTCGTCAAAACCTACAGCCAGCAGAACGCCTCGACCGAGGGCTTCAAGGCCGTGGTCGAAAAACATATGAAGCCCGGAATGGATCTGGACGGGAACAAGCGGATGGACTGGTTTTTCAACCAGTGGGTTTACGGAACCGAGGTGCCGCGTTATCGTTTCGATTACACCCTGACGCCGCAGAGCGACGGCAAGGTACTGCTCAAAGGGGCGCTCACACAGAGCGAGGTCTCGCCGAATTTCAAAATGCTCGTGCCGGTCTATCTGGATTTCGACGGGAAGCCCGTCCGGCTCGGCGAAGTCAGCGTTGCCGGCAACATGACCACGCCGGAGTTCCAAGTGATGCTCCCGCAAAAGCCGAAGCGGGTGCTGATCAATGCTTATCACGATATTCTGGCGGTCGAAAGCGTCAGCAACGGGAAGTGAGAGGAAACCGAGATGAAACATTACAAACTACAGGAAATCCCCGAAGAACAGGTCACTGACTTATTCGCGCGCCGCTTCTTCACCGGCGAGAAAGCCACCGTCGCCTTTCTGAGCATGAAGGAAGGCTGCGTGGTCCCCGAACACCATCACGAGAGCGAACAGTTCAGCTACATCATCAGCGGCTCGATGCGCTTCGTCATCGGCGGCGAGGAAGTCCTCGTGCGCGGCGGCGAGATGGTGCAGATCCCCTCGAACGTCCCGCATTCAGCCGTCGCCATCGAAATGACGATGGGCATAGACTTTTTCAGCCCGATCCGCGAGGACTGGGTGAATGGGACGGATGATTATCTGAGGCGGGGCGGGCAGTCAGGATAAGCGGGGCTCTCCCTGACAATTCAATCAGCACGAAAGCAAAAATAAAAAGGCGGAATGAACAGATCACGATTGCTTTCATTCGTCATGATTCTTTCGCTGCTCGCCTCCCTGCTGTCGTGTAAGTGCGCGCCGGATGTGCCCGCGGAGCCGGGGACTTCGGTGGAACTGACATACCCCGTGCTGCTGATTCACTCTCAGCAGAAGACCTTCAGGGTCCGGAATAACGTGACTGACCTGACGACGACGAATATGGTTCAGATGGGGAGCGGTGACTTTGAAAACCTCCAGATCGTTGATTCCGGCGGCGCACTGTATCAGGTGACAAAGGCCACTCCCGTCGGCAAGGCCAGGCCCTGGTTTCTGGATATGGGCACCACGCCATTCCGTTTTCGGATGGAGTTGAAGCCGCTGCGCAAAGTCACGCTGGAAGAGACAAAGCGAATCGTGCTTGGTGTTGTCAGTCAGCCTGACAGCTACTGGGGCCGGGATTCCGATAAAAGCAGGGCCGCCGTCGAAAAAGTGCAGAGCGCCGGAACCCTTGCCGAGCTGATTGAGTTATGCCGGGAGCCTTACAACTGGTAACAGCCCGGAAGCCCGCTTCCGTCGTCGGCGCAATGCTCAATCTTAATTCGGATGCGGCGGCGAAGAATGGCGCATACAACGGCGGTCGCAACTTCCACCACCTGACGCTGACTCCGCATGCCAGTCTGTCGGTTCCGATTTTCCCGCCGTTCTGCTAACGGGGCCTGTGACCGGAGGCAGGGCCTGACACCCTGCCCCGGCTTTCATCGGCTGGCTCACTTCGCGCGCTGGAGCGTCATCTCGAAAAACTTGCGCCAAGCCGTCCCGTCGCCCGACACCTCACCGATCTCGAACCAGCGCCCGGCCTCATCGAGTCTGATGGTGAACCGAATCTGCCCGGCGCGCGGGTCGCGGAAACCCCAGACCAGACTTTTGTCGCCGGCCGTGATGTCGGCGTCTATCGCGCCTCCACCGCCCGCGCGCCAGGCGAGCATGCGGAACCGCTTCGCCGCGTCGTCATACCACACGAGCGCGAACGCGTCGTGGACGACAGAGTCCTCGTCCTTACCCGGCAACCGGGCCTTGCCCACCCCTTCAAGCAACAATACTCCCCCGCCGACTTTCTTCTGCGCGACCTCCTTCACTCTGGCCGTGCGGCGCTGCCCCGGCACGAACTCCACCCACCCTTCGCCCTGCCATTCCCCGGCCAGAAAATCGAGCTTGCGCATTTCGGGCGAATCAGCCGCGCCGTGACCCTGCGCCAGCGCCGGCACTGGCAACAACAGCAGCATCAGACACACACATAATCTGTTCATCCTGTTTTCCCCTTTCAGCTCCTTGACATAATCAACTGCCGCACGGCAGGCGCGATGACCATGCAGGCCGTCCCGGCGAAAATGGCGTAATGCCACCGCATCACGCCGAAGGCCATCGCGAGGAAGAACAAAACGCCGATGACGCGAATGACCTGCGCCACGGCATTCGCCACTCTGGCTTTTTCACGGATTTCCTGTGTCTCCATCTGTTCCAGCTTCTCCTTATCAAAAGTGTCGCGGCCAGACACATCCGCGTCGTTCGTCGTCAATCTACGCGGGTTGCGGGAGAGGCAGCGGGGTGATCTTCCGAACGGTCGCTTTTGCCGACTGAACGGTCCAGAGGGTGGCCGGATGCTTATTGGCAGTGGCTGGCCGTTTTGCCACAATTACACGGCGATGAATCAGCACTGGCACAGATACTGGGCAGAGCTGGGGCGCTATTCGCGGCCTCTGGTGCTGGCGCCGTTGATCGCCCTGATCCCCTTTCTGCTCAACCTTGAGTACTGGCGGGAAAACGGCGGGCTGTGGGCCGGACTTCGCGCTTCGCTGATTTTCGGGACGGTCATCGGGTTGACCATCGCCCTTTTCTTCGGCGTGGTCTATGCGGGGCTCACCTGGATCACGGTCAGGACTGGAAAGTTCTACCAGCCGCCCGTCCCAGTTCAGATCCTGCTGGGCACATTCGGCGCGGTGACGGGGATGTGGCTCGTGTCGTTTATCAGGGGCGGCCAGCCGGTGGAAAATCCGCCCTTCCTGCCGGTGCTGATCTTCAGCGGAATGATTGCGACGGCTTTCTCGCTCTATTTCGCTTACCGGCAGGCGAAGGAGGAATCGCTGGCGCTGCGCGCCGAAGCCGCCGAAGCCCGCTACCACGCGCTCAAAACTCAGATGCGCCCGCACTTCCTCTTCAACGCGCTCAACAGCCTCGCCGAACTGATCGAGTCGGGAGAGCAGAACGCGGCGGAGGTCACTTACAAGCTTTCAGACTTGTACCGGCAGATCCTGGCGAACTCGGGGCTCAAGACCGCGCCGCTCAGCGCGGAGGTCGGAATCGCCCGCGCTTACCTTGAGCTTGAACAGCTCCGGTTCGGCCCGCGCCTCGGGTTTGCGATCAGCGTTCCGGCGGCGAGCGATGAAATTTACCTGCCGAGCCTGATGCTGCAAACGCTCGTCGAGAACGCGATCAAACATGGCATCGCGCCTGCGGTCGCGGGCGGCCACGTCGAGGTCGAAGTCAGCCGCAACGGCAGTCAGCTTTATCACCTCCGCGTCACGAACAGCGGGCAGCCTTACCGGGTGAACACTTCGCCCGGCACGGGGCTCGTCAACACGCGGGCGCGGCTTGACCTGCTTTACGGCCATCGTCACCGATTCAGCCTGGCGGCTGATGAGCAGGGCCGCACCGTCGCGGGCTTCTATTTCACGGGTGAGAGGATTGACTGAGGCGAAGCGCATCCTGATCGTGGACGACGAAGCGCTCGCGCGGCAGCGCGTTAACCGCTACGTGCGGCAATTGGGCCAGCCGTTCCTGATTGCCGAGGCCGACTCGGGCCTCGCGGCGGTGGAAATGATCCGCTCATTCCGGCCCGACGTCATCTTTCTGGATGTCGAGATGCCCGGGCTCGACGGCTTCGAGGTGTTGCAGCAATTCGAGCGGCGGCCTTTTCAGATCATCTTCCAGACCGCTTACGACCAGTTCGCGATCCGCGCCTTTGAAGAGCATGCCTGCGATTACCTGCTGAAACCTTTCACCGCCGCGCGCCTGCACGAGGCGCTCGCGCACACGCTCAGCCGCGTCGCTGACGAAGCCCGCCTGCGGGCGCTCGAAGCGCAGATGACCGCGCGGGACGGATACCTGCGCCGCCTGACCGTCAAACAGGGCGCGCGCCTGCGAGTGGTCGAGGAGCAGGACATCTTCTGTTTTATCAGCCAGGATCATTACACCTGCATTTACTTCGGCAGTTCAGATCAGACGCACGAAGGCATTTCGGACTTGTCGCTCTCGCGTCTTATTGAGCGGCTCGACCCGCGGGTGTTTCAGCAACTGCATCGCAACAACATCGTGCGCGGCTCCGCGCTGGTTTCGTTGTCGCGCTCACGGCAGGGTGAAATGTGGGCGGAGTTGTCGAACGGCATGAAGCTGCCCGTGTCGCGCAGGCATTACGCGATTGCACGAAAACTCATCAGAGTCGAAGAAAACAACTGACGGGGTTGTCTATCCCTTCCCGCCCCACCATTCCAGCAGTGACGGCTATCAGGCGGCACCCCGGGGAGCCGGAATGTAGAGACTCCTGTCGCATGATGTGTGGCAGTGTGATTTTTCCTTGTCGTGCTGACGGCTCCGAGGGGGCGGAGAGTGCTACAATTCCGGTCACTACAAATTCAGTGCAACGCAGCGCGGCACGGCGGCCATCTCAGGGGCCGCAAACAGTCACCATGAGGAGGAAGATGCGATGGACTGGCTGACAACTCTCGGGATGGCGATGGGGTCTGCCTGGCTTTCGGGCATCAATCTTTATGCGACGGTGCTGACGCTCGGGCTGCTGGAGCGCTTCGGGCACGTCCGGCTGCCGGGCAATATGAGCGCCCTCGGCGAGTGGTGGGTGATCGGCGTCGCCGGGGCACTCTACGTCATCGAATTCGTGGCCGATAAAATCCCGGCGGTGGATTCGGTGTGGGACGCGATTCACACCTTCATCCGCGTCCCCGCGGGCGCGATTCTGGCGGCCTCGGCCTTTGCGAATTTCGACCCGGTCGTCAGCACGGTCGCCCTGCTGGTCGGCGGCGGCGTGGCGCTCAGCTCGCACGGCACGAAGGCGGCGACCCGGCTGGCCGCGAATACCAGCCCCGAGCCGTTCACCAATATCGGCCTGAGCCTGGCCGAAGACGTGGTGACCTTCGGCTCGGCCATCCTGATGGTCTTTCACCCAGTCGTGATTCTGGCGGTGGTCATCGTCTTCCTGCTCGTCGCCGTCTGGATCGTGCCGAAGATCATCCGCGCGTTGCGCCGGATGGTCAAACGCCTGCGCGGTTTCTTCGGCTCCGAGTCGGCAGCGCCGGCCGGCGAGAAAAACAGTTTGTGATCGTGTGACAGACAGTGAGCAGCCGGTCACGCGCTCGGCTGCCCGTTGCCGCGTCTGAAAGCGACGATGAACAAAACGACGGTGGTGAAGCTGACAATCATTTGGCTGTGCCTGCTGCTGTCGGCTGCGCCCGCGGGGGCGCAGGCCAAAGGCGGCGACGACGCGCGGAAGGCGGTGCAGGCATTTTTCGACCTGCTCAAGGCGAAGAAGTATTCGGAGCTTTACGATTACCTGCCCGGCGAGATGCAGAAGCGCGTGACCCGCGGGCAGGTGGCCGAAGGGCTCAAGCGGCTCGATTCGTTCATCATCATCGAGCGGATGGAGATCGGGCGCGTGCAGCGGCGCAGCGTCGGGGGCGACGAGTTCGCGGTGATTGACACGACGCTCTACGGCCGGCTCAGGAATCCGCTGGAAAGCAACGGTCAGAAGCTCGAAGCCGGAAAGGTCGCCGTCCAGCAGTACCTTTTCAAGGAAGGACCGCACTGGAAGGTGGCGACCGCCGACGGCAAAACGCGCGAGCAGTTCCTCAAACGCTACCCGGAATTCAGCAAGGGCTTCCAGTTCACTCAGCCGCAGTTCTTCATCAAACGGAACGGCCAGTGGAAAGCCATGGGACGGCAAAAGTAAAAAGGCAAAAATGGAAGCAGTCCCGACGGGAAGCTGCTGAATTTGCCAGTGCTGCGATTCGATCCTGAGGATTATTTAGCAAACAGATAATTTCCGACGCCAGGGGAAGCAGCAAAGAGATTGAAGCCAGCCCGCCCGTCTGTTAGCATTTGACCACTCCCGAATTCCATTTTCTCCCCGGATTGCAAAGCAGGCATTGAAGCGTACGTTTCCGATCCCGGAGAGGTGCCGCGACGGCGACGCACGTCAATTTCAATTCAGACCTTTGTCTGAAGGAGGAAGCACGATGGCAAATCAAACGGATCCGGTCTGCGGGATGCAGATAGATGAAAAGAATGCCGCCGGTCGTTCCGACCATCAGGGGCAGAATTATTATTTCTGCAGCAAGGACTGCAAAACAAAATTCGACCAGAACCCGCAGCAATACGCCGCTCAGGCGCAGAAACGGCAGACGGGCGGGGCAGGAGGCCGCAAGTAAGGCATAACGGGAGCGGCCCCTTTGGCCAAGGGGCCGCCCCGCAATTCGCAATCAGACTTTCATTCGACAAGGGAGAGTTATGGCAAGCAAGCCCACTCAACAAATGAAGACAACTATGGAGCAGTGCATCCGGAACTGCCTGGACTGTCACCGCATCTGTCTTGAGACGGTCAGCTGGTGCCTGCAGCAGGGCGGGAAGCACGCCGAGGCACAGCACATCCGGACGCTGCTCGCCTGCGCGGAAATCTGCCGGGCGAGCGCCGATTTCATGCTGCTCGGCACCGACCTGCATCGGCACACCTGCCGGGCCTGCGCGGAGGTGTGCGACCGTTGCGCCGAGAGTTGCGAACAGGCGGGCGGCGACGCGCGGATGAAGGCCTGCGTCGAGGCCTGCCGCAAGTGCGCCGAGAGCTGCCGGCAGATGGCTGCGTGATCAACTGCCCGGCGCGGCTGAAAGGAAGTCACTGACTGCCGCCGCAATTTCCCGGCTGTCGGTGAAGATGAGGCCGTGACCGGCGTCGAGTTCGATGAGTTCTGCCCGGCGGAGCGAAGGAAGGATTTCTTTCACGTTCCCCAGGGGAGCCGTCCTGTCCTGCCTGCCGTGAATCAGCAGGACGGGATGTGTTATTTTCCGCAGCCACTTTATCGTCCCGGCGCGGAAAATCACATTGCGCAGAGTCCTCGAATAAGAGAGCCACGTGTGACGAATGGCATCCTGTGCGACCAGCGGTGGCACGTCGCGCACGAGTCGCGGCATCAGGGGCAGGAGCAGTGGGCGCAGGATGCACATCAGTGTGCAGACGGTGTGCGCGAGCGGATTATCCATCGCCAGGAGGCGATGAAACAGAGAACTCTCCCCGATATGTTGCCGCGCTTCCCGCTCGTTCCGGAAACAGGGCAGGGCGAGCAGCACCAGTTTCCCCACGCGCTCCGGGGAGCGGCGGGCGAAGGCGAGCCCGAGGAGCGTCCCCATCGAATGGCCGACAATATGCGCCCGGCTGACTCGGAGCGCCGCGAGCGTGTCGCTGATCGCGCGCAGGTGTTCGTCGAGCGAGTAAGCGATGTCAGGCTTCGGCGACTGGCCGAAGCCAAGCGTGTCAATCATCACGAGCCGGTAATTGCGGCTAAGCGCCTGAAAGTTCTCGTCCCAGCCGGCGTGAGAGCCAGTCAGGCCGGGGATGAAGAGGATCGTTTCCGGGTGTTCTTCTCCGAGAACTTTCGCGTAGAGCTGCATACTCTGGGCCTGGCTTCACCTCTTTGGAGCAACGCTCGGGGTTGCGGATTCCGGGGCGGTGAAGATGATACATCTCACTGAGGTGGGGACGAGAGGGATCGCGGCGTCCCGCTGTTCGGAGCGCTTCCAGCGTGTCGCTGATTGCGTTCGGGTATTCATCGAGCGAGTATGCGATGTCAGGTTTCGGCGAGTGGCCGAAGCCGAGCGTGTCAATCAGGACGAGTCGGTAATTGCGGACTCTGCCGATGTTCTTCATCCCGGCTAAAATCAACGCCCCTTTGCCGGGACAACATCTTCAAGCCACCAGCGGCCATCGCCTGCGACGACGAGCGTCGCCTGGATGTGATCGCCGACTTTGAGGGTCTGATAGAGCCGTTCGTCTTTCAGCGGGAAGGGCATGGTCATTGCCTCCATGTAACCTTCTATTGCCTCGTGTTCGATGGTGACCTGCCGGTACTGCTGGTCAACGGAGACGACCCTGCCTTTCAGATTGTAACGCCGCGCCGGGGACGAAGGGGCTGGGCTTTGACGGGGGGCAGCCTGCTGATGGGTATCAACCCCGTTCGCTGCTTCGGGCCTGATTTCCGGCGTCGGCGGACGGCCGCTTCGCAGGCTCCGGACGTAGAGCGTGATCTGCCATCGCTCACGCTCGCCGATTCTCTTCCCCAGCGCCGGCATCCGACTCACACTGATTCCATCAGTGATGACGCGGTAGACTTCGCCGTCGCTCATTTCGCGCACGGGCTGGCCGGTCAGGTCGGCAGGTTTGACCTCCATCACCCGCGCGATCTCCGTCTGAGCCTTGCCATTCTCGCCGTGACAGGAGGCGCATCTCTGGTTGTAGAGCGTGCGCCCGTTCGCGATGTTTTCTTCGGTTGCGGTGAGGGGAGTCTTCAATTCCGTGGCGCGCGCCGGCAGCTGTCTTTCCCGCCGTTGACTGGCAGGCGGAGTGTCGGGCCGGTCATAGATGATCATCCGGTAACTTGCTTCGAGCGGTTCGGTCGTTGCCCGTCCGTCACGACTGACCACTTTCGACGCCGTCCGCCTGACCCAGTTGCCGTACGAATCATACTCATAAGTGAAGGCCTGTTTTTCGGTCACTGACCCGCCGGCATCAAAGCGAACCTGCTCGATGAGATAACCTCTGGCATTGTAAGTCTTCACCCACTTGCCGGAAGCTGAACCCTGCGGCCCGGGGATTGATTCTTCCACTTTGCTCCCACTGGCTTTCGGATCGTAGCCGGTTTCATGCGGGAGGGCGGCGTAGCCGCTGGGCAGGCTGAGTCTGAAAGGCGTTTGCAGAGTCTTTTTGCCGCTCGCGTCGTAAATAGCCGTCGCGGACACCTGCTGAGTTTCCACCCACGCCCCGGCCTGCTCGGCGAAGACAACATCATCGGTCAGCACAGCTTTGACGGGACCGACCAGGCCATCGCGGTCTCTGTCTGTCTCAACCTTCGGATCGCTTTGAGGCACAGACTGACAGGACAGGTAAAGACTGAGGGCGAACGCGATCAACATTTTTTTCATTGCAGTGATATTCCTCAGATGACCACAGTGACGACTGAGTGCCAGCCCCTCACTCGATGAAGCCTCTAAAAAGCAAGCCTTAAGCCGAACTGAATCTGCCGCGGGTCGGCGGCGGCGGTCGGGCGACCGAACGTCGCGTTCGGCGTCGCCCCGGTGCCGAAGGTGTTGTTCGGCAGTTGCAGATTCGCGCGATTCATGAGGTTGAATCCTTCGGCGATCACCTCCAGCCCGCAGCGCTCAGTGAAGCGAATGCGGCGGCTGAGACGCAGATCGAACGAGGCGAAGTCAAACCCCACGCCCGTGTTCCGGCCCACTCCCGCGGGCCGGTCGTTGACGTTCGTGTCGTTGTTCCGGTCACCGCCCGTCACGATGTTGAAGGGCAGCGCCGAGCCGTAACGGAAGATATAACTCAACTGGAAGCCCGCGAGCGAGCGCCGCCACAGCGCGCCGCCGGTCGTCTGCGGCGCGGAAACGGTGCCGCTCACCGCCAGCAGGTGGCGCTGGTCGTTGTCCGCGAGCCCCCGGTCGTCGCGCAGGTTGAAATTGTCCTGCGGCGTGAAGAAGAAGGCGTTGCCCGTGTCGTCAATCGCCTTCGAGAAGGTGTAGGAAAGCCGCGCCCCCATCCAGCGCGTGAACCGGCGATTCAGAGCGACTGTCAGCCCGTTGTAGTTCGAATCGCCCGCGCTCTCGTAGCGCGAGATGTTGGCGAAGTCCGGGTTCGGGCGGCCGAGGTTCGGCACGCCCAGCCGCGCCGCGTCAGCCGCCGTGAGCGTCGGCACGTTGACGTTGCGCGAGAGGATCAGGTGCAGCCCGCGCGCGTGCAGGTAGCCGACCGAGATCGAAGTGTTTGCCGCCAGCTCGCGTTCGATCTGGAGGCTCGCCTGCTGCGTGTAAGCGTTCTCGACATTCGGGTCAATCGTCGTGACGCTCGGCAGAAAGCCCTGCGGGAAAGAGGCAGCCACTCCCGGGAAGACCGGCGCGCCCTCCTGCCCGAACGCGAACGAGGCGACGCGATATTTCGATCCGTCGCGCTGCAGGGCGTTTGATGTGGCGCGCAGCGGGATGCGGTCGTAGTAGATTCCGTAACTCGCCCGGACCACCGTCCGGCGGTCACCCGGCGCCCACGCGAGGCCGAGGCGTGGCGCGACGTTGCCGGTGTCCGCTTTGATCGGACGGGGGAGCCACTGCACGTCATAACGCAGCCCGAAGTTGACAGTCAAATCGCGCCGCGCGCGCCACTCGTCCTGTGCAAAGGTGCCGAAGTTCGGGTTCGACTGGAACTGCGACGGCACGCCGAAGGCCTGCTGGAAGGTTTCATAGCGCCCGGCCTGCAGGTTGGCGAGCGAGCGGAACGTGTAGACACCCTGTGTCGCGCCGGGGAAGGTGATGTTCAGGCGGTTGTAGAGAAAGCCCGCGCCGAATTTGAGCGAGTGCGCGCCGCGCCCCGTTGTGACGTTATCCGCCAGCTCGTAGAGGTCAATCGCGCGCCCGGTCGGCGCCGAAGTTGAGGTGCCGAGGTTCGCGACGCCCGAAACAGTGATCGCCGGCCCCACAAGGTCATTGGTTGGGGCGGCAAGGCGGCTGCGCGTGAACTGGAAGCGCGCCTCGTTTGCAGTGCGAGATGAGAGCGTGGCCACTTCGCTCAGGGCGAGAGTGTGGTCGCGATTTTCGAGTGCCGTCCCGCGGCTCGTGGCGCTGAGGCCCCCGACCCCGCGCGCGTTGAGGCTGTCAATGTCGTAGAAACTGTAGCGCACCGCGAGCAGGTTCGCCTCGTTGATGCGGTGGTCACCACGCACGAAAAAGTTTGTCGTGTTGTAGCCGGTCGGCACCAGTCCCGTGCTGATGCGCGGGCCGGCATATTTAATCTGGTCGAGTACGGCGTTAATGGCCGTGACGCTGGCGGGCAGGATCGTCACGACGGTCGCGTTGTGCAACCGTGTCTGCTCAAAGTTCGAGAAGAGGAAAGTCCGGTCGCGCCTGACGGGGCCGCCGAGCGTCGCGCCATACTGAGCCTGTGTCAGCGGGTCTTTGGTCGTGGCCAGCGGGTTGCGGGCGTCGAGCCTCCGGCTGCGGAGGAAGCCGTAGATGTCGCCGCGCCAGTTATTCGTGCCCGACTGCGTGACGACGTTGACAACCCCGGCTGACGCCCGCCCGAACTCGGCGATGCCGCCGGAGGTGATGACCTGAAATTCGCGGATGACCTCCTGACTGAAGAAGGTGCCCGGCAGGTCCGCCGCGTCGTCGTTGGCCGAGAGGCCGTCAATGACGAAACCATTATTGATGTTGCGCTGCCCGGCGACAGAAATTTGTGTGCCCGGCACGGCGGAAGTTTCAGCGAAGCGCTGGTTGGCGACCGGGTTGGCGCGCGAGACTGCCGGCGTGAGCGCCGCGAGGTCAAGATAGTTGCGCCCGTTGAGTGGCAGGTTTTCAATCTCGCGCGGGAGGACAGTTTCGGCCACCTGCGTGCGGACAGTCTCGACGACCGCCAATTCCGAGGTGATGTCAATGCTGGCAGTAACGCCCCCGACTTCAAGCCGGAGCGGCACGTCGAGCGCCTGCCCGACTGAGAGGGTCAGGTTGCGTTTGGGCGCGGAGAATCCGCCGCGTTCGACTTTGAGCTGATAGCTCCCGACCGGCAGGTAGAGGAAATTATATCGGCCCTGTTCATCAGTCGTAGTTGTCCAGCCGAGGTTCTTGTCGAGGTTGGTGGCGGTGACTGTCGCGCCGGCGACCGCCGCGCCGCTCTTGTCGTCAACGCGCCCGCCGAGCGTCGCCGAGTTGACGGCCTGCTGCGCGAGGGCATGAACATTGAATAAAAAGAGGATGGCGATGAGAAACGGAAGGACACTGCCCCCGTTCACGCGTCTGGTCGTTTTCACTGATTCTTCTCCTTCGTCTCAGCGCAGGCGCAATCGGGGGCGGGAGACCGCGCCCGATGCGACCGCACGAAAGCCACTTTGAGGTTCAAAGGGCGGTCGTGCTGACGGGAAGTCCTGCCCCCGCCGTCACGAGTCCGGTAGCCGGGGGGCCGTCAACAACTGTGTCATGAGACTAAGTGCTTCATTTCGCAATTTCGGTGACGTATTTTAGCGAGTTTCCGTGAATTTCTGATCACTCAATTGCCTGGCGATTCTTTCTCAAGCCGGGCAAGTAGCCGAGCTAAATCGTCACGCGTGAACCGCCACTCAAA
>DASRDU010000020.1:0-3569 GCA_035652435.1 Blastocatellia bacterium
ACACCCTGCGGCAGCGGCTGGCGCGCTTCGTTCGCCAGACTTTGTCTTTTTCCAAGTCGGATGTGATGCATGAGATTTGTCTGCGACTCTTTCTGCATCGCTACAATCTCTCGTTTGTCTCACCCGGCTGAGCCACTACCCGTCGCCCTCCTCGAACAACTTTATAAAGGCTTTATTGGAGGAAGAGCGCTCCATCTCAAGGAGTAGCTTCCGAGTTTCTGGATAAGTCTTGGACGGAGCTTGGGCGGAGGCAGAGATCGAACCACTCGCAATAAACAGAAGTACAATTGTGAATCTCAGCATCTTCATAACTGCATTACGTGAAGCGGGCTGACTATTGTTGCCAGGCCCCCAGATTTTCATACCACTTCAGATTCGCCGTTGCCGAACCGATGCAGGCAATATCGGGCCTCTTGTCTCCATTGAAATCCGCAATAGTACAGGCGGCGGCGGCGATCCCTCCGTTATCGAGAGTCTGCCGCGTCCAGCGATTGCCCTTCGGGTCATCCGCCGAATAGATGTAAACGCTCCGCCCTTTGCCGCGGTAGCCGGCAATGATTTCATCGCGACCGTCGTGATTCAAATCCGCCGCGAGCAGCGTGTGTCCGTCGTCCAGACCGTCATCAATCATCTGTCTGTCCCATGATTGTTTGCGCTGACGGTAGACCACCACCTGGTTGCCATGCCACGGCTCGATGGTGCAGAGGAGTCTTTCCTTTCCAAGCCAGCCAACTGCGATCTCGCTGGAACCGCTCTTCGGCCAGGGGGCGGGGTTTCCAGCGGCCAGCGACGTTCGCTTCCATTGTTTGTTTGTTCCGAGGCGGAAGAGGTCAATGCCGAGAAAGCTCGCGATCAGAATATCTTCGCGCCTGTTCCCGTCCCAGTCCAGAATGAAAATCCCATGCAAGACGCCTTCTATCTCATCGGAAATCAGCTCCCGCTTCCACGACCCGGGGCGATAAAACACGAGCGGGACTTTGCCCCTGTAATCGGGCGGTCGGGCCGACGCGGCGGCGAGCGGGGCGTTGACCAGAACCTTTCGCCCGCCCCCATCAATGTCGCACCAGCGCAGCCGGTGGGATGTGGGCAGGCGATCAATTTCAGTGACCTGCCACGGCTCGGTCGGATCGCCTCTGTGTCTGAGCAGCGAGACTATGCCGACGCTCTGCGCCGGGTCGTTGGCGAATTCATGTGCCAGCACTATTTCCGGGATTCCGTCACCGTCAGTATCCCACGCCGCCAGGTTGATCATGCGGGAAAGACCGCTTGCCAGGACGTGCCTCTTCCAGCCGGGGTTTTCAAACCAGACCAGTTCACTCATCCCGCTCCCGAGCGCGATCAGATCCGGCCTGCCGTCGCGATTGAGGTCGGCGACCACCACTTGATAGCCGCCCTTCAGATCGGTGGCGATGGTGTGTTCCTGAAACCTGGCGGGCGGGACGATGGCATGAACGGGTTGAGAAGTGAACAACTGCAGGAGAATTGCGCAGGCCGTGATTGATCTTTTCAACAGGAATTATCTCCCCTCGGACTGAGGCATCATTTCAGATCGAGCGAATGTCTGGTCACCAGATCAGAATACGATTGAATGCCGCCGCCTGAATACTCTTTTACAAAGCTTTCGACCGTCTGGAGCAGTTGCGTGCTGTAATAACCCGGCACCGACTGCGGCAGCGCCGCGCCCCACGAGCCGCCGAAGTAGCTGCGGATGATCACGCTGCGTTCGTCGCGCGGCAGCTTTTTGACGTTCTGCGCGAAGCGGTCGAAGCTGTCATCGTGCATCAGGTAGTATTCGACGTTAGAAGTGTAGAAAGCCGAAACCTTCTCGCCCCGCTCGGTGAGCAACTGGCCGATGGCCGCGAGCGCGTGATTGCCCGCCAGGTTGCCGACCACCGGGATGATGCGGTTCTGCTCTTCGAGCGTTTTGACGAAACGGAAATCGTCTTCGCTGACCAGATAATTCGCCTGCTTTCCGGTCAGGTCTTTTTCGAGCAGCAGGTCGCGGTAGGTCGGATAATACGAACGCGGCGAACGCCCGTGGCTCGTGAAGCGCAACTCGAGCCCGGCGGTGAAGAAACTGGAGTGGATGCGGCTGATGGTTTCCAGCTCTTCGGGTTTAAGGGGTAAGCCGTAGCCCGACACCCTGGCGCGCACTGCCTTAGCCGTCGCTTCAAACAATTCGCGCTTTGCCGGAGTCTTTTCGAGGTAATCCACCAGTTGCTGAATGCCGCGCTGATCCCACTCCTTCAGGTTCGCGGGGATGGGCTTGCCAAAGAGCAGGCACAGGTATTCGAGCCGGCTGCGCGCCTGCTCGAAGAGCGCTTTGAAGAAGAGGTGCTGCAACAGGTTGTCGCGGCGGATGTCTATCATAAAGGCGATGCGCGGGCGGATCTGAGCGACGTAGGAGAAGTTCTGATCCGGCCCGACGCCGATGTAGGCGCCGCCCTCGACCTTCAGCTGCCTGAGTTTCCCCATCACGTGCAGGTAGGAAGTTTCATTCGAAATCAGGTTGTCGGTGTCGAAATACCCGCCCGGCTCCGAAAGTTTTTCGACGAGCCGCGCGAACTCCGATGTGGCTTCGGCTTTCGCTTCTCTGTTCGGGGTCGTCTGCGCTGCCAGCCGCGTGAAAGCCTGCGCGGCGGACTTCATCTCAGGACTGTTCGCCCGTGGCGCTTCGGTCGAATGCGAATCCGGGGCGGGCAGGGGATGGCGAGTCGTGATGACCGCGCGCTGAGTGAAGGTGATCAGCAGAATGGCCGCGAGCAGGAGGGCGATGAGCGGGAATTTGACGGACATAAGGCCTCACTTGCCTGTGAATCAGCCGGCGGTCAGCCGTCAGGAGCGCCAATTCTCAGCGACGCTGCCCGCCCGATGACCAGTGCTGATCGGTAGAGAGGTCAGTTTAATTGTTTTCCGGCACGGTCTCAAACCGGACAAAATAAAACCGCCTCGCCCCGGTCTCCGGGCCTGTATCGGAGACCGGGGCGAGGCGGTTCAAAGTGACAATCATCCGGGCATTTCAACTGCCCGGCAGTTGCAGGAACCGCAGCTTACTGCGCTGTTGTTCCCGGTTCCGCGTGGGGAATGGCGCTCAGATAAAGATAGATGGCCAGGATGTCGCGGTCGGTCATCTTGCCAAAGGCCGGCCACGGCATGACCTGCAGGAGCGGGCTGATCTGCGGGTGGCGGTTTTTCTGGTCCTTCCCTGTGCGCAGGGTTTCATAGAACTGTTCCAGCGTCAGCCCCGCCGGCATGTTGTTTCTCGCCGGATTCGGCGTCAGGTTGCGCGAAGTGAACGGGCCGAACTGCTGGCTGCCGGCCAGGAAATTCGTCGCGTTGATCTTTTCCGGCTGACCTTTGAACGGATCACCTCCGGGGGCATACGGGGGATTGGTGTGGCAGTCATTGCAGCCATGAGTGATGACAAGATATAGCTTTCAAGAAAAAGGATCTTTGAAAAATCAGGAAAACGAGCGGCGGGGTTGACGAAGAGACAGCAGTCGGGAGATCTCCTGTGGTTGAGTTGACCACTCAATCACCAACAGGAGGATCATCCCGATGCTGCACTT
>DASRDU010000021.1:0-8438 GCA_035652435.1 Blastocatellia bacterium
ACACCCTGCGGCAGCGGCTGGCGCGCTTCGTTCGCCAGACTTTGTCTTTTTCCAAGTCGGATGTGATGCATGAGATTTGTCTGCGACTCTTTCTGCATCGCTACAATCTCTCGTTTGTCTCACCCGGCTGAGCCACTACCCATATGTGAAGTTTGGTTACTGATCGAATGGTGGCCTCACAGTGAGCATACTGCAGCTTTGCCCAAAAAGTCCCGAGTGGCCACAAATGATTGAGTGCTGGGGGCAATGCAACCACAGTATGCAGTGCCTTCATCCTGCTTTTTGTGCAAAGCCGCATACTGCATTACCAGAATATGGGTAGTGGGTATATTCAGACGCGGGCGGCTGATGTTTTCCACAGTCGCGCAAACGAAATTTCCCAGACGATGTCTGGGAAATTCTGACCATCAGATTCTGCAGACAATGTCTGCAAAATTAGCGACCACCGTCAGATCTCGACACCAGTTCTGGCAGCCAGCTGAGGCTGGCCGATTCGTCTGCCGTGCAATGGATTATCAGCAGGATCGGCAGTAAAATCCGCGGCATCCGGAATATCGTCAAACACGGCGCCAGAAACACCGGCCGTAAGGAATATACTACCCGACCCGGCTGTTGGTCAGGCAGGGGGGAATATTGGGAATGTATGTGATCGAATCAATAGTTAAGCCGACCTCGCAGAGGTAGGCTGTAACAAAGCGGCTGATCGGTCGGCTTAACGCCACGGCGGATCAGCCGCCTCGGGCGCGGCGTATCGCCGTGCTAACGCAGGCTACAGTCGTAGCATATTCACCTCTTGGGCCGCGCCGCGCTCACGCGAGGCGGCCTAACTAAGCGGATGCAGCCGCCGCCTGAGTAGTCCGGGTGACGCCGGAAGGTAGAGCGGCGGCTGATCCGCCGTGGCGTTCGGCCCGGGAGGTTCCTTGATGGCCGAGCCAGTCGAGATTACTTTGGCGTCACCAGTGGTCGCGGTATCCTTAGAATCACAGTCAGCGGCTGGGAGACGGACCGCGTCGGACGGCTCCTCGCCAGCAATTTCCTGGAGGCAGACATGAAAACGATCCTCTCAGCAGTATTAGTACTCGGGTTCTGCGGCCTTGCGGTCGCGCAGGGCGAGAAGGCAGACCCGGTAGGGACTTGGAAGTGCGAGTACAGAATCGGTGACCAGCAGCGGACGTCCGAACTGACGATCAGGAAGGACGGGGATAACCTCGCCGGGACGATGAACTGGCCGGACCAGAAGGATGAGAAACTCAAGGACGTGAAATTCAAGGACGGGAAGCTGACGTTCTCTGCCGTGCGGAAGTTCAATGATAACACGATCCCCATCGACTACACCCTGACAATCGACGGGGACAAGCTCAAGGGGAAGGGAGCGGCGGAGTTTGGGGGCCAGAAACAGGAGTTCGACATCGAGGGGAAGCGGGAGAAGAAGGACAAGTAGCCCTCAGTTAAAACTGATTGTTGAAGTCAAACAGACAAAGATGTGCCGGCCGGACTCGCTACACGAGAGAGACGGCCGGCAGCTCCTCGCTGACCGAGGTATCGACGACCGTTTGGCGAGGTTCGCTGAGACACATGCGTCCGGGAAACGAACGGAGGACGGAACGCTGGGGGACTTGCTCATTGCCTTGGCCGATACCTGTTGGAAGGGCAAGCGCGCCGAGTAACCTGAGTCGCAGGTCTGCAGCGCGCGCAGCCGGCTTGGTGATAAACCCGGCGCCGGAGCGCGCCCGGTTATCCTTGGCGTTCAGCCGACCTCTGCGAGGTCGGCTGAACGAAGGCAGCTCCCGGTCGGCTTAACGGCCACCGCGGATCAGCCGCTTCGGGCGCGGCGCTATCGCCGTGCTAACGTGGGCTACAATCGCAGCCTGCCTACCCCTTAGGCCGCGCCAGACGGGGCGGCCTAACTAAGCGGATGCAGCCGCCGCCTGAGCAGTTCGGGTGACGCCGATTGGTACAGCGGCGGCTGATCCGCGGTGGCCGTCAGGTTAGAAAGTGTTAGAGAAAATCGAGATCATTCGCAGGCTGCTGGGCACTCTCGTGGTGGCCATCGGTTCCTTGGGTTGCGTGCTTCAGTTGTATCGGTTCTCCCGCGGCAGGACGAGGCCGGTACCTGTCATCACCTTGGTTATTATCGGATCGACCGCTTTGGTTACCGGTCTGCAATTCGTTTTTCCTGAAGTTCTCACCGTGCTTCGACGCAATCGAGAGGCATTACAGGCGGGAGAGTGGTGGCGAATGGTGACGCCGCTCTTTGTGCATGCCTACGGCTTGTGGCATGCCTGCGTCAATGGCGTTGCGGCGATCATATTTTGCCCGCTGGCGGAGAGACTTTATGGGAAAAAGTTGTGGGCCCTCTATTTTATTCCCGGCGTGGTTGGCCAGATTTTCGGTTACTTGTGGAGCCCAGACACGGCCGGGTCATCGCTGAGCATCGCCGGTGTGATGGGAGGGTTGTTCACCTTCGTCGTTTTGCATCGTCGAGAGCTTTCAGCGTCGGCGCAGCTATTTGCCATGTGTGGTATTGCCGGTGCGGTCGCTTTGTGTTTCTGGCGGGATATTCATGGCCCGCCAACCGTTCTCGGGATTCTGCTGGCGGGCATAATGACAATTTGGGGGGGCGCTAATCGCGAGCGAGCGTTGTTACGCAGCCAACTCACAAAAGAAACCTGACACCCGTTGAACCGGAGCCGCGCCAACGAATGCTTCGCTTACTCCCGGTAACTCAGGCTCGGCCCGGTTAACAAGGCCGTTAGATTGCTTATTGGTGGAGGCGACACCGCGTGAGACCGCAGATCCTGCTGTTCGATCTTGATGGCACACTGACGGACCCGAAGCCTGGCTGGGGAATCAAAAAATAAAACCTCTCAATCAGTTGATGAGCGTCTGCAAGAACTCGCGGACGCATTCAATGCCATCAAGGCTCCCCACAATCCTGAAGATTTTCGGGCAGACTATGAAGCAGCCGTCGAGAATTTAGAGAGCCAACGACAGGCTGGGCCAAATAATCAGTTGTTGTGGCCGGGATGTTAAGGATGTTCAACCCCGCGCCTCATCCGGTCAGGATCTCAGCGACTGAATCGAGCCCGCCTTCCAACCCCGGCTTATGAGCTGACGGCAGACAGGAAATCTGAAATCTTCTTCAGCGACTTCTTTGTTGGCCGGTGCCTGCCCGCCTCCCAGGCGTGAACCTGACTGTAGTCCATCCCAAGAACCTTGGCCAGTTCCTTCTGCGTGAAGCCGAGCGCCCGCCTGACCTGCTTTAACCGTTCAACAGGTGAGTGAGTCGGGACGTACGGGCAGTAGCCGATGAACTCAATGACCCGCGGCAGATGCCTGACATCAGGCTCGGTATGATTCAGTTCCCAGTTGGTGACAGTGTCTTCGGCCACGCCGATGATCTCGGCGACTTGCCATTGAGTCAGGCGGCGGTCTGATCTGCGCTTCCTGACCCAGTCACCCAAAGTCCTGAGTTCTGAAGGGGAAGGCATTGAAGCAGCGGGTTTACAGTCTGTGAGCGTGAGGTGGCAAAATGGCAACGCAACTATGTGGAAGCAGTGAGGTTACAGGCATGAAGCCTGAGTGCAAATCCTTACCCTGAGCTGGTAAATTTGCCAGACCAGGTATGTATAGAAGTAAAAGGGCGTTCATCATCGGACGCCCTTTTACTGATGGAGTGACAGATTACTCCCTCGTACTGCCTGCGAGTGCATACCACTACGGGAAGGATTATTCATAGCGCAGCGCGGTCATCGGATCCACCTTCGTCGCCCGCCGCGCCGGGATGCAGCACGCGAGAAAGGCGACCCCAAGCAGCAGCAGCGCAATACTGCTGAATGTCGCCGGGTCAGTCGGCGTCACGCCGTACAGCAGCGTCCCCATCAGACGAGTAACGAGGAATGCGCCGGCCAGACCGATGCCGATACCACCCGCCGCCAGCAGCATCCCTTGGCCGACGACCATTTTAAGTACGTCGCGCCGCACCGCGCCGAGCGCCATCCGAATGCCTATTTCGTGCGTCCGCTGCGCGACCGAGTACGCCATCACGCCGTAAATACCGACCGCGGCGAGCACGAGCGCGACCGCGGCGAAGACCGCGAGCAGCAGCGTGTTGAAGCGCGCCCGCGAGATTGATCTCCCGAGCAGGCTTTCCATCGTCCGGACGTCGGCGATGGGCTGTTCGCTGTCGAGCGACTGAATCACGTTGCGCGCCGCTGCGGCAACGTTCGCGGCATTGCCCCCGGTGCGGATGACGAGCGTCATAAACGTGTAAGTCAGCTCCGGCTGCGGCCAGTAAGCCATCGGCTCGGCCTCGGCGTCGAGGCTCTCGTGCCTCGAGTCGGCGACGATACCGATGATTTCGGTCGGCTCGTTCTGATCTTTCATGTCGATGGTGACGCGTTTGCCGAGCGGGTCTTCGCCAAGGAAATGTTTGCGCGCGAACGCCTCGTTGATCACGACGACGTGCCGCATCCCGGTCGCCTCCTGCTCGGTGAACAGTCGCCCCCGACGGAGCGGAACCTGCATCGTCTGGAAGTAATTTTTGTCCGTCACACAGACGCCCGTGATCATCTCCTGTCCGGGGGGCAGTTTCGACCGGCCTTCGATTTCGACGCCGGTCCCCGCGCCCGGCCCGGCGAAGGGCAGGAAGTTGATCGCGCCCGCCGACTCGACGCCGGGCAGCGCCTGAATGCGTTCGATGGCCTGCTTGAAGAAGTCAATGATCCTGCGGTCTTCGCTGTATTTCCTGATGGGCAGGCTCACGCGCACCGTCAGCACGTTGCGGGCGTTGAAGCCCGGGTCAACCGATTGCAGCCGCGCGAAGCTCCTGATGAGCAGCCCCGCGCCCACGAGCAGCACGAGCGAAAGCGCGATCTCGACCACCACGAAGGCGTTGCGCACGCGGTGGCTGCGCGTCGTGCCGCCGACGTTCTTCCCGCCTTCCTTGAGCGATTCGTGCAGGTCGAAGCGCAAAGCCTCGAACGCGGGGAAGAGTCCGAAGATGACCCCGGTCAGCAGCGAGACGCCGAGCGTGAAAAAGAGCACCGGCGCGCTCAGTTTCACCGCGGGCAGGTCGAGCAGGTCGGGCGGGGCGAGCGCGACCAGCGCGTCAGTCCCCCACCACGCGAGCGCGAGCCCCGCGAGGCCGCCCGCCGCCGCGAGCAGCACACTCTCGGTCAGTAACTGCCGGACGAGGCGCCAGCGTGTGGCGCCCAAGGCCGCGCGCACGGCGATCTCTTTCTGCCGCGAGGCCGACCGCGCGAGCAGCAGGTTCGCCACGTTCGCACACGCGATCAGCAGCACGCACCCGACCGCACCGAGCAGCACGAGCAATGCCAGCCGGATTTCGCCCGTGAACTGCGAGCGCAGCGGGACGACATTCACGCTCCATCTGGCATTGAAGGGGTACTGTTGTTCGAGCCGCAAGCCGATGGTCTTCATTTCGGCCTTCGCCTGCTCAGGCGTGACGCCGGGCTTGAGCCGCGCGACGACCGTCATATACCGACCCTGCCTGACGCGCTGCTCGTTCGTGAGGATCCAGGGAAGCCACAACTCGGCGGCCTTTCCCGTCAGTGACCTTTTCTTGATGAACCATTTGAAGCCGGGGGGCAGCACGCCGATGACGGTCGCCTCGGCCCGATTGATGTTCAGCCGGCGCCCGATGACCTTCGGGTCGCCGCCGAAGCGCCGCTGCCACAGGCTGTAGCTGATGACGACGGCGCGCGGCTGATCGGGTTTGCCGTCGTCGGGCAAGAAGGTGCGCCCGAGCATCGCCTCGACGCCGAGGATGGAGAAGAGGTTCGGGGTCGCGAGCTGACCCGGAATCTCCTCCGGCTCGCCGTCGCCGGTGATGACGGCGTTGTTGTCAATGAAGGCCGCCATGTCGGTGAAGACGCCGTTCTGCTCCTTCCAGTCCATGAAGTTGGCCGGGTTGACGGTGTTCTGCTCGTTACCTCGCTTGAGATTGTGTTCCCAGACGATGACCAGCCGGTCGGCGTCGCGGTACGGGAGCGAGTGCAGCAGTACCGCATTCACCACGCTGAAGATGGCCGTGTTCGCGCCGATCCCGAGCGCCAGCGTCAGCACGGCGACAAAAGTGAAGCCGGGCTTTTTCACGAGCATCCGCGCGCCGTAGCGGAGGTCCTGCCAGAGGTCGTCGAGCCAGCGGAGACCGCGCGCATCGCGGCTCCGCTCCTTCGCCTGCTCCACCCCGCCGAAGTCCCTGAGCGCTACCCGCCGTGCCTCCTCCGAGCCCATCCCAAGCCGGACGTTCTGCTCGGCCTGCCGCTCGATGTGGTAGCTCAGTTCCTCGTCGAGTTCCCGCTCGACCTGCGACCTGCACAGCAGCGCCCGCAGCCATGCTTTCAGCGTGTTCAGCATCTCAGCCTCCTTGTTCAGTTGCCCTGTTTCAGGCGTCGCGCAGGATCAGCTCGACGGCACCTGAGAACCGCTTCCACGTCTCCCACTCGGCGTCGAGCTGTCTCCGCCCGGCGGCAGTCAGTTTGTAGAACTTTGCCCGCCGGTTGTTGTCCGATGCGCCCCACTCCGCAGAGATCAGCCCCCGGGCCTCGAGCCGGTGGAGCGCCGGGTAGAGCGAGCCCGGGATGACCCGGAGTACCTCGCCCGAGACGAGTTCGATGCGTTGTGAGATGTCCCAGCCGTTGAGCGGCCCGTGCCTGATGACGCGCAGGACAAGCAGGTCGAGCATCCCCTGTAGCAGGTCGGTCTTCTTCTGTCTTGCCATAATATTCCTCTCGACATTCGATAGGGCGGAGTATATGGCGTGACCTGTCGGACGTCAATAGGAGGGCAGGAGGGCGGTTGGCATGGAGGAAGAGCCGGGGATGTACGGCGATCCGAGCTGCAACGCCGAGGCAATGGCGTTGAAACACGCCGCCTCGAAATTCGGCCTCGGGCTCTGTCTTTATGACAGGAAGTGAGGGCTGCCTTCAGGAGGGCTGGCCGATACGATGGCTGATGCTGTGGATCGGCACGAGGGGCGGGCTTCACGGGGCTCGCCCTTTTTATTTCAGTTCAACTCCGGGAGCGTCAGTCAGAATGCCGGCTGTTGTCACGCGCACAGGCATTAGCAATCATCAAATGGAAGGCGGGTGCATTCTGCCACTCAGAATGCCACCTGCCCCACTCAGCCTTGCAACAGATGATCTTGATGTACACCCTGCAGCTCAGGATGCCAGTTGTTTTAATACCCTGAACGTTTCCGGACCTTCAATCAGGCAATGTGCATCCTGCTGCTCAGAATGTCATCTCTGTTCGCACCCTGATGAAGTTGTGGAAGCGGATTTTCCATGTGTGTACCCTGCCACTCAGAATGCCACCCGTATCTGCCGCACCCCGGCAACCGTTCCACTACCACGAATTTCGTTCGACCACTCGCACGCACCGCTCCAGATCGCGTGGTATTGCGGCCGGCGTTTCAGCACCGCCTGCCTGTACCCCCAGAGTACTGAGGAGCAGCCTGCTGGTGAGTGCATCCTGATCCCCCCGGTGGCCGTTTTCACATTCCACAAGGAGCCCTGGTGAAGGCTCGATGCGGCAGCCGCATTGCGGACAGACGCGCGACGAATATGCCGCCCCGCAGTTGACCAGCGCACGCCCGCGCTTGGCGAAGGATTGTTCGATGTACAGCCTCAGGGTGTGCAGCGAAGCGACGAAGCGGTACCTGCGCGAATTCTTCCGCGCGTAGTCGCCGCCCGGCGCTTCGGCCAGACCCTTCAGGTTGAAGTCGCCTTCCCACACCAGCTGATCGAAGTTGCGCGAGAGCCAGTCGGCCAGCTTCCGGTAACTGTCCCTCCGCTTGTCGGCGGACTTCAGTTGCGCCACGCGAATCCTCTTCCGCATCACGTCGGCCTTCCCCTGCCACTCCGTCAGAATCTGAACGGTGTCACCCGTGACCCCGGCTTCACTCAACTCCCTGAATGCCCGGCGCAGCCCGGCGGAGCGGACTTTCTGAAGTATGGTGAAGCGGCGGCGGGTCGCCTCGGGCCAGCCCACTCTGTCGGCCTCTTCGACGAGAGCGAGCCGCGCCTTGCAGTCTTCGATCAGCGCGTCTTCCGCGGCCTGCAATTCGGCGAGGGCGCGCCAGTCGGTCGTGTCCCATGGGGTGAAACCGCGCTCGCGCTCGTAGCGTTCCCGCCGCCGCGCGTTACTGTTCCCGAAGACAAAGGGGAGCAGCAGTTCATACCGGTGACCGGAATCGTCCGTCAGGTAGCCGACGCGGAGGCCGTCCTCCCTGACGCGCCAGCCGAGATCAAGGCCGGCAGCCCTTCCCGTTTCGGTAGTCATGAAAAAGTAATGCTGGCGGCAACCTCCTGATTGTAGTGACAGATGAAGTACTTGATGGCACCGATATGGTTGCGCAGGCTCTTTGAAAAACTCAGTGCTTCCCGCACCAGCCGCGACACCCGCTGACGGAG
>DASRDU010000022.1:0-96716 GCA_035652435.1 Blastocatellia bacterium
CAGCCCTGTCCCATATGGAGTCTATCCTCAGGTAACAGGCTGGTCTATAGGTTGAGTCAGTAGCTTTGCGATCTTTTCCAAGGCTTCGCGTAGCGCCCCCCGGGTCAACCGGGTGACCGGGACAAGGCTTTGTTCGCGGCAGCGTGTCACAAATTCATAGAGACTGCTCGTGAACCCGCTGCTCTGCTGAAAGGCCCGCAGCAGCAGGTCCGTGATAAAGGCCCCGACGATCTGCAGTGGCAACGCGTGCTCACTGCGGCCGAGCGGCTCTTTGATCTTGAAGACCTGTTTGATCCACCGCCACCAGTTCTCGATCTTCCAGCGTTCTTTGTATAACTCGGCGACGCTCGCGGCACTCAGGTCAAAACGATCGGTCAGCACTCTCACCAGCCGCCCATCCGGCAGCCGATAACTGACCAGCCGCAGAATCGCGTCTCCCCAGCCCGGCAGGCAGACCGCCCAATCGCTGGTCAGTGAGAAACCGCGGTCGGCGGTCGTGGGCGGCAGCGGGAGGCGGAGGAAGATCTGGTAGTTGATCCGATCCTTGAAGCGCACCACAAAGTGTGCGCCCGCCTCAATGATCTCCGCCAGCCGCGCAAAGCTCAGGTAACCGCGATCCTGCACATAAGTCCAATGCCGCTCCCAGCGGACTCTGACCGCCGGGTTGACGTCGTGCAGTTTGCCCGCCGTGATCACCAGTTGCGTCGGGATGCGGCAGGCCCAATCGAGTACCGCGTGCATTTTGGCGGCCCCGGTCTGGTCACGGTACTCGGCCCAGGCGAAGGCCGCCAGCGAGAGCTTGAGCAGGCTCGCATCAATCAGCGCCACGCGCGCGAACTTCCGCCCCAGCCGCCTGACCCACGGCTGATAAGTCTGCAGCAGCTCAAGCCAGGCCTCGATCATCTGTTCGGGGTCGCGCTGGCGCAGGGCATTCGACAGGGTGTTGCGTGCGACGGGGCCGCCCACAGCTCGCTGCAGGCTCTGATTGTCCTCAATGGCGCTGACCAGCCCCCGCAGTTTCGTGGCCGAGAGGAGCTGAAAGGCCGTCAGCACTTTGACCAGTCGCGCTCCGGGCAGCGCGGCGCGGCGACTCTCATAGGGGTCTGTTTCAAAGAACTGCTGGAGCGGCACACGCTCCAAGGCCTGCAACAGCAGAGTAATGACTGTGATAGACTGCATTGAGCGAATCCTCCTTGTTTGTTCATTTCCCAGCGCCATTGTACTGGCGCACGGGAGGATTCGCTGCTTTCATTTCCTTACTTCATATGGGACAGCACTGATTTGAAGTAATCGAAGCCCCCGTTGCGGCATCACTGTAACAGGTTTCAGACCTGCTTCGGTTCCACAGCATTCAGGCTCTATGGTTCATAAAGATATTCGTCTTCCTGCGGGTCGTATAAATACCATCCCAGGTGTTGTGCGATCTGCCCCAGAACTTCCACATACCGATTGGGATCTGCTTTATCCTCATCCATGAAAGCATTGGGAATGTGACCATCAATACAGTTTATCCTGCTCGGCAGGCTGTCCTCTTCCTCGACAGAGTCTCCCTCGTCATCCACCGCGTCGAGGTCTATCTCCATATAGTAGAGTTCGCCATCCTGATAGCAGAATCCTCTTTCCCCGTTCGCGCTGATGTTCGGGATTTGCCTGATGAATGCCTTTACCTCTTCCACGTCGGCATGCTTCGAGTATCTGTCATCACTTTTGATTGTCAGGTCATAGCTCATGCGGGTCAGGTGTCCTTTGCTTTGTTTCCTCTGGCTCATTTCGCCGTCCTTGTGGCCGGGTTGCCGTGTGAGCCACACGCGCCGATCACTGCGGGCCGCGTCAATATCGAGATAGTGACAGGTATCGCGTCATTCCGCCGGGGCCTTGTCAGGCCACCTTCAGCTCGGAAGTGCAATTCGGGCACCGCGTGGCCTGGATCGGAATGTTGGAAAAGCAGTAGGAACATGCCTTCATCGTCGGCGGCAGTTCTTCGGGCCGGCGTTTCAGCCGATTGATGACCCGGATCAGTAAAAATATCACGAAGGCGATAATGAGGAACTGAATGACGATGTTGAGGAATATCCCGTAGTTGATCGTCGGGGCGGCAGCCGCTTTAGCCTCAGCCAGTGTGGAGTAGCTTCCCTTCAGGGGGATAAACAGATTGCTGAAATCCACTCTGCCGAGCAGCAATCCGATTGGCGGCATGATCACATCCTCGACCAGCGAGGTGACGATTTTCCCGAAGGCCGCACCTATGACCACGCCCACGGCGAGATCAACCACGTTACCGCGCACGATAAATTCCTTGAACTCTTTCAGCATGTCAACCCTCCTCCGGTTAGTGTTATCGGTCTTGTTATCCGAATCGCCTGGCGAGTACGTCTTCTTTTCAATGGGCAGGCGGCTGATCAGCTTCTGACAGGAACATGCGGAATTGATCCGGCCGCGCTTTTGCACACCGGCCCCGCCGGGTGTCGGGCGCAATCTCTCCTACCCGAGAGTGAAACGCAGCCACCGATCCGTGGTGTCCTCTGACGCTCCCGCCGGGAGTTGTTTCTCGGGGCGCTTGAGGTGGAAATAGAGTTCGACCTCACGCCCGAGCTGAGCGCGCGCGAGCTGGAACTCGAAAGCCTCGGGCGCGCTCACGCCTTGTTTCCCCTGCTCATTCACCAGGGCGACGGGGTTCGCCGTCCACCATTGATTGCGGCCCCATTGCAGTTCGGACCATTGCCCCTCTCGTAATTCCCCCTCGCCGAGGGCCGAGGAGACGTGCAGCATCCGGACTTTACCCGCCGACCTGAGGCACAGATCCACTCCCGTGTGGCGCGGCCTCTTGAAGACGACAGCCAGAAACAGGCTCTCCCGATCTTTCTTAACCCTGACCTCTGTTTCCGCATCAAGCCGGACGCTCGCCGCCCCGTCCCATTCGCCCGCGCCGAGCAGTCCATTCACCAGAATGTATTTCCCGTCCGGTACTGACATGGGGACGAGGGCCAGAGCGAGTACGAGTTCTTCAATCATTATTCGCTCTCCCCTGGTAGTAAGCAGGTCCGACGGATCACTGCTGGCTCCTTATTTGTTTTGCGTGAAGAACGCCCGATGGGCGGGAGCGGAGCGGGCTTGCCAGGCACTATCAGCAGCTTACAAAAGCATGATCGCGCCCGAGGTTGAATGAGTCACCTTTGGGCCAGCCATTCCTTTGCGTCCTCCGGATGACTGAACAGGGAGAAGTTTCTTCTGGTGAACAGGATGATGGCGTTCAGTATCACCTCTCTCATGCCGGTCACCCCGACGATTGCCGCCGCCCTGACATAGGGTTTATTGGCGCTGGTATACGCTTTCAACGCGGCGCTCACCTCGCGGTTATAATGTGCGTTCGTCACATCCGTTAAAGTCAGCACCGAACCCTGCGGTTGAGCAGCTATCATTTGTTGCGCCTCCTGCATGTGGCGCAGCATTTCCTCGGGACTGCAACTCGAGAAATCTATGCTGAGAATCTGCCTGCCATTGTGAGTAATGAACCTGACTCTTTCCATATCATCAACCTGAAAGGGGGCTTTATCCAGCGACTTCGGTCATAGAATACTTCGGTTGTTGAAAGCGACTCCTTACCCGGACGTAAGCTCAGGGCATCATTCGTTATTACACCGGTTCAGGAAATGTTGCTGACTGCTCGTCAAACCCGGCAAATATTACACCCGCTTTAATCAGGCGGCCAGAACATTCAGAAGATTCAGGCCATGAGTCTGATCCCTCGAATAATTGACACGCGCCCGGGGCTGCCATAGTCTTTCCGTGTCTCTCCAGTTATTGGCGCTCACGAATCAGCCGTGAGTTAATAATCCCGACCAGAATCCGCAAAGGAGTACGCAATGAGACGCATTCTGGTGACCCTGATTCTCGCGCTGGCAATCCCGGCTCCCGTTCGCGGGTCGGAACAGGACGCGGTTGCCATCTCCAGTAACATTCAGCAACGCCACCTGCCGCACGGCACTATTCTTGACCCCGTATTCGCCGCGCCCGCGAGCGATCAGATCGTGAGTTACACGCGGGGCGGCGATTCGGCCCTCTGGACCGGGCATTACCTCGCGGCTGAAGCCTTTCGCTATCGCGTGACCGCCGCGCCGGAAGCGCTTGAGAACGTCAGGAAGGCGGTGGCCGGCATCCGCGCGCTCACTGATGTGACGGGGATCAACCTGCTGGCGCGCTGCCTGATCCCTGTGGATTCACCTTACGCGCAGGCCGTCACCGAGGAAGAGAAGCGGCACGGCACGTACAAAAATTCGCTCGGCGGTCAGCAATACTTCTGGATCGGCAACACATCGCGCGACCAGTATTCGGGCGTCTTTTTCGGCCTCGGCGTCGCTTACGATCTGGTTGATGATGCGGAATTGCGCCCGGCGATCAGCGATCTGCTGACGCGCCTGCTCGATCACCTGATCGGGAATAACTGGCTGGTCGTGCTGCCCGACGGTTCGAGCAGCACGACTTTCGCCGGCCACCCCGAGCAGCGGCTGAGCTTTCTGGCCGTGGGCAGTCATGTCAATCCCGGCCGGTTCAGTTCGACTTACAGCGCGCAGCGTTTTCTGAACTACGCGACGGTGGGCGCGGCGGTCGCCATCGAAGTACTCGATGACCACAGCTCGTATTTCAAATTCAACCTCGACACGATCAACCTCTACAACCTGATCCGGCTCGAAGGCGACGACTTTTACCGGGCGCGCTATCTGAACACTTACGACGTGCTGCGGCGAACGACTGATGGCCACGGCAACGCGCATTTCAATATGATTGACCGGGCGCTGAAGGGGCCGGACGAACGGCGGGACGCGGAGACGCGCGCGCTCCTGGCCGAGTGGCTCAGGCGACCGCGCCGCGACGAGTGGCTGGACTGGCGGGGCAACGCGCGCTTCCCGGCCTGTGGCGATGACAAGGCGTGCAATCCCATCCCGGTCATTGACCGCGTGCGGACGGATTTCCTCTGGCAGCGCAGCCCGTTTCTCCTGTTCGGCGGTGGCTACGGGACCATCGAGACGGCGGGCATTGATTACATCCTGCCATACTGGATGGCCCGCTATTACGGAGTCATTCAGAGCGGTGACGACGCACCCGTGCGCCGCCCCGGGGCACAATCGAGGCGGACTTCTTCAAGGCCGGTGCGCCAGTCGCCCTGAGTTCCGTCGCGGACAATCAAAACACAATCGTGAAACTGCCGTCGGCGTTGACGGCGACTGCCGCGAGGCTCCACACCGGCACGCCGTCGGCTTCGCCTTTTTCCGCGGTCGGTTTCCCATTCTGATCGAAGACCTGCCACGCCACTCTGCCGCCTTTCTTCCAGCCGGTGCCTTCGGTCCAGACGAGTATCGTTTCGCCGCGCCCGTTGCGCGCGACGACCGGGTGTTTGCGTTTGCCGGTCTCGCCGGGCGCGGCGACGGCGGTCGAAGTTTTGAATGTCGTTGGGTCAGTTTCGGAGTAATAAACCTGCCCTTCAGTCTCCCAGGCGGTGAGGATGCGGCGGTTGCCTTCGGCAATCGTGGCCGAACTCATCGGGCAGGCGTTGATCTTCCAGTGATGGAGTTTCGCGCCCTGAAAATTCCTGCCGTGATCCTTTGATTCGAGCAGGAACATGTCGCGATTGACCATCTCGGTCGCGGCGCGGTAGAGCAGGAACAGATTGCCCGCGTGATCGGCGAAGGCGCGCATCCCGCAACAGCCGCAGGCCCCGGTCGGTTCAGACCAGGCGGCACTCTCGCGCGCAAAAGTTCCGCCTTCGTCGCCCGAGCGGGCCAGCCAGACGCGGCGATTCACTTCGCCTTCGGTTTCGCCACGGCCGTGCCACGCGACGTAAACGTTGCCCGCCCCGTCCGCCGCGACCGACCCGCCGCCGTCAAGACCCGTGGCGAACTGAATGATGTTGCGCTGCTGCTCAAAAGCCGTGCGCGCGTCATTCATTCGCGCGTATAGCATCGGGGTCTGATTGTTCGGCGCTTTCGGCTCGGCTTTGTTCGACCCCATCCACGAGACATGCGCCCTGCCGCCTTTGCCGACGGCGAGGTGCGCGCCGCGAATCGTGCCGGTCGCGATGGCGCTGCCTGGCTGGCTGTTGACGCGGACGGCCCGGGTGAAACCGGCCTCGCCCGGGTTACGGCGGACGTAAAAGATGTCGCTCGATGAAGGCTCGCCGCCGAGGTAAATCAGGTGCAGCGTGCCGCGCTCGTCGGTGACCGCCTGCGGCTGAATGCCGCCATCTGGCGTTCGGAGCAGAGTTACTTTTGACGGCGCCGTCTTCGCCGCATTGATGTCGTGTCCGGTCAGCAAGGCTGCGGCGATTGAGATTGAGATGAATAAAACTGGTAAGGTCAGACGTTTCATTTTTCCCTCCACGAGTGTTGCTTCAATCACCACTGTACGGGGAGCTGCCAGCTCCCCGCCGCCCTGGAGACCTGCGGCTGTTCAGGGCAAAGCTTATGTGAGGCAGCGGGGAGCTGCCAGCTCCCCGTACAATCAACCGGAAGACGCGCTGAAAACCAGGCTGCAACAGGTCACGCCGCCCTCGGCCCTGCCGAGTTCGGTCGCGTCAACCGCCATCACGCTGATCCCGTGATCTTCCAGCCGCCGGCGCGTCGCCGGGAAGCCGGTCGGATAGATCACCGTGTCTTCGATCAGCAGGGCGTTGGCGGCGAATGGTTCGGACTCATCAACTTCAATCAGCTTCAGATCGCCGAACGCGCCCGCGTCGGTCCAGTGTGGGTTGATGAGCAGCGTACTCGCGGCCACCTGAGTCACGGCTGATTTCAGGTGCAGGCAACCGCTCACCCGCACGCCCTGCACCGTGTAACCGAAAGGTTCCAGCAGAACAGACAACTGCTCCAGCCCCGCGTGACTGGTCCTGTCGGACAAGCCGACGAACAGCTTCCGGCCGATCCGCAACACGTCGCCGCCATCAATCGTGCCCGGCGGCGCGATGTGAAAAAGCCGGCGGTATGGTTCGAGCGCCTCCGCAATCGTTTCAGTCTCAACCCTGCGCGAAACCGCTCCGGGCCGGGTGATGATCGCGAGTTCATCAAGGACTACGGCGGTGTCTTCGACAAAGACCGAATCGGGCAGCTCAGGCTCGGCGCGCAGTTGATGGACGATACAGCCGAGCGCCACCAGGTATTGCTCGTATTGCCAGTGCTGCGCCCTGGCGACGCTGACATCTATCGGCTCGCGGGCGAGGTGCGTCAGCTCGCAGGCGGCGAGGGCGGGACTGACTTCGCGAGTAATGGCAACCAGCATGGCGTTCTACGAAAATCCCCCGGGGGGGATTCTATTTTCAGGACAACAGCAGCTCCAGATCTTCACGCTTCAGATTTCTGATCAGGCTGTTGTCCGCGTTGATGATCGCGTCGGCCAGGTCGCGTTTGGTGTTTTGCAATTCCAGCACCTTCTCTTCGACCGTGTCCTTGGCGATCAGCCGGTAAGCGAAGACCTGTTTGGTCTGGCCGATGCGGTGCGCGCGGTCAATCGCCTGCGCCTCGACCGCCGGGTTCCACCACGGGTCGAGCAGGAAGACGTATTCGGCCGCCGTCAGATTCAACCCCAGCCCGCCGGCCTTCAGGCTGATCAGGAACAGCTTGCAATCCGGGTCGGTCTGAAAGCGTTCGACCCGTGCCTGACGGTTACGCGTCTTGCCGTCGAGATATTCATACGTGATGCCTTCGTTCTCGAGCCGGTCGCGCACGATGCTGAGCAGGCTCGTGAACTGCGAGAAGACGAGCGTCTTGTGGCCCTCCGCGATCACTTCGGCCAGCTGCGGGAGCAGCACGTCGAGCTTGGCGCTCGGGTCTTTGACTCTGTTTTTATCAATCAGGCCCGGATGGCACGCGGCCTGTCGCAGGCGCAGCAACGCTTCGAGGATGACCATCTTCGATTTGTTGAGGCCGTCGGCCTCGATTTTGTTGAGCAGTTCCTTGCGGTAATGTTCGCGCAGGTCGTTGTAGCGCTTGCGCTGCGCCGATTCGAGTTCGCAGAAGATCGTCTGCTCCAGTTTCTGTGGCAGGTCTTTCGCCACCTGATCCTTCGTGCGCCGCAGGATGAAGGGGCGCAGGGCCTGCGCGAGCATTTTGCGCGTCTCCTCATCGGGATTGCGCCCCGCCGCGCCGCCCAGATTCAGGACTGACGCCGAGCCGAGCAGTCCGGGGTTGAGGAAATCGAAGAGGCTCCACAACTCGCCCAGGTGATTTTCAATCGGCGTACCGCTCAGGGCGAGCTTGTAATCGCCCTTGAGCAGCCGTGCGGCCTTGGCCGATTCGGTGTCGGCGTTCTTGATCGCCTGCGCCTCGTCAAGGATCACGTAATCGAACCGCACGTCCTTGAAGAGTACCGCGTCGTTCCGCAGCGTGCCGTAAGTCGTCAGGATCAGGTCGTAGTCCTCGAAATGTTCGGACTTGTCTTTCTGCCGGAACTGGCCCGTGTGATCCAGCACGCGCAGCCGCGGGGTGAACCGAGCCGCCTCCTGCTTCCAGTTGAAGACGAGCGATTTCGGCACGACGACGAGCGACGGGGCTGGACGGTGGCCGTTACTCTTCTTTTTGTCGGCACGCTGCTCGCGGCGTGCTTCAAGCAGGGCAAGGGCCATCAAAGTTTTTCCCAGGCCCATGTCGTCCGCGAGACAGCCGCCGAATCCAAACCTGCGCAGAAAGTGTAACCAGCCGAGTGCCTCACGCTGATAGCCGCGCAATTCACCCGTGAATCCTGCAGGCTCCTGAGTCGGCTCAATCCCCTCGAAGCTCTTCAGCTCCTCGCGCACGCGCGCGAAGTTCGCGTCGAAGGTCGCTTCGGGCTGTGACGCGAGCAGCGCGTCGAGCAACCCGGCCTGGGCTCTCGTGAAGCGGACGTGATCACCTTCCGCCGTGCCGAGTCCGGCGATCATGCCATACTTCTTCAGCCACTCTTCGGGCAGCAGCCCGAACGTGCCGTCGCCGAGCCGGACGGTGTTTTCGCCGCGCTTGAGTGCGGCGAGCAGTTCGGGCAGCGTCGCCGTCGCGCCCTCAAAATCCACCGTGCCGTGCAACTCGAACCAGTCAATGCCGGAGCTGACTTTGACCTCAAAATTGCCGGGGCGGCGGTAGAGTTTGCCTTCGGCTTCGACCTGCCAGCCGGTCGAGACCAGTTCGCGGACGACGCGCGGGACGCGGCTGGCCGTCAGCTCAAGCACCGGGTTCGGCTCGTTGTAATATCTCTGCTCCCTGAACCCGAGTTGCGTGAGTTGCGCGAAGGCGGTCTGTTCGGTCTCCTTGTCACGCAGGAGCAGGCGCCGGCTGGCCGCGTCATACGCGCCGCGCCCGGTCCGGCCGCGCGGCACGATCTGGCCGTCGTAATTGAATAAAAGTTCACCGCGCACGCGCTGGTTACTGTAGCCCCTGTTCTTGTCCGGCTTCAGTTTGAGCCCGGGCTGCGGCGTGAGCGAGACTTCTTCATACTGCAACTCTTCGGGCAGGAGCAGCGGCGGCGAGTCGGAGAGTTTCAGCAGGGCCTCGACGAAATCCTGACCCTGTTTGAAGGGGACGACGACGGCGCCGTGCTGCCTGAGGTGCGGGATCCATTGAAAGGCCCCGCCGTGATCGAAGCGCGCGGCGCGCTGACCAGTGAAGACCAGCCCGCCGAGCGTGAGCATCACCGGCTCGGTGAGCGACATCTGCTCTTCGCCCTCAGGCCCGTCGCGCCTGAGCAGTCCGGTAATGACGTACTGCTCGCGCGCTTCGTCGCGGCTCATCTTCAGGTTGAACTGCCACAGTTCGCCCTCGTCCCAGGCGACGGCCGGAAAATCCGTCTGATCCACGGCGGTCTTCAGGAAACAGCGCCCGGTCTCGCACATCTGGGGCAGAATGAGGGGCTGAACCGCCTCGGGGAGCTGGTAGCGAATCGGCATCGAATCCGCCTGGTAAGAGCCGTAGTAATAATTCGAGTAGGTGTAATGCTCTTTGGCGCCGAGCAGGCTGGCCATCACCCGCTGGTCGAGCGGGTCGGGCAGGCTCTGGAGCTGGCTCGAAGGGATGCGGTACGATTTAAGCTTGCCCCATTCGCCGTCGGTCTTGCGCCGCTCGCGGGTGGCGACCTCAACGATCAGGCCGCGACCGCCCAGGGTGGACGGCACGTCAACGATGTAGATCAGCTGGCGCCCGGCGGGCCACTCGGGCTGAGACAACTGTTGCTGCTGCCTCGCGCTTTCGATGGCGCCCAGGACTTTCTTCCACGAGGCCGACCCGCCCGGGAGTTTCCCGGTCTGGCCGAAGCGTTCGAAGATTTTCTGCACAGTCTCGGCGCGGGGGGAGCGGAATTCGGCCAGGTCATCGTCGTCTTCGTCGAAATCATCTCCGTAATCCGGGTCGAGCAGGTCGAATGAGAGATCGCGGTTATTTCCGTTGCCGAAAAGATAGCCCGCGTCTTCGGCGGCGAGCAGCGTCGCCCAGAGGTGTTTGCAGGGCGCGCCGTACGAGTCGGTGTACGGGCAGTTGCAGTCGCCGCTGATCAGGTCATCTTCGCGCGAGAGTGTGATCTCGTAACGGCTCGTGCCGCGCACGATGGCCCGCACCCGCCGGGCACTGCCTTCAGTGATGTGGACCTGACCGGTTCGGTAATAATCCTGTCCGCGTCGTCGCACGTCTGGCGCAAATTCGCTGGCGACGAGGGCTGAGAGCTTCATGAATATTCCTCAATAACGAATGATTTCGGCGATGACCGAGAAAGACATGAAACAATACGGCTGCCATAGCATCAAGGCAAGGGGGCACCCGAATGATGCTCACTCCGGCGGTGCGAGTTCGGCGACGGTCGCGCCCCATCCTCCGGCTTCCGGCGGCGCGTCGGACCAGCTGACGACGAAGGGCGTGCGGGCCAGAATCGCGCGCACCATCTCGCGCTGCGTGCCGATGCCTTTGCCGTGAATGATGCGCACGTGACGGAAGCCACGTT
Organism: Blastocatellia bacterium; assembly: GCA_035652435.1. Classification (GTDB taxonomy): domain Bacteria; phylum Acidobacteriota; class Blastocatellia; order RBC074; family RBC074; genus DASRDU01. Next base: position 10,948 of record DASRDU010000022.1, read on the forward strand.
GCCGGGCTTCATTCAGATATTCCTCGACGACGGCTTTGACCTGCCTGGGCGGGATCGAGTGCAGGTCAATCACGTCGCGGATTTCGATGACGACCGGCCCGGCAAACGGGTCTTCGTCCTCGCCGAGCGGGTCTTCGGGTTCCGGCTCAGATTCTCGATCGCTCAATGCCCGGCGCAATCGTTCGAGCAGTTTCATCACCTGATCTTATCGGCTACACTGGCGCGTCGGCAACTTCACTCCGGACTCAGTATGGAAGACAAATACGCAAACCCCTGGCGGACGCTTTCATCTCGCCAGGTTTACGAAAACCCCTGGATCAGCGTGCGCGAGGATCAGGTGGTCAGGCCCGACGGACGGCCGGGCATCTACGGCGTCGTGCATATGAAAAACAAGGCCATCGGCGTGGTGCCGGTTGACGGCGAAGGGAACATCTATCTGATCGGGCAGTATCGCTACACGCTCAATTGTTACTCGTGGGAAATCCCCGAAGGCGGCTGTCCAGAGGGTGAAGATCCGCTCGCGGCGGCACGGCGCGAACTGCTTGAGGAAACCGGCCTCGAAGCGCGAGAGTGGCGGCTGCTCGGCAAATCGCACCTTTCCAACTCAGTCACCGATGAAGAGGCGATCTGTTACCTGGCCACTGACCTGATTCAGAAGGAGGCGCAGCCCGAGGGCACGGAGAAACTCGAAATCCTGCGCCTGCCTTTTGCCGAGGCCCTGCGGATGATCGAACGCGGCGAGATCACTGATTCATTGAGCATCATCGCCATGCTGCAATACCTTCACCAGAGCGGAGACGGACGATGACTCGAATACGCGAACACATGGAACTTTACCGGGCGGAACACCGGACTGTGGGCTGCAAGGTCACGCACCTCGTCGGCGTGCCAATGATCGCGGCCTCGTTCCCGATGCTGCTTTTCAACTGGCGCTGGGCAGTCGGGATGTTTGTGACGGGCTGGATTCTGCAATTTTCCGGGCACCACTTCTTCGAGCATAACCAGCCGGTACTCGTGGCCGACCCGGCCAACCCGCTGACTTACTTCGCGGCGCTGATCTTTGTCGGCGAGGAGTGGGCGAGGCTGCTCGCCGGGCGCGGGCTCGGCGTCGCTCCGCGCCCGGGCTCCACTGATTGAAGCTGTAAGATGGCCCCTGCCGGTTAAGTGATCTGTGGAAAAACGAAACGGCACCCCGCGGCTCGTGGTTGCCGCGGGGTGCCGTAGTGGGAGACTGAGATACTTACTGTCTGTTGATGCGTAGAGGTAACTCTTACTGAAACTGGTTACTGGCCGATCAGCGCCGCCACGGTGACGATCTCCGGCGCGACGTTGTTCTGCGCCAGGTGGCTGCGCTCGGCACGGGCCGCCTCACGCTCGGCTTTGGATTTGCCGAGTTGCTGCGTCATGTTGCTCTCCCCGTCCCAGATCTCCGCAAGGAAGTACTGGTTGCCGTAGCGGTGGAACACGAGTCTCGCCGTCCGTTCGCCCCTGGCGGTGCGCCCGTCACGAACGAGGAAACTCGCGGCCTTGCCGGTTTCATTGCTGGTGATGGCCAGCGACCCCTCGGCGGTGACCCTTGAAACGCAGTATTTCCCCGCCGGGAGTCTGGTCTTGCCGACCATGAAATCAAACGGGATGTCCGCTTTGACCCTGCCGGCGAGACCTGCGAAGCCGGCGACTGACAGGGTGATGATGATGCTCAACGTGGCGACGATGCCCAGAATCTGTTTTTTCATATTCTCTCCTCTTGGTAAGTGGGTAAGTGTTGGTTGACGGCAGACTGTTTTCGGCCTGCCTGACTTATGTCCTCGGCCGGGCGGGTCAGCCCCCGATGCCATAGCCGGGAGTGATGACCTCTTCGATCTCCTCAATGTTCAGTTCAATCTCTTCGATGATCGCGTCTCGGTTGTCTTTCATAAATTCCTTTTCCGGTTGTGGTGCGACGCCTGGCGCCGGCAGTCGCTGGTGTGTGCCTGGTCAGCCCCTGATTTCAGGCAGACCGCAAACGGTCTGCCTGACGGCGTTCTCGGGCTGGGCGGGTCAGTTGCCCAAAGCCCAGCCGGGTGCGATGACGTCTTCCATTTCTTCAGTACTCAGTTCGATCTCTCCGCTGATGTCCTGATTGTCTGTCATAAACTCCTCCGTTTTGTGGTGCGGCGATTGCCGGCGTGGTGACTGTTACAGTGCCTGGTCAGGCCCTGGGTTAAGGGCGGGCTGATCAGCCACCTATGGCATAGCCGGGTGCGATGACGTCTTCCATTTCCTCAGCGTTCAGTTCGATCTCTTCGATGACGATGTCCCGATTGTCTGTCATAAACTCATCCGGTCCGATTGTGACGCGCTTGAGTTGCTGGTTATCGTTTCCAGGAGCCGGCCGGTTTGCCGACTCCCTGCTCCTCCTTTTCCATTCGCGTTCGGCCGCTCTTATTTCAAGCGCCGTGCCGGAACCCGAAAAGGGCTCGCATAAAATCGGCGACTTCACGATAATTGCCGGCGCACAATTGAGTTAAGCCGGAATACGGCGGCCGGCATCAGCCGCCGTATGGCGTAGTATAGGGCGCCAATCACTATCCGATCGGATAGTCGGCCTATCCGATCGGTGAGACTTTCAATGAAGTCCATCCGCGAAGCAGGTGATCCGGAGTCTTTGCTGCCGCGCGGATGAGATGTTGAGGAGGCAGGCATGAATCCGAGGCTGGTCGCCATCTCCGGGCCACTCAAGGGCCTGATCTTCGCCCTGAATGCCGACGAGACATCCATCGGGCGCGAATCATCGAACCGGATTTCGATCAGCGACCTGTCGCTCTCGCGGCGGCACTGCCTGATCAGGCGGGCGGCGGACACGTTCACGCTCACGGATCTCGAAAGCCGCAACGGCACGTTCGTCAACGGCGTGCCGGTCAAGGAGCGGTTACTCGAACACGGCGATCAGATCAAACTCAGCGACTCGGTCTTCCTCTTCCTGCTTGAGGAAGGCGAAGCCCAGCCGCTCTCCAACCCGGTGCAGTTGAGCGATGACGATTTACTCAAGGGGATGACCGTGCGGTTACGGGTCGAGGATGCAGCCTGGCTGGATGCGAACAAAGTCCAGGCCGCGTTGCCGCAGGAAGCCCGGGCCGCGCGCGACCTGAACGCGCTGCTCAAGATCAGCACGGCGATCAATTCAACCCGGAGCCTGGAGGCGCTCCAGCAGGTGCTGCTCGAACTGATTGCCGAAGTCGTGCCCGCCGAATCCGGCGCGATCCTGCTGTTGCACGAGCATGACGACCGGGCGGAAGAGTTCGCTTCGGTTTACGGCTGGGACCGCAAGCCCGGAATCACCGAAGAGGTCAAGGTGAGCCGCACGATCGTCCGCCAGGTGGTGCGCGAGGGCGTCGCGATCCTGAGCAACGACGTGCTGGAAAACAAGGGCTTCGACGCGGCGGAAAGCCTCATGTCGGCGCAGACGCGGTCATTGCTCGTGGTGCCGCTGACGGTGCTGGGCCGGACGCTCGGCGTGATCTATCTGGTCACGGGCGACCCGATTGCGTGGTTCGACGAAGACCACCTGCAACTGGTCACGGCGATTGCCTCGGTCGCGGGCGTCGCGCTCGAAAACCTGCGGCGCCTGGAATGGCTCAAAAGCGAGAACGAGCGGCTGCACGAGGAGATCAACCTCAGCCACAACATGATCGGCGAGGGCCCGCGGATGCAGGAGGTTTACCAGCGCATCGCCCGGGTCGCGCCGACCGATTCGACCGTCCTGATTCGCGGCGAGAGCGGGACGGGCAAGGAACTGGCGGCGCGCGCGATTCACCAGAACAGCCTGCGGGCCGAGCAGCCATTCGTCGCGATCAACTGCGCCGCGCTGACCGAGACGCTGCTCGAGAGCGAACTCTTCGGCCACGAGAAGGGCGCTTTCACCGGGGCCGTCGCGCAGAAGAAAGGCAAACTCGAACTGGCCGAGGGTGGCACGCTCTTTCTGGACGAGATGGGGGAGATGGCCCCGCTGCTCCAGGCCAAGCTGCTGCGTGTGCTGCAGGAGCATGAATTCGAGCGCGTCGGCGGCACGCGCACCATCAAAACCGACATCCGCCTGATCGCCGCCACCAACCGCGATCTGGAAGAGGCGATCAAAACGGGCGGGTTCAGGCAGGACCTCTATTACCGCCTCAACGTCGTCACGCTGACGATGCCATCCCTGCGCGAACGCCGCGAGGACATCCCGCTGCTCGCGAGTTACTTTGCGACCAGGTGCGGCGAGAAATGCAAGCGGCAGATTCGCGGCATCTCGGCCGAGGCCCGCGCGGCGCTCTCGAATTACGACTGGCCCGGCAACGTGCGCGAGCTTGAAAACGCCATCGAGCGCGCCGTGGTCCTGGGCTCGGGCGACCTGATTCAGCCGGAGGATCTGCCGGAAGTCGTGCTGGAAGTGGAAGCGGAGACACAGCCCGGGGCCGCCGGCACGCAATACCACGAAGCCGTCAGGGAGGCGAAAAAGCAGTTGATCCGCGCGGCGGTCGAGCAGGCCGGCGGCAATTACACCGAGGCCGCGAAACTGCTCGGAGTGCATCCGAATTATCTCCACCGGCTGATCCGCAATCTGAATCTGAAGACTTCGCTCAGAAAATAATCTCCAGACACGAAGCCGCTTCCCGCCAGAAATGCCGGGGAAACTGGTCTCTCGTGTCCGCTGCCGTCACGTTGAAAACAGAGAAGGAGACAAATAATGGATAAATTTCTCGGGAGGTATGCACCGTACGTCTACGCGATTCTGCGAATCGTCTCGGGGTTGCTCTTCGCCATGCACGGCAGCCAGAAGTTGTTCGGCGTGCCGGGCGCCGGGCCCCCAAAACTGGCCCCGCTGATGGTAGTCGCCGGGGTGATTGAACTCGTCGGCGGGTTGATGATCGCGCTGGGGCTGCAGGCCGGCTATGCGGCTTTCCTGGCGAGCGGTGAGATGGCCTTCGCCTATTTCATGTCGCATTTCCCGCGCCACCCCCTGCCGATTCTCAATCAGGGGGAACCGGCGGTTCTTTACTGCTTCATCTTCCTCTATATCGCGGCCCGGGGGTCAGGCGTCTGGAGCGTGGATTCACTGATCGGGAGAGGAAAGTCTGCCATCCACACCTGATGGCGGCAGGGCAGTCAGATGGGGCTGTGGGTCACTCCCGCTGCTTTGCCGGCTGGCGGCGAATCGCGGCGCCGGGCTTCGCTCCTTCGACGAGCTTCCCGTCGCGCACGACCAGGACTCCATTAACCATCACGTGGGCGATGCCTTCGGAAAACTGCGCCGGATTCTCAAATGTGGCGCGGTCAATCACGCGCGCCGGATCGAAGACCGTGATATCGGCGTCAGCGCCGACCCTGATCCGGCCTTTATTGCGCATCTGGGGCACTGACTGTTCGAGCCGCCGCGCGGGCAGAAGCGTCATCTTGCGCAGCGCGTCCGCGAGCGACACCACCTGCTGTTCGCGCACGTAACGGCCCAGCACGCGGGCATAGGTGCCGGCGCCGCGCGGGTGGCCTTTGCCACCAGTGAGCAGCCCGTCACTCGCGACGATGATCTGCGGGTTGGCGACGGCCAGGCGGGCGATCTCTTCGGGGATGGAATGGATCACGACCATCCCGCCCTGCTTGCGGTAGCGGGCGAAGGTCTCGGCGTTCAGCCGCTCGCCGGTCGCGACCCATTGCAGATCCTTGTAGCCGATCCCCATCTTCTCCTGCCAGCCCTCGTCAAAGATTGCAGTCTCCAGCCCGGTCATCGCGGCGGTGTACGGGTAAGCCTCGGTCGTCACGTCCAGCCCGCTTTTGCGCGCGCCTTCGATCAGGCGCAGGCAGGCGGGCGTCTGGCTGAGACCGGTACTCGTGACATGAACGATGTGGAGTGAGGCGCCCGTGCCGGCGGCGTCGGCGATCACTTCCTGCATGGATTCGAGCGCGCTGCCGGGCTCGGTCGCGCCGTGCGAGCGGGCGTGGACGAAGCAGGTGACTTTGTGGTCGGCGGCGATCTGGAAAACTTCGTAAATTTCCCCGCGGGTCGCGGCGGGCACGTAAGCGATGCCGAAGCCGATGCCGAGCGCGCCCTCGTCGAGTCCGCGCCTGATGGCTTCAATCATCTGTTGTTTTTCCGCGGCGGTCAGGCGGTGGCGGATGGCCTCGTCTCTGGGCAGGAACGTGCCGCTGTCGTGCGTGACGGCCATGCGCGTCGGGATGTGTCCGACGGTCGCGCCGAAATTGATCAGGGCTTTGCCCTCACGTTGGGCGTACCACCCGGCGACGGGCGAGGCTCCGACTTCGAGTTCGAGCGCGGTCGTCACGCCGTCCATCGCCTTGAAACGATAATTCTCATTATCCTGACCGTGCGAATGCAGGTCGATAAAACCGGGGGCGACGACCAGCCCTCTGGCATCAATCACCGTGCGTCCGCGCAGCGGCGAAGCTGAAATCGCCGCGATCTGCCTGCCGCGAATCCCGACATGCCGGACGGCATCGAGGCCCGATTCAGGGTCAATCACGCGACCACCGGCCAGGACGATGTCGAATTCGGCATTCCTTTGGGCTACGGCTGATCTGGTCGTGATGAGCAAGGCTGTGATCGAACCAAGCAGCAGAGCGCAGGCTGCCGGGATCAGGAGACGGTGACGGGTGGTGGAAGCGGGGAAAAGCCGGGGCATCATTCCTCCTCTGACGCGCTTGGCGCGATCCGGTAAATTGCATTGCTTTCGTTCACCTTTGCGGGCCGCGCTATCCTACATTTCGGCGGCGGGGGCGGCAAGCAGGTGGGCAGCCAGACATTAGGAAAAAAACTGAAATTAAAATCTGGACGAAGTCGCTGATTGGGTTTGGTTACAGTAGCGACAGCCTCAGTATTACCCTCCGTGTCCTTGATAATCCAATCGTGTCCCGGTCGTGTCTGCTTCGTGCCCGCATTCGCCCCGCGATCTGGGTTGAGCTTTGTGAGGCTGTCAATCAGCTCTGAGGTTCAGAGTCCGCAGGTGGAGTACGTCCTCACCCCGTTTCCTCACACCTCACACCTCACACTTCACGCCCGGACTCTGAACCGATTTGCTGTCGTCTCCTCAATTTCCCAGCCTTTCCTTCCCATTTGAAATTAACGGGTGGAGCTAATAGTGCGTTTGTGATACAAAATGTGCGAGGTGAATTCAAATGATATCTCGCATGATTTTAATCCTGCTGGCTGCGACGGCCCTGGTAGTGATGATGGCTTCACTGGGCGCCGCGCAGAAACCCGCCAGCAGCAGCTCCCCCGCCGAAGAAGAACAGAACGAGACCTTCCGCGACACGCTCAAGAAGATGCAGATCAAGCGCGAGGAAGAGGAACACCAGAAGCTCGTCAAGGCCGCGGCTGAGGTGAAAGAAAATGCCGAATCGCTGCTCAAGGATATTTCCGGCGACAAGCTGCCGCGCGCGGCGGAGAAGAAGCTGAAAGAGATCGAGAAGGACGCGAAGCGCATCCGCTCCGAATCCGGCGGCGGCGACACCGACAAGCAACTCGACCCGATGCCGACGACTCTCGACGCCGCGCTCAAGCAGCTCAATGAAACCAGTAAAAAGCTGCAAACCAGCATGGAAAAGACCTCGCGCCACGTCGTTTCCGCGACCGTCGTATCGCAGGCGACCGAAGTCATTCAACTGGTAAAAGTCATCCGCACCTGGCTCAATTGAAATTCAGATACCAGTCAACCGTGGCCCGGGGCCGCCGTCGCCCCGGCCATCATCCGGCCCTATGCGTTATCGTCAGACCAGTACACCGCCGTCATTTTTCCTGTTAGCCCTCATTCTGATCCTGGCCGGCATTACCGCCCCGGCGCAACAGAGTCAGGAGCAGCAGAAAAACCCTCCCGATGATGACGGGGTGCTGGCACTCGAAACGAATCTGGTGGTGCTGAACGTGACCGTCACGGACGCGAGGGAGCGTTACGTCGCCGGGCTGCGGGAAAAAGACTTCAGGGTTTTTGAAGACAAGGCCCCGCAAAAGATCGTCAGCTTCAGCTTTGAGGAAACCCCCTTCGCCGCCGTGATCCTGCTCGACACGAGCGCGAGCATGTCGTCAAGGATGAGTCTGGCGCGCGCGGCCTGCTCGCATTTCACGAGCGGCATTCGCGAGGGCGACAATGTCGCCATCTACAGCTTCGGCGGGACCAAAGTCAAAATGCTTCAGGATTTTTCCGAAGTGAAAGACGTTGACCCGGTCATCTGGGAGACCAACGCCGACGGGATGACGCCAATGTATGACGGCATCGCTAAGGCGGTCGAAGCGCTCGCCAAACGGCCCGAGCGCCGCCGGGCGATTCTGATCGTTTCTGACGGCGTGGACACCACCAGCAAACACACGCTGGAGAGCGCCATCCGCCAGGCGCTGGCCGCGGGGATTACGATTTACGCCGTTGACATGAGCGAGAGCGCCCTGCACCGCACGCCAGCGCGCGACAACGGGCCGGAAGTGATGAAAACTCTGGCGACGAAAACCGGCGGGCGTTTCTACCCGACTCCCGGCGGGAGCAAACTGCGCGACGCCTTCGCCGAGACGGTCGACGAACTCCGCAACCAGTACACGATTGCCTACGAACCCGCCAACGAGCGCCGCGACGGCAAGTGGCGCGCCATCGAAGTCCACGCCCGCCAGGGCGCGCTCAACGTCCGCACCCGCCAGGGCTATTACGCAGCTAAAAGTAAAAAGTAAAAAGGCAAAGATCAAAAGGCAAAAGGTCGGCACTTCACTTTTCAGATCAAAAGTTCTCTTCCGCATCCCACTTTTGCCTTTTGACTTCTCACCGCCCATGACCCCGCTTGACTGGCCATCGGGGGCAACATATAGTCTTCTGTGGTCGCTATCGTTTATTACTCTCAGCAATTATTTCAATAAAGTGAGGATTCTCAATGAATCTCGGAATGACAGAAATCCTGATCGTCATGGTGATTGCGCTGATCGTCTTCGGCCCGCGCAAGCTGCCGGACCTGGGCAAATCGCTCGGCCAGGCGCTGGCGCAGTTCCGGCGCGCGTCCGATGATTTCAAGCGCACCTGGGAGCAGGAAGTCGAAATCGAAAAAACACGCAGGTACGAAACCACCACCAGCGCAGAAACTTCTTACCACGCCGACAACTCGTCTTACTCTGATCACCCGGATCATTACCAGGCCTGGCACGAGACCGGCGCGACGGATGCCACGACCGAAGCGCATCACGAGCAGGCCGGCGCCTCCGAGCAGCCGTCGAAGACACCCGACCCGGTCGTCGCTTCGACCGCCGGCACTCAGGCGGGGCAGAAACCCGGGGCGAACCACTGGATCTGAAAACCCCGAAGAGAGCAGGCAGAAGGCGAATCAGCGGGCAAAAGTCGCCGGCAGCAGGTGACGGGCCTCCTGCCCGATCACTCCTGCCCGTTTGTTTTTCTCTGAGGCAACAATGGCTGAAGCAACTTTACTTGAAGAACACGAGGAACACGAAGAAGGACTACAGATGTCTTTCCTCGATCACCTCGACGAATTGCGCCGGCGGCTGATCCAGTCCGTGCTGGGGATCGCCGTCGCTTTCTGCATCTGCTTCTACTTCTCGGATAAGATTTATCATGTACTGGAAGTCCCCGTGCTGCAGGAGGCGAGCAAGGCCAGCATCGAGCGTGAAAAGAAGCTCCTTGAAAAACTCCCTGACAATCGCGCCGGCCTGAAGGAAGGCGATCTGGTTCAATATACCTTTGTGATTGATTCGGCGATTGATCAATCTCCGATCCCCAAAGGCACCACGGTTCCGGCAAAGATCATCAACAAGGATGGCAGGCTGATCGCCGTTCTCGCACAGCCCTGGATGGTAGGGAGATCACTGATCCCCGCAAACAAGGAAATCGCTGATGTGCTGGGTGAGGCTGCCGCCGTGCCTGGATTCACTTATCGCGCGCAGCTGGTGATTTCGACCGTCGGCGGCGCGTTCGCGCTCTATATGAAAGTCGGCATGTACTCGGCCGTCGCGTTCGCAATCCCGTTCCTGCTCTTCCAGATCTGGGCCTTCGTTTCGCCGGGGCTCTATCAGCACGAGAAGAAGTACATCGTGCCGGTGCTGGTGATGGGCAGTCTGCTGTTCATCGTCGGTGCGGTCTTTGGTTATTACGTCGCATTCCCCGCCGCCTGTAATTACCTGCTCGGTTTGCAGGAGGGGTTCCAGTCACTGATCAATGCCGAGGATTATCTGGACCTGATCCTCATGATCATGCTCGGCCTCGGCATCGTCTTTCAGATCCCGACAATCGCTTTTATCCTCGGGCGCATCGGCCTCGTGACCCCGAGGGTGCTGTGGAAAGGCTGGCGCTATGCGGTCGTGATCATCGCCATCCTCGCCGCCGTGCTGACGCCGACGGCGGACGCCTTCAACATGCTGGTCTTCGCCGCGCCGATGCTCGCGCTCTATTTCGCCAGCATCGGCATTGTCTGGATCTTCGGCAAGCCACGCCATGCTGATTAGGAGGTCTGAGGACGGAAGGAAGTGACGATGGAGATATAAATTCCGGCAGAAAAAGTACGCGGCATGACGGAGAGCGAAGTTAATCTGGTTTCACTGCGGCAGGCAGCCGCGACAGTCAACGAATGGCTGGTATCGTGGGTGGGCGACCGTTTTCTCGCCGGGACTCCGACACTTGATTCTGCTGCTGAGACCTGGCAGGTTCCGATTCTCTACATCCTTCCCAAAGAAGGGCCGCTCGGCGTTGTGGGTGAAGTCATTGTGGACGCTCTGACCGGCGAACTCTGCCACCTGCCCGCAGCGGATGAAGTCAAACAACAGGCGTTGAGTTTATAGCGCGATTCTGAAAGGTTCCGCTGTGGGCCCTGAAAGGGTCGGAGTCAATAGCTGTGGGTGCAACCCACGGGACTTGGGCGGCATGCATTTCAACCCTGAAGGGGTTGTAGTCGAGTGCCTTCTGCGACCCTTTCAGAGTCGGCACATCTGGTGGCCCGAGGCCCGTGGGTTGCCCCCACGGCTATTGAATCTATCCCCTGTCGGGGACAAAAGCTGACTTCTCAGAAACTCCCTGTAGTCGAACACTTCACTCTTCGCCTTCCTTCTTTTTATCCTTATCGCTTCCGCGGAAAGGCTGTTTGATCCCGCGCTCGGCCTGCTCGCGGGTGTCGTAAACATTCGGGCGGGACATCACTGACTTATAGTGGGCGACGGCTTCAGTGCGTTTGCCCGCGAGGTCGTAAACCTGCCCGGCGCGCAGCAGCGACCACGTGACCAGACTCGCCTCGGCCTTCTGAATCCTTGTGACCGCCTGGAAATGTTCCGCCGCGCGTTCGTATTCGTGATCGGCGGCGAGCGCTTCGGCGTACTGGAAATGAATCAGGTCCTCGGCCCGGCCACCCTCAGAATTCTTCAGCAGGTCTTCGTAAATCGCATAAGCTTCCTTTGACCGCCTGAGCTGCGCGAGCGTGGTGGCCGTTTCGAGACGGATCAGGTAATTGCGCGGGAATCTTTCGCTCAGGTTCTCGAGGATCTTGAGCGAGTCTTCGGGCCGCTTCTCCTTCTGATAGATCGCGATCAGCATGACGCGCGCGTCGTCGCTGACGTAGCGGCCTTTGTTCATCGCGTCTTCGAGCTGCGCAATGCCCTTCGACCGGCTGCCGCGGATGCCGCCCAGCGCGGCCAGCGCCCTCATCGGGAACGGCAGGCTGCCGACGATGTAGTTGTAAAGGCCGATGGACAGGTAAGCGTCGTAATAATCCGGCTTGAGCTTCACCACCTGCTGGTGATAATCAACGCCGCGCGAGCCGTTGCGCAGCGCCCCCAGGAATTTGCGCGCCACCGAGGCATCGTAGCCGCCGATCACGCCGTACACAGTCCCGAGGAAATAGAGCGCGTCCGGGTCTTTCTTATTACGATTGTACAAAGCCAGAGCTTTGGTTTTGGCGCGCGTGATGGCGTCGCGGAATGCCTTGTCAACAGCCGGGTCAACCGCATCGCCTTCGGTCTCCTCTTTTGCCTTGTCGGCCCCGGCGTAAAAGCTGTCGTTCTGATAGAGGCCCGTTTGCAGGCGGCGGCTCTTGTTGAGGTGATCGAGCCAGATCAGAGTAGCAATGTACAAATCACCTGCCGGGTGGTCGGGCAGGCGTTTGCGAATCTCCTCGAACTTCTCTCGCGCGGTCGTGTAATCCAGATTATAAACGGCGTCATTCGCTTCCCTGCGCAGGGCCGTGACGTCTTCGGGCAGGGCCGCGCTGGTTGCCGGAGCCGGGCCGGCGGCCACTTTTGCGGGGGCTTGTCCGAACGCACCTGCCGGCACGATGAGCAGGCACACGAGCAGCAGGGCCGGGGCAACAATCGCTTTCATCCGCCGAAGCGTGAACGCGCACACGGCCGCGACGGCCAGCAGGATGACACGCCACCCGCGCCCCGGCAGGGGCACAAACATCAGCATAAAATTCAGCGCAATGAGCGCCCCCTGGATCAGTGAAAAAGTCTGATTTGACATAAGCGGTTCAATTCTTCGCCACGACGCTCAAAGCGCGTGGCACGATTTCAAAACGCATCGGCAGCGACCCGACCAGCTCCCCGTCCAGTTGCACGAAGGTTTCCTGATCGGAACTGACGCTGACTGATTGCGCTTCCAGATAAGTCACGTTTTTACAGTTCCTGTGCCTGCCGGTGACGGCCAGCGCAGCATAACCCAGATAATCGAAGCGGCTGTGCGAGTTGAAAATGCACACATCCAGCTTGTCGTCTTCCAGCCGCGCGCCGGGCGTGAGCGTAAAACCGCCGCCGTAGCTCGGCGAGTTGGCGATGATCGCGTAAGTCGCTTCGTAAATCGTCCCGTCAACTGTCAGCGAAAACGGGGTCAGCGGCCAGCGCGCCAGGTAATCCATCGCCGAGACGAAGTAGGCGCCCTCGCCGATCCGCCGCTTCAGGTTCAGGTTGACGTTCCTCACCATTGCCGCGTCCAGCCCGATGCCGGCCATCAGCAGGAAATATCTCTGCCAGTCCATCTCGCCTTTGATTGCGCGGCCCAGACTAATGGTGCGCGTGCTGCCGGTGGCGATCAGTTGTGACACTTTTTTCGGGTCGCGCCTGAGGCCCAGGTCTTTGGCAAAGACGTTCGCCGTGCCGCACGGGAAGACGGCCAGCGTGGTCTGTGTCCCGGCCAGCACCTGAGCCACTTCGTTGATCGTGCCGTCGCCGCCGCAGGCGATGAGCGCGTCATAGTTTTGGGCCACGGCTTCGTGCGCCAGTCGCGTCGCATCCCCGCCGCAGGTCGTCGCGTGCGGATCAACCATGACCCCGCGCGCCCGCAGTTCGGATTCCAGTTGATGGATCACGCCGAGGTCACCGTGCAGTGATCCGGCGCAGGGGTTGTAAATCAGCGATGCTCGTTTGATCTGCATATTCACCAGTCAGCACACGGGGCAGTTTGGCAAATACAGTGCCAGCATCGGGCGATCCTTGCAAACGTCCGGGCGGGCTGAAAACAAAGCGGTTGAGAGTTTTAGTGTGAGTTAAGGCGGAAGGCGGTCGCAGGTTACGGCTGACAGGTGCAGGATTTGGCTGGCATCAGGGAACGTCAGCGACCGGGCGATGAGGAGAGCGCTTCCAGAAAATTCTGAAGCTCATTGGGAAGCGGGGCCGTGAACTGCAACCTTTCATCGCTGACCGGGTGAATGAAACCGAGCCGCGCGGCGTGCAGGAACGGTCGCCCCAGCTTCTCAATTGCCACGCGCCACTGCGGGTTTTTTACGGTATTGGCGCGGCCACTGTCGTAAGTACTGTCGCCGACAACCGGGTGTCTGATGTGCGCCAGGTGAACGCGAATCTGATGCGTGCGCCCGGTTTTGATAGTTACATCAAGCAAAGTGAACTCCGCGAATCTTTTAATCACGCGGTAGAGCGTCAACGCCTGCCGCCCCTGTCCCGCCGGCCTGACAGACATCTTTACGCGGTTGCGCGGGTCGCGGCCAATCGGCGCATCAATCTTCCCTTCGTCTGGTTGCACGTTGCCGTAAACCAGAGCCAGATAGCTCTTGTTGACGCTGCGCCCTTCAAACTGCGCGGCGAGGTTCAGATGCGCGCGGTCGGTTTTGGCGACGACGATCAGGCCCGAGGTCCCGACATCCAGCCGATGCACTATGCCGGGCCGCAACGCCCCCCCTGTCTGAGGGAGACTCTGCGAAAGCTGATTGAAGTGCCAGACCAGCGCGTTGGCGAGCGTGCCTGAACTGACGCCCGCGCCCGGATGCACGACCATCCCGGCAGGCTTGTTGATGACAATAACTTCGTCGTCTTCGTGAACGATGTCGAGCGGGATCGGCTCGGGCAGCGCTTCGAGCGGCAGAGCTTCGGGCAACTCGACCTGGACCTCATCGTTCGCGCGGACTTTGTAGCTCGGTTTGACGGCGCGGTCGTTGACCGTGACATCGCCGCTTTCGATGGCGCGCTGAATCACCGAACGGCTGATGTCTGTGAGTCGCGATGCGAGGAATGCGTCCAGCCGCGACCCGGCGGCTTCAGGCAGAGCCAGGATGGTCAGCCCTTCAGGCGTCACAGGCATCAGACTTTTTTCCAGAACTGCCATGAGAGTTTTCTGCGGTTCGGGCGCGTTACCTCGGCTCTGGCAAGCCTGATCAATCGCTCGCCATTCTTCAGATCAGTTGGTTCGCAGGGCTTGAAGAGCAGAAACTGCTTTCTCATCTGGTAATGGTCCGCTGCTGGCCACTTCATTGCCAGTTCGGACAGGATTCTTGTTCCTTCAGGCCAGAATTCATTGTCAAAACGACATTCGCTCGACGGAGAGTGGCCGGGGACAACTCCGACATAACACTTCAGCCAGTGAAGCTTTCTGTCCAGGAGTACGGTAGATAATGAACCACACAACGCCCTGACCAGTTCAGACTGGACGGAATCAGGCTCGACCTTTTCATTCAAGGAAACGATCATAGGAGAAAAAAATGCTTTCCAGCCATAAACCTTGTCCTCATCAGCATCGAAGGTCACCAGCTCAGATACCTTGACTTTGCTGTCCGGAGAGTGGCTGCAGAGAAAGTCGTGAATTACGTAGAAGGCTTGTCCCACCCAAGCCGCTGCTGCATCCGCCGCGATCTCTTCCCGGGCACCACCATAGCCAAAACAGTGCTCAATGATTCCGTCAGGAAAATGCACGGCATGCCGGGCTGTTACATTGATGCAACGATCAGGGATATGTTCTCCATTCGAGTGGGCCTCACAGGTGACTTCCAAGTCAAGAGGACGAATGTACAGAATACCGTTGACAGGCTCTGCCTGCCAGTGCGACTCCTCAAGGAGTCGGACGATTTCACGCTTCGTCATTTCGGCGAAGTTCATTCTGGTAAACAGAAACAGCCCGGGACCTGTTCTTACTCGATGTAGAGTTCCTTCGGGTAACGCTCAATCGGCGCGCCGGTCTTGCGCGCCAGCGCAAAGATGTTGTCGCCGCGCAGTTCGGTCGAAATATCCACCTTGCGCAGCAGTTCCAGGATCGCCGGATTCGAGCGCAGCCAGACGTCTTCGGCCTCCAGCTCAACCACCGTGAACCCGGCGGCGGCGAGGGCGACGCCGATTTCATACGGCGCGTATTCGCGGTTGTGCTGATCCACCGTCGTCGTCCGGTTGTATTGCGCCAGCAGGTACGGCGAGCAGCCGACCAGCAGCCCTTCGATGGCTCTGGCGCTGGCGATATTGGGCGTGGTCAGCAGCAGGAAGCCGTCCTTTTCCAGCACGCGGTTGCATTCCCACAGCATGTGCATCGGGTCGCATTGCAGGTGTTCGATCAGCTCGCAGCACAGCACGACGCGGAAGTGGCCGTCGGGGTAGGGGAACGGGTCGCGCTCGACGTTGAAATTGCGCAGCTCGAACGTGTAGCTGTCTTTGCCATTCTTTTGCTTGAGCGTTTCGTGCGTGATCTTCTCTTCGGCCTCCCAGAAATCAGCGCAGGAGACTTCCTTGTAGCCGCAGAATTTTCTGATCGCCGGGGCCAGGTGCGTCAGGCTGCCGAGTTCGAGCAGCCGGTCTTTGGTCTTTCGCGCCGGCGGGATGCGTTGCAGCGTGGCGACGAGGCGTCGCAGGTGTTGTCTGGTGTATTCGACCTCCTTCGGGTCGCTGATGAAACTGAGGATGTAATCAACCGTCTCCTGCTCGTCGGGCGTGAAGTTGCTGATGCCCTCGTGCGCGACCTTCTTCCATTCGAGGATGCGGTCGTAGAGCGCGGCGTCATTCGATTGCAGCTTCGGGCGCGGCGTCACGCCGCTCGTGGCCGCGAGTTTGCGGAAGGAGACGAGCTGAGTCTGCGGCGACTGCTGGTCGAGCGCCGCCGCCGCGCCCGCGCCGTTGTTTGCGGTGGCTTCGCCTGAAAGGGCGGCTGATAACGACCCGACCTCGGCGGCTTCAACGGCCGGCGCGGTCGTCGCCATTGTTGCGGGGGGCGTCGCCGCTTCGTGATGAGCAGTGCGGGCGTCTGAGGACTGAATCGTTTCACGGAGCGAATGCAGGTCGCGGCGCTGTTTATCCAGTCGCTGCTCGAAGACCTGCAGGAGCAGGTCGGTGCGATCCACTATGTCCTGCCGGTTGCTGTGCAGCTTGCCGTCCACAAGCCGCTCGTGCGCCTCCATACGCTCGTCGGTGCGCTGTTCGAGCGCGAAGAAGCGGCTGTCAATGTGTCGTTCCATCCCGGCCAGCCGCTCATCCGTTCGCGCATCCGCCGCCGCCGCCCGGCTGTCGAAGCGATTGTCGAGCAGCTGCGCGCTTTTGACGAACTGCTGATCCAGGCGCTCTTCAATCGCCAGGAAGCGTTCGTCGGTCCGTTTATCCAGCGCGCCCTCGTATGAATTCTGCCGCTCCTCCATCCGCTGTTCGATGGCGGCTGAGCGCTCGTCGAAGCGCGCGTCCACAGCCTTCTCATACTTGTTAAGGCGCTCTTCAGTCGCGGCCGACCACTCGCCCAGTCTGGTCTCCATCGCGGTCAGCCGGTCATTGACCTGCGTGTTGACCGCCGCCTGGTAATCGTCGAGCCGCCGTTCGAGCGCAACGATCTTTTCGTCGAGCCATTCGTCCAGATGGTGTTCGATGGCGGCGAACCGCGTTTCGATTCGCGCGTCAATCGTGGCTTCGTAATTATCGGCGCGCCCGCTGATCGCGGCTTCAAATTTGTCCGTGCGCTCGTTGATTGAAGCTTCGTAACTGTCGGCGCGCTCGGCGTGGCGCTGCTCGTAACTGTCGAGCCGCTCGTCATGGCCCTGCCAGCGCTCGTTGAAATCCTGCGCGAAGAGGGCGCGCAGGTTGCGTGTAATGTTCCTGATTCTGCTCATCGTTTCGCCTGCTCAAAAACCTCGTCGTAAACGGCCTGTGTTTCGTCGGCGGCGCGCTCCCACGAAAAAAGCTTCGCGCGCTCCAGCCCGGCGCGGCTGTAATACCCGCGCATCGTCGGGTCGGCCATCAGCTTCGCCATCGCCTCCGTCATCGCTTCAACATCCTGCGGCGGCAGGCCGAGGCCAGCCTCGCCCACGACTTCGGGCAGACTGGAAGTGTTGCTCGTAACGACCGGCGTGCCGCAGGCCATCGCTTCGAGCGGCGGCAGCCCGAAGCCCTCGTAGAGCGACGGGTAGATGAAAACTTCCGCCGCCGAATAGAGCGCGGGCAGGTCGCTGTCGTCAACGTAGCCCGTGAAGCGCACCATCTCGCCGAGCCTGAGTTCGTCCACCAGCCGGTAAATGTCGTCGCACAGCCACCCGCGCCCGCCGCACAGCACGAGCTGCGGGCGGTGCGGCGTCGTGTGAATCAGCTCGTCGTAAGCGCGGACGAGCGTCGTCAGATTCTTGCGCGGCTCGATGGTCCCGACGTACAGCAGATAGGGCTGGCGAATGCCATGCCTTTCCAGCACCGGGCGACATTCATCGGCGGCGCAATGGCGCAGGTGCTGCCGCGCCGCCTCAGGGATTACGCGAATCCGCTCCTCGCCGACGCCCAGGTGAGAGATGATCTCGCGGCGAGTCGCCTCGCTCGGCGCGATGATTCGCGTCGCGCGCCGGGCCATGATCGGAATCCGCCGTCTGCCGCGGGCCACGTTGTCGGCCTCGTGCGTTTTCGCCTGTGTGTAGAGCGAAAGGTCGTGAATCGTGACCACGGTCGGGCACGGCGCAAACAGCGGGATGCAGTAATTCGTCCCGTGAAAGACGTCCACCGGCGTGATCCGCAGCAGCGTCGGAAGCCCGATCAGCCACCACTTGCTGAACGGCCTGCGCACCGGGATGAAGCGCTTGTTCAGATTCCCCGGCCGGTGGCCGTTGTGATGATCGAAGGCGAAATCGAACGGCGAAAACAGGTCATACTGATGATCGGGATGCGTCCGCGCCAGCCACTCCGCCAGCGCATCGGTGTAATGCCCGACGCCCGTTTTCGCGGCGACGAGCGGAATCCCGTCCAGAGCTATTCGCATGCGGAAGCAATAACACACGCCGACGAAAAAGATCAAATCTCCCCTGGGAGCGACTCTTGTCTTACTCACCTGCCTCGGCTATAAAGAGCTTCGTTTCAAATTACTGTTTGCCTTCCGTCTGAGAGCCGGAGCCGCCGTCTCAGGCGCCGTATCAATCCGATGAGCAAAAAAGTCGTCATTATCGGTGCCGGCCCGGCGGGGCTGACCGCCGGGTATCTGCTGGCAAAGAAGGGCGTCGGCGTGCAGGTCGTCGAAGCCGACGCGCGTTACGTCGGCGGCATCTCGCGGACGGTCGAATATAAAGGCTTTCATTTCGACATCGGCGGCCACCGCTTCTTTTCAAAATCGAAAGCGGTCGAGGATTTGTGGACCGAACTGCTGCCGCGCGACCTGCTCGAACGCCCGCGCTCTTCGCGCATCTATTACCGGGGCAGGTTCTTTTCCTACCCGCTCAAGGCCGCCGACGCGCTCGTCAAACTCGGCCTCATCGAATCATTCCTGTGCGTCGCGTCTTACTTCCACGCGCGGCTCTCGCCGGTCAGGGACCCGCGCAACTTTGAAGACTGGGTCTCGAATCAATTCGGCCGCCGGCTCTTCAGGATCTTTTTCAAGACCTACACGGAAAAGGTCTGGGGGATGGATTGCCGTGAGATTTCCGCCGACTGGGCCGCGCAGCGGATCAAGGGTCTCTCGCTCGGGCGGGCGATCCTTCAGTCGCTCGGCCTGCGCAGCAACAGGGGCAGCGGCGATCAGGTGATCAAGACGCTGATTGATTCGTTCCGCTACCCGCGCAAAGGGCCGGGGATGATGTGGGAGGCAGCCGCGCGGCGGATTCGGGAAATGGGTGGCGAAATCCTCATGGGCCGCAAAGTCGGCGGCCTTGATTACGACGCCGACCGCAGGATTTATCGGGTCACTTATCAGGACGGGCAGGGCACCAGCACCACTATCGAAGCCGATCACGTGATCTCTTCGGCGCCCATGCGCGAACTCGTTCGCGGCCTCACCCCGCCGCTTGGTGACAAAGCGAAGCGCGCCGCCGAAAGGTTACGCTACCGCGATTTCCTGGTCGTGGCGCTCATGCTCAGGGATCGGAATCTGTTTGACGACAACTGGATTTACATTCACGACCCGAATGTGAAGGTCGGGCGCATTCAGAACTTCAAGTCGTGGTCGCCGGAGATGGTTCCCGACCCCGCGCTGTGTTGTTACGGGCTGGAATACTTCTGTTTTGAGGGCGACGGTTTGTGGTCAAGCCCGGACGAGCGGCTGATCGCGCAGGCCGCCGCGGAACTCGAAAAACTCGGCCTCGCCGCGAGGGCTGACGTGCTGGACGGTTGCGTTGTGCGCATGCCGAAAGCCTACCCGGTTTACGACGACGAATACGCCGCGAACGTCTCCGTCATCCGCGGGGAACTCGAACGCGCCCACCCGCGCCTGCATCTGACGGGCCGCAACGGCATGCACAAATACAACAACCAGGATCACGCGATGATGACGGCCATGCTGACGGTCGAAAACATTCTGGCCGACCGTCAGGTCTACGACGTCTGGCGCGTCAACGAAGACGCCGAATACCACGAGGCCGGGCATGCCGGGGCGCAAACTGAGATCGGCGGAGAGCGTCTGGTCCCGGCGCGTCTGAATCAGTCGGCCTGAACCGAATGCTCGCGAGTGCGTGCGCCAGGGTTTCAATCAATTCCGATGAAAGCTGCCCCCGTTGAATCATCCCCCCTCTTAGCTCATCGGGGAAAACTGATTTTTGTCGCCGCCCTGTTCTTCCTGCCGCTGATTTATTTTTATCCGGCCGTGATTGGGAAAGTGGCGCTCGCGCCGGGTGATGTCTGGATTTCAAACCTCGGCGTCCGCGTGCTGCTGGGGCGCATGCTGGCCGCAGGGCAGCTGCCGCTCTGGAACCCGTACATCTTCGGCGGCATGCCGCTGCTCGCGAATGTCTACACCGGGGCGCTCTACCCGCCGAACTGGATCTTTGCCGTCTTCTCGCCCGCCGTCGCGCTCAACGCCCTGATGATCTCGACCTGCCACCTGGCGCTCGTCGGGATGTATCTGTATGCGCGGCGCATCGGGCTGGAGCGATTAAGCGCCCTGGTGGCGGGCATCGTCTTCACCTTCAGCGGATTTTCAATCGCGCATCTGGACCACATTCATCGCCTGACCGCGGTCGTCTGGCTGCCGTGGATTATGCTCGCGATTGAGGAGCTTTATCAGAAGGCTTCGTGGCGATGGATCGTACTCGGCGCGGTGTTCATTGCGCTACAGCTTTTCGCCGGCGACCCGCAGATGACTTTGTACACGGCGATGGTGGGCGGGGCTTACGCGCTCTTCTGCCTGCTCGCGCGCGCGGAGCGGGAAAAACGCCGGCGCTTCATCCTGGCGGGCGCGGTGATGTCGGTCGCGGGATTGCTGCTCTCGCTGGCGCAGCTGCTGCCGGAAGCGGAACTGCTCCGGCAGGGCGAGCGCGCCCGGTTGAGTTACGATTACTTCGCCGGGTATTCACTGCCGCCCCGGCAGGTCGTCTCGCTCGTCTTTCCTTACTTCTTCGGCGGCGCGGCGCTCAAGCCTTACCGGGTTGAATACTGGGGCGAATGGAACGAACTGGTGCCCTGCGGTTACGTGGGACTGCTCGGACTGATGCTCGTCCTTGCCGCCTGGTTCGGGCGGTCGAGGTCCGACGAGCTGCCAGCTTGTCGTGTTTCAATTGATAATGACCCCGGGGAAAAGGGTGGGCCGTCATCCGCGGACAGCAACAAGCTGGCAGCTCGTCGGGGTTCGACGCTGATGATCTGGTTCTGGTCAGGCGTCGCGCTGGTCGCGCTGGCGCTGGCCTTCGGCGATTACCTGCCATTTGGATTGAATCATCTGCTCTACCGCGTGCCGGTCTACAACCTGTTTCGCGGGTCGTACCGGCACTGGTTTGAATTCACCTTTGCCGCCGCACTGCTGGCCGGGTTCGGCCTCGGCCGGCTGGGGGAGTTGCGACCGAATAAAGTTCCCGAAGTGCTGGCCGCCAGCACGGCCACGGTCTTTCTGCTGCTGGTGACAGTCGCGGCCCTGTATCATTTCGGGGGAGACGTTTTTGCCGGGAGCGCACCGCGGCCCGCCCTGGCCGGGTCGCTCGCCAATCCCGAAGCTTTCATCCCGGTCATCACCTTTGTATTCGCCGCGGCCGCCTTCTGGCTCCACGGCCTGCGTCAGAACGCGGGTTCAACCGTCGTGCTGGTCGTGGTGCTGATGCTTGACCTCGGGACGTTCGGCTGGTTCTTTGCGTGGCGGGCGGTGCCTAATCGGGTCAATGAGCGGTTGTCGGACACGGCGGCGGTGAAGTTCATCAAGTCGCGCGAGCCTGACCTCGCGTCGTTTCGGGTCATCAGTCAGAGCGCGCTGCCTTATGATTATGGTTATGATCCGAAACACTCCCCGGACAATCACGACCTGCTCAACGTCTCGAACAGTCTGATCCCGCGCGGGCTGCAGAGCGTCAGCGGCTACGACCTGTTCCACCCGTCGCGCGTCGCGCGCGTGGCCGGCGATCAGGACCCGCACGGCATCGTCCGGGATTTGCAGGCGTTCGGAAATTCCGCCCAGGGGTTGAACCTGCTCAACGTCAAATACCTCCTGCTGGAACGTCGCCGGAAGCTCGATTCGATGAACGCCGTCAGCTTCGACGGCGTCAGCTTCGCCCGCACGCCGTTGCATCTGATCTTCACGCCGGGCGCAACAGTGGAAATGGACCTGGGCGGGGTGACGGCGAATGAATTGGCCGTGATCTCTCTGATGAGCGGTGCCGGGCAGATCCCCGACGGCACGCCGGTACTGCGCGTCAGGCTGCACGCGCGTGACGGGCGCGTGACTGACCTTGAACTGAAAGCGGGCCGCGATACGGCGGAATGGGCTTATGACCGCGCCGACGTGCGCGCCACGATCAAACATCAGAAACCGCGCGCGGTCGAAAGCACTCCGGTCAAAGGCGCCGGTTACGAAGCGCATCGTTACCTCGCCCGCCTGCCATTTGAGCGCGCAGAGATTGAGCGCATCGGGCTGGAGTACCTGCGCCCCGACGCAACGCTACAGATCGTGCGCGCGACGCTCTGGGATTCGGTGACGAAGACCGCCTGCCCGATTGATGATTTGCAACTCCCGCCGGAACGCTGGCGCCGGCTCAATCAATTTGGCGAGATCGAAGTATGGGAAAACCTGAAGCTCAGGCCGCGCGCGTGGTTCGTGCCGCGGGTGCAGGTCACGCCCGGCGATGAAGTCCTGCGCATCATCAAGGAAGGGAAGTTCGGCGACGGAAAACCATTCGACCCGGTTGCCGTGGCTTTCATTGACACTGAAGAAGCTGACCGCTGGCGAAAGGATCAAACGCCAGCGCCGGAAGCAGGCGGAGTCCCCGCGGACGCGCAGGTCGGCGTGACCAGCTATCAGCCGCAACGCATTGAACTGAAGTCCCGCAATTCGCAGCCCGGCTTTCTGGTTCTGAGCGAAGTGTATGACCGCGGCTGGCGGGCGAAGATTGATGGGCACGAGACGCCGGTTTTTCGGACCGATTACACGCTGCGCGGCGTCGCCGTGCCGCCGGGAGAGCATCGGATTGAAGTCACCTATTGCCCGCGGAGTTTTCGGCTCGGGGCGACTGGTTCAGGTATTGGGACGCTGCTGCTGATCGCCGGGTCGTGGATCTGGCGGCGACTGATGACATGAATTCTCCTCTTCGACTGAAACCCCTCTTCACCAGAGAGAAAATCACGGTTGTTCTGACTCTCACGCTGCTGCCGCTCGTTTATTTCCTCCCGGCGGTCAGGGGCAGGGTGTTGCTGGCGATTGCCGATTCGTGGACTTACAGCCTGCCGATGCGGATGCTGCTCGGCCGGATGATCGCGAGCGGGACACTGCCGTTGTGGAATCCGTACACGTACGCCGGGATGCCGCTGCTCGCGGCCGTGCAGCCGGGCGTCCTCTATCCGCCGAACTGGCTCTTTGCCGTGCTGCCGCCGGGCGTGGCGATGAACGCGGTCACGATCCTGACTTATCACGTCGCGCTTGTCGGGACTTACCTCTACGCGCGGGCTTTGACCTTGAATCGCACGGGCGCGCTCGTGGCGGCGATGGCTTTTACTTTCGGCGGATTCATGATCGGCCATCAGGAGATGACCAATTACGTCGCGGCGGCGGCGTGGCTGCCCTGGATTCTGCTGGCGATTGAAAAACTTTACCGCAGCGGGTCGTGGAAGGAATCCTGGCGATGGGCGGCGCTCGGGGCATTGTTCATCGCGTTGCAGTGTTATGCCGGGTTGCCGCAGGCGACGTGGCAGACGATGCTCGTCTGCGGGCCGTACTTCCTCTTCTCGCTCGCCTGCCGCGACGAAGAGCCGCGAAGCTGGCGGTTCGCGCTGAGGTTCACGGCTTCGATTTCAGTGATGGCGCTCAGCGGCGCGCTGCTCTCGGCCGTTCAGCTGCTGCCGACCGTCGAGTTGCAACAGCAGGGTGACCGCGCGGCCATTCCCTACGAAGCCTTCGCGGCCTTCCCGATGGCCCCGAGTTTTCTGCTCACGCTCGTCTTCCCGTATTTTTTCGGCGGCGGGTTGCCGCCGCTCTATCACGTCAAAGGCTGGGGCGAGTGGTGGCTGACCAAATACGGGTTCGGTTACGTCGGCATCCTCGGACTCGTGCTGATTCTGACGGCCTGGCTCGCGCCGGGGCGCAGGCGAATCGTCTGGTTCTGGACGTTTATTGCCGCCGCCGCGCTCGTGCTTTCGCTCGGCGATTACCTGCCGTTCGGGCTGTACCACCTGCTTTACCGGGTTCCGGTCTTCAACCTGTTTCGGGCTTCTTACCGGCACACGTTTGAATTCACTTTTGCCGCGGCGGTGCTGGCCGGGATCGGCGCCCACGGCCTCGCCGGACTGAGATGGGAACAGGCGCGCCGGGTGCTGCGTCGCAGCAGTCTCGTGCTGGCCGTGATCGTTGCCACGACAACAATCCTGTTCCGTTTCTATGCCCATCACCTTGGCGCGCCCACGCTGCCTCCCGCCGCGGACACTGCGCTCGCGCGGCCTGAAGCAGTTGTGCCGCTGCTCGTCTCTGCCCTGAGCATCGTTGTGGTGTGGCTTTACGCGAAACGCCGGACCCGGATCGCCGGCGCACTGCTCATCCTTGGCCTGCTGATTGATCTGGCTTCGTTCGGCTGGTTCGCCTACTGGCGCAGGACCAGTTACGAGACCGTGAGGCATCTGGCCGACGCCGCGGCGGTGAAAGTCATCAAGGCGCGCGAAGCCGATCTGAACAGTTTTCGCGTGATCAGCCAGGCCAGCTGGCCTTTCGGTGAAAACTACCCCGCGGTCAGCTCCGGGAACCTGGCAATGGCGCGCGGGCTCGAGAGCGCGGGCGGTTACGACCCGATGCGGCTGCCGCGGCTGGCGCGTCTGGCCGGCGCGATGAATATGTTTGGCATCGCCAGCGACCACGAGGCCTTCGGCCTGGAGGATCAGGGGCTGAATCTGCTCAACGTCAGATACCTGCTGCGCGAGCGCTCGAGTCTCGCCGATGAGAAGCTCAACCGCACCGCCGCCCCCGAGGCGATCAGTTACGAAGGCATTCTGATGGAGATGATGCTGGGGCCGGGCCGCCGTCTGGAGCTTGAGGCCGACGGGTTCGCCGCGACCGAACTGACCGTGATTTCGGCCATGTTCAATGGCGCTCACGTCCCCGACGGCGCGCCGGTCCTTGGCATCAGGCTGCACACCAAAGATGGCCGCGTCGTCGAACGCGAGCTGCGGGCAGGCCGCGACACGGCGGAATGGGCGTATGAACGCCCCGACCTGCGCGGGCTCGCAAAACACGAGCGCGCCCCCGTCATCCAGACCTGGACGGCGGCGAGCGAGCGCGGGAGTTTTACGGTGCATCGTTACCTCGCGCGCTTCAACTTCGAGCGCGCCGAAATTGATTACGTCGAGCTGGATTACCGGCGCCCCGACGCTGAACTGAATATCCTGCGCGCGAGCCTCCGCGATTCCGCGACCGGCGACGAAGCACCGCTTGACCGCCTGCGCCTGCCGCCCGAACGCTGGCGGCTGGTCGAGCGCTGCGGACAGGCTGACCTCTACGAAAACCTGAAGGCGCTGCCGCGCGCGTGGTTCGCGAGCCGCACGGTGACGCTGCCTGAAGATGAAGTGCTGCGATCAATCAAAGAGGGGAAGCTGAGCGATGGGCAGCCGTTCGATCCCGCCGAAGCCGCGCTGCTTGAGCGGGCGGAACCGCCGCCGGTTCTCCCGGCAATCGGACGGGCCGCCGATGCCGAAGTGAAAATCACCCGCTACGAGCCGCTGCGAATTGAACTGCGAACGCGCAACGCGCAGCCCGGCTTCCTGGTGCTGAGCGAAACCGATTATCGCGGCTGGGAGGCGCGAGTGGACGGGCAGCAGACCCGCGTCCATCGCACCAATTACACGCTGCGCGGGGTCGTCGTGCCGGCGGGCGAACATCGCGTTGAGTTCGCCTATCGCCCGCAGAGCTTCCGCGCGGGGCTCGTCTGTGCGGGCATCGGCCTGCTCGTGCTGGCAACGACGGGAGTGATCACCGCCAGATATTCAGGGGGCGGGCGTGAAGCGAATCTCTGAAAGACAAATCATTACGGTCATCATCCTCCTGCTGCCGCTCGCCTGGTTCTTTCCAGCCGAGACGGGAAAGCTGGCGCTCGTACACGGCGACGGGTGGCCGCAGCACATCGGGATGCGCTTCCAGGTCGGCCAGATGATCGCCCGGGGGATGCTGCCGCTCTGGAATCCTTACGTCTTCGGCGGGATGCCGCTGCTGGCGGCCAGCTATCCGGGCGCGCTCTATCCGCTGAACTGGGTCTTCGCCTTCCTGCCGCCCGGCGCGGCGATGAACGTGGTGGTGATCGCGACCTTCCACCTGGCGCTCGTGGGGGCTTACCGTTTCGCGCGAGCCGTCGGGTGCAATCGCCTGGGTGCGCTCATCACAGGAGTCGTCTTCACCTTCGGCGGCTTCATGGTGATGTCGCAGGGGAACACGGCCAAGGTCACGGCGGCGGCGTGGCTGCCCTGGGTTCTGCTCGCGATTGAAAAGCTATATCAGACGGCTTCGTGGCGCCGGGTCACGCTCGGGGCGCTGTTCATCGCGCTGCAATGCTGGGCGGGATTCCCGCAGATGTCTTTTTACACGGCGCTCGTCGGCGGGGCGTACTTCCTCTTTTCCGTCACAATGCGCGAGCAGCGGCAGCCGCGACTGCGTCTGATTGCTGCAACGGGAGTGATGGCGCTCTGCGGGGCGTTGATCTCCCTGATTCATCTGCTGCCGCTGCGCGAGCTGCAGGGGCAGGGCGCGCGCAACGGGATCACTTATGAAAATTTCTCCTCGCACGACTTCCCCTTGCGGCAGGCGCCGGCGCTGGTGTTTCCGTACCTCTTCGGCGGGGCGGCGCTGCCGCCCTACCACCTGCCTTATCATGGGGAGTGGGGCATCTACGTGACCGCCGGTTATGTCGGGATGCTGGCGATGATGCTGGCGCTCGTGGCGATGGTCGGATGGCGGGGGCGACTCGTGTGGTTCTGGGCGTTCGTGGCAGTCGTCGCGCTGCTGCTCGCGTTCGGGGCTTCGCTGCCGTTCGGCCTGAACAGGCTGCTCTATCGCGTGCCCGTCTACAACCTGTTTCGCACCGCGTCGCGCCACCTGGTTGAATTCGATTTCGCGCTGGCGGTGCTGGCCGGGCTGGGCGTGAGTTTCCTGGAGCGGGCAGAAGGCAGTGAAGCGCGCCGCGCAGTGAAATGGTCTCTGGTGATAATGGCGGTGATCGTTATCGGCACGGCGACCGCTTACGGCTTTTCCAGCCGCGGCCTGCTGCTCAGGGCTGAAGTGCTGGTTCCGGTGTCCTTCTTCATTTTGAGCGCGGCGGTGCTGTGGATCTATGCGCGCCGGAGGGCGCCGCTCTTCGGCTGGCTGCTCGTCGTGGTTCTCGTCTGCGACCTCGCCTCATTCGGGCAGTTTCTGGACTGGCGGACGCTCTACTTCAGCGTGGCCGATCACATCGCCGATCCGGTGACGGTGAAATTCATCAAGGCCCGTGAGCCCGACCTCAATGCGTTCCGCATCCTGAGCCACGCGGCCAATCCATTCGATTACAACTACGAGCTGCTCAATTATCCGAGCCTGTCCATCACGCGCCGGCTGCAAAGCGTCAACGGTTATGACGAACTGCGCCTGCTGCGACCGGCGGGCGTCATGGGCGGGATGAGTATTGACGGCATCGTGCGGGACGAGCGGGCTCTGAGCGCCGCCCACAGGGGATTCGATCTGCTCAACGTCAGATACCTGCTGCACAAGCGGACTGGCGAGGTGCCTGCGCCGGAGCGCTGGCGGAAGCTCGCGAGCTTTTACGAAGTGGACGTTTACGAAAACCTGAAGGTGCTGCCGCGCGCGTGGCTCGTCCCGGCTGTGCTGGCAGTACCGGAAGCCGACATGCCAAGGGTGATCAGCGAAGGAAAATTCAGCGACGGGAAATCCTTTGATCCATCCGCACAGGCATTAGTTGATCCGACATTACTGCGCGGAGGCTCTTTCTTTCTGCCACAACCTGAAATCACCGGTCAGGCATCAGTGATCAGCTATGCCCCACAGCAGATCATCCTGAACACCTCTGCCCCAAAGGATCGCTTCCTGGTGCTGAGTGAGATTGATTACCCCGGCTGGGAAGCGCAGGTTGACGGGCGGCAGACCGAAGTTTACCGCACCGATTACACGCTGCGCGGTGTCGTCGTGCCGGCGGGCGAACACCGCGTTGAGTTCGTCTATCGCCCGCAGAGCTTCCGTCGCGGCCTGATTGCGGCTGGGATTGGCGCGCTGATTTTGATAGCCGGCTCTGCTTCAGTCTGGCTCACCGGGCGGAAAAGAGCGGCGGAAAGCCCTCGATGATGTCGCATGCCCGCCCTCTTGTGGCAATTGTGGGATTGATCAATCCCATAATCGGACACTTTTTCGGTTCAGCCCCGGCTGCGGGCTGTTCAAATTCATTGATCTCAGTATTTAATATCTGATCTGAACTGGCACAGGATTTGGATAGTCTCAGTGCAGGCCGAAAATTTATTTACTGCACTGATAAATACCCTGGAGGAACAGGAATGATTACGTTGCAAAACATCGAGAGATTTTACGAACACGGCGTGACGAAAACCTGGGTGCTGCGGCGCGTCAACGTCAACATCGAAGAGGGCGAGTTCGTTTCGATCATGGGCCCGTCGGGCGCGGGCAAATCAACGCTGCTGCACATCCTTGGCATGCACGACAGCTCGTGGCTGGGCGAGTATTACTTCCTCGATCAGGCCGTCCATAAGCTCAAACCGAAGGACCGCGCGGAGCTGCGGAACCGGCAGATCGGGTTCGTCTTCCAGAGCTATCACCTGCTCGACCACCTGACCGTTTACGAGAACCTCGAAATCCCGCTCTCTTACCGCGACGTCAAGAAGTCCGAGCGCGAGAGCATCGTGGGTGACGTCCTCGACCGTTTTCAGATCGTCGGAAAGAAAGACCTCTACCCGAGCCAGCTCTCGGGCGGCCAGCAGCAGCTCGTGGGCGTGGCCCGCGCGGTGATCGCGAACCCGAAAGTGATCCTGGCCGACGAGCCGACCGGAAACCTGCACTCGGCCCAGGGCAAGGAGATCATGGAGATGTTCAGGAAGCTGAACGAGCGTGGGACGACCATCGTGCAGGTGACACACTCGGAAGCGAATGCGGCTTACAGCAACCGGGTTATCAAGCTGCGGGACGGCTGGGTGGTGAATGACTGAGCTGTAAACAAGGAGAGAAAGAGGTTGTGAGTAAAGCTGAAGTAAACACCCCGCGAATCCTGATCGCTGACGACCAGCGCGACGTACTCGAAGCGCTCAGGCTACTGCTCAAAGGCGAGGGCTGGCAGATCGAATCGGTGACCTCGCCCTCGGCCGTCATGAAGCTGCTCGCCGAGCAGGAATTCGACGTCGCGCTGATTGACCTGAATTACGCGCGCGATACGACTTCGGGCCGCGAGGGGCTGGACCTGATGACGCGCATGTCCGAAATGGACAGCACCCTGCCGATCATCGTCATGACCGCCTGGGGCAGCGTCAACATCGCCGTCGAGGCGATGCGGCGCGGCGCGCGCGATTTCATCCAGAAGCCCTGGGAGAATGCGCGGCTGCTCGCAATCATCCGCACGCAGATCGAACTGAGCCGGGCGCTGCGGCGCGGGCAGCGGCTGGCGGCGGAAAACGAGATGCTGCGCGGCGACCGCGGGCCGACGCTGATTGCCGAATCCCCGGCGATGCAGCCGGTGCTGGAAGTGATCTCCCGCGTCGGGCCTTCCGAAGCGAACGTGCTGATCACCGGCGAGAACGGCACCGGCAAGGGCGTGGTCGCGCGCGCCCTGCACGCGGCTTCCGTCCGCGGCGCGAGGCCGCTCGTGACGGTCAACGTCGGCGGGCTTTCCGAAGGAGTGTTTGAGAGCGAACTCTTCGGCCACGTCAAGGGCGCCTTCACCGACGCCCGCTCCGACCGCGTCGGGCGGTTCGAGCTGGCCGACGGCGGCACGCTCTTTCTGGACGAGATCGCCAACGTGCCGCTCAACCAGCAGCCGAAGCTGCTGCGCGTGCTGGAGACGGGCGAGTTCGAGCGCGTCGGCTCATCAAAGACCCGCCGCGTGGACGTGCGGATCATCTCGGCCACGAATGCCGACCTGCGCGCCGACGTCGAGGCGGGCCATTTCCGCCGCGACCTGTTTTTCCGGCTCAACACCATCGAAATCGCGCTGCCGCCGCTGCGCCAGCGGCGCGAAGACATCACCCCGCTCGCGCACTATTTCCTGCGCCAGCAGACCCAGCGCTACCGCAAGAACCTCGACGGCTTTGAAGGCGCCGCGCTGCAGGCGATGTGGGATTACCCCTGGCCGGGCAACGTGCGCGAGCTGGAACACGCGGTCGAACGCGCCGTGCTGATGTCGAACGGGAAGACCGTCCGGGCGAGCGACCTCGGGTTGCGCGGTGAAGCGGACGGCTCGACCCGGGTCGAAGACCTGAGCCTCGAAGAGGTCGAGTGCATGCTGATCAAGAAAGCCCTCGCCCGTTACGACGGCAACGTCAGCCGCGCCGCCGAGACTCTGGGCCTGAGCCGCAGCGCGCTCTACCGCCGTCTGGAAAAATACAGCCTCTGATTCCAGAGAATAGAATACGGATGAGACGGATCTTGACGGATATCCGCGGATCTGATCCGCCTTAATCTGCTGCATCCGTCTCATCCGTATTCTATTCTCACTGCCGAAGGATTGCAGAATCGCGGTTGTGGATTGAAAGACTGCCCTGGTCTGCCATATCCTCAACAGCGCGATCCCGCTAAATCCATGGCCGAAGCACAGACCAACAACCCGCCTGCCGTCGCGCGCAAACCGCTCTCACCTTCAATCCGCACGCAGAAGCCGAAAAAGCGGGAACTCAAACACGACCTGCGCGTCCTGCTGATGGCGCTGGTGGCGGGATTGCCCGCCGTGGTGACCGCGCTGCTGCTGCTGTGGCTCGGGAATTATCCGGCCCGGGAGCAGTGGACTCTGAGTCTGGTCATCGTCGGCTTCTGGCTGGGCTTCGCCTTCGCCCTGCGCGAAAGGGTCATTCGCCCGTTGCAAACCGTCTCGAACCTGATCGCCGCCCTGCATGAAGAGGATTATTCGATCCGGGCGCGCGGGGCCGGGATGGATGACGCGCTCGGCGAGTTGCTGGTTGAAGTCAACGCGCTCAGTGACACGCTGCGGGCGCAGAAGATGGGCGCGCTCGAAGCGACGGCCCTCCTGCGCGCGGTGATGGCGGAGATCGAAGTCGCAGTCTTCGCCTTCGACGCCGAAAAGCGATTGCGGCTGGTCAACCGCGCCGGCGAGCGACTGCTGGCGCGGCCGGCGGAAAGGCTGCTCGGGCGCCACGCCGATGAACTCGGGCTGACCGAATGTCTGGGCGGCGAGGAGCCGTCAACCAGACAACTGAATTTCCCGGGCGGCAACGGGCGCTGGGGCGTGCGGCACGGCAGCTTTCGCGAGAACGGCGTGCCGCACCAGCTGCTCGTGCTGACCGACCTGAGCCAGGCGCTGCGCGAAGAAGAGCGCAAGGCGTGGCAGCGGCTCGTGCGCGTACTCGGGCACGAGCTGAACAACTCGCTGACGCCGATCAAATCCATCGCCGGGAGCCTGGCCTCGCTGCTCATGCGTTACCCGCGCCCGCCCGACTGGGAGATTGATATGCAGCGCGGGCTGGAAGTCGTTTCATCCCGCTCCGAATCGCTCGGCCGTTTTATGGCCGCGTATGCGCAACTGGCGAAACTGCCGCAGCCGACTTTCAAGATGACCGACGTCGGCGCCCTGCTCAGGCGCATCGTCGGGCTGGAGACGCGGTTGCCTGTCGCTTTATTGCCGGGGCCCGAAATGACGATTCAGGCCGACAGCGATCAGCTCGAACAGCTACTCATCAACCTGCTGCGCAACGCGGTTGATGCCGCGATGGAGACCGGCGGCGGCGTGCGCGTGAGCTGGCTGAGGAAGGCCGGCGCGCTGGAAATCAAGGTGGAAGATGAGGGGCACGGCCTCGCCAGTTCGGCGAATCTCTTCGTCCCGTTCTTCACGACCAAGCCCGGCGGCTCCGGCATCGGACTGGTGCTGAGCCGCCAGATCGCCGAAGCCCACGGCGGCACACTCGTGCTGGAAAACAGGGAGACCGGAACCGGCTGTGAAGCGAGGCTGGTGCTGCCGCTCTGAATGGAATGAGACCCATCCACGAAGTGACACGAAGAAGCGCGAAGGTTTTTTCCACCTTCGCGCTTCTTCGTGTCACTTCGTGGATGGGCTTCTGAAGATCGGAGTCATTCGGTGAAATACATTCTGATCCCTGTCAAAGACCTGGCCCGGGCCAAGCAGCGGCTCGCCGGCCTGATGACTCAGCCCGAACGCACGGAACTGGCGCGGCTGATGATGGAAAATACTTTCGCGCAGGTGGTGCAGGCTCGCGGCTGTGACGGCGTGGCGGTCGTGACCGTTTATGAACCCGCGATGGATCTGGCGCGGCATCACGGCTTTGAGATCATCACCGAGACCGAACAGATTTCCGAAAGCGCGTCGGTTGATTACGGCTCATGCCTGCTGGCGGCGCGCGGCGTTGATTCGGTACTGCGCCTGCCGATTGACCTGCCGCTGATCTCATCCGAAGACATCGAATTGATCCTGTCGCGGATGACGGCGGGGCTCTCCACCGTGATGGTCCCATCGCGCGACGGGACCGGGACCAACGCGATTGCGCGCACGCCGCCCGACCTTTTCCCCTCACACTTCGGCCCGAACAGTCTGGCGAAGCATCAGGCCGAGGCCGCGCAGTGCAACGCGAACTGTGAACTGATTGAAGTGCCGCGCATCGCGCTCGACATTGATGACCCCGAAGACGTTGCTTTTCTGTTCAAGCACGACCGGCACAATCACCTTCACGACTTCCTCACCGGCCTGCGTTTGCCGGAGCGATTGACCCGGGGCGGCGAACTCTGAGCGGCAAAATCCCGCACACCAGAGCGGGCGCATTCAGGGTGAAGCCGGCCGGCGACCTTTGTCCTCTCAGCAGACAGGGAGTAGACTGCCTGCCGGGCAGTTATCACTCTGAACTCATTGTCCGGCCGCCGGTCACCTGACCCCCCCGCCGGAGTACCCACATCGTCCGTTACCCTGCGCAACTTTTTTCAGGATCGTGAGGGAATTCGCCCCCGAATTGCGCTTGAGCGGGCGGGAACGGAGAAAACGCAGAAGAAAATGATCAGCCCCTGATCCGGCCCCGGCGACAAATAAGCCGCGCTTCACGCCTGATCCGAAAAAACCGTATGGTCATCCGTACTACTGGGCGCCACCCATCCTGATCGGCAATTGAAGGTGAATCTGCCCGTCGTCTTTTCACAGCGTTACCCGCCACATCTCAACGATTGCCGGTGACAGCACAGTTATCTGAGCGGAGTGATATTGATCGGCCGATCAGCGCCGGCACGTGTGCGCGAAACCAACAACATTCAATGGAGGAAAAATGAAGAACAATTCCGCCCGTTTTATCAGGGCAATCTGTCTGGTGGTTCTGCTGACGGCAACCGGAGCCATCAGCCTCTCCCTGGTTCGCCCGTCGGAGGCGCAAACGGAAAACAGCTTCGAGAAGAAAGCCGGAGCCGGCCTCATTCAGGTGTACCGCGTGTTCCGGCAGCAGGCCGCCACGCAGTCTGAAGAGCAGTCCCGGGCGCGCAACCAGGAGCGAGCGAATCTGAAGGAACGCGTCAGGGTCGAAGAAAACGGCGGTCGCTTCCGCGTCGGCGTGCTGATCACTTTGCGTGAGGGTGGCGAGGAAGCGCTGGCCGCCGCGCAATCGGAAATCGAAGCGCGCGGGTTCACGCTCCGTTCGCGCATCGGCAACGTCGCCATCGCCACCGTTCCGGTTGACGACCTGCCGAAGCTGGCCGAGGTTGATGCCGTCGCGCAGCTCAGCGCGGCGGGCTTCAGGAAAGCGACTTCGCTGTCGGGCGGGCGGGACAGGCTGAAGCTCAGCCACGCGGGCCTGAAAGCCATCAACGATGCCGCGAACGCTTCGATCCAGGCCCCGACCGCGCGGACGACTTACGGGGTGACGGGTAAAGGCGTGGTCGTCGGCGTGATTGACAGCGGCATTGACTGGAAGCACGGCGACTTCCGCCATGCCGACGGCACGACGCGCGTCAGATTCCTGTGGGACTTGAGCGACACGGCAAACACCGGGCCGGGCGGAGTCGGGCGCACTTACACCGAGGCCGAAATCAACGCGGCGCTCAGCGGCGCCGGCACGGTGAATGAAAAGGACACCAACAATCACGGCACCCACGTCACGGGCATTGCCGGTGGCAACGGCCTCGGCACGGCCAACAACGTCCCCGCCGGGGCTTTCGCCGGCATCGCCCCGGAAGCCGATCTCGTCATCGTCAAGGCAAATCGCCCGGGCAGTTCGGGCTTCGGCGATGACGATCAGATCGCCTCGCTCGCGTGGATTCGCGACCGCGCGGCGGAGCTGAACAGCTCGCCGTTCGTGATCAACATGAGTCTCGGCGGACACCTCAGCCAGCACGACGGCAGCGACGGCGTTGAGAAGGCGATTGATAATCTGCTCGGCGGGGGCAATAACCGCCAGGTCGTGATCGCCGCGGGCAACGAAGGCGCCGCGCCGCTGCATGCCGGCGGCGTGCTGGATCAGGGCGCCGATGCCAATGTCCCGTTCACGCTCTCCAGCGGGAGCAAGGCGATGATCGCGGTCTACAATTCCGCCGATACGGTTGCGGTTCGACTCATCAAGCCGGACGGCACGACCATCGGCCCGGTCGCCGTGGGCAGCACGGTGACGAGCGATCCGGATGTGGACATCGAACACGCCGCGGGCAATGCCGGGAGCAATGCGAACACCGTCACTCTCGTCTTCAAGAAACAACCGGCCGGAACTTTCCAGCTCAGGTTCACCGGCACGAAGATCGTCAACGGCCGCTGGGACGTGTGGGACGCGAACGACGGGGCGACGACGCTTGATGCCTCGATTCGCGACGGGTTGGAACACGTCGGCTCTCCCGCCACTTCACGGCGCGCGATCAGCGCGGCGAATTATGTGGTGAAAACCCAGTTCGCCAACGTCGGCGGCTCAATGACGATCAAAAACGATGAAGGCCAGATCGGTGCGGGCGCGGCCAGCTCCAGCCCCGGCCCGACTCGTGACGCGCGGATCAAGCCGGAAATCGGCGCGCCCGGTTCGTATATGGTCTCCACGCTCTCCGCCGATGCGCTCAACCCTGATCAGAATGACATTTCGGCCGACGGCAAGCACATCGCCTACACCGGCACCTCGATGGCGACGCCGGCGACCACGGGTGTCGTCGCGCTGATGCTGCAAAAGGCGAAGGATCGCAATCGCACCCTGTCGCCGGATCAGATCAAACGCGTCCTGTGGCGCACCTTGACGAGCGACAATTTCACCGGGCCTTCGATCAGCCGCAAATTCGGCTTCGGCAAAATCAACGCGCTCAATGCCGTCAAGGCGGTTGAAGACAACGTGGCCGCCGCGGAATTCGTCAGCGTCTCAGCCGCCGACTTTCGCCCCGAGCTGGCGGCGGCGCCGGACGGGATCCTGGCCGGATTCGGCGTGAACCTGGCCGGAGGCGTCTTCATCGCCTCGACGTTGCCACTGCCGACAGCGCTGGGCGGGGTGAGCGTGCGCGTGACCGATCATCAGGGTGCGCAGCGCCTGGCCTCGTTGTTTTTCGTGGCGGGAACGCAGATCAACTACACGATCCCGTCACAGACCGCAAAAGGCGTGGCCGTCATCGAAGTCATCCGCGACGGCAGCGTCGTCGCGACCGGCGCGGTGAATGTGAACGATGTCTGGCCGGGAATTTTTACGACGAACTCGGGCGGCACCGGTCAGGCGGCCATCAACGTGCTGCGCGTCCATAGCGGCCAGGTGATTTACGACAACCCGGCCAATCCGA
Organism: Blastocatellia bacterium; assembly: GCA_035652435.1. Taxonomy (GTDB): domain Bacteria; phylum Acidobacteriota; class Blastocatellia; order RBC074; family RBC074; genus DASRDU01. The sequence continues at coordinate 46,935 of DASRDU010000022.1, forward strand.
TTGACCTCTCAGTCCAGGGCGATCAGGTTTTCGTCATACTGTTCGGCACGGGGATTCGCGGGCGCAGCAGCCAGGCCAACGTGAAAGTCACGCTCGGGGGCAGACCGCTCGCGGTTGATTATGCCGGGGCGCAGGGGGGCTTCGCCGGCCTGGATCAGATCAACATCCCGTTGCTGAACAGCCTGAACGGCAGGGGAACACTTGAGCTGCTGATGTACGTTGATAGTTGGCAGGCAAACACCATCCAGCTTAATATCAAGTAACGGTTCGCCACAAACCGGTGTCAGGAGCCCGGGCTTCGGCTTGTCTTTCTTCGCCGCAGACAAGCCGAAGCCCGGGCTCCACGCCTTCGCCGTGAAAGTATCTGAAGCCGCGCGTGCTGCACAGGGCGTTGGCCGGGCATTCACCACTTTTCAGAAAGGGAATACACGAATGACGACCATCACATCCTCTGACGGCGGTCAGTTCGACGCTTACCTCTCACTGCCCGCGGGCGGGCATGGGCCGGGCATCGTACTTTTGCAGGAAATTTTCGGGGTCAACCGGGATATGCGCGCGATTGCCGACTGGTATGCGCGGCATGGCTTCGTCGCCGTCTGCCCCGACCTGTTCTGGCGGCAGGAGCCGGGGGTGCAACTGACCGACCAGACCGACGCCGAATGGCAGCGCGCCTTTGAGCTTTATCGCGGTCTGGATGAGGCAAAGGCGGTTGAAGACGCGGGCGCGGCTCTGGCTTTTCTGCGCAAGCACCCAGCCTGCACGGGCCGGGTCGGCGCGGTCGGATTCTGTCTGGGCGGAAAGCTCGCTTACCTGCTGGCCACGCGCTCTGACCCGGATTGCAGCGTCGGGTATTACGGCGTCGGCATCGAGAATGCGCTCGATGAAATCAACAACCTCCGTGGCCCGCTCATGCTCCACATCGCCCAGCAGGATCAGTATTGCCCGCCGGAAGCGCAGGCCCGGATTCACGCGGCGCTCGACGCGCACCCGCTCGCCACGCTGCACGATTACCCGGGGCAGGATCACGCCTTCGCGCGCGTGGGCGGGGCGCATTACAACGCGCAGGACGCGGAGCTGGCGAACCTGCGGACGCTCGAATATTTTGTGCGGCACCTCGGCGGCGCCGGCGCCGCGCAATCAAATCTCTCCGCACTCTGGGATGAACACGTCAGGTACGAGTTCGCCACGCGCGATACCGAAGCGACTCTGCGGACGATGGTCGAGGACGCCTACGTCAACCACGTGCCCGTGCTGACTGGCGGAGTCGGGCGCGAACAGCTGCGCGAGTTCTATTCTCAACGTTTCATCCCGCAGATGCCCCCCGATACGGCGATGACGCCGGTCTCGCGCACCGTCGGCGCGGATCGCGTGGTTGACGAGATGGTCTTTGAGTTCACCCACACGATCAGGATGGACTGGATGCTGCCCGGGATTGCGCCGACGGGCCGGCACGTCAAAGTGCCGCTCGTCGTGATCGTGCATTTTCGCGACAGCAGGCTCGCGCATGAACACATCTACTGGGATCAGGCCTCGGTACTCGCGCAACTCGGCCTGATTGATGCCGAGCAGTTGCCCGTCGCCGGAGTCGCGAGCGCGGAGAAAGTTCTGAATCCGGGTCTGCCGGCCAATCACCTGATTGAGCGTTCTGATAATCAACTATGAAGACGAACAAACTAATCCCGGTCAGTCTTTCTCTGGTCGCAGTTCTGCTGTTGCTCCTGCCGCAACCTTCTGTCCTGTCCCAATCGCCCGGCGGCAACGCGCAGAAGTTGCGAGTCCTGTTCATCGGCAACAGCTACACCTACGTCAATAACCTGCCGCAGATGGTTTCCGGGCTCGCCCGGTCGGCGAAAGAGGCGCGGCAGATGGAAACTGAAATGATCGTCGTTGGCGGCGCGACGCTCAAACGGCACTGGGAAGAAGGCCGGGCGCTCGAAGCGCTCGGGCGGGGCAAATGGGATTTCGTCGTGCTTCAGGAACAGAGTACGCTCGGCCCGACGCAGCCGGTCAACGGCGTCGTGCCGATCAGCGACCCGAAAACATTTCACGAATACGCGCGCCGGTTCGATGCCGAAATCAAAAAGGCGGGCGCACAGACCGTCTTCTATCTGACCTGGGCGAGGCAGAATCAGCCGCAGGATCAGGTGACGCTGACCAGTGCTTACCTGGGCATCGCGAATGAACTCAAAGCCACCGTCGTGCCCGTCGGCATCGCGTGGGAGAATGCGCTGAAAAAGAATCCGAAGCTGCAACTGCACCTGCCTGACAAGAGCCACCCCACGCCGGCGGGTTCGTATCTCGCGGCCTGTGTTTTTTACGCGGTGCTTTACGGCAAAAGCCCGGAGGGGCTGCCCGGCAGGCTCGTGGGCGATAAGTTTGGCCTTTTCGGGCCTGAGGTCAGCAATCAGGGCGCGGTTCAGGGTGAACTGGTGAATCTCAGCCAGGCGGACGCCGCCTCGTTACAGCAGATTGCCTGGCAGACAGTGAAGAAATAGACCGCGGATCAGGCGGATGGCGGCGGATTGACGCGGATCTGATCCGTTTTGATCCGCCGCTATCCGTGTCATCCGTATTCTATTTCTTCTTCCATAGCAGATATCCGACCGACAATAAGATCAGCCACGGAATCCCGACCTTGAGCGTCACTTCCATCCCTTCAACCCCCCACGTCGTCGCCAGAATCGCCGCGAGCAGGATGGCGCCGAGTACGGAACTGTAAGGGTAGAGCGGCATCCGCACCGGCAGCTTTTCTCCCCCCGATCTTTCCCACCGCGGGCGGAAGCGCAGGTGCGTGATGAAAATCATCAGCCACACGAACAGCCCGCCGAACAGCGCGACGCCGAACAGATAAACGTAAGCCGATTCCCGGTATCTCGCCGCCAGATAAACTGCGAGCGCGAGTCCGCCGGTCGAAGCGAGCAGCGCATTGACGGGTACGCTGCGCCCGTTGACCCTGCCGAACGGGGCGGGCGCATAGCCGCCGCGCGCCAGCGAGAATAGCATCCGCGTGACCAGATAGAGGTTGCAGTTGATCGAGGAGAGCGCCGCCGTCAGCACGACGAAATTCATCAGGTGCGTCGCCGCCGGGATGCCGAAGAGCTGGAAGACCGTCACGAAGGGGCTCGCCTGTACGCCGCCGCCCGGCAGCAACCGGTCCCACGGGGCGACGCCGATCAGGATCACTATCGCGCCGAGGTAAAAGGTGATCAGGCGCAGGAGCATCGAGCGCATCGCGCGCGGCACGGCCTCCTGCGGGTTCGCCGCCTCGCCCGCGGTCACCGCCACGACCTCGGTGCCGATGTAGCTGAAGATCACAAACACTATCGCCTTCCAAACTCCCGCAAGCCCGTGCGGCAGGAATCCGCCGTGCGCCGTGTAGTTCTGCAACCCGATGCGCTCGCCCGTCCCCAGACCCGTAATCGCGGCGACGCCGAAGACGATGAACAGCACAATCGTCACCACCTTGATCATCGCGAACCAGTATTCAAATTCGCCGAAGCTGCCGACGTTGCGCGCGTTGACGTAAACCATCGCGGCGGAAAAGCTGACAATCCAGACCCACGAGGGCACGCGCGGGAACCAGAGCTTGCAGTAAATCGCGACGGCGGTGATTTCGCCCCCGATGGCAATGACCTGCGCGGCCCAGTAAGTCCACCGCGAGACGAACCCGGCCCACGGCGAGAGGTATATTTCGGCATACACGCCGAACGACCCGGCGGTCGGGTGCGCGACGGCCATCTCAGAGAGCGCGCCCATCAGCAGCAGCGCGACGAGCGCCCCGATCAGGTAAGTGATGATAACCCCCGGCCCCGCGACCCGGACCGACAGCGCGCTGCCGAGGAACAGGCCCGTCCCAATCGCGCCGCCAATCGCGATCATCGCCAGTTGCCGCGCGCTCAACCGGCGCGCGAGTACCTGTTCGTTGGCGATGACTCGTGCCGCGGGTGCTTCCGGTGCGCTGATTGATTCTTGTTCGGTCGTCATCGGGGGAGAGTGATGAAGGTTTAGTCCCGCACCATTCCTGTGATGTTCTCCGCGACGGCCTCCATCACCCGCTCGACATCTTCCGCCGTGTTGTAGCAGTGCCACGACAGGCGCAACCCGTCGCGGCGGCTCGATGCGATGATGTCTCGTTCGGCCAGCCGGCGCACCATCGCGTCGGCGTCTTTGCACCTCAACACGACGAGCGGGCCGACGCTCTCGGTCGGAGTCTTGATTGACAAGCCCAGTTCGCGCGCGCGTTTGAGGCAGCCTTGGGCCAGTCCCGCGACGTGCGCGGCGATCTTCTCAGGGCCGGTCTCAGAGAGCAGCCTGATCCCGGCGAGCGCCGCGTAAACATTCGGAATCGGCGGCGTCCCGCTCTGGAATCGCCGCGCGGTCGGAGATGGCTCGTTGACCTGCGGGTTGAAAGTGAAAGGATCGGTCTGGGCAAACCAGCCGCCGGTCGTGGGCGTGAGTTGTGAAATGACCTCTTCGCGCACATAGAGGAATGCCAGCCCTGACGGCCCGAGCAGGTACTTGAGCGTGCCGGTGACGTAAAAATCCACGCCGAGCGCCTTCACGTCAATCGGCCGCGTCCCCGCGTCCTGATAATCATCGAGCAGCACGTAAGCCCCCCGGGCGTGCGCGATCTGAGTAATCTGCTGAACGTCCGAGCGGAAGCCGTTGGTGAAGCAGATGCGCGTCACCGGGACTATCGCCGTCCCGCCGTCAACAGCGCTTTCGTAGGCCGCCGTCGGCAGCCGCTCGCCTTCGGCCTTGAGGAACTCGACTGCGGCGCCGCGCGATTGCTGCGCCAGCCAGACGTGGCCCATCGTCGGGAACTCGAATTCGCCCAGCACGACTTTGCGGCGCCGGTCGAACCGGAGCGCGCTCGCGATTGAGTTGATGGCGGCCGAGGCGCAGGAAGTGATCGCCACTTCGTCGGGACTGGCGCCAATGAAAGCGGCAAAGGCGGCGCGCGCCTCTTCATATTTCGCCACCCACCGATCCCAGGGCGTGCCGTACTCGTGCCAGCTTGTGATGTATTCCCGCAGCGCGGCTTCGACCCCGGTTGACAGCGCGCCCTGCGAGCAGCTGCTCGCGTAGGTTTTATGGCGGAGGATCGGGAAACGGGAGCGGATGTTCTGAATCTCAGCGGGTGTCAGCATGGGCGGCGCCTTCCTGATTTGATTGTCGTGGCAGGATTGTAAGGTTATCGAAATTTATTGCAATGCCGCGCGCCTGCTTTCCGGGCGCGGCCTGCCCGGGGATTGTGACAGGCCGGGCGGACGACGGTTGACAGATGGTTCGGCCAGAGTCTTCAATAGGGCCGGCGTATCGCAGAAAGTTCAGAGATAAGCAGAAAGTCTCGTCAAATGATTTGAGCCGGGGCAGGAGAAGAGGTATGGAAACCGGGCTCATCGGAGGCAGTGATTGGAGGTTCGCTTGAGTGGTAAGCAGCCGATCGTCGGTCCCTGGCTGGGGCAGCCGGACCCGTCCGGCGAGTTTGCCGGCATCTATTATCAGTTCAGTGAGTGGCGCGACTTTTCTGATGTCATTCAACTGCCCGAGACCAACGAGTTGTTATTCGTTGACGATTCCCAGCCGTGGTTATTTCTCAAACTAATCAGCGGGGTCGGCCAGCCCGACCACCATTCCGAAGCGCTGACCAATAACGACATCCGCCTTGATGACGCGGAGGCATTGACCACCGACGGCGCGGGCCGGGTGTATGCCTGCACCGCGCATGCGATCAGGAAAAGAAGCCTGAGGCTCAAAAAACTGCAGGCGTTCTTCCGCTTCCGCATCGAGGAGCGGGACTGGCTCGTCCCGGACGGCGTGATCACCAACCTGCGCGAGGCACTGGCGGCGCACTACGATTTCATCCGCGAGGTGATCAACCACCCGAAGAAAAAAGGCGGGCTCAACATCGAGGGGCTGGCGTGGGATGAGGCGAACGCGCGGCTGCTCGTGGGCCTGCGCGCGCCGCTGCTCGGGGTGAGCGCCTGCCTGCTCCCGGTCAAAACCGATCCGCAGTTGCCGTTCACGACCGACCACCTCGGATTCCAGGCGCCGATCAGCCTTGGGATTCCGGGCAAGGGAATCCGTTCGATTCAATTTGACCGTAAGCTACAGTTGTTTCTCATCCTCGTCGGGAATGTCAGGAAAGGCAGTGGCCGCGACTTCAGCCTCTGGGTCTGGGACGGCCACGCGGGCAATCCGGCGCGGCAGGTCACATCCGTGCGCTTCCGCGACTACTTCAACCCGGAAGGCGTGACCGGCGTCAGACTCCTGAACGGGGAGGAATTTGTCTTCATTGTCAGCGACAACGGCGGTGGTTATCTGAAACTGCGCTACGAGGAATTGAAGCTCGACAGCTGACCTGCCGACAATCAGCCGGCAACCAGTCCAAACATAAAGAGTGGCCTTACCAGTTACACGGGTCACAAGGCAGGAAAGGAGAATAAGTAGAATAATGATCAAATCGTTACTGAGAGTGGCAATCACGGTCGCGGCGGGATTGATCCTGATCGGCATGCTGGCCTCTGGTCACCCCTGTCAGGCGCAGGTGAGTGAGTCCTCGGCGCCGAACCAGACGGTCGCGGCGCTCAAAGCCGGGGCGCTCGCGAGCTTTTCTCTGCGCCAGGTCGTGCCTTCCGCCGGGGACGCGGAGAGTGCGGATGAAACCGACGCGGTCGCGTCACCCGCGCAGGGTGGCCGGGCCGGCTCCGTCGCCGCGCGCGTCAAGTCGCGTTCGCGCAACTACCCGCGGCGCGACAACCGCATCGCCATCAATCTGGGTAACAAACACCTCAACGCCATCTTCGGCGGCTTCGAGCAGGGCGCCGGGATCGGCGGCGGGATCGAACTGACGACTGCGGATTCGATCCACGGCATAGAGTTCCGGGTGACCCTCCTTGGCTCGACGCGCCTCTACCGGGCAGTCGAGGGCGAGGTCTTCTTCCCGAGGGTCGTGGATGAGCGGACGCATGCCTCATTCCAGTATGCCTACAGCCGGCGGACCCGGGATCGCTTCTTCGGCATCGGCCCGCGCACGCCCCAAAGCAATAAGACGAATTTTGACCTGGAGGAACGCAGCGTCACCGCCGCACTCTTCCGCGACTTCACCGAACACTTTCAGGCCGGCGTCTATTTCGGCTACACCGACGCGGACGCCTACCGCGGCCAGCGGGATAATGAGCAGTTCGTTGACGTCCTCTTCTCCGGCAATCCGGCAGTCGTCCCGATCACCCGCTGGGTGCCCGGGCTGCACTCCGGCTCGAAGGTCACCTCCTACGGCCTCTTCGGCGAGTACGACCGGCGCAACAACGGGCGGGGGCTGACCCGCGGATTCTATTTCTACGGCCGGGTCGCCTCGGCGGACGGGCGTGACAAGAGTGCCTTCTCTGACTACGGCTGGCTCGAAGGGGAACTGGACGCGCGCGGGTATGTGCCAGTATTCAGCGACAAGACTTCGCTCGCGCTCCGCGTCGCGACCGAACTCAAGGCCCCGAAGGGCAACAGTCAGATCCCGTTTTATGACCTCGCGCGGCTGGGTGGCCGCAGCTACATGCGCGGGTTCGACACCTTCAGATTTTACGGCCAGAATTCGCTGCTCGGCTCGGTCGAACTGCGGCAGACGGTCTATGCCAGAAAGGAGGATCAGGGGGCGGACGTGATCCTCTTCGGCGACGCCGGGCAGGTCTGGGGCGACAGCCGCTCGCGGACCAACCCGGGTGTCATCCAGAACGACCGCTTCATCTCTGCCAACTGGCGGGCCTCGATGGGCGTGGGCTTTGCATACCGCGTCTCGAAGGCGTTCGCCGTCCGCGCTGATTACGGGCACAGCAATGAAGCCAACAAGATCTACTTCGCCGTCAGTCGCGGATTCTGAGTCGTCCGGGCGCGAGCGGGGCAGTGCGTCAGCGGTTAGTTGTCATGGCCGGCGGATCACAACAAGGGTTTGCGCCCGGGAACTCAGGCGAGCTACTATTGCGGGCCGGGAACTTCTTTTTAGTGGTGACAGCATTCCGGATAGTGTGGGCGTCCGGGTAACTGCAACTGCAGAATAATGGCCATGACTGGTTCCAACGATGTGCCGTCAAGGGGAGTGAAGACACAACCCGAGCCGGGCAGACAGCAAGCCACCCTGCGCATTCAGCTCCAGGACGGCGATGTCATTGAACACGAGCTGACGCAGGAAGAGACGACCGTGGGCAAGGGGCTGGCCAACGACCTGGCGCTCGGCGACCCCACGGTCTCCAACACCCACGCGGTGATCCGCCTCGAAGACGGCGCGTACACCATCAGGGATCTGAACAGCCGCAACGGGACTTCAGTCAACGGCGAGCGCGTGACTGAGACGCGCCGGCTGCGGGACGGCGATGTCCTCAAACTGGGGCGCTCCGTCCTCACCTTTCACCTGACCCGCCACCGGGAAACCGCCCTGGTCAATTCAAGCCCGACCGTCGAGCTTTCTCACCACGAGACGCCGCTCGCGCTCACCGAAGATTCGCTGGCCCAGATCGTGACGGCGGCCGGGCTGGTAGCCCGGCCGGACCTTGAGCGCCTGCGGGGGCCGGAGGCCGGTGGCCGTCGTCTCTACCGCGCGCTGATTGATGAGCATCTGGCCGGCGAGGAACAATTGCGCGACCTGATGAGTACTGCCTTCCGCATCCCGACAATCAGCCTCGTGGCGACGCCGCCGGATGAGGCGGCCGTCGTGGCCTTCCCCCCGCAACTGGCGCTCAGAGGGGCCGTCTTCCCGGTCAGCGTTGGTGCCGACCGCTGGACGGTCGCCGTGGCCGATCCGACCGACACGGCCTTCATTGAAGATCTCAGGCGCGAACTCGGCCGGGAGGTCGAATTGAGGCTGGCGACCCGGGGCGAGATCACGGGTCTGCTCGATCAGCATTACGGGCCGCGACTCATCGGCGTGCTGCCTTCGGGCGAAAAGTTTGAGTATCACCTGCGCGAGCTGGAGGTGGCCATCGGCAAGGCGCCGCACAACCTCATCGTCCTGACCGAGCCGACCGTGAGCAACACGCACGCGGTCGTCCTGACGCGCCAGGGGAGTTGCAGCATCATTGATCTGGGCAGCCGCAACGGCACCTTTGTCAACGGCGAGCGCGTCGGCAATGAGGCGCGGCCGCTCCGGCACGGCGACCTGATCAAACTGGGGCAGGCGCTGCTCACCTTCCGCAACCCGGCGGAGACGGGCGAGAGCCGGACGGGTCAGCTGACGGCCGCCGTACTCGATGATGTGAGAAGGCGGGCGGGCGAGCCCGCCGCCCCGAAACCTGCCGCGAACATTCCCGCTCAGAGACCGCCACTCGAAGTCGCGCCACTCGCGGCAGCTTCAGTCGCCGCCGGCGCCGCAGAGACTGAGGAGGAGAAGGGCGAGAAGAAGAAAAAGAAGAAGAAAAAGGAAAAGGACGACCGGCTCAAAGCGGCGATCCTTAATTCCATGAGCCGGATTGTGGCCACGATCTTGAGCGCCGTCCTGAGCGTCGTGATTGCTGTTTATGTGTTGCGCTCCGGCTCAGGCCCCGGCACCTCCGGTGGCAAGAGCAAGGTGAAATTCAAGCCTGCCAAATCCAATTCCCCCACCCCATTCCAGGGCGGCTCGTTCGAGGCCTCCGGTGTGGTCCAGGTCGGCGGCACGAACGCCGTCCTCTTCGTTGACAACAAGAGGCCGGGCGAAGTGTTCTGGATGCAGCTTGACGAGACAGGCAAACAGGTGGGAGACGTCAAGCCGATCCCCCTCGGCACGGAGGTCAAAGATCCTGAGGGCATCACCTACGGCGGCTCCTTCTACTACGTCGTCGGTTCGCAATCGGACTCGGGCGCCGGGGAGAAAAATGCGCTCGTGCGCTTCGCCATTGACTCCGCGGGGCAGCGCCTCGCGGGTCAGGCCGAAGTGATCCCGAACCTGAGCGGCTTCCTGCTCGATAAGATCCCCGAGCTGAAAGGGGACGCGCAGGGCGGCCTCAACATCGAAGGCATCGCCTGGGATCCGAACCACGAGCGGCTGCTGCTCGGCCTGCGCTCGCCGCTGATTGACGATCAGGCGCTGCTCGTGCCGCTCAAACTGGCCGACCCGCGCGGGCCGTTTGCCGCCGGCAACCTGCGCCTTGATGAGCCGCGCGTGATCCGGTTGTCGCTCGGCGGTCAGGGGGTTCGTGACATCCACTACGACAGCCGGCTCAAATCGTTCCTGATCATTTCGGGCGCGCCGGAACACAAGGGGAAGACGGATTTCAGCCTCTGGGAGTGGAGTGGCAATGCCGACCAGCAGGGCGATAACGCGCCCCGCGAGGTTGAGACCCTCGACCGCGGGATGAAGCCCGAAGGCGTGGCCCACGTGAAGATCAACGGCACCGATTTCATCTTCATCGTCGGTGACGCCAGCAGCCATCTGAAACTGGATTACTCGGACAAGGAGTAATCACCGCCGGACCCCGGGGAGCCCCCGTCGGGCGCTTGCGGGTAATCAGTCAATCGAGAACTGCCGTAATCCCGGCCGGTACGTCCACTACCGGCGATTTGATTACTCAGGGAGAATTACCATGACTCTGAAATTCAGACACATCGTCGTCGCATTCCTCGCCTGCCTGCTCAGTTTTTCCTTCTACGCCCAGGCTCAGAAGAAAAAAGAGAAAGGCAAAGATGCCGCCGCGCCTTCGGAGAAAAAAGCCAAAGCCATCGAGTCCGCCGCCGCGCTCCCGGCGGTGCTGTGGCGCGAGCCGACTGACATCGCCACGCGTGACCTCTATTACGGTCAGGGGGGGAAGGAACAGGCGCCGCAGGGTAAGTTCACCTTTGTCGAAGAGGATCCGGGCGGCTCGAACCCCAAATTCGAGGTCAAGGATGAGAGCGGGCAGCGGTGGAAAGTCAAACTCGGCGAGGAGTCCCAGCCCGAAACGGTCGCCAGCCGCCTCATCTGGGCGGTCGGCTATTTCACCGACGAGGATTATTACCTGCCCGAAATGCGCGTCGAGGGCATGCCAAAGCTCAAGCGCGGTCAGAGTAAGGTCTCCTCGGACGGCACGGTTCGCGGCGCGCGCCTGGAGCGCCACGTGAAGGGGCAGAAGACCCTCGGCAACTGGAGCTGGTTCGACAACCCCTTCAACGGGACCAAAGAACTGAGCGGCCTGAAGGTCATGATGGGGCTGATCAATAACTGGGACCTGAAGGAAGTCAACAACAAGATTTATCTTGAAAAGGATACCGAGCGCCGCTACGTGGTCAGCGACCTCGGCGCCGCCTTCGGCAAAACCGGCAACACAAGCAGCCGGTCGAAGGGGGATCTGGAGGATTACGTCAAATCGAAATTCATCGCGCGCGTGAACGCGCAGTCGGTGGATTTCGACTTTCACAGCCGCCCGTCTTTCCTCTTCAGGGTGAAGGGGGATTACTACAAGGAGCGGGCCGACATGGAGAAGATCATGATGAACATCCCGCGCGCGGACGCCAAATGGATCGGCAGCGTACTCGGGCAACTTTCAGAAAAGCAGATCAGCGACGCCTTCCGCTCCGCCGGATACGGGCCCGCCGAGGTCAGCGGCTACACCCGGAAGGTGATGGAGAGGATCGCCGAGTTGAATAAGCTCTGACCGACAGGGTTTCAGCACAGTTATTGCAACGTGAAGTTGAAAGTCAGGATGCCCTGGACTTTGACGGGAACGCCTGACAACTCTGTGGGTTTGAAGACCCACTGCCTGGCCGCCTGTACCGCTGCATCGCGAAGCAGCGGATGACCGCTGATGGCGCTCGCCGAGATGACCTGACCGTCTTCAGAAATAGTGACTGCCACCTGGACTGCACCGGACGCCTTCGCCGCTTTGGCAATTGCCGGATATGGTGGTTGCACCCTCCTGATGGCATTACCCTGCAGGACTCCCCCGCCTATTCGTACAGCCTGAGGCGTGCTGCCCTGCGTTCCCCTTCCTGATGAACCGGGAGAAGGCGATGGCCGGGGGCGAGTCTCCTGGGCAGCGGGCGTGGGAGATTGCACCGGTCTGGCCGTCACAGCAGCAATCGGTGAAGTCGTCGGCTTTGCGGTCGGGGTGGCCGGTTGATTCGATTGCCGTGATGGTGCAGGGGCAGGCGGAGACTCGGCCTTGCCGGGAAGCGGACCAGCCTCTCCCCCGGCCGGAGCCTTTTCGGCAGTTGCGCGCTGAGCGGCCTGTTCAGCGGACTCCTGATCGCTGAATGCGTATTGATACAGCCCGTACCCGCCGCCCAGTCCCAGTAACACTACGCCGCCAATAATCACGCTGAGCGGGGACTGCCAGCGTCGAGCCGGCGGCTCGGTGATAGAGGTGAACAGCGGCCTTTCCGGCAGGCGGCCCATCGGCTCTGCGCCTTCGGAAGCAGCAGCCTGCGTGGGCTGGGTGGGTCTGGTTTCAGGCGGCGCGGGAGCCGGAGGGGTTTTCGGCGGATCTCTTTGAACGAACGCCTTCGGTTTCGGTGGGGCGTCCATTTCGCGCGCTTCAACTCCCGGCGCAGGCGCTTGTGCCGTCGCACTGACCGCCCGGTCAAACAGCTCAGGGATTTCACTGACGCGCTGGGGCCGCTCGGCGGGATCTTTCGCCATCATCCGGCTGACAAGCTGATCGAGCGCGGGAGGGGCGTCCGGGCGGATGGTGCGCAAGGCAGGAGGGGGGGCGGAAACGTGCATCTGGATCAACTCGTGAATCGAGGTGGCGTTGAAGGGCAGCGCGCCGGTCAGCATCTGATAGATCATGACGCCGAGCGAGTAAATGTCCGACCGTGCATCTATGCGTGACCCGACCTGAAACTGCTCCGGGCTGGCGTAATGAGGAGTCCCCATCATCGCCGAAACCGGCGAGCCGGCGGTATCAGTGATCACCTTGCCGATCCCGAAGTCGAGTACCTTGACCTGTTCGCGCCCGCCTGATCGCCTGATCAGCATGACGTTTGAAGGCTTGAGGTCGCGATGAACGACGTGAGCCGTGTGGGCTTCCTCCAGCGCGGCGGCGACCTGCCGCAGGATCATTGACGCGCGCTCAAAACTGAGCGGGTCGCGTGTCGAAATTTCATCTTCCAGCGTCTTCCCCTCCAGCCACTCCATCACCATGTAGGCGATGCCGTCGCTGGTTTGCCCGGCGTCCTTGACGTCCACAATATTCTCGTGGCTCAGGCGTCCCGCCATTTTCGCCTCCCGCTCAAACAGCGTCAGCACCTTTTCGTTCCCGACGGCCAGATGTGGCAGCACGATCTTGACTGCGACGCGGCGATCAATTCCGGTGTGCAGTGCGCCGTAGACCGCTCCCATGCCGCCAATCCCGATGAGTGAATCGAGGCGGTACTTATCCGCGAGGGTGCGTCCGATGAGGTGAAACGGGTCCTGCAGTGACAGCTGCTCGCCATCATCGAGGCAGAATCGCTGGGCGTTAGGGTAGGATTTCTTACACTTCGGGCAAAATTTCATGGGGCCTCCTCAATAATGTCACCTGCTACTCGGAATCCGAATAACTCACCGCCGGACTGCCCGAGGGGTAAAACACACCCAGCAGCCTCACCTCATCCGGCCCCGGATTTTCAAGGCAGTGCCGCTGCCCGGGCGGCAGGTAGATGCTCGTGCCGGCCGTGAACTCGCAGCTCTCGTCGTCAGCCCACACGATGCCGCGCCCCTGCAGAATGAAAATCGCTTCTTCGTAAGTGTGGTAATGGTGCGGCGCGCGGCTGGGCGGGATGACGCCAAGGAACTGTGTGACTCGCCGGCAGCCGAGGTCTTTGTGCGCCAGCAGTCGGAATGAACGCTCGCCGGTCGGGATCGCTTCGCGTTCGGATTCCTGCACCGTCAGCTTCGGGATTTCATTCGTCGGCTGCACAATCCTTTCAATCGGGCCCGGATGGATTTCGACGCTCGTCTCTTCGGGGCAGCAGACGCTGACTGTTTCGAGTAACTCGTCACCTGGGTTTTCGATCTGATACTGATGGCCCGGCGGGATGAAGACGGCGGTGCCTGACCTGACCTCGTAAGCTCGGCCGTTGATGTAACAGGTGCCGGAGCCGGAAAAAACGTAGAGTACTTCTTCGGCTGCCCCGTTGCGTCGCGCGGGTGAGAGGCCGCGCCCGTACCGGCTGACGGTCTGGGCGATGTCGCGCGCGCCCTGCCGGCGGCTGACGGGCATTCGGTAACGCCGCGTGCCTTCGGTCATCTCTTCGCCGTTACCCGGTGGAATCACCCGACAACCCTGCGCCAGAATCATCATGCTTCCTCCTGAAAGGTGAGCCGCTGACGGCCGACGCTATCTTACCTGGAGAGGTCGTGGATTGGCGAGCGAAATGTTATGATTCACGCCTTCACACGTCTTCCAGTGAAACTTCGTCGTCGTGAGTTTGTGGCCGCACTGACGGCCAGGGGCGCACCCGACGCCGGTTCGAGGGCACGCCGCGCATTCACCGGGACCGCCTTTGATGACAGGGAAAACTTTCGACATCGTTGTGATCGGCGCAGGGGCCTTCGGCTCGTGGACGGCGTGGCACCTCGGGCGGGCCGGGCTGAAGGTGGCGCTCGTTGACGCTTACGGCCCGGGGCACACACGCGGCAGCTCGGGCGGCGAATCCCGGATCATCAGGATGGGCTATGGCGCGGATGAAATTTACACGCGCTGGTCAATGCGCTCGCTCGGGCTGTGGCAGGAGTTTTTCGGGCGCGTGAGTCAACCGCTTTTCCACCGCACCGGCGTCCTCTGGATGGCGCGTGATGAAGACCCGTACGTACTCAGGACTGAGGTGACGTTCGGGAAGGTCGGCGTGAAGTTTGAGAAGCTCGGGCGCGCCGAACTCGAAAAACGCTGGCCGCAGATTTCATTCGGGCCGGTCAAATGGGCACTCTACGAACCGGACAGCGGCGCGCTCCTGGCCCGCCGCGCGGTGCAGGCCGTCACTGACGATGCGGTCAGAAACGGCGTCGAGTATCTGGCTGAAGCAGTGGTTGCGCCGACCGGCAGGGGGGAAATTGATTCCGTCAGCACGCGCGGCGGCGGGACAATCAGTGCCGGGACTTTTGTTTTCGCCTGCGGCCCGTGGTTGCCTAAAGTGTTCCCGGCCCTGCTCGGCGAGCGCATTCATCCCACGCGGCAGGAAGTTTATTTCTTCGGCACGCCCGCCGGGGACAAGCGCTTCACGCCACCGGCGATGCCGACGTGGATTGATTTCGCCGATGAGGTTTACGGCATGCCGGATCTCGAAAATCGCGGCTTTAAGATGGCGCTGGATCGTCACGGCCCGCCGATTGACCCCGACACTGGCGCGCGAACAGTGACGGCTGAAACGCTTGTTACGGTGCGCAAACATCTGGCGCAGCGCTTCCCGGCGCTCAAGGGCGCGCCGCTCGTCGAGGCGCGCGTCTGTCAGTACGAAAACACCTCGAACGGCGATTTCCTGATTGACCACCACCCCGATTTCCCGAACGTCTGGCTGGTGGGTGGCGGTTCGGGTCACGGCTTCAAGCACGGCCCGGCGCTCGGCGAGTACGTGGCCGAAAGAATCATGGGTGGTCGTGACGACATAGAAACGCGCTTCACCCTCGCGACCAAAGAGAAAGTGCAGAAGAGGTCAGTGTTTTGAAAAGTGTCAGCGGCCCAGGCGTCAGTGCGGGCTGTCATTCGCGAGGTGCAATATTCAGAATCGGCCCTCCCTCACGGTCGGGCTACTGACACGCTGGCCAGACTTTGAAAGGAAAACGCCAATGCTCCAGCACCCCCGACTCACTGTCCGCGAACTGCGTGCCCGCGCCGTCAACGTGCCCATGTCGCTCCCGCTCGAAACAAGCGGAGGCACTGTCAGCACGGCCCCGCTCGTTCTGATTGATCTGCACACCGAAGAGGGCATCACGGGGTGCAGCTACGTCTTTTGTTACACTCCGCTCGCGCTCAGGCCGGTCGCGCAGCTCATTACGAATCTGGAGGCACTCATCAAAGGCGACCGGGTCGCCCCGGTGGCAATCGAACAGAAGCTGCAACGCCGGTTCAGATTGCTCGGGCCGCAGGGGCTGACGGGCATTGCGATGGCCGGGATTGATATGGCCGCCTGGGATGCGCTCGCGAAAGCGTGCGATGTGCCGCTCGTGAAGCTGCTCGGCGGCGAGCCGCGCCCGATCCCCGCTTACAACAGCCGCGGCCTCGGCATCATCGGCGCCGAACGCGCCGCCGCCGAAGCGCAGGAACTGTTGTCGCCCGGCTTCAACGCCATCAAGCTCAGGCTCGGTTACCCCGACCTCAGGATTGATGTTGAAGTGGTGCGAGCCGTCAGGCGCGCGGTCGGGGAGAACGTCCTCGTGATGTCCGACTATAACCAGTCGCTTTCCGTCCCCGAAGCCATCCGGCGCACTCAGGCCCTCGATCAGGAAGGACTGTACTGGATCGAAGAACCGACACTCGCCGGTGATTTCGAAGGGCACGCGCGGATCAGCCGCGAAACCCGGACGCCCGTCCAGCTCGGCGAGAACTGGTGGGGAGCGCATGACATGGCGAAAAGTATTGCTGCCGGTGCTTCAGACTTCGCGATGCCGGACGCGATGAAAATCGGCGGGGTCACGGGCTGGTTGCGCGCCGCCGCTCTGGCCGAAGTTCATGGCCTGCCGGTTTCCAGCCACCTTTTTCCGGAAATCAGCGCGCATCTGCTGGCCGTCACGCCGACCTGCCACTGGCTGGAATTCGTTGACTGGGCCAACCCGATTCTGGCCGAGCCTCTCAAGGTTCAGGCCGGCCACGCGATCATCCCTGACCGGCCCGGTATCGGAATAAGCTGGAATGAGGAAGGAGTCCGGCACTGTCTGGCTGAGTAAGCCTGCTTTCGCCAGATTGCCCTGCTACCCGGTTGTCAGACAGGAACGCTCACTACAGGGAGCCTGAAAAATATGAACACTAAAACCCATCGCCTGCACTATCACATCACAGTCATCGCCACCCTCTCACTGCTGATCCCTGGCATCGTCCTCATTACCTGCGCGACGGTTTCCCGGGCGCAGCAGCAATCATCAGCCTCGCCGCCAGACCCGATGAAGGGGTTGCGGTGGCGCGGCATCGGCCCGTATCGCGGCGGTCGCTCGGTCGCCGTGGCCGGCGTGCCCTCGCAGCCGATGGTCTATTACTTCGGCGGCACCGGCGGCGGCGTGTGGAAGACGACCGACGGCGGCGCGAACTGGGAGCCGGTCTCCGACGGCCAGCCCTTCGGCACGGGCACCGTGGGCGCGATTGCCGTCAGCGAATCCGACCCGAATGTCGTTTACGTCGGCATGGGTGAGACGCCGATCCGCGGCAACGTCTCGCACGGCGACGGCGTGTACAAGTCAATGGACGCGGGCAAAACATGGAAGCGCGTCGGGCTCGAAGACACGCGCCACATCGGGCGCATCCGCATCCACCCGAAAAACCCCGACATCGTTTACATCGCCGCGCTCGGCCACATCTTTGGCACCAGCGAACAGCGCGGGGTTTTCAGAAGTAAAGACGGCGGCAAAACGTGGGAGAAGGTTTTGTACCGTGGTAACAAGGCCGGCGCGGTTGACCTGATCCTCGACCCGTCGAACCCGAATGTCGTCTACGCCAGCATCTGGGAGGCGAAGCGGACTCCTTACTCGATGGAAAGCGGCGGCCCCGCGAGCGGCCTCTTCAAATCAACCGACGGCGGAGACACGTGGACTGAGATCACGCGCAGCCCCGGCCTGCCGAAAGGGATGGTCGGCATCATCGGCGTCGCGGTCTCGCCCGCGAACCCCGAGCGCGTCTGGGCGATCATCGAAGCCGAAGACGGCGGCGTGTTCCGCTCCGACAACGGCGGCAAAAACTGGACGAAGGTGAATGAACAGAGGATGCTCAGGCAGCGCGCCTGGTATTACACGCGCATCTACGCAGACCCGGTGAATGCCGACACGGTCTACGTCCTCAACACCGGCTTCTATAAATCGAATGACGGCGGGCGCACTTACTCAGCCATTCAGGTGCCGCACGGCGACAACCACGATTTGTGGATCGCGCCGAATGACAACCAGCGGATGATCAACAGCAACGACGGTGGCGCGAACGTCTCATTCAACGGCGGGAAGACCTGGAGCGAGCAGGATCAGGCGACCGCGCAGTTTTACCGCGTCGTCACGGACGACGATTTCCCCTATCACATCTACGGCGCGCAGCAGGACAACTCGACGATCAAAATTGCCAGCCGCACCGAAAACGCCGGGATAGACAAGACCGACTGGTACGACGTGGGCGGCGGCGAATCGGGCTGGATTGCGCCGAGCCCGAAAAATTCGGACATCATCTTTGCCGGCTCATACGGCGGCCTGCTGACGCGCTACGACCACCGCACGAAACAGCTGCGCGACGTGAACGTCTGGCCCGATAATCCGATGGGCGCGGGCGCGGAGGCGATGAAATACCGCTTCCAGTGGAATTTCCCGATAGTATTCTCGCCGCACGACCCGAACACGCTCTACACCGGCGGCAACGTCCTTTTCAAAACGACGAACGAGGGGCAGAGCTGGGAAGCGATCAGCCCCGACCTGACCCGCAACGACAAATCGAAACAGGGGTCATCGGGCGGGCCGATCACCAAAGACAATACGAGCGTCGAATACTACTGCACAATCTTTACTGTGATGGAATCGCCCGTGAAAGCCGGGGTGATCTGGACGGGCAGCGACGACGGGCTGGTTCACGTCACACGCGACGGCGGAAAGAAATGGGACAACGTCACGCCGAAAGACATGCCCGAATGGATTCAGATCAATTCCATCGAAGCCTCGCCGCACGACGCCGGCACGGCATATTTCGCCGCGACGATGTACAAGTCGGATGATTTCAGGCCGTACCTCTACAAGACGAATGATTACGGCAAAACGTGGAAAAAGATCGTCGCCGGCATTCCGAGTGACGCCTTCACGCGCGTCATCCGCGAAGACCCGCACCGCAAAGGGCTGCTCTACGCCGGCACAGAAACCGGAATGTACGTGTCGTTTGATGACGGCGAACACTGGCGCTCGCTGCAACTGAACCTGCCCGTCGTGCCGATCACCGACCTCATCATTCACAAACGCGAGAAGGATCTGATCGCCGCGACACAGGGGCGCTCGTTCTGGATTCTCGACGATCTGACCGTGTTGCATCAGATGAACGACGCGATTGCGAAATCGGACGTGTACCTGTTCAAGCCCGAAGACACGTACCGCACGCCCGGCGCCGGCTTCAGGATTCCGAGCAATGTGGCGATGGGTGAGAACCCGCCGAATGGCGCGGTCGTGAACTACTACCTGAAAGAGAAGCCGAAGGGCGAAGTCACACTCGAATTCCTCGACTCATCGGGTAAGCTTATCAAGAAGTTTACGAGCAAAGTGCCGGAGGGTAGTGAGGGCGCAACACCTGCGGGCGGCGAAGAGGGCCCCAGATTTGGCGGAGGTCCGGCGCGCGTGGCCACCGAAGCCGGGCTGAATCGCTTCGTCTGGGATTTGCGTTACCCCGACGCGACGACCTTTCCCGGCATGATCCTGTGGGCCGGTCAGACCCGCGGGCCGCGCGCCGTGCCCGGCGCTTATCAGGTGAAGCTGACGGTTGACGGCAAATCACTGACTGAAAGCTTCGAGGTGAAGCGAGACCCGCGCCAGGATACGTCGCCCGAAGCTTTTGCAAAACAATTCGATCTGCTCATGAAGATTCGCAACAAGCTGACCGAGACGCACGAAGCGATCATTGCGATCCGCGACGCCCGCAAACAGATCAACGACACCGCCGCGCGCGTCAAGGATCATCCGAACGGCAAAGCCATCGCCGACGCCGCGAAGGCGCTGAGTGCGAAACTGACGGCGGTCGAAGAAGAGTTGTATCAGACCAAAAACCAGAGCAGTCAGGATCCGCTCAATTACCCGATCCGGCTGAACAACAAGCTGGCCGCGCTCGGCGGAGTGGTCGGTGGTTCGGACAGCGCGCCGACCGACCAGTCATTTGCGGTCTACGATGACCTGAGTGGTAAAATCAACGCGCAGCTTGATAAGCTGCGCCAGGTTATGACAACCGATCTGCCCGCCTTTAATAAGCTGGTGCGCGAGCAGGATATTCCGGCAGTGATCGTCAAGCCCGCCGGCGAAAAGGCTGCGACCAGCGGCGGTCAGAAGTAAACGGACAGAATTTACAGGATTGACGGGATGGAGCCTGACCCTGTCAATCCTGTCTGTAGTTTTTCACATGGCAGTAACACATTATGAAACCATCGGGGGCGAAGAGAAGATTCGCGCGCTGGTGGACCGCTTTTACGACATTATGGATTCATCGCCGGAGGCCGCGGGGATTCGCGCCCTGCACCCGGCCGACCTGACGGAATCGCGCAACAAGCTTTACTGGTTTCTGGTCGGCTGGATGGGCGGGCCGCCGCTCTACATCGAGCGCTTCGGCCACCCGCGGCTGCGCGCGCGCCACCTTCCTTTCCCGATTGGCGAGTCGGAGCGCGATCAGTGGCTGTGGTGCATGTTCAGGGCGATGGATGAAGTGCAGCTTGATGAAATGTTCAAGGCCCAGATCAGGGGTGCGTTCGCCCAACTGGCCGACTTTATGCGGAACAAGGAAACATAACCGGTGAACTGATGCCCCAAAGGAGTCGAAATGTCCGATCGAACTCGTCGCACTTTTCTGCAGGAATCACTCGGCCTCGGCGGCGCCGCTGCCGGGTTGACATTGCTCAATCGCAAACAAACGTTCGCCCATACGGCTGCTTCACAGGATAAAGTGGCCGGGGCCAGCCGCCGCATCCGGGTGGGCCTGATCGGCTCAGGCGGGCAGGGGACGGGCGACCTGCGCCGGGCTTTGCAACTCCCCGGCGTCCAGTGCGTCGCCGTCTGCGACGTTGACGACGAAATGTCGGCGGAGGCTTTGAAGAAGCTCAACCGTGACCGCGAGGTGAAGCCCGAGCTGATCACCAGAGATTTCAGAAGGGTGCTGGACCGGAAGGACATTGACGCCGTGATCATCGGCACGCCCGATCACTGGCACGCGCTCGTGACGATTATGGCCTGCCAGGCGGGCAAGGATGTCTACGTCGAAAAGCCGCTCTCGCTGACCATCAGTGAAGGCCGCGAGATGGTCAAGGCCGCGCGTCATTACAACCGCGTCGTGCAGATGGGGACGCAGCAGCGCAGCGCCCCGCATTTCAAGGATGCCGTCGAGTATGTACAGAGCGGCCAACTCGGCAAAATCCGCGTCGTGCGCTGCTGGGCTTATCAGGACTGGATGGGCAACATCGTGAAAGTGCCGGACAGCGACCCGCCCGCTTCGGTTGATTACGATATGTGGCTCGGCCCCGCGCCGAAGCGGCCCTTCAACAAGAATCGTTTCCATTTCAACTTCCGCTGGTATTACGACTACTCGGGCGGGCTGATGACCGACTGGGGCGCGCATATGATTGACATTGCCAACTGGGCGATGGCGATCAGGGCGCCGCTCTCCGCCTCATCGGTCGGCGGCAAGTACGGGTTCCCCGATGATGCCGAAGAGACTCCCGACACGCAGCAGGCGATCTGGGATTGCGGCGGTTACTCGATGATCTGGGAGCATGCGACGGCCATCGGGCAGGGGCCGTTTATGCGTGACCACGGCGTCGCCTTTCACGGCAACAACGGCATTCTGGTCGTGGATCGCGGCGGCTGGGAGGTTTACCCCGAAACCGAAGGCACGACGAGGCGCAAACAGTACAAGAACACGTCAGCGTCTCTGCCGCGGCAGGGCAACGGCGGAGTGGATTCCGGTTTGCTCCACGTCAGAAACTTTCTAGACTGCATGGACTCGCGCCAGAAGCCGCACAGCGACGTCGAAATCGGCCACAACTCGATGATCGCCTGTCACCTCGGCAACATCGCTTACCGGACTGGCAGGACAGTCCGCTGGGATGTCGAGAGTGAAAAGGTGATCGGGGATAATGATGCGCAGAAACTGGTGTCGAAGGAGTATCGCGCCCCGTGGAAGTTGCCGGCCCTGTCCTGATTGATTCAGGCCAGCCTGATTCGCTGCTTCCGCGCAATGTGTGCCCGCGAACTATTGTTGATCGGCGGCGATGTAGTTCGTCGTGACGAGTGACCAGTAGGATTGATAACGCCCTTCGTCGTAATCTTTCAGGAAGACCTGGATGCGCTGGAGCAGGGTGATGAGCCGGTGGCCGGGCACGCGGGCCGGGTGTATTGACCGCCCGCTGACGGCGCGGATGAACAGACTCTGGTCATTGACGGGCAGCTTTTTGACGTTGGCGGCGAAAGCATCAAAGACCTGGTTCTGGAAAAGGTATTGTTCCACATTCGAGGTGTAAAAGGCTGAGACCACCAGTCCCTTTTTACTCAGGTAATCGCCGATGGCCGCAAATGCTTTCTGACCCGCAAAATCGCCGGTCACCGGGATGATCAGGTTTTTCAGGTGAAGCTGGCGCACGAATTCGTAATCCACATTGTTCGTCAGGAAGTGGCCGGTCTTTCCGTTCAGGTCAGTCTGCGCGATCAGCTCCCTCAGCGTCGGGAAATTCCCGCGCTGGAAACCGTACCTCGTCTGATACGAGATATCCAGCCCGCCATCACGGAAGCTGGTCAGCAGATATTCGAGCTGCTTCTGCTCATCTTCAGAGAGCTGGTACTGAAAATCCTTCCGGATCATCTTCCCGATCTCGGCCAGACTCGAGGCATACAACTTCTCATCGGCCGGCGTCGCGCCGAAATAATCCAGCAGCTCATTGACCGGTGCGTTTGCCCCCGGGGCCCTGCCCTTCAGGAGCGGCCTGCTGAGCAGCCGCGAAAGAAACTGTGCGCGGTCAGGCGAGAGATGAAAAATTGCCTTGTACATGAGGTGTTGAATCGCCGCCAGATGACGAATGTCCACAATGAAGGCGATGCGCGGACGCACTTTGGCAATGTAAGTGAAATTCTGTTCGGGGCCGACGCCGATGTACGCCCCGCCCGGCCTGCTGAGCTGTTTCAGTTTGTCCGTGATGTGCAGCAGGGAAGTCTCGTTGGAGACCAGATTGTCCGAGTGAAAGCTGCCGCCTTCCTCGGAAAGCTCACGAATCAGGCGCGAAAACTCCGAGGCCGGCAGCCGGTCGGGCAGCCCCGATTGCGCCGCAACTGACTGCTTTGTCTGAGCCGTCACGACGGCAGCCGGGATTTGTGATTTCCGGGCAAGGCCGGGAGCGGCGCAGCAGAGCAGTGAAATCAGCAGTAGTGATCGGACAATTTTCATACCGGCCTCTTATGGTGAAGGTGCTTCAGATTTCATCTGAAGCGTTGATGGTCGACAGATATTCGGCGAACTTTTCATTGAAGAGCGCGCCGGGCCTCCTTTCGCGCAACAGCTCGACGGCCTGCGCGCCGCTCAGTCCAAGATAAGTCAGAATCAGGCCGGCGACCAGCGCCGAGCGATTAAAACCCATGCCGCAATGCGACAGCACCTTGTGGCCGCTTTCGACCAGGCTGGCCCCGAGCCGCGCGACGGCGTGCAGCTTGTGCAGATCGGGCAGGTCGTCATCGTGGATCGGAAAATAGAGGTAGAGCGTATGGTCGAGCATCGTCGGCACGCCGCAGTCGAGGTCACCTTCAAGGTCTATTACGACCGTGATGCCATGCTGTTCGATAATTTCCCACTCGTCCACAGCGGGAGAAAGGAACAAGCATGCTCGTTCATCAAGCTGAAAGATTTCCATATGGTCAGTGACTATTGCTGGACAGGCAGCACCAGCTCTCCGGTCTGCCCCGCCGGCGGCAGACCCAGCAGTTCACGCGAACGCGCCAGCGCTGTGTCAATGTTGTCCATAATGTTTTCGCGCCCGATGCGGTCAAGGAATCCTGAACGCCGCATGGCGTCAAGCGGCTGCTCGGCCACGCCGGTCAACATCAGTGTCCCGCCTTCGCGTCTCGTTCGCGCCAGCAGATCCTCCAGCACCTGCAACCCCGTCGCGTCAATCGCCGGGACCTGCCGCATGCGGATGATCAGCACCCGCGGATTCTTCTCGACCCGCCGCATCGAATCCTTGAAGCGCTCGATCGCGCCAAAGAAGAGCGAGCCGTAGACCTCAAAGACTTCGACGCCCGGCGGCACCTTGCGCTTTGCAATCGAGCGCGGGTTGTCGGGGTCTTCCTCCGCCTGCTCTTTCAGGCTCTCGGTCAGGATGTTGACCTGAGTCACGTCCGACATGCGCTGCAGGAACATAAACGCGGCCAGCACGACGCCGACCTGAATCGCGACGGTCAGGTCAATCAGCACGGTCAGGAAGAATGTCACCAGCAGCACGGCGACGTCGCCCTTCGGGCTCTTCAGCAGCTTGAGGAAGGCGTGGTACTCGCTCATGTTATAAGCCACGTAGATCAGAATCGCCGCGAGCGCCGGCATCGGGATCAGCGCGGCCCATTTGCCGAAAAAGAGCATAATCAGCAGCAGCGTGACGGAGTGAATGACTGCCGCGACGGGCGTGCGCCCGCCGCTTTTGATGTTCGTCGCCGTGCGCGCAATCGCGCCCGTCGCGGGAATCCCGCCGAAGAGCGGCGAGAGGATGTTGCCCACGCCCTGCGCGATCAGCTCCATGTTCGAGCGGTGCCGCGTCCCCATCATGCCGTCGGCGACGACGGCGGCGAGCAGCGATTCGATGGCCGCGAGCAGCGCAATCGTCACCGCCGGCGAGAACATCTGCTGAACGAGCGCGAAGCTCAGGTGCGGGAGATGCGGCGCGGGCAGGTGATTTGGCACGCTGCCGAACCGGCTGCCAATGGTGTCAACGTCGAGGTGCAGCAGGCTCACTGCGACTGTCGCGACGATGATGGCGACGAGCGAGCCGGGAATCTTCGGCGTGACGCGCGGCCACAGGAAAACTATCAGCAGCGAAACCACCCCGATAATGAGCGCCTGCCCGTTGAAGGTGTCGAAGTGACGAAAATAATCGTGCCACTTCTCAACGAACTCCGCCGGGACTTTCTCCATCCGCAGCCCGAAGAAATCCCTGATCTGTGAGGAGAAGATGATCAGCGCGATGCCGCCCGTGAACCCGACCGTGACCGGGTATGGGATGAATTTGAGAAAGGCCCCCATCCTGATGAAGCCCATGACCATCAGTATCACGCCGGCGATGATTGTCGCGACGGCCAGGCCGTCATAGCCGTATTTCTGCACGATGCCGTAGATTATGACGACGAATGCGCCGGTCGGGCCGCTGATCTGCGCGCGGCTCCCGCCGAGGACTGAAATTGCGAACCCGGCGACGATGGCCGTGTACAACCCCTGTTCGGGTTTGACCCCCGAAGCGATGGCGAAAGCGATGGCCAGTGGCAGCGCGACGACGCCGACAATCAGCCCGGCGATCAGGTCGGAGATGAACTGTTCGGATGAATAACCTTCGCGGAAAACGGTGATCAGTTTCGGTTCCAGACGTTGAGACATGACAGAGCAGTACCCGAGCGGGGCAATAAATCAGAATGACGACGGGATCGTGAACAGGAAGGCCAATCTAACAGCCGCGGGCCGCCGGTGGCAAGTGATCATCACTATCTGCCACACGGGCTTGATCCCGAATGACTGACTGGCATAACTTCTGTGCTGCATTTGAGCGGCGTGTCACTTCACATTCACAGTCGAAGGAAAACAGATGTCAGACCTTGAGCTGATCACGCGTTTATTACTCTCGATCTGTTTCGGCATCCTCATCGGCATCGAGCGGCAGTGGCATCACAAGACCGCCGGGCTGAAGACGAACAGCCTGGTGGCGCTCGGCGCGACGACCATCGCCATCATTGCGCAGCTCGGATTCGCCAACCCGTCGCAGGTCGCGGCCGGCGTCGTGACCGGCATCGGCTTCGTCGGCGCCGGCGTGATCATCCGTCACGGCGGCAGCGTGCAGGGAGTCAATTCAGCCGCGACGCTCTGGATCACGGCGAGCATGGGCCTCGCGCTCGGCGTCGGTCGTTACAAGATGGCGTGCCTCGTCCTCATCATTGTGCTGGCGAGCCAGTTTCTGCTGCGGCGACTGGCCGAATGGATTGATCAGCGCTCCGGCCTGGTTTCCACCTCAATCACCTGGCGGGTCATCGTGAAATTCAACGAATCGGCGGCCGACAAGGCGCGCTCGGCGTGGGACGCATTCGCCGGCCAGTCAGGAGTGTCAGTGATCAAATACAGCGAGGCGAAGCAGGAGTCAGCGATCCAGCTTGAAGTCTTATGCGCGCTGTCCGCAAAACGCGCCGGCGAGATTACCGCGCTCAGCCAGACGTTCACCGCACTGCCGGGCGTCACACAGGCCGAGTGGTCACAGGCCGACAGCGAACAGGAAGAGTAGGTTGGAAGTAAAAAGTAAAAAGGCAAAAGTTGCAGTGCCGGACTGGTCGGATATAATCAGGATAGTTCTCCTTTCCTACTTTTGCCTTTTTACTTTTTACTTTACTTTTTGCCAGTCCAGCCCGAACCGCGCCAGATACTTGCGCAGGCGATCCGCGTCGTTTGCCGTCTTCTTGCGATCACGCGAAGAGTGGAAGAGCGCGCGCCCCGCTTCTGAAAGCGTGTGCGATTCGCGGCAGACTTTCAGCACCCCGGCGAGCTGAATCCGGTCAAACAGGTCAATCCCGCCGAGCTTATCCTGATCGAGCAACTGCTCCAGCAGCCTGTCGCCGTCACCAGCCGTCGCCGTCTTCCAGGCGGAAAGCAATCGCTCGATCTCTTCATTGACGACTTCGACCGAAATCCTGCCGCCCGGCGCGAGCGTCGCCATCCGCGTGATCGCGCCGTTCAGGTCGCGAAAGTTCCCTGTCCATCGCGCCTCGTGCGAGGTCGCGAATCTGAGAAACCGCGCGCGGGCCTCGCGGCTGAAGGTCACGACCGTACCTGAGCGGAGCGCGTACTGGTCAAGCTCGTATTGCAGATTCGGCTCGATGTCTTCGACCCGCTCGCGCAGACCCGGCAGCTTGAAAGTCCACAGGTTGATCCGCGCCAGCAGGTCTTCGCGGAAATACCCTGCGCTGACGCGCGATGACAAATCGCGATTGGTCCCGACAATCAGCTGGAAATCGCTCTTCACCTCCTTATCGCCACCGAGCGGCAGGAAAGCTTTCTCTTCGAGCGCCCGCAGGAGCATCGCCTGCTCATCGAGCCCGAGTTCGCCGATCTCGTCGAGAAAAAGTACGCCGCCGTCCGCCGCCCGCAGCAGACCCGGCCGGTCACGCATCGCGCCGGTGAATGAGCCTTTGACGTGGCCGAAGAGTGCCGACATCGCCGCGTCGCCTTTGATCGTCGCGCAGTTGATCTCGACGAAGCCGCCTTTAACCTGATGCCGCGTGCGCTTCAATTCATAAATGCGTTTGGCCAGCTGCGATTTGCCCGCGCCCGTCGGCCCGCACAGCAGCAGCGGGTCGCGCGAGGCAATCGCCACCTGCTCGATGCGCGCGATCAGCCGGTTGAAATCCGCGTTGCGCGTCTCGATGCCCGACTTCAGAAACGAGAGCGCTTCTTTCTGCTCCTGCCGGAAGCGCGAAGCCAGCCGGTCATACTTCGACAGATCGAGGTCAATGATCTCGAAAGTCCCGTGAGCCTCGCCGCGCCGTTTGTTGCGCGGCGGCGCCGTCTGAAGCAGCCGGGCGGGGAAGTAATGAGCTTCGGTCAGCAGGAAGAGGCAGATTTGCGCGACGTGCGACCCCGTAGTGATGTGGATCAGGTAATCCTCGCGCTCGGGTTTGAACGGGTAGGCGCGGGCGAAGTCGTGCAGCGCCCCATACACCTCTTCAAAATCCCACGGGTCATTGAAGACAACCGGCGTGATCCGCACTTCAGTTTCCGGCGAGATGGTCGTCACGTCATCAGTGATGATCCGCGTCAGGCTGTCGAATTTCGGCTGAGTCAGCAGCTCGAGCCTTTTGATCAGCAGGTTTTCGTGCTGGCACAACGCCACCGTCGGGCGCCACCGCTCCCACCGCTCAACCCCCTTACCGCCATCCAGCACCGGGCCGAGCAATCCAATTACGACGACATCTTTTGTCATAGAATAAAATCTAAGCTCCTGGCCGACAGGATAATAATTGCTGCAGGCTCAAAACCCAATGGCGCCGGGCCGCAAAAGCGCCAGGACAGGAAAACTCTTTACTGATCAGGCCGTTACTCCGGCTGCCCGTCATCGCCCGACCTGTCCTCATGCATCTGGCACGTGGCCTGCTCTACTGACCGGCGACGGAATGACAGGGATTGAGAACTTGTCCGAAAGGAGTTATTCGAGCGATGGCAAACAAGAATCTTTTCAAGTCAGTGGCCGGAAAGCTGATCCCCGCCGCTGACGCACGCAACGAGGCTGGCGGCAGGGCATACGCCTTCACGCCGAAGCACGCGCTGGCGCAGTACGCCGCGACCGGGTGCTTCAACGCGACCTTCTACGCTTCTGCCGAAGAGCAACTGGCGAAGGTGCTTGAGCTGTGCCAGCAGGTTGACGCCGAATTCATCGCTCGCACCGCGGTCTTCTGCCGCGAGCGCGGTTTTATGAAGGACATTCCGGCGCTGCTGGTCGCGATCCTGTCTGTGAAGGATCGCGACCTGTTCCGGGCGGTCTTCCCGCGCGTGATTGACAACGGGAAGATGCTGCGCAACTTCGTGCAGATTATGCGTTCAGGCACGGTCGGGCGTAAGAGCCTCGGCAGTGCGCCGAAGCGGATGATCCGCGAGTGGTTCGCCGCGCGCGATGACGAAGCTGTTTTCAAGGCTTCGGTCGGAAACGCCCCGTCCTTCGCTGACATCATCAAAATGGTGCATCCGCATCCGCAGACCCCGGCCCGTGAAGCCCTTTACGGCTGGTTCATCGGACGCGACCACAACGTTGATGTGCTGCCGGGCGTAGTGCGCCAGTTCGAGCAGTACAAGGCCGGCGACCGCAGCGAACTGCCGAACGTCCCCTTCCAGATGCTGACTGCGCTGGAACTCGGCACGCCCGAATGGACGGCGATTGCGCGCCGCGCCCCGTGGCAGATGACGCGCATGAACCTGAACACCTTCGCCCGCCACGGCGTGTTTGATCAGCCGGGATTGCCCGAACTGATTGCAAACCGCCTGAGCGACCCGAAGGAGATCGCGAAGGCCCGCGTCTTCCCGTACCAGCTGATGGCGGCTTACACGATGACCGATGACAAGCTGCCGCAGGTCGTTCGTGAAGCGTTGCAGGACGCGATGGAAATCGCCATCGGCAACGTGCCGGAGATCGAAGGGAAGGTTTACGTCTTCCCCGACATTTCCGGATCAATGCATTCACCGGCGACCGGCTACCGCAAGGGCGCCACGAGCAAGGTGCGTTGCATTGACATCGCCGCGCTGGTTGCGGCGGCGGTGCTGCGTAAGAACGCGAACGCCGAAGTCATCCCGTTTGAAAGCGACGTGGTGAAGGTAAAGCTGAACCTGCGCGACAGCGTGATGACGAACGCCGAAAAGCTGGCGAGCCTGCCCTGCGGTGGCACGAATTGCAGCGCCCCGCTGCGCGAGCTGAACCGCCGCAAGGCTGCAGGCGATCTGGTGATCTACGTTTCCGACAACGAATCGTGGGTTGACTCACCGCGCTACGGCACGTTCGGCGGGGGCCGCACTGAGACGATGAATCAGTGGGCCGAGTTCAAGCGTCGCAACCCGCGGGCGCGGATGGTCTGCCTCGACCTCCAGCCTTACGGTACGACTCAGGCGAAGGAGCGCGAGGACATCCTGAACATCGGCGGATTCTCCGATCAGGTCTTTGACGTGATCGCCGAATTTGCCGCGGGCCGTCTCGGCGCCGATCACTGGGTCGGTGTGATCGAGCAGGTGACGATTTAACGGGGCGAAGACGATTGCGGATTGCAGGTTGAGGATTGCGGATTGGAACCATTGCTTTCACTGGGGGTCAATCTCAGATCTGAAATCTTCAATCCGCAATCGGAGGGGCCGAATGCGGCTCGAGACTACATCCCTTGAAACGACTGTGTCTCAGCAATTCTTGTCGGCCCTTCCGGCAGGAGTACAGTAACGCTCCTTCACAGGGAGTGGGTGAGTTATTTGAAAATGGCGAATGCAGATGGGAGTACATCGGTAAGCTGAAAAGCGAGGTGGTTCGACCCCACCCTCCGGGCAACTGGAGAACTCTCATCATTCTTGTCGCCAGTTGAAAGTTTGTGCGAGTTTGCGACGAATGCGGATGGAACTACATCTCTCCAAAAGACGAGGTCGCCGGGTTCGAGTCCCGGTCAGCCCCGCCATCACTTATGGGGCTGTAGCTCAGTGGCAGAGCGCGAAAAGTTGTTTCATCAATCTTGTCGTCGCAAATTTTTATGCGCGGTCCTTCAACGCCGCGAATGATCTCTGAAAGGACAGGTCGCAGCGGCAACCGCTGCCCTGAAAGGTGAAATGAACTCCGCGACGAATGCGGATGGAACTACATCGTTTATACAACGGGGTCCGGGTTCGAGTCCCGGCGGTTCCACCAAACCTGCGGGGCCGTAGCTCAATGGTAGAGCAGCGTTTCATCAATTTTGTCGTCGCGATTGATCTTTGAAGCTTGCGCGAATGCGGTTGGAAGTACATGTCACAAGTTCGAATCTTGTCCGCCCCGCTGATTTTGTGGTGCGGTAGCTCAGCTGGTAGAGCAACCTTTCAACGATCTTGTCGCGCATTGAATTGTTCGCGGTTCCGCCCTTCAGTCAGAAACCGATTCGTCCTCAGCCCACCTGACCGGGTGGCGGAATCAGCGGACAAGGGGCGACGAATGCCGGGGGAACTACATGGTTAACCTGCGGGTCTCCGGGTGCAAATCCCGGATCGCGCGAAAGCGCGGTAGCTCAGGAGCAGAGCAGCGGGAAATGTTTCACCAATTTTTGTCGTCGCTCTGTATTCAGAACGGGGTGAAGCGGCGAATGCCGGAGAAACTACATCCTCTCAAAAAGGAGTGGACGCAAGTCCGTGCAGGTTCGAATCCTGCCTACCTCACCTGAGGCAGTGGCGGAACTGGCAGACGCACTGTTTGTTTCTCGAACTCTTGTCGCCGCAGATCAAAGGCCGCTTACGCGGGAGGTTGCTATGGCCAGACGACGGAAATTCGACGAAGAGTGCTTTCAACGAGCGGACGAGCAAACGTCGGAAGGGCTACCCGTCTGAAACGAATGTCAGGCGTGGCTTCAGGCTGGTTCACGGCGACAAGGAGTTGATTGAAAAGCTCGGTCGCAACGACCTGTGTCCCTGCGGATCAGGACGCCGGTTTCAGGAAATGCTGCCTGAAGACGGGCCGTTACGACGGGTCGCTGCGTGACTACTACTTTTAGAAAATGAGAGCCGGACTGCGGTAACATGCTCGCGTAGCCGAAAAGGAAGAGGCGCACCTGAAACGAATGTGTGAGGTGGTCACGGACAGAGGTTGAGGCAGAACCTATAGCGGCCTCAGCAATGAGGCGGGGCAAACAAGCAAGGGAATCGCGTTATCCAAACTGTCCCAACGGCCCGCAAGGCCGGTTGTCGGTTCGAGTCCGACCGCGAGTACCAGATTGTGATATGAAAACTTCGATAAAAAGAAAAAGCATCCAGATCGGAGAGAACAGCGTTGAGTTTTATCACTATTACTTTGCCATCTGGAATGATGACATTGGCTACCGTGAGTGTTTGAAGAATGTAGTCAGACAGTTTGCTGAAGTCCTGAAAGGATTGGGAACTGAATATCAGGCAGCTTACCTTCCATACATACCTGACGATCAGGGATCGTGGTGTTTGAAGGCGACGCTTGTTGATGACAAAGTGATTATGAAGAAAGTAGAGATCGGTTTTGATGGATGGGCGATGAGTTTTGATAATGTGAAAGAGCTCAGTGAAACTGATCAAGAAATTCTCAACGAGAAAGAGGGAATCTGGGGAGTTTATGATCAGGGTGAACTCATTGAATCTCTGGGAAAAGCAGAGATTGTTGATGACGATGAAGGGATAAAGCCAGAGGACTACTGGCAGGTTTCTGAGGAATAGAAAATGGCTGAAAAAGTTTACAAGGAAATCACCACTCAAAACGGCGTTCCCATCAAAGCCTGGATCGAAGGCGTCAAGATGGAGGATGTGGCGAAGAAGCAGCTCCTCAACGTTGCGAGCCTGCCATTCGTTTACAAGTGGGTCGCTGCCATGCCAGACGTGCATTGGGGAATCGGGGCCACCGTAGGAAGCGTGATCCCGACGAAGGGCGCGATCATCCCGGCGGCTGTCGGTGTCGATATCGGATGCGGTGTTATTGCTGTGCAGACGACTCTGAACGCGAATCATCTGCCGGATAACCTGCGCAAAATTCGTCGGGCGATTGAGAAGGCTGTCCCGCACGGGCGCACCGATCACGGCGGACGTAATGACGAAGGCGCGTGGAAAGAGCTTCCGCGTCGTCAGGTCAACGTCTGGAAGCAGCTTGAGGCTGGTTACAAGGCCATCCTTGAAAAGCATCCGCGCCTTGATCGTGGCAACCACGTCAATCATCTTGGCACGCTCGGAACCGGCAATCACTTCATAGAACTTTGCCTCGATGAAAACGATCAGGTGTGGTTCATGCTGCACAGCGGCTCGCGCGGCGTTGGCAATCGCATCGGCACTTACTTCATCGAAACCGCGAAGAAGGATCTGCGGAACGTGATCGGCAACCTGCCGGACAAGGATCTGGCCTACTTCACCGAAGGCACCGAGCATTTCGATGATTACGTCGAGGCGGTCGGCTGGGCGCAGGAGTTCGCGATGTGGAATCGCAAGCTGATGATGGAGCAGGTGATTGATGCCGTCGCCGAATCGGGCGAAGTGCCCGAGTTCGAGGCGAAGGTGCAGGTGGTCAACTGCCACCACAACTACGTCGAGCGCGAGGAACACTACGGCGAGGAAGTCCTCGTCACGCGCAAGGGCGCGGTGCGTGCGCGCAAGGGCGATCTGGGGATCATCCCCGGCAGCATGGGCGCGCGTTCGTACATCGTGCGGGGCCTGGGGAACGAGGAAAGCTTCCATTCGTGCAGCCACGGCGCGGGCCGTGCGATGTCACGCAATGAAGCGAAGCGTCGTTTCACTACCGCCGATCACGAGGCGGCAACCAAAGGCATCGAATGCCGCAAGGATGAAGACGTGATTGACGAAACCCCGATGGCTTACAAGCCCATCGAGGAAGTCATGAACGCACAGCGCGATCTGGTTGAAGTGGTCCACACGCTCCGTCAGGTCGTCTGCGTGAAAGGATAAAAGCATGGAGTACCGCCTTCAGGCGGATTGGCCCTCATAAGAGGTAAAGCCCGCATCAATGCGGTACTCCATACAGGTGAGATTTATGCGCGAGGATATGTCAAAAGTGGTGATCGAGCGGCCTCGACACAATCATTCCGACCCGAGCCGGAAGACCGGGCTGCGGATCAGGAGCTATGATCCGGACGAGGAATATGACGACCTGCCGACGCGGATGCCGACATCGAGGGGCAGGGGCACGAAATATTTCTCCGATTTCCTCAGCCCGTTGCGGCGCTTCCTTCGCAGCAACGTCGGCAGGCCGTGGGACAAGGTTTACAGCGAGATGAGGCAGCACCTCGACTTTCGCAAGACCACGGGCCGTCACGTTTTTGAGCATGTGGAAGCGGAAGTGTCGCTGCATTGCTTCATTAGCGATGACGGGAAGGTGTACGAGCGTGGCCGTTACGGCGGGCGTAGCTTCCTGGTCACCGGCCTGTATGTCCACCCGCGCACCGGATTGCTGTGCTGGCAAGAGCCGCGTAACCGTCGCAAGGAGCGCCAGTCGCGCGAGGCATCGAAGGAAGTCACGCGCATCCACCTGAGCGGCAAGCGGCATTACGTGAAGCTGAATGGCATCTGGTACATCGCCGAAGTTGAAGGTGAGCCCCTGTATTATCGGTCAGCGACCGGGGGTGGTGACGGAGAATTCATCACAGAGGATTACTTCAGGTGGAAAGTTCTGCGGAAGAAGCAGTGCGGCAGCAGGGAACTCAGAGCGGCGGGTTTGAGCAACACTCCCGCCGAATGAACAGATTTATCGGCCCCGGCTTTGTGAGGAGCGAACCGCCAAAGGTGACGATGCCGCCCATTGCGAGCGCGGCTCATCAGATTGCCGATCTGAAAATTCGTTCTCCGCGTTGACAACGCTACGGGGCCGACCAGTTTTTATCCCCCGGGAGCGCCGGGCGTCCCGCGTGCCTGAAGTGGCGATGAGGCGCAAGTAGTGTTTCGAGCGTGCCGTGATAGCGACAGCAGCACGCGGGCCGCGTGCGCTCCCGGGGGAAATCGAATCGGAAGCAGTTATGACTCGTCGTGAAATTTACATCAGGGATTCTCACCGCGGCCTGCGTTACAGCGATGGCGTGCTGACCGACATTCTCGGTGCCGGGCGCTACGTGATTCCGCGCAGCCTCAACATCCTGGGCGTCCGCCGCCCGAAGATCGAGGTCGTGCTGGTTGACGTGCGCGAACGCGACCTGACGATCAAGGGGCAGGAGATTCTGACCAAAGACAAGGTCGCGATTCGTGTTTCGATCATCGTCCAGTTCCGCGTCACCGACCCGCGGGCGGCGCTGCACGAAGTGGCGAATTACGAAGAGCGGCTTTACAGCGACGTCCAGCTGGCGGCCCGCCGCAGCCTGGCTTCAATGACGCTCGAAGAGATTCTGACCAATCGCAACCAGCTCAGTGAAGACATCCTGCGCGACGTGAAGGAAGCCGCCGGCAGCTACGGCGTGGCGATCCTGCGCGCCGACGTGAAGGATCTGATCTTCCCCGGCAACCTGCAGGAGATCATGAACCGCGTGCTGGCCGCCGAGCGCATGAGCCAGGCGCAGCTGGTCGAAGCCCGCACCAAGGCCGAAGTGCAGCGCATTGACGCTCAGGCCCGGGCCGAAGCCAACCGCCTCGAAGCGGAAGCCGCTGCCGCCGCGAACAGCGTCACTGCCGAAAGCGAAGCGAGAGCACTGCACGTCAAAACCGAGGCTGAAATTCAGGCCCTGCGCGACCGCGAGCAGGCTGCCGAGGCTTACAGTGCGCACCCGGCGCTGCTGCGTCTGGAGGAACTGGAAACCCTGCGTGAGCTGGCGCGGACGGCGAATGCGCGGATTTACATTGGGTTTGGAAAGTACAAGACACCAGCTTCAATGGATAGGCAATGATTGAGAAGGTCACAGAAGACTGTATCACGATAGAGCAGTTCCATTTACTCACCCGTCCGCTGATTGGACTACCAGTCTCGAGACCTTGGCGAGGTTATGGTTCAGCTATATTTCTGGAGCTGGGTAAGCTCGTAGAAGAGAATTGGAAAAAACCGGACGGCGCTTGTCGTACAACGTCAAAAGGTGAGGCCGGGGTGATGATTGAATGGAGCTGGCGTGTTGAGAAACCTCAATCCATATGGTTTGGGAGCTGGAGCGGGAACCGAAAAATAACAAACAATCTGAGTGTTCTTCAGGGACATAGCGTAGTTGATATAACTGTGGAAGGTCGGTTGCCAGAGCTTGTCATTCGCCTGTCAGGTGGGATCTGGGTCCATTCATTCACTACAGTTGAAGGTCAGCCTCAGTGGTGTCTTTTTCTCCGGGATCATCACAACTCAAATTCAGAGTGGGTAATTTCGCGCAGAGGCAGGCTTGTGAAGGTCAAAAAACTATAGGGTAATCAAAATGACGGTCGCGGAAGGCATCCTCACAATCAATAATATTCTCACTGAGGAAGAATGTCAGGAGTATATCGCCCTTACTGAGCAGATGGGTTATTCCAGCGCGCCGATCACGACGCCGTTCGGGTTCATGATGCGCCCTGACGTCCGGAACAACACTCGTGTGATTCTTGATGATCGCGAAAGGGCGGGTAATCTCTGGCTCAGAGTGTCCGATCAGATCCCGCCGGTTCTGGAAGGTCGTCAGGCTGTCGGGCTGAATGAAAGGTTCAGATTCTATCGCTATGACGTTGGTCAGTATTTCGCTCCGCATACGGATGGTTATTTCCGCAGGGAGAACGGCGAGCAAAGCCTGCTGACCCTTATGATCTACCTGAATGATGACTTCGAGGGCGGGGAAACGAATTTCGGTGAGGTCTGCATTGAGGCGGGCAAAGGAATGGCTCTGATCTTTGACCACAAGCTTCTGCACGAAGGAGTGGCGGTCAGGAAAGGGCGCAAATACGTCCTGCGATCCGATGTGATGTACAGCCCGGTCGGGCATTGGACATCACACTTAAAGCTGGTATTGAAATGATTGTTATTGACGGTTCATTTGGGGAAGGCGGCGGGCAGGTATTGCGTACCTCGCTCGCGCTCGCGCTGGTCACGGGGAAGCCGTTCCGCATCGAGAAGATTCGCGCGGGGCGGAAGAATCCGGGATTGCTGCGCCAGCATCTGACGGCGGTGAAGGCCGCGGCGCAGATCGGGCAGGCGGAAGTGAGCGGTGACGGCATCGGCTCGCAGCAGCTTGCGTTCGCTCCCGGCAAGGTCGCTCCCGGCAACTATGCTTTTGCCGTAGGCACGGCGGGGAGCGCGACGCTCGTGCTTCAGACGGTGCTGCCTGCGCTGATGATGGCTTCGGGTAACAGCTCGCTCGTGCTGGAAGGCGGGACGCATAACCCGTTCGCGCCACCGTTCGATTTTCTGGCAAAGGTCTTTCTGCCGCTCGTCAACCGGATGGGGCCGCAGGTCAGCGCGAAGCTCGAACGCCCCGGATTCTATCCGGCGGGCGGGGGGAAATTCAGCATTGAGATTGAACCTGCGCCGTCGCTCAATCGTATTGATCTGCTCGAACGCGGTGAGATTCGCGTGAGGAATGCGCGGGCAATGATCGCCAGCCTGCCGCGAAAGATTGCGGAAAGGGAGCTGGCGCTGGTCAAAGAAAAGATGTCGTGGAACCCCGAATGGCTTCGGGTCGAAGCAGTGGATAATTCGCTCGGGCCGGGAAACATCGTGATGATCGAACTGGAAAGCGAACACGTCACCGAACTCTTCACCGGATTCGGCGAGCGCGGCGTTCCGGCTGAAGGCGTGGCGGATCAGGCGGTACAGGCCGCGCGGCGCTATCTGGCG
The DNA here is from genome assembly GCA_035652435.1 of Blastocatellia bacterium. Taxonomy (GTDB): domain Bacteria; phylum Acidobacteriota; class Blastocatellia; order RBC074; family RBC074; genus DASRDU01. The sequence goes on from DASRDU010000022.1 coordinate 83,946, forward strand.
GCTGACGTGGCGGTGGGTGAATACCTCGCCGACCAGTTGATGATTCCTATGGCGCTGGCCGGCGGCGGGTCGTATACGACGCTCCCGCTTTCACGGCACGCGACGACGAACATCGAGGTGATTCGCAAGTTCCTCGATGTGGGTATAGAGGTAGAAACGATTACCAATCGTTCATTGAAGGTAACCATTCGGTCATAGAATTGCCGAATCTGACAGCTAAAGTAATTTTTCTTTGGTAGCAACGAAGTTTTTGCTTGACAGTCAGCAGCGGGAAAGGCTATAACACGGCTTCGTTATTTATAGCCATATAACGATAGGTAATAACCTGCTTCAACACGACGGGCTTTTAACTATGACGTTCAGATCACACAACAGAATACCGGCGAAGAGTCGCGAAGCCGCCCAGGCGGCGTTATGGCGACCGACCGGGACGGTGTGTATGGGCGTCGTCGCAACCACACCGGTCCGTATTGGCACATCCGATATGCTTATGCTGCAACAGGGCGGCATTAAGCCCGAACGGTTTAATTCGGATTATCGCCATAAATCAGGACAATAGCCCAGCGGGAGCGATCTTCCCGCTCCCGAAAATACTCAATAAAATCAGTCAGTTTTCGGTTTTTCGGCAGCAACAGGTCGCTCCGGGGATAAAGTGCCCCGAATGACGCTCCTTAGCTGTTGTCTGATCCGAAATCCCCGGAGCCCTGCGGCTGTGTTGCAGCTTGCCGGGCTGATGACGAGTTATTGTCGGGATGGCCGAACTGGGAAGGCACCGGTCTGTAAAACCGGATTCTCTCTGAGATAACTGGAGGTTCGAATCCTCCTCCCGGCATCAGGTTTTACAGAGCAGAAAAGCTATAGATTGATAGCTTAGCTGGATAAGCAAGGTGTAGCTAAGGGTGGGAGAAGTGTTGCCTGAAGGCTGCGCGTAAATAGCAAGGTATAGAGTTATAGGAGCGTAGGGTAATGGCTAACCTGACTGCCTCCAAAACAGTTGATCCGGGTTCGAATCCCGGCGCTCCTGTCGGAATTGAAATACGGAGACGTGGCCGAACTGGTAAGGCACTGGTCCGCTAAACCAGAGAGTGAAAGACCTCGTGCGGGTTCGAGTCCCGCCGTCTCCGCCAGCATTGATCTTTGAATTCGGAGGCTTAGGCTAACTGGTAAGCCAGCAGTCTTGAAAACTGCCGCGTGAAAAATCGCTTGTGGGTTCGACTCCCTCAGCCTCCGCCAGAATAGGAATCAGGCCAGCGTGGCGCAACTGGCAGACGCGCCCGTTTCAGAGGCGGGTTGTTGTGGGTTCAAATCCCACCGCTGGCACCAGATTGTGGAGTCGTAGCTCAGTTGGAACAAGAGCATCCGTTTCCGAAGCGGAAGGCCGGGAGTTCAAGTCTCTCCGACTCCACCAGATCAATTGCGGACGTGGCGGAATCAGGTATACGCACCTGTCCGAGACGCAGGTTGATGAGAGTTCGAATCTCTCCGTCCGCACCAGATCGGGCGCGCAGGAGTGGCGCAACTGGCAGACGCGCGAGTCTCAAAAACTCGACCCTGAGGGTTCGACTCCCTCCTCCTGCACCAGAGTTGTAAGGATGAAGTATGAATGATGAACGATGAAGTGAATACGCGGATTCATCCTTCATCGTTCTGCCTTCATCGTTGAATTTGCGGGTGTGGCTCAAATGGTCAGAGCGCAGGCTTGCCATGCCTGAGGTTGCGAGTTCGAGTCTCGTCGCCCGCATCAGTAACAGGTGGCCGGTAACTGGCAGTCAGGCTGCCGAATACCGACTACCACCTGAGTACGCATGGCCGAGTGGACACAGGCACAGGGCTGCAGTCCCTGCGAGACGGGTTCGATTCCTGTTGCGTACTCCAACATTTGATGGGCCGGAGTGGCGAAAGCTGGCAAACGCGTTGCGCTTAAACCGCAATCATTGAGGGTTCGACTCCCTCCTCCGGCACCAGTTGAAATTGGCGCGGGAAGTAGAAGCTTCAATCGGGGCTCATAATCCCGACCCGGCCGGGGCAGTACCGGCTCCCGCAACCATAGTTTCAGGGTCTGTCGCCTAACAGCAGGGCAGATGGCTTTTAACCATCAGGGTGAGAGTTCAAGTCTCTCCAGACCCACCAGTTCTACCGGCGGCGTCGAAGGACGTGACTTCACGGTTCTATGAAAAGTACTCCCGTAGTTTAACTGGCAAAACAGCAGGCTTATACCCTGCCCGGCGCCCGATGAGCGCACGATGCGGGTTCGAATCCCGACGGGAGTACCAGAACCGGTTAATTGCAGATTGCGGATTTCAGATTTCAGATTGATTGCTCTTTGTATGGTGGGTGCTGCTCTGTTGGCTGAGCCCCTGACTGTGAACCAGGAGGACGCCGGTTCGATTCCGGTCACTCACCCCAAATATTCTGGGATGTCGTCTAACGGGCAGGACGCAACTCTTTGAAAGTTGGTGTCGAGGTTCGAATCCTCGCATCCCAGCCAATGTGCCTGAAGCTCGGGTGGCAGAGCGGACGGTTGATAACCGTCAGGTCGGGAGTTCGAGTCTCCCCGGGCACACCAGTTTGAATGGCCCGTTGGTGTAGCCGGTGAACACGCTGGTTTCTCAAACCAGAGATGATGAGTTCGAGTCTCATACGGGCTGCTGATGATTGACATGGCGGTGAATGCAAAGGGTCGCGCGGGCAGTCTTTCAAGCTGTCGTTAGCCGGGTTCGAGTCCCGCCACCGCTGCCAGATGTTTATGGGGCCGTGGGCCAGTCGGAGTGGCCGCAGCGCTGTCAACGCTGAGATCGCGGGTTCAAGTCCCGTCGGTCCCGCCAGTTCTTTGAATAGATGGATCGGTAACTCAACTGGCAGAGTACCTGCCTTTTAAGCAGGGAGTTGCGGGTTCGAGTCCCGCCCGATTCACCAAAGCTATGGATCGGTAACTCAACCGGAGAGAGTACCTGCCTCTTAAGCAGAGAGATGTCAGTTCGACTCTGACCCGATCCACCAATTCAGGTATGGCTGCGTAGCTCAGTCGGCAGAAGAGCGCTTCCCTCATAAGGAAGAGGTCAGTGGTTCGATTCCACTCGCAGCTACTATGGTATTTGAAATGATTGCCGGATCGTTCAACTGGCAGGACGCTCGGTTGTTACCCGACTGATCCGGGTTCGAATCCCGGTCCGGCAGCCAGCAGTTATCGGAGTGTAGCTCAGCCCCGGGCAGAGCGCACGGTTCGGGACCGTGAGGGCGGAGGTTCGAATCCTCTCACTCCGATCAGATTGATCAGCGGCGAATGCAGGTGGAACTACATTCGACTCTAACTCGACAACGTTTCATCGCTTCTTGTCGCCGCCTATGCCTGCGAAGCGCAACAGGCAGCGCACTGGTCTTCCAAACCAGAGGCAGCGGGTTCGACTCCCGTCGCAGGCTCCAGATGCGCTGACGTAGCTCAACGGAGGCAGCAGCCGTCTCGTAAGCGGCAGGTTGTGGGTTCGATTCCCACCGTCAGCTTCGGATGTTTGAGAATCATTGAGAGGTCGTCTAACCGGCAGGATGGCAGGTTCTGACCCTGCGGATCGTGGTTCGAATCCACGCCTCTCAGCCAGATCAGCTTTCAGCGATCAGCGGTCAGCTCTCAGCTTTCAGAACCGGTTCGGCGGTTATCGTCTGGCTGACGGCTGACAGCTGAATGCTGACCGGTATTGCAGGAGCGTAACTCAGCGGAAGAGTGCCTGTCTTACAAACAGGAGGTCACAGGTTCAAATCCTGTCGCTCCTATCGAATTGAAAACGGGGTCGTGGCCAAACTGGCAAGGCGCTGGTCCTGCAAACCAGTTATTGCGGGTTCGAGTCCCGCCGACTCCATCAGATTTGCCGGTGTAGCTCAGTCGGTACGAGCGCAGCCATGGTAAGGCTGAGGTCGTGAGTTCGATTCTCATCACCGGCCCCAGAATTTCGGGATGTAGGGTAGAGGCCACCCACTTGTCCTGGGAACAAGTTCACGCTGGTTCGATTCCAGCCATCCCGATCAGGTCTTTGTAAAGTTATCTCCGTGTAGCTCAGTGGAATCAGAGCGCCTGACTACGAATCAGGAGGGCGCAGGTTCGAGTCCTGCCACGGAGGCTGAGTTTGTCCCTCGCCCGTTAGTCATTGGCCGATGTAAACGGGGACAGAGCTGATGGAAAGCAGGCGGGCGGGGGGCAAAGCCTGATCAGGGTTGGGTCGCACAACAGGCAGTGCATTCGGTTGAAGCCCGAAAGGACGGAGTTCGAGTCTTCGCCCAACCACCAGTTTAAGACAAAGGAGAAAGTAAAAAGGTAAAAGTCGGAGCGCCGGAAAGGCCAGCTTACTTTTTACTTGTGCGGATAACAGGGTGGCGTAGCTCAGCTGGAACCAGAGCGGCTGTCTCCTAAGCAGCAGGTCGTGAGTTCAAGTCTCACCGTCACCTCCAGCTTGGAATAACGGGTCAAAGCTATGAATTGCTTCAGAACAATCAGGGTTCGTAGCTCAGTTGGAACCAGAGCGCTCGTCTTCTAAACGAGAGGTCGAAGGTTCAAGTCCTTCCGAACCCGCCAGATGTAGCGGCGAACTTTCCGGTTTGCCGAGTTTCATAACAACGTGCCTTTAACGGAAACACCAGCAAATCTGAAGGTTGCTGTACAGCGCGAGAGTAATTTATGGAGTCATCACAACGAATCATCTCAAGGAGAGTCCTTCTGCTTAACGCTTCGTACGAGCCGCTCAATCTGGTGTCGGCTCCGAAGGCGCTCGCGCTGGTCTGGAGGAAGGCGGCAGAGATCATCGAACGCGACGAGGGCCGGGTGTTGCGGACGGCGCGGTTTGAATTCGACGTGCCTGCGGTCGTACGACTCGTGCGTTATGTGGACACGCGCACGCGCCGGCAGAACCGGATGGTCAGCCGGTTGCGCATCCTGATCCGCGACAAGCACCGCTGCCAGTATTGCGGTCGGCGCGGGACTCAGTTCGACCTGACGCTTGACCACATCATTCCGCGGTCGAGGGGAGGTCAGTCGGTGCCGGAAAACCTGTGCGCGTCGTGCAAGGAATGCAATCAGCGAAAGGGTGATCGCACGCCGGATGAAGCTCGGATGCCGCTGCTGTCGAATCCGAGTGCGCTCTACTACGGTCTGGAACGGGCTGTCATGATTCAGGCAGCCGATTCAAGGCCGGAGTGGAGGAAGTATCTCTGCCTTGAAGAGATCGCTTCGGCGATTGCCTGAGAATCAGGGTTACAGCTGATTGCTCAGTAGCGTTCTCAGCCAGAAAGCACGCGGACGGATATTATCCTGTCCGCGTGCTTCCAGTAATGTCAGTGGAAGGCTTTGCTGGCGTACCATTGAACCAGCGAATTGCCAAAGAAGAGTGCGAACACTGCCGCCGGGCCAAGGAAGACTCCGTAGGGCAGGGCAGTTTTCATTCCCTCATCACTTTTTCGCGCAAGAACCACGCCGATGATTGAGCCGAGCAGCGAGCCGACGAGGATGACCAAGATGGCTGATTGCCAGCCGAGAAATGCGCCGATGACTGCCATCAGCTTTACATCACCGAGTCCCATTCCCTCAAATCCGCGAACATAAAAATAAGCCGCGCGCAGCAGCCAGATGATCCCGCCGCCGACGAGCGCGCCGAGCCACGCGCGGAGCAGATTGGAGTATGCGAGATCGTACGCATCGCCTTCAATATCAGCTATCCCTGTGGCGCCGCGAGTTGAAAGCAGGTAGCCCTTGATGGCCCAAGCAATAGCTAGCACAACTCCGAGAATCATTGTTCCGTAGACCACTCGGTCGTGCTGCCGCTGTGCTGCGCGCTCTTTCTCCAGATCTGGAGGTTCGTCCTCAATCTTTTCATCTTCCGTCCATTCGAAATACTTGCCGAAGAGGACATCATCGAGTCGGTCAATGACCCAGAACACCGGCGCGGCAAGGGCCAACAGCAATGCCCCGTATACCGAGGGCCGGAAAAACGCGAAATCAATTTCAGGCTGAAAGCCATAAAATCTGTGGTAAGCCGGGTCTCTTGGCTTTGTCCCGATCAATACACTCCACCAAGCCAGTGTGGTGACTGCTGTAATCCCAAACAGAAATGCCGGATAAGTAATCACATTCGGCAGCAGCTTATGCTTCGCATCAATGAATGTCAGCGAAACCATCAACGCAACGAAAATCATCTCCGCAATCGCCACCCATGTCGGCCCGCTTTCCCAGACGACAGCCAGAAACAGCAAACCCGTCAGCAGTTCAACCGCCGGGTAAATCAATGAGATTTTCGCCTTGCACGCGCGGCATTTCCCGCCCAGCACCGCGTAACTGATCAGCGGAATGTTGTCGTATGGCTTCACCGGCGCGTCGCAGCTTCCGCAATGTGAGCCGGGAAAGGCGATTGACTCGCCGCGCGGCACGCGCCAGATTACGACGTTCAGAAAGCTGCCCACCATCAGGCCGAAAACAAAAGCCACGACGGCGTAAAAGGCGAACGGAAGATCAGCAGGAAATGGCATGCACTTTCATGGATCAGACGGGATGAAAAATCAGGATCAGACCCGTGGGGCGGGGAAGCGGCATTAGACCGTCGCCTTGCAAAATTTGTCAAGCAGGAAAAAGATCACAGGTCTGACCAATCAGCGCTTCCCTTTCCCCTTGCCCTGCCTGCTATAATCGGCGGCGATGATTCGCTTTGAGGATGTCGTCAAAACGGTCGAGAAATATCATCCCGACGCAGACCTTGATCTGCTGCGGCGGGCGTACATCTTTTCGGCCAAGGAACACCGCGATCAGGTGCGCAAATCGGGCGAGCCTTATCTCATTCATCCGCTTTCGGTTGCCGGGATTCTGGCGGATATGAAACTCGACGTGGTGACGGTCAGCACCGGGTTGCTGCACGATGTGGTCGAAGACACGCTGACCACGCTCGATAACATCAGCGATTATTTCGGCCCGGAAGTCGCCCATCTGGTTGACGGCGTCACCAAAATCAGCAACCTCGGCAAAGTTTCGCGCGAAGAGGCTCAGGCGGAAAACCTGCGCAAAATGCTGCTGGCGATGGTGGACGACATCCGCGTGGTGCTGGTCAAACTGGCCGACCGCTTGCACAACATGCGGACGCTTCAGCACCTCTCAGCCGAAAAGCGCAACCGGATCGCGCAGGAAACGCTCGACGTTTACGCGCCCATCGCGCACCGGCTCGGGATGGGGAAGATTCGCGCCGAACTTGAAGAACTCGCCTTCAAACATCTCGACCCGGAGTCCTATGAAAAACTTCAGTCGGCGATTGAGCGGCGGCGCACGGCGATTGACACATTCCTCGAAGAGGTCAAAGCGCGCATCACGCAGCACATGGCTGAAGAGGACGTTCCCATCGTCGAAGTGCAAGGGCGCACCAAACGCCTCTACAGCGTTTACCTGAAGATTCGCCGGCAGAAGATCACGCTCGATCAGGTTTATGACCTCGTCGCCATCCGCATTCTGACCAAAGACGTGCGCGATTGTTACGCGGCACTCGGCGTCATTCATCAGAACTGGCACCCGGTGCCGGGGCGCTTCAAGGACTGGATCGCGACGCCGCGCGAAAATGGCTATCAGTCGCTGCACACTTCGGTCGTCGGTGACGAAGGCCAGCCGTTCGAGGTCCAGATTCGCACCGAAGAGATGCACCACATCGCCGAAGAGGGCATCGCCGCGCACTGGAAATACAAGGAAGGCAAGGGGCTGGATACGAGCGAAGACGAGACGACGAAGTGGCTGCGCCGGCTGGTCGAATGGCAGCAGGAACTGCCCGACGCGCGCGAATTCGTTGATACTCTCAAACTCGACCTGTATCCCAAGGAAGTCTACGCCTTCACGCCCAAGGGCAAGGTCGTGCAGCTGCCGCGCGGGGCCACGCCGGTTGACTTCGCCTACGCAATTCACACCGAAGTCGGCAACCTCTGTACGGGCGCGAAGGTCAACGGCCGCATCGTCCCGCTGAAATACGAGCTGCGCAACGGCGAGATCGTCGAGATTCTGACGACGCCCGGCCACCGCCCCAGCCGCGACTGGCTCAACTTCGTCGTCACTTCCAAGGCCCGCGGCAAGATCAAACACTGGCTGACCGAACAACAGCGCATTCAGTCAATCGAGATCGGGCGCAAGCTCTTTGAGAAAGAAGCCGCGCGCCTTCGCGTGAAGGTCAAACAGGTGCTGGAAGACGAGCGCCTGCCCCAGATCCTCAGCGACCAGGGCATCCCGAAGATTGACGACATGTTCGCGACAATTGGTTACGGCAAATTGTCGCCCAAATCAATTCTGGTGCGCTTCATCCCCGAAGAGAAACTGGCCGAAGTCGAGCAGGGCAAAACCACGCGGTTCCAGAAGGTCAGCGACGTCGTGCGCAAGGCCCTGCGGCTCGGCGAAGACCGCATCACGGTGAAGGGGATTGACGACGTGATGGTTTACCGCGCGCGCTGCTGCAACCCGATCCGCGGCGAAGACGTGATCGGTTACATCACGCTGGGCAAAGGCGTCGCCGTCCACGCAAAGCGCTGCCGCAACGCCGCCAACCTGATGGTCAATCGCGAGCGCATCGTGGACGTGGACTGGATCGGCGCCGACGGCAGCGCGCCTTCGGCCTACGCCGTCACGCTCTCGGTCAGCACCGAAGACCGTCAGGGCATGCTGGCGATGCTGACCAACGCGATTGCCAACATCAAGACCAACATCCGCGACGCCCGCGCCAGCGTACTCAGCAACGGCAGCGGGCGCATTGACGTGACCGTTGACATCATGGACCTGAAACACCTGGAGCGCGTCATCAGCGCCATCAAGAGTGTTGACGGCGTGATTGACGTCGAGCGCCTGGGCTCGCAGCAGCAGAAGAACGGCCACAGCGATAATTGAGTCCCGGCGCATAATCAGAAGGCTTATTCCGAAAGGCTCCTTCACCGCAGAGACGCGGAGTTCGCTGAGGTAACGCAGAGAAAAACATAAACCTCTGCGCTGTCTCTGTTCTCTCTGCGCCTCTGCGGTGAACTCTTCTCTCTCTCCAAAGCCCCAACCCACTGGAAGGAGTTCACCATGAAAAGAGTCCCCCTGTGCCTGTTGCTCCTCGTCGCGCTCTTCACCGTGAGCGCGGGTGATTCAAAGCCGAAGACACAACACCACGCATCCGGGAAATCAGCGGCCAGCGAGCAGGCGGAAGCGTTGCAGAAGCTGATTGCCGGCAACCGGCGGTTCGTGGCTCACCGAATGCAGCGCCCCAATGATTCCATCGCCCGGCGCGTCGATCTGGCAAAGAACGGGCAGCGCCCTTTCGCGATTATCCTGAGTTGTTCGGATTCGCGCGTGCCGCCCGAAGTGGTCTTCGATAAAGGGCTCGGCGACCTGTTCGTCGTCCGCGTGGCCGGCAACGTCGCGAATGACGCCGTGATCGGCAGCATCGAATACGCCGCCGAACACCTCGGCGCGAAGCTCGTACTGGTGCTGGGGCACGAAAGCTGCGGCGCGGTCTCTGCCGCCATCGCAAATAACAGGGAAGCTCACGTAGCTGCGCTGGTTGATGCCATCAAACCCGCGGTGGATAAAGTCAATGCGAGCCAGCCGGAAGCTCGCAAGCCTTCGCAGGCTGAACACACCGCGCAGGTCGTCAAAGCCAACGTCGAACTGGTCGCGAGCCAGCTCAAAGCAAGCGACCCGGTGTTAGCGAAGATGGTCAGGGAAGGGGAATTGAAAATCGTCGGCGGTTATTACAACCTGAAGAGCGGCAGGGTGGATTTGCTTCAGTAAGGGGCAGGGACAGAATCAAACTACCCAACCCCGGAGGACACGGGGAAAGCAGCAGATCTTCTGGTTTGGTTTTCCCTTCTGCCCCCTGATCCCCGTGGTTGATTTACCGGGTGTAGTGATTGAATTCCTCCTGAGCAGGTTCGGTATGTTTCAGGGGCTGACCCGGCGACCCGGTGGCGTCTCGCGGCGGATCGCTCGCCTCTGTGAAACGGGAAGGCTGATCGTCACTTCGCCATTGTTATCGAGCGTCGCCGTGACGGTCTGGCTCGCTCGTCCGTAAACAGCCGTGACGTGGTATGTGCCTTTGAAGCCGCGCACCGTGTAACGTCCCGCCGCATCGGAAGGGCCGTTCGTGTTCGTCCACCACTCTCTGAACAACAGATCGTTGTAAACCAGGGCGTTCGGCTTCGATGACCAGTCGCCGCGATACATTGCGCCGAGCGGCATCCAGTGGGAGTTTTCCCAGAATCCCCACATCAGGAAATCGTCGAACTTCGGGTAGCTGAAGACGAGTGTCATCAGGTCGCGCGTGAAATCGGCCTGGAGTTGCTCATCCGCTGTCGCGAAGTCGAACTCCGTGATCGAAAGCGGCACGCGCAGTTGCGAATACCTTTCGATGATTGATTGCAGTGTCGGAATCGGCGTCACTCCGGCGAAATGGCCCTGAATGCCGGCGCCGTCGAGTGGCGCGCCGTTGTCGAGCAGCCAGTTGATCACCGCGAAGTAATAATCCTGATGCTGGATCGCGCCGCCGCCCGCTTCGAGGATGTCGTAATCGTTGATATAGAGCCTGGTGGTCGGATCGAGGCGACGGGCATTCTGATACCACCGGACCATTTCCTGATTGCCCAGCACGCCGTTTGACTGGGCCACGCCCGCCACACCACCGATCCGCCCCTGCACGTCGTAGTTGGTATAAGGCTCATTGAGTACATCCCACTCATACAGCTTCCCATTCACCCCGGGGTCACCCAGCACATCGGCAAAACGATCATCAATGCGCTGGCGCAACGCATCGGGGCTGAGCGATTGCAGACCCGTCGGCATATATTTCCAACTCGGCCAGATCGCGTTATGGCCGCGCGCGGAGAGGTTGTTTTCAAGCAGCCACGTGATTGCCGCCCGCGTATTTCCCTTATTGAAGCTCTGACAGGTAGTGCATTCCCACAGCCCCCACTTCAGATCATTTTCAAAAACCGAGGTCGTGAAGTGACTGGCCACACGCGAACGGTAAAGGTCGTTATCCGTGCCGCCGCCAGTCAGCCGCGCCGCAGTGATTGCCGAACCGAATTTGAAGGCGTGTCTGGTTTGTTGCACGAACACCGTGGCGCCGGGCAGTGGGTTGCCATTGATGTCACGCACGTTCACCGTCAGATCACCTTTGCGATATTGATTGATGCGGCTGTTCGCTTCGACGCGCCACGCGGCATTCGCATCGCGACCGGGATAATACGAGGAATTTGGCAACTGGCTGAGTTGCACGGTCTGCCCGTAATTGAGCAGCGAGATGTCGGCGATTTCAAACTTCTGCGGGCCGCTGGCGAAATGAAAAATCAGATGCGCCTGACCCGGCGCGTAATCGGCGACTGATTTGAATGGAACCTGAAACAGCCTCCATTCACCGGTGTCATTCGGAAAAGGGAGCGTCACGGATTTATCGTAAGGATCAGAGCTTTTCTCAAAGACTGCCTGTGCCCTGATAAAACCATCACCCGACGGTTCCAGTTTGCGCGCGCGGAAACTCAGCAGCAGTGCATCATTTTTGCTGATCGCCGCAGCGGTATTCCATCCCAGGCCTGAATTGTAAATCTGCGCCGACGTGCCATTCGTCGTGATCTGAATGCCCTGGGTAAAGCTCTGGCCAGAAACTGAAACGACCGCGGCGGAGCCGCCAACCTGCGAATCGAAATAAGAGAAGTAGCTTTGAGGGACGCTGGCAGGCAGAACTGAACTGCCCTGCGCATTCAGCGGCGGCGTCGGGCCATAATTGATCAGGCTGATGTCGCCCAGTTCAAAAGTCTGTGGCCCGAAGGCGAATTGAAAGGAAAGTTGCGCTTCCCCGGCGGCGAAGCTGGCGGCGGCTTTGAAAGGAATGACGTACTGCGTCCAGACATCGCTGTTGCAGGGGAAAGTGGTGGCGAGCGATCTGATACCGGGCGCGGACGCCTGCTCGAAAGTGACGATTCCGCGAATGTTGTTGTGGTCGAGAGGCGCAATCTTTCGCACCCGAAAACTGACGGTCAGATTATCCCCGGCACTGATCATCTGAGTGGTTTTCCACCAGAGGCCTGCATCAGCGATATTCGCCGAAGTGCCACTGACCGTGATGCGATACCCCTGGGTGAACGGCTGGCCGCTGACGCTGATCGGAGTAGCCGTGGCGTTCACGCCGACGCTGCCGTTGTAGCTGTAAAGATCGGAGACAATAGAAACGCCCGACTGAGCCAGCCCCGCGGAAGATGCTGCCAGCATCAGGAAGACCGCGAGTAAGGCTGCCAGACTACCCCCGGCACAGGTGAAGGGGTTTTGAAATCTGGTGGTAGTCGTGTGTTTCATCCCGTTACCAGCCCGGCTGCAATCCTGCGGTCACATCCCTTTCCCCGCCTCCGTCTTCGTTATTTCTGTTGTGTCCTGCGCGCTCGCAAGCCTGAATGCCGCTTAAAGAGGTGATCTGTTTTCCCAATCAATGCCTCTTTCTCGTACATCATAGTTTCCTCGTTAGCTCTGTCGCAAGCATCCAGGGTCTATTCATTCTCAGAAAGCCGAACGAAGAATCAATAACTTAGCCCGCATCTGCGAGCTTCCACACCGAGAATGAATTGACCCTGGCAAGCATCACAGCCGGGTCGGGGCAGCGTTGCTGTAATAAGCACCCAAGCATAAATTTTGAGATAAAATGAGCGGGCTATGAAAAGACCCACGAAGTTCGTCGAGCCGCTCACCAAAGCACAACGTCAGCAACTCAAGGAGGTCATGAAGTCTGATGTGCCGTCGCGCCGTCGAAT
>DASRDU010000023.1:0-37539 GCA_035652435.1 Blastocatellia bacterium
GACGGCCAAAGTGGACTCCGCGCTGGTCAAATTCACCAATCGTCACGAGGAGGTGCTGGCGCTGTTCGGAATCGCCGCCTGAGCTGACATCACTGTCAACAAACTGTTTTGTCAAATAACATTTTCTTGAAAGCTATAGCACAACAAAGACGCGGGTCTGCCTGCCTTCGAGCGGTGGCGTGCGCTTCGCCGGCATGTTCTTACCCTCACCTTTGACCAGACAGCCCTGCGCATTCAGCGCACGCGCAACCGCGCGAAAGTCGTAGCCGGCGCACACCTCGCGCTGAAATGCTTCCGGGTAGAAACAATATTCAGTCGTCTCGCCCCGCCTGTTGAGAAAGCCGACACGATTGACCACCCGGTCTGTCTCGGTAGTCTCAAACCTGCTGGCACCGTGTGCTTCGATGAAGGCTCGCACCTGACGCAGCATTGCCGCATCATCAGCGCTGCCGGTTGTGCCGCGATTCGCCAGCCACAGGTTGAACAACTCCACAGCCGCCTTCTCTGCTTCACCTTCCGACCAGCCGGTGATTTCGTATGCAGTGGCCATCTCACCAGCGAAGGCCACGAGCGCGAATCTGGTTGCGGCCCGTTTGACCTCGCCACCGGCCCCGACCGGAACAAGCGATTCACCTTCGTCATCAGTTTTCAGGGTGAAGAATTTTGCAAGGTAGGTATTGAAAGCTGCGCGAAGATCCACCTGCGGAAGATCGGCAGTCAGCTTCTCCAGGAAGTCGCGAAGCGGGACGCCGTAGAATCTTCTGGCTGAAGTCTTCAGGTGATCGGCGAATTCCTGCCCCGACTTGAATTCGTGCAGGTCGTCAAAGACACCGAAGGCGTGATCTCCGACCGGAATGTCGAGCAGTCGCACTTCCTGACCGGCCTTCGTGCGCCGTCCGATCTGCGCGACATGACTGGCCAGTGAGATTTCACCTGATGACAGGAACAGTGTCCGCCAGGTTATCCGCCTGCGCGCTGTGACGCTCCGTGCCATCCGGGCTTTGCCCTGCTCGTTGGCGATCAGATATGCCACTTCCGCGGCCTGTGCCGGATCGCATTGCCCGATTTCATCCAAAGGCAACAACAAATCGTTATGCCGTTCGCACACAGCCTCGATACCGTTTGCAGTCGCGCGCCAGGTCTCGACATAAGGCTCACGACCGCCGCCGCTGGTGCTGGCCGCGACGTGCAGCAGCGTGGTTTTGCCTTTGCTGCTTCCTGATCGGAAATGAAACCCGCCGGATTCGATTTCGAGCGGCTTCAGCAGTGCAGCGGCGAAACCTGTCGAGGTGCTGAATGCCAGCAGCGGATTACCCGGGCAGTATTGGCTGATTTGAGATTTCCAGTCATCGAGTGTGCCCGAGACGCGGAGCGCGTGCGCGAAGTCCGCGCTCGTCTGTAACAGAATTCGCTCGCCGTCCGGCTGGTTGATCGTGGTGTCAGGGAAAACAAAGCTGCCCTCACCGTGCCAGCCGGTGCGCGACACACAGACCGCGCGATCATTCGGACTGCTGGTCAGAATATAAGTTGCAAGCAGATCACGCACCCTGCGGCCCGGAGCGATGATCAAACCCTCGTGCATCAGTCTGGCTCGCACATCGGTTCCGTCGCCCGCCAGTGACGAGATGGGCATTAACCACCGATGCGCCACGCCGTCAGGATCATTGAATTCAAGCATCTTGCCCCAGGTGTCTGATTCATCGCTGCGCGTGCCCGCCGTCACCTCCAGCCGTGAACAGACGAAAACGTCTTCGGAGTCGCCTTCGTCATTCTGCTGAATCGCATAGACCCCTGTGTCCGTGAGTTTGAAGCCGCGCGGGATCGCCGGATTCTCATTCGCCGGCTCTTCTGGCAACCGGAGTTTACTTGTCGCGTGAGCAAACAGATCGTCAACGGAGTGGCCAGCCGCAAAAAAGTCATCCATTCCGATCTTCGCGCCACCTTCACCTGATGGTAAATAAACAATTCGCACGTCAGCGCCGCGTGATTCGAGAAACTGCTTCAGTCGCGCCAGTGCCTGATGGACGGCCTTCTTTTCCATCAGGTCGCTGTCGAAGACGATATAAACCTTGCGTTCGTTGAGTGGGATTGACTCCCAGTCGGCCAGCGCGGTTTTGCCGCCGTCGTCGTTCGACCCTCGCCAGTTCCAGACGCCGAGCAGGGCGATGCAACAAAGCCCCCTGCTGACCGCCGAATCGGCCTTGCGCGCGCCTTCAGTAATGAAGAGTGGTTTTTCAGGATCGCCAAGCCACTGCCGCGCCAGCGGCGGCACGTCCAGCCTGATCTGCGAATCGGCGGGAGTTTCGTACTTGAGCGTTTTCCCTTTTTTGTTCTGGCGCGGATAGTCCGGTCTGATCTGATAAGTGACTATGTCGCCGGTCACACCCCAGACCGGAACCAGAAGGGCAGGCGTCAGGCACTGGTACTCACCAAAGCGGAGTCTTTTAAGCTCCGCTTTGGTGGTGACTGTTCGATACCCGCGCGCTGCCTTCACTTCCTCGCTGATGGCTGAATCAGTAATCAGCTTTGCGTGGTGTGGGAAAAGCTGAGCAACGGGGAAAGAAGCAACGGAAGCACTCATGCGGCCCGCCTCCCTCCTGCCTGTTGCGCGATTTCAGAGCAGCAGGCGAACTGCTCTGCCGGCGGGGAGTAACGAACCAATGCGCTGCACGACGCGCAGCACTTCCTGACTTCGACGGGTTGTGAGGCATGCGTGATGATCACAATCAACCATGGAACTTTTGTCGGTTTGCCGCATTTGGCGCAAGGTTGCGGACTGTCAAAATTCCTGGCTTGTCTGGCACTCGGTTGAGTGATAGGATTTGCGTGTTCAATCTGCGCTTGGGAAATCGGCCCGGTCACGTCGGCAAACGTGAGCTGGGCCTTCGCTTTTTCTGATAAATGCATCGTGATTTCCTTTCTGGATTTCTGGCGCGGGAGGGGCGGGCTGAGATACACTTGCCGCCCAACTTATGCCATTTCAGTGGTGGTTGGTAACGGCGATTTCGCTTGCGTTCAGATCCTGGTCGGTCACCGGACGCTCACGGAATCGCCGAACTTCATGCTGTCGCGAGCGCGACAGATGTTTGAGGCTCACGCCGCCAACCGCCGGGCAACGACTTGCCGCCTTTGGCGACAAACTGCTCGAAGGCCTCAGCATTCACCCGAATCTGTCTTCCGAATCTCACGATCACTGGAAGGTCGCCGAAGAAATTCTCACGCGCCCACAAGTACCAGCGATCCGCTTCAAAACCGTACCGTTCTTTCGCCTGCGGCACTGTCAACAGTTCAGCCATACTGAATAACTCCTTTCACTGTCAGGTTCTTTTCAAATCAACTCACATCGGAATTAAACCAGAGTTTTTTCGACATCAAACCCCGGATTCGTTGAAATTTCAGGTGCCAATGTCGAGTTGACGGCTTATCAGCATTCCTGCGGTTTCAGCCACCCTCAGTGGGGCTCACCTGTATAGACGAGACAGAAACTCGACAAATGATGCGCTTTTTTCGCTTTTTCACCGGCCTGATGTCGAAGCCGGATTTCAAGGGGCCTTCCAATCAGCGGCAGTTCCTGGCAAGCCAAGGTCTTCCACCAGCATCCGCTTAACAGCTTTTTGAATTTTGTCGTATTCCCTTTTCTTCGATTCTGGCGCGAAAGTGCGTTCAGGGAACATTTCAGCCCAGTCTTTTCTCTGAATAATCCGTGCAACAGTCCACTCCAGGTGCTGCCAGATCGCTGTCTGCGCACGACCCCTGCTGAATCCATGTTTTTCAAGTTCTTTTTCGGCGCTCTGACAATACTTTTTCGCGCGCCTTTTTATGGTCTTTACAATGGAATCCTTTTCCGACTGCCCAAGACAGCGCAGAGGGCTGGTGATGATCTGGGGTCTCGGGAAGGCAGATGGTTGCTTGAACTCAATCCAGGCTCTCACATCTTCTTCGACTCTTTTCAGGTATTTTTCCCGGCCAGTGCCGTCGTAAGGGCGCAACCCATCCGGGCAGGGAACCGAAGAGTACAGAGTCCGCCTCACCGGAAGAAATGCAATGTCCCGCATTTCTTCCGCGGCTTCTTTCCAGCAACGACGCTGATGTTCGCGTCTGATTTCAGATTGAGAAAGATTCCCCCCCGGTGGTCCCAACAAAGGCAAAGGAGTTGAACCTGGGCCAAAGGCTCCCTTTAGACGATGCGTCAAAGAAGTGATAAGGGTGTCGTAATCCTCCATAACCTTGTCGGCATGTACGGCGTACCAATTGCTGTAAATGCTCCACCGCTCACACCAGTGACCTAAGGCATTGGTATATATGATCTGCTTATTCCGATCATCTTTCGACAACTGCTCCTCCGGCACATCGAACAATCCTTTTGCCTTGAGAAATAAGTCATAGCACTGATCGAACAAGCTATAAATAAGATCGGGCTCTCGCTCGCCCGCCAGAAGCAAGAACTCACAACGGATCAAAAGCTTTGCTGATTCGTACTCAGGCTTGTCTGGTTGCGCTGGAACAAAGATGTTTGGGAACTCTTTGGACACTCTGACCTCCTTCACGGTCATCCTTCGAATAATCTCCGGCCCGCCGTCCGCCGAAGGTCGCGGATTGCGCCAGCGATGATCAGTCGCCGGTTGGCGGGCCGAACTGTTTCGGCTGATGCAAGCGATGATCAGTCATGCCGCATCGGCCGAACTTTAACCGGTGTGCCGGTGGTGTGCGAAGTCGGCGCGTCTCGCGTGAAGTCAGCGAGACTCAGAAAAGCAACCCGACCTGCTGGCACACTCTTTTGCCCGAACTCAGTCAACACCATAACGACTCGCGCTGTCTCATTCCGACTCACTGGAAAATGAGGAGAAGGGAAAAAAATACATTGACAATCAAACTGTGATACCTAGAATACGGCCTGCCAATGAAGGCTGTCCGGGCCCTTACTGACATTCCTTCCAAGGCGCTCCCCGCCCAGGCGAGCCACCTGAGACAACCCGATATAAGCTTAAGACAGTAGAGAGGCGAAGCAGATCAATCTGCTGATCTTCGTCCGGCCAGCCCGACGCCCCTGTCACCAAAAGCGTCGCGCAGCAGGCGCAGGATTGCGGTCTCTAGTCCCGTCCAGTCGAAACCCGGAACATCTGAACTCTTCGGGCACCAGATCATTTGTTGCTCTGTAACCACCCGTGTCCCTGACCGTCGAGTAAAAGGTAAGCTTTATGAAATTTGTGCGCCCGGAACAGCGCCCGGCAGTCATCTCTGACCCCCATTCCGCTACCACCCTCTTTCCCAGGATTACCCCTCTGATGTGGTTACTGCTGCCGGTCATCATGATTGCCGGCAGCACGTATGCCGGGGGCGTACGTGACAATGCCGCGCGCCAGAACGCAGCGCCACCCCAGCGGATTTCCCACGAACTCAGGGCAGAAATCAATCGTGCGGTGACACGCAACAATCAGAGGGCGCTGGCGGCACGGCGTTCCCTCATCATCCAGGCCAATGGACAGATCACTGAACAGGATCTCGGCAGACTCAGGGCCGCCGGAGCGCGGATCAAAAGGGTTTTCACTTCACTCAATCAGATCGCGGTCGAATTGCCGCTGAACCGCTCGGTCGCGCTGGCCGATGACAAAGCTGTCTCCTTCATCTCGTCCGAACGGCAGGTTCGCTCACTCGGCCACGTTGACGTAACGACCGGCGCAATGCAGGCGCGACGGGCTGCTGGCCGGATGAGCGCACTCGACGGCGCAGGCGTCGGTGTGGCGATTCTCGACAGCGGGATTTCCACGAATCACGGCCTGCTCAAAGATGATTACGGACATTCGAAGATTATCGAGAGTCTGGATTTCACCGGCCAGGGGACGCCTGACGACGTTTACGGCCACGGCACGCATGTGGCCTCGCTGCTCGCCGGCGACGGCAGGTTTGCCGGGGGCGATTACCGCGGCGTCGCGCCCGGAGTCAGTCTGATCAGCCTGCGCGTCCTCGACGATAACGGCATCGGGACCGAGAGCGCCATCATCCAGGCCATCGAGTGGTGCATTAACAACAAGGATGCTTACAACCTCCGCGTCATCAACCTGAGCCTTGGCGCTCTGGTGACGGACAGCTATCACAACGACCCGCTCTGCCTGGCCGTGCGTCGCGCACACGACGCCGGCATCCTCGTAGTCTGTGCCGCGGGCAACAACGGGAAAGATAGTAACGGAAAGAAAATTTACGGCGGCATTCACTCTCCGGGCATCGAGCCGTCAGTCGTCACCGTCGGGGCGGCGAACACCTGCGGGACGGACGGGCGTTCAGATGACAAGGTCGCGACCTGGAGTTCACGCGGGCCGACGCGCGGGTTCACGGTTGATGAATACGGCGTCAGGCGTTACGACAATCTGATCAAGCCTGACCTCATCGCGCCGGGCAATAATCTGATCGGCGCGAGCGCGTTCACATCCGCCGGGAGTCCGAATAAGCTGATCAGTAATAACCCGCAGCTATCAGCCAGTTTCAACTCCGACCCGTCGGAACAACTGATGAGGCTCAGCGGCAGTTCCATGTCGGCGCCCATCGTGGCTGGCGCAGCCGCATTGGTGTTGCAGGCCAATCCCTCGCTCACGCCCAATCTGGTCAAGGCCATTCTGACCTACACCGCGCAGCCGCTCGCCGGATTCAATAACTTCGAGCAGGGCGCGGGCGAATTGAATGTCGAAGGGGCAGTCCGTCTGGCCCGGCTGATTCGGGGCGATGCCCGTTATCTCGATCACGATCAACCCATGCTCTCCGGCAACCTGCCTGCCTGGCAGGGCAGTGTTATTGCGGGTGAAAACTGCGTGTGGGGGCAGGGCGTGATTCTCAATCACTGCTTTGCCTGGGGCCGCAGACTGATGACGCACTGGCAGGGCATTTATTCTCCGGGGCTCGTGCCGGGCGATGGCGCCCGCGTGACCGAAAGGCGACTGCGCAATCAGAACGGGCTGCTCTCTTCGGGTGTCGGGTTAAGCCGTGGGGCAGTGCGGATAGACAGCGCCGGCATAATCCTCGCCGACGGCATTATTCTGGCCGACGGCATCATCCTGGCTGATGGGATCATTCTCGCCGATGGGATCATCCTGGCCGACGGGATCATCCTCGCTGACGGCATTATCCTCGCCGACGGGATTATTCTCGCCGACTGAAACAGAAGCCTGATTGCTGCAAATTATCCGCCTCCTGAGCGCCGTCTGATCCGACTGCGGGAGGCTTTCTGTTTTGCCGCGAATGAGCAACAGCCAGGCTGAAGACGGACGAAAACCTGCCTGGAATAACGGCTTGACAGGCACACCCCGGGCCATTACCATCTCCAATCGCGTTTGGCGCAGCAACAATGGCAAGGGCAAACCGTCAGGCTGAAAACGTGAATCCATCTGACGAGTTCTTTATGAACTTTGCTCTGGCCGAAGCGCGTCGGGCACGCGACGCGGATGAAGTTCCCATCGGCGCCGTCGTGGTGATTGATAACCGGGTCGTCGGTCGCGGGTACAATCAGCCAATCGGATTGAATGACCCGACGGCCCACGCGGAGATTCTGGCGCTCCGTGAAGCGGCGAAGGCCATCGGCAATTACCGCCTTGCAGGGGCCACGATCTACGTGACGATTGAGCCATGCGCGATGTGCGCCGGTTCGCTGGTCAATTCGCGCGTCAGACGGCTGGTTTACGGCGCGGCAGACGCGCGGGCCGGTGCAGTGGCCTCTTTCTTCCAGATCTGCACGAGCAGTTCTTTGAATCATCGAGTGGAGATCACGGCTGGCATACGTGAACAGGCGTGCCGCGAACTGATGCAGGAATTCTTCAGGCGGCGGCGCAAGACGGGGGCCGGTCAGGTCCTTAGATCAGACGGCTGAGGGCAAAAGTTGAAGAACCCGGAGACCCGGAGGGTCTTCGGGGGGCAAGGTTTTTACGGAGAGGTGCGAGAGTGGCTGAATCGGGCGGTCTCGAAAACCGTTGTACCCTGACGGGTACCGTGGGTTCGAATCCCACCCTCTCCGCCAGCTTCTGATCCGGAAAGTTCACATCCCCGGATTTGTGGTCTCCCTCGGAGAGGTCGCCTAATTGGTATGGCACCGCGTTGGAAGCGCGGCGGGTCGAAAGGCCTGTGCGGGTTCGAGTCCCGCCCTCTCCGCCAGATTGAAGGACGAGGGGTGAGGGCGGAAGGATGAAAGAAAGACAGGACCTGCTTCCCTGCTTCATCCTTCCGCCCTCATCCTTACTTATCAGGCTCCGGCCTCCGTGCAATCTCGAGCGCATGAACCCCGCCAGGACCGGAAGGTAGCAACGGTAGTGCTGCTCGGATGTGCCGCGGTAGTCACCGGAGCCTGTCCCATTTTCAGACCTGTATTCGGTATTTCAGGCCGCGTGTGCGGCTGGCGCTTTGCCACCCTTCTTCGCTTTAGCAGCCTTACCTGCCTTGGCACTTTTCTTCGCTTTGGCACCTTTGCCTTCCTGAGCCTTCTCCCAAGCCGCCAGTTCCTTCAGGCTTTTGAAACCATGGGCTCTTGCTTTCGCCCAGCGCGCGCCGACCGATGACCCCACTTTAGCGCGAGCCCCCGGCGACATCTTTTTCTTACCACCCTTTCGCGGTTTCGCTTTGCGGGCTACCGCGCTCTTAGGCACAGCCGCAGCCGCAGTGGCGCGACCGCCTGTCCCGGCGTATTGTCTTCTCATATCCTGCAAGATGCTGATCTGATCCTGCAATGCACGAATCTCGGCATCTATTCCGGCAAGGGCCGGACTCGGACTTGTTGTTCCTGGCATTTATTTTTCTCCCTGGTTATAGGTTTGTTTAGTCAGGTTATGTTCGGCTGTAGACAGTCGGCTACAGCCTGCCTTGTCAGACAGCGATAGAATTGAAAGCTACCTTCAATGACAAGCTATCTCAAAGGATAGTGATCACTCTGATGTGGGGTCCTGCATCTACAAGTCAGCATAGATCGGGCGCTATCTTAAACCCGATACTCAACAAAAGACAATTGCGGATCGGTTATCCGGCGAAGCCGGGGCATCCATTCAATCCGGCTCGCTTCACTATCACACTGCTTTATAACTACTGCCGCCTGAGGTATCCTGTCCCTGACAGTCCTGAATCAATCCATAAATCAGAAGGAGTCCTCATCTTGAGTTACCAGGCCATTGCCCGCAAATACCGACCGCAAACATTCGCCGATCTGACCGGGCAGGAACACGTCACGCGCACGCTGGGCAACGCGCTCGATCAGCGGCGGCTGCATCACGCCTACCTTTTTTCCGGCGCGCGCGGCACGGGCAAAACGACGACGGCCCGGATTCTGGCCAAAGGGTTGAACTGCCACACCGGCATTACCAGCAGCCCCTGCCTGAAATGTCCCTCGTGTCTCGAAATCGCCGCCGGCAACTCGCTTGACGTAATCGAAATAGACGCCGCGTCGAATACCAGCGTGGATAATGTGCGCGACGTGATCATCAATAATCTGGCCATCTCACCCGCGCGCGACCGTTACAAGGTATTCGTGATTGACGAAGCCCATATGCTTTCCAACCACGCCTTCAACGCGCTGCTTAAGACGCTCGAAGAGCCGCCGTCGCATGTGGTCTTCATTATGGCGACGACCGAGTTGCACAAGGTGCCCGATACGATCCTTTCGCGCTGCCAGCAATTCGAGTTTCGTCACATCCTGGCGGAAAAGATGGTCAGGAGGCTGCGCGAAATAGCCGAGGCGGAGAAGGTCACCATCAGTAATGACGGGTTGCGTGAAATCGCGCGCGCCGGCGCCGGCAGCCTGCGCGATGCGTTATCGGCCTTTGACCAGGTGATTGCTTTCTGTGGCGAGAAAATCAGGGCGGAAGACGTGACCGCCGCGCTGGGTCTGGTCGGCGAGAAGACTTTACTCGGCTTTACTGAAGCCATCGCCGCACAGGACGGCCCCGGCATTCTCAGGCTGGTCCAGGAGCTTGACTCACGGGGCTATGACCTGCGTAACTTTATTCGTGAACTGCTCGCATACCTGCGTCACCTGCTGGTCATCAAATCCGGGATAACCAGCACTGAGATTCTCGGCGTGTCTGAGGTTGAAGTCGAGGCATTGAAAAAACTGTCCACACGGTTTTCGGAAGAAGATCTGGTGCGCTTCTTTCACCTGCTGGCTGCGACTGAAAAGGAGATCAAGGATTCGCCGCACCCGCGCTTCCAGCTTGAAATCGGCCTGATCAAACTGACACACGCCGCGCGGCTGCGCTCGCTCGACGAATTGATCTCCAGACTTGAAGTACTCGAAGCCGGACTCGGCGGTGGATCAGGCAGCGCGGGCAGGACAAACCCCACGCCTCCGCCCGCCACCACGCCACCATCAGCAACAAAAAGCAGCCCGCCCCAGAATCCTCCGAAAGCCGACAAGTCAGCTGAGAGGCAGACGCGCGAAGCCCCGGTCGCCAGAGCATCGAAATCGGATGAGCCGGACTTCCCCCCGATGGTGCTGGAAGAGCCGCCGGAATTCAGCGAAAGCTTCAGCCGTGACAGTTTCTACCACCAGTCAGCGGCGGCCCGGCCGCAACCCGCGCGCGCTACAACCACCGGCACTTCACCAGCCGCCACGGCCCGGGTCGAGAGCGGGCAGGAGGTCCAGGCCGTCCGCGCCGAACTCGAACGCCTGAACCGTCACGCGCTGCTGACCGCGCTCGAGGACGCGCAGAGCATCAGTTATGCCAACGGAAAGCTGACCGTCGCTTTGCCCGGCGAAGACATCTTCGCGAAACGTCTGCGCGAGAGCAGCAACCTGTTCCGCGAAATCGGCGAGCGGTTGTTCGGCCAGCCGCTGGCCATCGAAGTCATCACGAGCGGCCAGAGTGTGGTGCGTCTGGACGAAGCCGCTCAGGCCAAAGCGCAACTCCGCGAACGCGCCCTGAACAACCCGGCCGTCCGCATGCTGATCGAAAAGTTTCGTGGCGAAATTATTGACGTGCGCGAAATCGCCGGCCAGAAGTGAGGCCCCGGTCAGCGTTCAGACTTCAGCAGGTCGCGCGCGATCACGATCCGCTGGATGTGCGAAGTGCCTTCGTAGATCTGCAATCCCTTGATGTCGCGGTAAAAACGCTCGACCGGATATTCGTTAGTGTAACCGCGCCCGCCGTGCAGCAGCACTGCCTGCGATGCGGCGCGCACCGCGGCTTCAGTCGCGAACAGTTTGGCGATGGAAGTTTCGCGCGTACTCCTGATCCCCTGATCCTTCAGCCACGCGGCGCGATAAGTGAGCATTCGCGCCGCATCGAGGTCGGCGGCCATGTCCGCGATCACCTGCTGAATCATTTCAAAATCACCGATGCGCTGCCCGAACTGCTGCCGCGTGCGGGCGAAATCCAGACACGCATCCAGACACGCCTGATGTACTCCGACCGCCCCGGCCGCGACGCCGAGCCGTCCGTGATCGAGCGCCGTCATCGCAATTTTGAACCCTTCGCCCGGCGCGCCGAGTAAAGCCGATTTCGGCACACGACAATTCTCAAGGGTGATGATCGCGTGATCCGCCGCGCGGTGGCCAAGCTCCACGCCCGGCATGCGTTCACGTTTGAACCCCGGCGTGTCGGTCTCAACCAGAAAAGCGCAGATTCCCTTGTGCCGCAGCGACCGGTCACGCGAAGCAAAAACTATCGCCAGATTCGCGATACCGCCGTTCGTGATCCAGATTTTCTGCCCGTCGAGGACGTAATGATCGCCGTCTTCAGTCGCCGTAGTTTCCATGCCTGCTGCGTCCGATCCGGCATTCGTTTCCGTCAGGCAGTAACAACCGACCCACTCACCAGTGGCTAATCTCGGCAGACAGCGGCGCTTCTGTTCTTCTGTCCCGTGATCATTGATGCACAGCTCAACCAGTCCGCAGTGAACCGCCAGAAAGCCGCGCACGGCCGAATCAGCCCAGCCAAGCTCTTCACAGATGATTGCGGCGCTCGTGTAATCCAGCCCCGCGCCGCCGTATGCGGGCGCGAGCGGCGCGGCCAGCAAACCCAGCTCGCCCATCCGCCCGACCAGATGAATCGGGAAGACGCGCCGCTCATCGGCCTCACGCGCCAGCGGGGCGACCTCGTTGCGCGCGAAGTCTCGCGCCAGTCTCTGAAGGCGCTCCTGTTCCGGTGTCAGGCCGAAATTCATTTCACCCTTCCACTTCTTTGATTTCATCAAGCGCGGTGACGATCATTCCGGCGAGGATGTCGAAGACGCGCTCGCCTTCCTCAGCCGTCGCTTCGGCGGGCGCGCCGAAGTAAGCCTGATCACCGCCTATTTCAGTAAAGCGCCGCGCCCCCGCGCCAATGGCCTGCGACAGACTGACGAGCTTTGATTCGAGCGCGAGTCGCACGTCATCGCGCACCAGTTCGGGCCGTGCCCGCATCACGAGCGAGCTTTCATACTGCCCGGCGTGACACGCGCCACTCTGAAATTCTTCGGTCAGCATCTGCGCCCAGCGCCGCCGTGTGACATCGGGGAAAGCCACTTCAACGCCGGTCTGCGCTTTGATCTCCTCACAGGCCGCACGCAGGGTCGCGATGTGCGCCGGTTCGAGATGCGCGTTGGCAACAGCGAGGCGTCTGAATCCCTGCCTGATCAGCGAAAGACTGATGTCACACACCAGCGCCGTCGCCGTTTCAGCCGCAATAGAGATACTTCCCGTAAACCCTTCGCTGAAATCCGTCACGCTGTACACAATCGGCGGCAGCACCAGCGCCGCCCTCTCCCGGGTTTCAAGCATCCGGGCCGCGCGAATCGCCGTCTCTTCAGCGATGATGACATCGGTGCTGAGCGGCAGATGCGGCCCGTGCGCCTCGGTCGAGCCGACCGGCAGAATCAGCGCGCAGCGCGGCTCACGAACAAGAAGGTCGCCCAGTTCAGCCCAGGTCAGATGTGCAAAATAATAATCAGACATACCATTGCAGATTCAAAAACCGCTTTCCTCTTCAAATCTGAAATCACTTCAGGCTCTTCCGATCAATCTTGCCCCGGTCATTCTTCGGCAGGCCTCCGACAAACATGACGCGGCGCGGATATTTGTACAGGGCCAGCCGCGATTTCACGAATTCCTGTAATTGCCGCTTCAGGTCATCGCTTTCGGCAAAAGTTTCGCTGAGGACGATGAAGGCCTTCGTCTTCGTGAGTCCGTCTTCATCCTGAAAGCCGACGACTGCACATTCGCGCACGGCTTCATGCTCAAGCAGGCAGTTCTCAACCTCGGTCGGCGAAACGAACACGCCGCTCACTTTCAGCATTTCATCGGTGCGCCCGCCGTACCAGAAATAGCCGTCGGCGTCGCGCGTGAACTGGTCGCCGGTCGTACACCAGTCGCCGGCAAAAGTGGCTTTCGATTTTTCGTGCGCCTCCCAGTAACAGAGCGCCGCCGAATCGCCACAGATGCGCAGCGTCCCCATCTCGCCGTCGGGCAGTTTATTCCCGTCGGGGCCGACGATCTGCGCTTCGTAACCCGGCACGACTTTGCCCAGACACCCTTCGCGCACGTCGCCAAAACGATTCGAGATGTAGATATGAAACATCTCCGCCGAACCGACGCCGTCAAGAATCTCGACGCCGAAGGTCTCCTTCCAGCGGCGATACAACTCCGGCGGCAGCGCCTCGCCGGCTGAAATGCACACGCGCAGGCTGCCGAGGTCGTGCGCGGCGGCGTCAGGCGCGTTGAGCATCGCGTTGATCATCGTCGGCACGCTCGTCAGCACCGTGGGCCGATGGCGCTCGATCACCTCGAATAACTTTTCCGGCGTGGACCGTTCGGCGAACAAAGCCGTCTCCGCCCCCGCCGCGAACGGGAAGAGCAGGTTCGTTCCCGTCGCGTAGCCGAAGAAAAGCTTCGGCACCCCGACCGTGATGTCGTCTTCGCGCATCTGCAACACCTGTTTCGCGTAGCATTCGGTGTTGTAAGGCAGGTCGTGTTGCAGATGCACCGCGGCCTTCGGCTTGCCAGTCGAACCCGACGTGAACAGCCAGATCGCCGGGTCGTCGCGGTGCGTCTCCGCCGTCGCGAGTTCACCGGGCATCTGCGGTGCGAGCGTTTCGTAATGCGGCAATCCGTGCGATTCCTCGCCCACGACCAGCACGCTTTTCAGATGCCGCGCCTGCTTGAGTACCGGGCGCAGGCTCTCGACCAGTGATTCGTGAACGACGAAAACCTTCGCCCGCGTGTAATCGAGGTAGTAGGCGTATTCGTCCGCCGCAGGCAGCTGCGGATTGACCATCGCGATGACCGCACCGATCTTCGCCGCGCCGAACCAGCAGGCGACGAACTGCGGGACGTCGGGGAGAGCAAACAGCACGCGGTCTTCGATGCCCGCGCCGAGATCGCGCAGCAGGTGCCCGGCGTGATTCGCCTGCTTCACTACTTCGGAGTACGTCCACTTCTCATCGCCGAAGCGCAGACAGACCTTGTCGCCGCGCCCGGCGGCGAGGTTGTGGTCGAGGAAGTACTCGGCCATATTGAATCGCTCAGGGAATGTCACCATGCAGCCTCCCCTTATTCTGGCAGATGCGCAAAGCCTTCCATCTCGATCAGCGCGTCAGGGTTGAATAATCCCTTCACTTCAAACAACGCCATCGCCGGGTAGTAGTGGCCGAAGTAAGCGCGATGGACTTCGCCCAGTTCGCCGAGGCTGGCGCGATAAGCATCGCAATCAGTCACACAGATGTTGAGCTTGACGATGTCCTGCAACGTGCCGCCCGCCGCCTCGACCACGGCCCTCAGGTTTTTCACCACCTGTTCGTACTGCGCGACGATGTCGTGCGGGGCGCGGATCACTCCATCGGCATCGCCCGCATCCTGCCCGGCCAGCAGCAGCAGGCGCCCGCCTTCGACGGCGATGCCGTGACTGAAGCCGCGCGGCTTCGCGAGTTCCGGCGGGTTGATAATCTGACGCTTCATCGCCCTGTGAACTCCGGTTTCTGCTTGTTTTTGAAGGCCTCGAAGAATCGCCGGTGGTCTTCGCCCATCAGCAGTAATGCCTGTGCCTGCGCTTCGGCTTCGATGGCCGAAGCCAGATCCATGTTCCATTCGTTGTTGAGCATGGTTTTGGTCATCGCGAGCGCGAGCGCCGGGCCTTTCACCAGCCGCTCGGCCCACTCGCGCGCGGCCTTCATCAACTCATCATGCGGGACGACGCGGTTGACGAGCCCGTAACGATCCGCCGTCGCCGCATCAATCGTGTCGCCGAACATCAGCAGCTCCGCCGCCCTGCCCTGCCCGACCACTCGCGGCAGCAGGTAAACCGCGCCCATATCCGCGCCCGTGAGGCCGACCTTTGTGAACAGAAACGCGAACTTCGCCTGATCCGAGGCGAGGCGCAAATCCGCGGCGAGCGCGATCACCGCGCCCGCGCCCGCGGCCATGCCATTCACCGCCGCGATGATTGGTTTATCGAGCAGCCGCATATTCTCGATCAGCGCGCCGGTCATCCGCGCGAATTCCAGATGCTCGCGCATGCCGCGGTCGAGCAGCTCGCCGATGATCTCGTACACGTCGCCGCCCGCGCAGAAAGCCTTCCCGGCCCCGGTGACGATGACGGCCCTGACGTTGTCATCACGGCGCAATTCGGCCATCAGGTCGCGCAGCTGCGCGTAGATTTCAAACGTCAGCGCGTTGAGCTTGTCGGGACGATTGAAAGTGATCGTCGCAATACCATCGCCCGCTTCGTACAGAAAATCATAAGCCATAGCTTCCGTTCCCATCCGAGTCTGAATTCGTGATCTGCTCCGGGCCCTGCCGGCACGGCGCAAGCAGTCGTCGCTTGCCGTCATCACTTTTCGTGATGCCTGGCTCATCGAGTTGCACGCGATCCCACAGCTTGCACGTCACCTGCTTGTGCATCTGATCGAGGCCCTCGCAGTAGTTCGTGAAATTGCAGCGGCGCACTTCTTCACCCCGTCCCATTCTTACTTTCAAGAACCAGTCGGGGTCGGCGAGCGAAGCGCGGGCCGAAGCGATGATGTCAGCTTCGCCGCGCTGCAACGTCGCCTCGGCCAGTTCAAAAGTGCCGATGCCGCCCGAAGTGACGACCGGCGTTGCGTAGCCCGCCTCGTTGATCGCACGTTTAATTGCAGCGGCGAGCGGAACGTTTCTTCCGAAGGGCCCGAGTTCATCGGAAGTGATCGGCGGCATGCATTCAAAACCGCTCCGGCCGGTGTAGGGGTAAACGGCCTGCCCGACCTTCGGCTGTTTCGCGTCGTCGAACTTGCCGCCTTTGGAAATCGAAAGGAAACTGAACCCGGCCCGCGCGAATTCAACGCTGAAATAAACCGCGTCTTCAATCCGACTGCCGCCCTCGATCACCTCATCGCCAAGGAGGCGGACGCCGACGGTGTAATCCCGGCCGACGCGCTCACGCACGGCGCGGTAAACTTCGAGCGGCAGCCGGGCGCGGTTTTCGCGCGGCCCGCCGTAACCGTCATTGCGCGTGTTGGTCGCGCTCAGGAACGAGGCCATCGTGTAGGCGTGCGCGTAATGCAATTCGATGCCGTCGAACCCCGCTTCGCGCGCGCGCCACGCGGCGGCGGCAAAGATGTCGGGCAGAACCTGCGGCAGTTCGGCGATGTGTGGCAGGTGCGTATCTGTCACTCGCTCCCGATAGCCGAAGCGCAACGCCTCAAGCTCGGATTCATCGAGTACCCTGTCGTGCAACTCATCCGGCGCATTCACCAGAAACGCGCGAATTTCAGCTTCATCCGCATCAAGCCAGGACTCATCACTCGTTGCTTCGGCGAGCGCGCGGCGGTGTCTTTCCTTCAGCGAGAGAAACCGCGCGAAATATTTTTCTTTTTCAGGGCGCCGCTTGACGGTCAGGAAATCAATGATCTGAATAAAAAACCGCGTGTGGCCGTCGCTCGCCCGGCGCACGGTTTCGACCATCTCGCGCAGGCCCGGGATGAAGCGGTCGTGCCCGATGCGCAGCAGCGGCCCGCTCGGAATGTCGCGCACGCCCGTCGCCTCGACGACTATCGCGCCGGGGCGGCCTTCGGCAAAACGCCGGTACCAGTCCAGCACATTGCGCGTGACGAAGCCGTCTTCCGTCGCCCGCCACGGAACCATCGCCGGGACCCACGTGCGGCTCTCCAGCGTCACGCCGCCAACCCTGATCGGAGAAAACAGCATTGACCGCGCCGCCTCTTCCGCCGTCGGCCAGCGCGTTTCAGGTAACGTATGACGGATTGAATTCTCCGGATGCCACATGCGATTTCAGGTTGCGGGTTGCGGGTTGCGGGTTGCGGAATCGTGCCCATGCTGCCATGCGTCGTAAGCCGCAATGAAATCGGGGTCGCGCTTTTTCAGTTTGTCGTGCGTGATGCGCCCGCTGCGGGTCATCAGCCGGTAAGCGAACGGCAGCGGCTCCAGATGCCAGTCCTCGTGAATATTTTCGAGCATCAGGAGGCTTGAAAAGGCCGCCTCCTGCAGGCTTTCGACCACCGGCTTTCTGACCCGCTCGAACTCGCGCAGGGCTGTTGATACTTCGCTGCTTCCCGCGAAACATTGGGCCAGCGCGATCGAGTCTTCCAGCGCGAGTTTTGTGCCCGACCCGATTGAGAAATGCGCCGTGTGCAATGCATCACCGAGCAGCACCGTGTTTCCGTGCCACCAGTGCCGATTTCTGACGAGCGGGAAGTTGATCCACCTGACGAAGTTGTTCGCGAGCAGCGGGTGCCCGCCGAGGTCATCCGCGAAAACCCGTTGCAAATATTCGCACGTCCCGGCCTCCGATTTGTCACCGAACCCGGCGTTATGCCACGTGGCTTCGCCGCACTCGACGATGAAGGTGCTGGTCGTCGGATTGAATTTGTAAGAGTGCGCGATGAAATAACCGGCTCCGTTTTCGCGGAAGGTCAGCGTCAGCCCATGAAACAACTGGTGCGTGCCGAGCCAGATGTATTTGTTCTTTCGCAGATCAACTGAGGGTTGGAAAAATTCCTGGCCGGCGCGCCGCACCAGACTACTTGCGCCGTCGGCCCCGACCAGCAGGTCGCAGTCGCGGCACGGCCCGAGGTCTGTCAAACTGGTATGAAAGCGCAGGTCAACGCCCAGTTCGCGGCAGCGCTCGTGCAGGATGTTGAGGAATTTCAAGCGGCCAATGCCGGAGAACCTGTTGCCGCGAATCGTGACCTTGCGATTTTTATGGACGACATCCACGTTGTCCCAGATTTCGCAGTTGCCGATGATGTTCCGGAACGAAGGCCGGTCGCACTCCTCAAGGTAGGAGAAGGTCTGATCCGAAAACACTATGCCCCAGCCAAAGGTATCGTGCGGCCCGTCGCGTTCGACGAGGGCGATTTCGTGCGCCGGATTCTGAAGTTTCATCAGGATGGCGAAATACAGGCCCGCGGGCCCGCCACCGATGATGTTGATCCTCATGACTCGCCTCCCGATTTACGCGAAACATGCGAAACCTGCTGAAATCAATCCCGGTCGGATAGGGCCGACCGGATGATCCGGGATTTTACGAGCTGAGACTCAGGTCATCCACCCGTCTCTGTCAAGACTGTTTTTCGGCCTCCCCGTTAAAGCTGCAAAATCCGAAGCGGTGACCGGGCCCTCGGCAAAAGTCATTTGAGATTGGGGTCATTTACTTTTTCCAGGCCGGAGTTCCCTGGGGGTGGGATATCCCGCTTTCTCGAATAATTGAGATGGTATATGCTTCAATCCTCACCGGAATTTGATCCGCGCCGCGCCGCGCGGCTGGATATTGTTGAGAGGCATTTTTAACCGAACGGAGGTTTTCTGAAATGAAGTTTCCCGGCGGAATGGACATCCAGAAGATGATGAAGGAAGCGCAGAAGATGCAGGAGAAGATGGCGAAGGAGATGGAGGACCTGCGCGTGGACGCGACCGCCGGCGGCGGGATCGTCAAAGTCGAAATGACCGGCAACAAGGAACTCCTGGCCATCAAAATTGACCCCGAAGCGGCCGGCGACGTGGAGATGCTTCAGGACCTGATCGTCGCGGCGGTCAACGAGTGCGGGCGTAAGGTTGACGAAGCCATGCAGAACAAGATCGGCGGCGCGCTCGGCGGGCTCAAGATTCCCGGACTGATGTAAGCAATTGCGGATTGCGGATTTGTGATCCGGGATTTCAATCCGCAATCCGCAACCCTGTTATGCTCGATTACGCAGAACCTGTCACCAGGCTGATTGACGAATTCAAGCGGCTGCCCGGCATCGGGCACAAGTCGGCGCAGCGTCTGGCGTTCCACGTGCTGAAGGCTCCGCAGGAAGAGGCCGACCGCCTGATTGACGCGATTCGTGAGGTCAAAGAGAAGATCACCTTCTGTTCGGTGTGCAACAACCTGACCGACACTGACCCGTGCCGCTACTGCGCCAGCACGAGTCGCGACCGCTCAGTCATCTGCGTCGTCGAAGAGCCTTACAACCTCGTCGCGATTGAGAAGACGCGCGAATACCACGGCCTCTATCACGTCCTGCACGGCGCGCTCTCGCCGATCCGCGGCATCGGCCCGGAGGAGCTGCGGATTAAGAGCCTGCTCGAACGCCTGCGCCCCGGCCCCGACGGCGAGGCCGAAGTCAAAGAGATCATCCTTGCCACCAACCCGAATACCGAGGGCGAGGCGACGGCGAATTATCTGGGCAGGTTACTCAAGCCTCTGGGCATGAAAGTCACTCGCATTGCGATGGGGCTGCCCGTCGGCAGCGACCTCGAATACGCCGACGAAGTGACGATGCACAAGGCGCTCACGAACCGCCACGAGGTTTAGCCCCCAGACCGCCACCCCGCTATGCCTGACTCGGATTACCTGGATGAATACCTGAAATTGAAGGCGGCGAACGATCAGCTGCGCGAGCGGGGCAGGCAGTGGCTGTTCGATTCATTCGGCAATCTGTGTGCAGAAGCCAATCGGAAGTCTGGTGAGCAACCCGGTCAGCAGGTGATTCAGGTTGGTTATCAGGAACGGCAATTCAAGGCCGGCAGTTCGACGATGGTCGGCGAGGCGATGGGCGTGCGTTATCGGATGAACACGCTGCTCATCGAAGTCGGCTGGCCGCGCCTGCCCGAACACGGTTTCATCACCATGCAGGGACTCGCGCGCGGGCGCGTCAGCCTGAGCCCGAACCCGACGATTGACGCGAACCTGATCAGCGAACTGATCCTGAAACGCCGCGGCGCCGATGATGTCTCCTGGTACGTAATCGCCAATGAAAAGCCGGGCGAGGTGCTGACGGAACAGCTCCTGCGCGGTTACCTGAATCTTCTTCTTGCCGACTGACCAGGCCCGTTCAGGAAGCCTTCACCTGCCGCCAGGCGATCTGAGTCAGTGTTCCGAGGCGGCCGTTCGGATTATTGAAGTTCAGGGTGAAGTTCCCGCCGACGCCACTGCTGGTAATGAAGCTGTCACTGTTGGCCCGGTTCTTCGCGATGATCTGGCCCTCGAAGCTCCCGTTGCCGCGCAGGTCAACCTGCTCGCCCGCATAGATCACGCCATTCAGACTTACCGAAGCAGCGGTCCCGTTCAGCTTGAAGTCCGTCCCCGCCAGAAAGAGCAGATCCACGCGCGCGAACGGCGGCTGGACCGGCTCAAGGTTGAGCGCGCGGGGGCCGGCCAGCCAGGGCGTGAAGTTGGCGTTGCCGTTGACCGTGATGTTGCCGGTGGCAATGACGGTGATGGCATAGCTGCCGCCGTTGCATTCGACGTTGCCGAAGTTGAAATAAGCCTTGTCGGACGTGACGCCCGACGAGCCGAGGCTCCAGCGCGGGCCTGTACCGCTGCCCGTCTGTGACCAGCCGTAAGTCGCCGGGTCGCGCAACTCGCCGGTGTGAGTATCAAGCGCGTAACCGCCGCTCGGGACGCTCGCGGGCAGGCCCGATGAGGGGAGGCCGAGCAGGGAAAAAGCCCTGGTCAGCTCCGAGAGGTTGTTCACGAGGACGACATCGGATTTTGAGATGAAGAAATTTTCCGGAAGCGCGTCGCCCGAAGTCGGGAAGGGCTTGATGTCCGGGATGAAAAGTTTCGGCTGATTCCCGGCCTCGAATCCGCCGACCGTGGCCGAACCTCCCGACTGCACGAGTTGCCCGGAAGCCGTCGCGCTCTGCTCCACCGAGGCGTGGCCGCCCAGGATCAGGTTGTTGTTGGTGTGAACGCTGCCATACTGCCCCTGAATCACCGAACTTCCGTCCACTGAGAGATCGCCATCGGAGAGCATGGCGGGGTAAGGGACGAAGCCGATCACCGAATCAATCACGGTCCGCGCCCCGCTGGCGCTGATCCCGGTCGAGCGCACGACCACGCGATTGTTGCGATCCGCCGTGACTGAATTGTCTTCGCCCGACGGCACACTCGGCGCGGCATAATTGACCTGCGAATCGTCGTCATCGTAAACCCGCACAAAGTACCTTCCGCCGGCGAGGCTGACCCCGGTCGAGGGGATCAGGGCGCAGTCCGCCGGGATGAAGCTGTGATCGTCCAGCAGCTTCCCCTGTGACGTATTGCCCATCAGCACGTCATCCAGATTGAATTTCCCGTCGCCGTTCAGATCCCCTGTCAGGGTGCCGGTCTTGCCGGGATCGCCACTCATCGCCCTGAAAACCGAGAGGGCATGACTGACGCCGGCTTCGGCCAGGTAAAACGAACTCGTGTCGCTTTCATAGTTGGCGCTGACGACGAGCCCCGACATGCTCGACATGGTCAGCGCCAGCCCGAGCAGGAGCATCAGGCTGAGCGTCATGAGCGTCAGGATCAGGGTGACCCCGCGCTCGCTCCGTGCGGCATACCTGCGCTTCAACGTGGAAACCTGTTTCTGGTGCATAAGCCCTCCTTTACTGGCGATTGCGCAAATTCACGCGGCTCGATAACGTGACGGTCCGGAAATTACCGTCGCCCGTCACGGCGCGCGCCGAACGCGCGGTGACCGAGATGGTGACGGCGCGGCGATCCACCGCCTCGGTGAAGACCACTGACAGAATGTCCTGCACGAGCGGGCTGGTCACGCCGCCCGAAGTGTTATCCACCATCTCAATGGTCGTCCCGTTCAGACGCAGCGTGACGTTTTCGGAAGTGATGATGTTGTCGCTCGACGAGACGTTGTCATCGAACGTCCCGTTGCCGTTATAGTCGGCCATGATGGTCAGTTGATTCCCGCCGGTCCCGGGCGCGACTGAGGTGCCGTCATTGGTGACGGTCGTCGAAGCCAGCGGGTTGAAGGTCTGGATGCT
Organism: Blastocatellia bacterium; assembly: GCA_035652435.1. Lineage (GTDB taxonomy): Bacteria > Acidobacteriota > Blastocatellia > RBC074 > RBC074 > DASRDU01. The sequence goes on from DASRDU010000023.1 coordinate 22,181, forward strand.
GGCCGGATTGTTCCCCGCCCCGCGTACGATCTCGCTCAACCGCAGGATGGCGAACCGCGCGTTCTCCTGAGCGTCCGCATTCGCCTGCTCGGCCCTGTAGACGCGCTGGCTGTTGACCAGCAGGTTCAGTGCCGCCCCCATCACGATGGTGGAGAGGCCGACCGCCACCAGTAACTCGACCACCGAGAATGCCGCCTCAGAGTGACTCCCGGGAAGAGAGGTCTTCCGGTAACTGACCGGCGACCGGCGATCCCCTGCCGAAATGATGCTGTTCAGTTTCATTGCTGTTACTCCTTTTTCGTCAGAATGGTCGAGATATCGAGCTGCTGTTTGGCCCGCCGCGGATCAGTCAGCACGGGGATCACGCGCAGGTTCACCACTCTGGTATCCGGCGTCGGGCCGACGGTCACCGACCAGCGGCGGATGAAATTGCCGGCCGTGTCGTTGTAGCCGGCCACGCTGGCGGCCAGGGAATCCTCGCCTGCGGGCGTCAATTGAAGTTGCGCGTCAGTAAAACTCAGCCCGCGCAATTCCTCGATCTTGTCCTGCGCGGCGAGGGTCGCCGCGCCATGATTGAAGCTGAATGAGTCTTCACGCAGCGCTACCGCAAATAACTCGGCGACTGAGATCAGGCCCACCAGCATAATAATCATTGAGACCATGACTTCGAGGAGTGTGAACCCTTTCTGACTCCCGGTGCGGGTGCGATGATTGTTCGGCGTCATATTTCCTCCCGGGAAGGCCGCGCGGCCCCCCTCTTTTTCAATCACTCAATAACCGGCGATGGGACGATCCGCCCCCGCGAAATCAATGGGCGCTCGTCAGGCTCGCGGCCGTGACGCTGACGCTGCCCCGCAGTGAGACGGTGACCTGCTGGGCATCCCTGGAATTGGCGACCTGCACCGAGGGCGAGCCGGTGAGAACAAACGAAGGGGCGATGATCGGCACCTCGCCACGCGAGTTGAAACGAATGGCACAGGGCGTAGCCGTGCCGCCGGGCAGGCTCAGATAAACCCCGCGGGGGAGAGCCATCTTCTCCGATGTATCCAGGGCCCCATCGTCATTGGCGTCAATGCCGAAGCTGTTATCCGCCAGAGAGAAGAACACATCCCGGTTGGCGTTGCGGGTGATCGCCTCACTGCGCGCCCGGTAAAGTGTGGCGGAGATGGCAGAGGAAGCGGCGCTGAGCCGGTAGGATTCGATTGCCGACAGGATCGGCGAAACGGCCATTGCGGAGATCGTCATGATGATCGCAATACCGGCCGACAATTCGATCACACTGAAGCCTTTTTCTTTCATTTGAACCTCTCTGTCGGTTGGGCGCGGCATCGGCAAAGTTGCGCCATGTGGCACGCCATGCAGCGCGGTTGACGGATCAGTTCACCTTAAAGGATGGTACGCGGAAAGAGAGTGTGGGAGGTCAGGAGCGAGAGTACCGGGCTGGAAGCCAGGCGACTCAGGCGCTGGCTCCCTCACTTCGGCGGCCCTCCAGACCGTATCACAGCCGATGCCGTGACTTAGGCCGATGGCTTTGCGTCTCGCCCTTTCGCAACGAGTTGCCTTTATCGGTGAAGGTAGCTGTTACTGCTTCAACGAAGTGACGGCTGACATTCTCTCCTGATCGGGCAGGCTCCGTTACCGTCACTGATCAATTACTCTGCTCAATAATAATGATCACCTTGACGCGAGCATTGAACGATATGACAGGTCCGAATTCAAGTCACAATTTTATGATGATTTGATGGCCCTGGGCCGCTCGTCGCGGCAGGCCATATTCACTGCACCGTCGCTTTCCTTTCGAGCTTTCCCCACCCCACGATCGTCCCGCGAATCGCCGCGACCGTTGATTTGATCGCCACGTAATACATGAGCTGGCGGTAAAAGAAGCGCTGGAATAACAGCCAGACGAGCAGCTTCCAGTCTTCTTTTTTCTCCAGCAGGAAGGCGACGAAGGCGGCGAGGAAATCCACGAAGAGGAACAGCGTGTAATAAAACAGCACGCGCTCCAGCCCGTCGGTCGAATACTCGTTCGGGTGCTGGTACCGCTGCCAGAGCGTGGAGAGGAATGACCAGACCATCAGCAGATCCATCACCGGCGAAATCAGCGGGAAGAAGATTTGAAAGATCAGCACGTTCGGGATGGCGAACCAGCCGAGCGCGCCGTATCGTGGGCGGAAGAGCGTGTCCAGATGCTTCCACGCCGCCTGCAGCGTGCCGAACATCCAGCGGTAACGCTGCTTCAGAAATCCGCGCACGGTGTCAGGCGCCTCGGTCAGCGCGACGGCCTCGTCCTCGTAGTTGATTTCGTAGCCTAAGCGCAGGATCGCGAGCGTCAGGTCGGCGTCTTCCGCGAGCGTCTCATTTGTAAACCCTCCGGCCCGCCGGATCAGTTCGCGCCGCCACGCGCCGATGGCGCCGGGCACGACGGTGATGCAGTTGAGCGCGTCGAAGGCGCGGCGGTCGAGGTTCTGGCTGGTGATGTATTCGAGCGCCTGCCAGTTCGTCAGCAGGTTGAGCCGGTTGCCGACCTTGGCGTTGCCGGCGACCGCGCCGACCCGGTTGTCGGCAAAGTGACGCACCATTTTGCTGATCGCGTCGTGGCGAAAGATCGTGTCGGCATCCAGCCCGATCACGATCTCCGCGTCCGTCCGGTTGATGCCGTAATTGAGCGCCGCCGCCTTGCCGCCGTTGGCTTTGGTGAAAGCGCGCACCCGTGGGTCGCCGCCGTACTGCTTAATCACACGCTCGTAAGTCGCGTCCTTCGATCCGTCATCCACGACGATGATGTCGAAGTTCGGGTAATCCGACTGGAGTAGCGAGTCAATCGTCTTGCAGATAACCTTCTCTTCGTTCCAGGCCGGGACGATTACGCTGACGGTGGGGCAAAAGTCGGCGGGGTACTGCGTGTGGCGGCTCACCCACCACTCGCCGAGCGCGAGGATGCCGATGAACAGCAGGCGCATCAGGCCGAGTACTATTCCGACGACGAACAGATTATGTAACACCGCGCTGACCCAGTTGATCAGCCGGAACCCGGCGTCATCAACCCACGCACCCAGTCGTTCTTCGTTCGGGATCGCCGGCATCACGTCGTCACGCGACTTGCCCATCAGGTCTGAAACCAATACCAGATCGAAACCCCGCGAGCGCAACCCCTCGATGATCTGCGGCAGCGCGGCAACGGTCTGCGAACGGTCGCCGCCGCTGTCGTGCAACAGCACGACGTTGCCCTCGCCATTCAGGGCGCCGTCAATCGTGGCTTTGACGATCTCGTCCGCGCCCGGATTGCGCCAGTCGTTCGGGTCAATCTGCATGCCGATGGTGTAATACTTCAGGTCGCTCGTGAAGAGCAGCGGCCTCACCTGATCGGGCGTTTCCGGCTCAACATCCTCGGCGTAGGGCGGGCGGAACAGCAGCGAGCGGCGACCGATGCGGCTCTCGAGCAGCCGCTCGGTCGCGTTGAGTTCCAGCCGGAACTGCTGCTCGCTGACGACGGCGACGTTCGGGTGCGTGAAGGTGTGGTTGCCTATTTCGTGGCCTTCACCGGCGATGCGCGCGAGCAGATCGGGGTTGAGGTCACCGTTGATGCCGACGATGAAGAAGGTCGCGGGCACGTGGTACTGCTTCAGCACGTCCAGCACCTGCGGCGTGAAGCGCGCATCCGGCCCGTCGTCGAAAGTCAGCGCGATCTTCTTCTTGTTCCGGTCGCCGCCGCCCTTGCGTTCGATCACGTAAGGCGAAGGGAAATTGTCGCTCGTCAGCTTTTCGGAGGTGATCAGACCGGTCTGATCGTTATAGGTGATCTGCCGCCTGCCGTCATGCGGCGTGCTGGCGACGTGCAGGACTTCGCCCTGCCCTTCGTAATCAATGTCGTAGCCGTAACGCAGTTCCTGCATCGCAATTGCCGCATCGCGATTGAGTTGCCGGCGCCGCTCGAAAACCGTCCAGACCGAAGGGTCTTCCGAACCGAGCCGCCAGAGCGCGTAACCGCGCGGCAGGTAGCGATTGCCCTCGACCATCTGGTTGAAGGTCGTGAGCGCATTCAGAAACCAGACGTGATGCTTCGAGCCCTGCTCGTCCTCGTAATCGTAGGCGGGGTTGAGCGATTCGGAGTCGAGCGTGATGACATCCTTCACGTCATCGGCGTTATCTTTGGCAATCGTGAGGGCTTCCTGAAATGAGATCTCGTTCGCGGTCTTCTGCTTCTCAGTCCAGTCGTAGCCGTAGTTGCCGACCGAGATCACGTACTTGTCAGACGGCAGTTCGGCAAAGCGGCGTTTGAGCGCACCTGAGTACCAGCGCTGCGAGGCGACCGGCCCGGCATCGCTCGTGCTTTCGTGTTCGTCGTAAGCCATCAGGATCAGGTAGTCGTTGACTTCGGCCAGGCCGCGGTAATCGAACGTCGGGTCGTCGAGCGGGACCGATTGCGAAACCTCCAGGCCGAGCGGGTGGAACTGATCCCATAATTCCTTCTCAAACGCCTTGAGCGCGTGCTGGCTGGCCGGCGGGACGTTTTCAAAGTCAATGCTGATGCCGGAGAAATTGTGATCGCGGACAAACCTGACCAGTTGCTGAATCGCGCGCGCGCGCGCGGCCGGGTCAGCGAGCATCGCGGCCAGCTTGTCCTTTTCCCATTCCATCGTCGCCGAATTGAAATTGTTGACGAGCGGCGCGATGGCGAGATTCGGCCTGTGTTCACGGACGTAAGCGATGGCCTGATCGGTCTTGTACGGGTCGTCAACGCTGATCGTGCCGTCGGCAGCCGTCAGGTGCAGCCATTCGGGAATCAGCTTGTCGAGCTGATTGATATTCTGCCTGAGCGAGGTGAAGCTGGTGTCATCCCAGTTGACGTAAAAACCGATGATCTCGGTCCGTCCGGGTGGCCCGGGGGTCGGGGCGGGAGTTGAACTGACGGCGGCAGCCTGCCGTTTCGTGCCGGCCAGATAATTGGCGAGGTGGCCTTTGGTCCGCTGGTACTGCCGCTCCGCGCGGTTCGTCGGGATGGGCTGATGCTGCGGCGGCGAAAGGTGATGCGACTGCGGCAGCGTGCGAGCCGCGGTCAGGCCGAGGCTCGGCAGCGCCGGGTTGACGAGTACGCTGATAATCAGCACGCCGAAAATAATCGAAAGCACGGCGCCAAGGAGCTGAAAAGCGCGCTTGAAACGACGCCAGCGCCGCTGTTGCGGGTCAAAAAAAACGGGAGCGCCTGAATTCTCGGACATAAATCAGCCCGTCAGATGCCGGCCATCAGTCGCCAGTTGCAAACCTCGCCGACCACGGTCATCTGACAGGGGCGTTACCCAATCGGCGCAATCGTCCCCAGGATGTGATAGCCGCCGTCCACGTAAATCACTTCGCCGGTAATGCCGCGGCCGAGCGCGCTCACAAGGAACAATGCCGTGTCCCCGACTTCGCTCTGTTCCGTGGCGCGCCTGAGCGGCGCGATCTCACGATGCTTCTCGACCATCTTCGTGATGCCGGAAACCCCGCGCGCGGCGAGCGTGCGGATCGGCCCGGCGGAGATCGCGTTGACGCGGATGTTGCGCGGGCCGAGGTCGTGCGCGAGATAGCGGACCGCCGCTTCGAGCGCGGCCTTAGCGACGCCCATCACGTTGTAATGCGGGACGACGCGCTCGGCCCCGAGGTAAGTCAGCGTGATGATCGAACCGCCCTGCCCGCTCCTGCTCATCAGAGGCAGCGCCGCGCGCGCGAGCGCGACGAGCGAATAGGCGCTGACCTCAAGCGCGGTCGCGAAATCCTGCCGCGTGGTGTTGACGAATTCGCCTTTGAGCGCCTCGGGCGGCGCGTAGGCAATCGAGTGAATGAGGAAATCAAGCTGGCCGAATTCGGCCCCGACGCCCTCGATCATCGCGGTGATCTGGCTGTCATCACCGACGTCACAGGAGAAGGTTTTTGCGCCCGCGATGGTCCCGGCCAGTTCTTCGACGTTCTCACGCAACCTTTCGTTCTGGTAGTTGAAAGCGAGCTGCGCCCCCTCGCGCACGGCTGACTGTGCAATCGCCCACGCGATGCTGTGCTTGTTCGCCACGCCGGTGATGAGTCCCTTTTTGCCTTCCAGCAGCATATCGGCCCCTTCTTTTGGTTGAGAAATGGTGGTTTTAATGCGGCCTGAAGATAACACGTCTGCCGGAAACTTTGAATCTCACGCCACCAAGCGAAAAATGAGGCCGGCAAAAAGAAAGTGCGATGTGACCAGTCGGATGGTCACATCGCACTCCCTTACGTCAGGCAATGAGCCGCAGGCCTCAGGGGGCCACCCGTCTGCCGCCGCGGTCGCGGCCCGTCGGCGGAGGCGTGGGCGTTGACACCGGCCCTCTGGATCTCTCCTGGTTGAAGACTTCGAGGATCGGGTACCACGCGCCTTCGGAAGCAAATGGGACGTATTCAAAGCCGCGCCCGAACGGGTCGTCGTGCCGCGTGGTCGTGTAATCAATGCCGAGCGCCGAGTAGATCGTCGCCGCGATGTCTTCGTTGGCGGCCGCGCGGTTCTGCGACCAGCCCGGATCTTTGACCGAGCCGCCGTCATCGGTCGTCGAGCCGATGACCGTACCGCCTTTGACGCCGCCGCCGGCGAAGACGACGAACTGCTGGAAGTAATGGTCGCGGCCCGCCTGGTTGTTGAGCCCCACCACGTTGCCGGTCCTGACCGTCCGGCCGAATTCGCCCATCGCGACGATCAGCGTTTCGTCGAGCAGCGTGCCCCCGGAGAAGCCGGGCAGCGCGGCGAGGTCGGTCATCAGGTTGGCGAGCCCGGTGTCAAACTGGGTCGAGGGGCCGTAAATCCCGCCGGGCCGGACGTAGATGTTGGTGTGGTTATCCCAGCCCCCAATGCCGATCTGGATGAAGCGCGTGCCGAGATCGGCCTTGACCAGATTGCGCGCGACGATGCAGGAGTTGCCAAAGCCATTGTTCCCGTAGCGCTGCTGGTCTGTGGCAGTGAATTTGAACACGGCATCCACGTCGGGGTTGTACATCATGCCCCGGCTCTGCTGGTAGAAACTGTCCATATCCACTACGCCTTCGCCTAGGGAAGCGTCGGTGCGCAGACTCCCGTCCACGTCAGCCAGCATCTGATAGCGGCGGTCAAATGTGGTCTGCCCGTCGGGGTTGGTCAGTCCGGCCAGACCATTGGCGTTGGCCGTGGCGGCGAATGGCGTGTATCTGGGGCTGAAATAGCCGTTGCCGACCACGTTGCCGCCGTTGAGCGAGATGAAGCCGGGCAGCTTCTGACTGGCCGTGCGCTGGGCTTCAAATTCGAGCGCCACGACGGTGCCGATGTTGGGCGCGATCTTGCCCATCAGCGAGGTCGGGTTGCGGGCGATCTGCTTCCACACCTGCTGCAGGGAGTGGACGAGCGCGGGCGCGCGCACGCTGCGGACGATGGCCATCCGGTTGAGCTGGTTGGCCAGATTCGGCATGAGCCCCTGCGGGAACATAATCCCGTTGTAGGCAGTCGGGTTGAAATCGGCCGGCGTCCACGACCCCACCTTCAAATCGAAAGTGTCCGCGTGGCTTGGGGCGCCGTCCATGTGGATGAAGATGCAATTCCTCGCTTTGCCGACGAGCTTTGCGCCGAGCGGTGCCGTCCTGGCCGAAGCGGTACCGGGCAGCAGCGATGAAAGGAAATACCCGGTGATGCCGGCACCGGCCACCCGGAAAAAGTCACGCCGGCCGAACTGCGGCCCCCACAAGGGAGAATTAGCTGGGCGCAACGGTTTGCAAACTTCGCAGGAGTGATTGGGATGAAGATGATTCATTTCTTTCACCTCTTTCTCTTGATTGTCAGCCGTCGTCGGCCAGCTTAATAGTTATAAGTGAAGTCAACCTTGTTCAGCAGCACCCATTGCAGGCTCTCGGTCGCCGCCTGCCTGCCCATCGAAGTGAAGTAAGGCAGCAGCTTCGTCTTCTCGACGTCGCTCGGCTGGCGCGAGAGCGTAATGAGGTAAAGCTGGGTGATGAGCTGGTCATTGGTGAGGCTCGTATCACTGAGCAGCCGCCTGACGGTCGAAGGGATCTCCGCCGTGTTCGGGATGTTGGTGATCCGGTTGCCCTGGTGAATCCTGCCCATCACAAAGTTATTATTCATCAGGCTCAGCGCCTGCAGGATGGACGCCTCCTGCTGGCGCAGGTTCGAGTCGCGATTGCCGCGCAGGAAGGCGTTCAGGAAGGTCGTACTCCCGCCGTTGGTCCGCGGCTCGGTCGGCTCGGGCAGCTGCATCGCCCACTCGACCGTCCGCACGAGCGCGTTGGCGTCATCAGTGATCGGGTAGCCGCGGTAGACCACGCTGTTGAAGGTGGTGGTGGGGGGCTGACCCGTCGCCGTGACGATGGCGTCGTGCAGCTCTTCGGCGCTCAGCCGCCGCGCGAACTTGCGGGCGTAATAGGGGACGTACCCGATCTGCCAGGTGCCGGGGTACCGCGAGGAGAGCTGGTAGGCGCTCGATTTGGCGATTGATGCGATCAGGTCCCGGATGTTGAAGCTGTCCCGGCTGAACTCCTGCGAGAGGGCTTCGAGCAGTTCCGCGTTGGCCGGCTGCAAGGCCCAGCCGTCCGGCATCTGGGCGTTGGGGCTGAGGCGATCCGGGTCGAAAGTGTTCGACGGCGAGACCAGCGCCTCGATCATCAGCGCCTCCCAGAGGTAGTTGACCGTCGCGCGGGCGAACTGCGGGTCGGCCACGATCAGGCGGGCGATGGCCTGACGGCGGTTCTCGCCGCTGTTGACGCCGCCATCCCCGAACATATATTTCGGCGCAACGATACTGACGCCGTTGATCGGCGTGCGCGGCTGCCGGTTGCCGGAGTTGGTGTTGAGCCGGTAATCGCCGGTCGCGGCTTCGGTCACGGTGTGCCGGCCGTAGTTGGTCCCGGTCGTCTGCTGGAACGTCCGGTTGGTGCGGGCGAAGAAGGCCGCCATCCCCCACGCCTCGGCACGGCTGCGCCGCGCGCCCCACAGATTGACCGCGTCGAGGTGGCCCGCGCCGTTGTGGCACAGCAGGCAGTCCATCGAGCTGAGGCCGAGGAAGGTGGTCGAGACCGCCACCGCGTAGCCGTCATAAACGTCCTGAATCGGCCCCATCGGGACAAAACCGCCGACGATGAAATTGACCTCGCCGTTGACAAAGCTGTCGCCGGTGGCGGTGATTATTTCGGTCGCCATCTGCGCGTAGCTCTTGTTGTTGGCAAGGGAGTTTTTGATGTAAGTGTAGAAGGCGTCGCGACCGCCGCGATAGCGGGTGATGTTGGTGGAATTCGACGTGTTCTTATACAGATCGCCGAAGAACATCGTCCATTTGTCCACGAACTCGGGCGACGCGATTAGCGAATCCACCAGCGTGTCGCGTTTGGCCGGGTTGGGGTCGTTGAGAAAGCTGGTCAGAGCCTCCGGCGAGGGGATGCGCCCGGTCAGGTCGAGCGTGACCCGGCGGATGAATTCCGTGTCGGAGCAAAGCGGCGCCGACAGCACCCCGTCTCTGGCCATGCGATCAAACAGGATGGTGTCAATGAAATTCTTCCGCGGGATTTCCAGCGCCTGATGCAGCCTCAGCGCGTACGGCCCCGAGTTCTCATCGGCAGATTCGGCCGACTGCGAAACCCTCTCGCTGACTTCCACAGTCGTCCGCGAAACTGTCGTCCGGTGCCGGGCCTGCAGGCCCCGGACGCTCTCCGGATCTTTGAGAAAAGTGCAGTCGTCACTGGTCACGGTCGGAGGTTCCTCGCTGTCGTTATCCAGGCTTTCCTGACTGATCACCTGCACCGTTCCCTTATCCGGCTGACGAGTCGCTGTCGTCTGGCTGACGCGCGGCACCTCGCGAACGGCAGTTCTCCCGGCCCCTCTGGTGCGCTGCTGTCTGCCCCCGCGTGCGGCGAGTGAACTGGTCTGAAATCCCGAGAGGTCAAGTGCGGCTATCACACCCGCGACCACAAAAGTCAGCACGACGAATCTTTTTACCCGCCCGGTCAGTCCGGTTCTGCCTGAAGTTTTTCTGCCATCTCTTATAGACATAGGGTCTTCCTCCGGTCGAATGGAATAAATCCATCACCATTGGCCGCACCCGCAGTGCGGTGCAGCGAATTGCGACTATCGAATGGACTACGCGACGAGACCAGCTTTGCGAGGGACAAAGCACTGGAATCATTTATCCTTCCAATTGACTGACTGCTACCGGCTCCGGGGGAATCTCTGAAAAACATTAAGAGCCGATTGCGGATAAGAGTCAGCTGACAGGAAAAAGGTCCGAAAAATTTATGGGACCGAATTCCTTATTACTACCCCAGGCCGCATGCCTCAAACAAGTTGAAAGCAATACGGATATTGATTGTAAGGAGACTACAAAATTATGGGCAGGCGGGCAAGGTTTTTACAACATGATGGGCAGGCGGGATACTAATTGCTCATTAGACCGGTGTCAATTATTATTTTTCAGCCACTCCGATGAAAAAGATTGAGGGTGAACAGCCAGACCAATTACACAGGTCTGGCTTTGAACTTGACCAGTCCGTCTTCAATCACAACCTCGTAAGCGACCTTCTGGCAATTCAGTTTTTCGCGCAACTGGACTGTGCGCGTAGCGATCAGGCGCTGGAACTGGTCGAAGGAAACGTTGTTGACTTCGCCACACTGATCCTTCGCCTGCAGCAGTGAATCGTAGAGGTGCCTGGCTTCCTCCACTTCCTGGCCGCTGCTGAAAGCAACCTGCACCGGCTTGAACTGCGGCGCTTCTTCTTCCTGGACCTGAGCCTCAGGCATCAGTCGTCCGCGCTGCGTCCCTTCCTCTCTTTCCTGCATTGTGCGCCGCCACAACTCCTTGAATGAGACGTAGCGCGCCACAATAGTGTTGTAGTAGTAGCGCTGGCCGAATTTCATGCTGCGCTCTTCGCCAAGGCGCTTGATCGTGCTTTCGATGCGGCCCTTGGTTTCGTGAGGCGGACGTTTGGCCCCGCCATTGAAAAAGACATCGAACTCAATCTTCAGGCGGCGGACATCTTCTTCCAGTCGCTTTAATTGCTCATCCAGAGTCATGACTTTTCCTGTCCAGTCAGAGTTGCAGCTGCGAGGGGAGTTAAGGCGGGGCTTCCCGAAAACGGGCGTAAGTGTATTTGCCGGTGAATTCGGAGTCAAGCTGAGAATTCCCGCGGGGCGGGGCCTGCGGCTCTGGTGGCTGAATGCCGGTTCAGAAATGAACGCCGGGCAGATCATTAGTGACCACTGTGCTATCATACCCACCGTTTTTTATTGACCGTCATGCCCGAAAATACATTACGACATCTGCCCTCGATGGATCTGCTGCTGCGCCGCCCGGGGCTTCAGGGACTGATCGCCGAAGCCGGGCGCGGGACCGTGCGTGACCGGCTGCGCGAAGTGCTGGACGATTTGCGCAGCGAATTGAAAAACGGCAGTGGTGATGCAGACTCTGCTTCGGCGCCGGACGTGGCGGAAGCGCTTTCACTGGAAATTGAGCGTCGCCTTGCCGGCCGCCTCGCGCGCCGCCATCAGGCCGGAATTCAGCGCGTGATTAATGCCACGGGCGTGGTGCTGCACACCAACCTGGGCCGCGCCCCGCTCAGCCAGGCGGCGCTCGAAGCGATCAACCGCGCCGCCGGGGGCTATTGCAACCTCGAATACGATCTCGAAACCGGCAGACGTGGCCGGCGCGGCACCGGGCTCGCGGCAATGCTGAAAGAACTGCTCAAATGCGAAGCGGCTGCCGTCGTCAACAACTGCGCGGCCGCCGTGCTGATCACGCTCAACACGCTGGCCGAAGGCGGCGAAGTGATCATCTCGCGCGGCGAACTGATCGAAATCGGCGGCTCATTCCGCATCCCCGACGTGATCGCAAAATCCGGCGCCCGCATCCGTGAAGTCGGCACGACCAACCGCACGCGGCTCTCGGATTACGAAAAAGCGATCACCGAAAACACCCGCATCATCCTCCGCGCCCACCCGTCAAACTACCGCATCGTCGGCTTTACCGAGCGGCCGGCGCTGGAAGCACTGGCCCGACTGGCCCGCGAACGCAACCTGCCCTTATTCGAGGATCTGGGCAGCGGGTGTCTGGTCAATCTGACTTCGCGCGGCATCCCTGACGAGCCGACGGTCGAGGATTCGCTGGCCGCCGGGGTCTCGGTGCTGGCCTTCAGCGGTGACAAACTGCTCGGCGGGCCGCAGGCCGGGATCATTCTCGGCGAAGCGCCGGTGATCGAGCAGATCAAAAGTAACCCACTGATGCGGGCGCTACGCGTCGACAAGCTGACCTTCGCCGCGCTCGAAGCGACGATCAATTCTTATGCCCGCGACAGGGCGACTCGAGAGCTGCCCGCGCTCGCGGCCCTGCACGCGAGCAGGGAAACGATTGAACGCCGCGCCCGCAATTTCATTCGTCGCGCAGAGCGCCTCGGCGACGCTCTGGAATGGCGGCTCGTTGACGGAGATTCGGTCATCGGCGGAGGCTGCGCACCGGAAGCGAAACTGCCGACGAAACTCATCAGCCTGACCAGCGCACAGGCGGGCGCCACGCAGCTCGAAGAGCAGTTGCGCCGCCACTCACCGCCGATCATCGCGCGGATCACTGACGACCGGCTGACATTTGACCTCCGCACCGTCACGCAGGCCGAAGAGAAGGAACTGCTCGGAGCCATCAGCCATCTGACCGCCTGGCTCCGGCAGGACGAAGCAGCCCGACAGGCAACCCGCTCGTGAGTCAGACCCGGAGAGAATTTATTAAACCTGCCGGTCACGCCCGGCGTATAATCCGTCGGCATCTCTGAGGCTTTCGGTTCTGAAGCAGCCCTCTTCCGAAAGCTCCTCAACGAAAGGTCTGCGGAAGCGTGAATAAAGCGAAGATTCTCATTATTGACCACGACACCGAATCCCGCGCCTCGCTGAAAAAGCTGCTGGCGGACAGCGAGCATCAGGTCGTGACCGTCCCCGACGGCGGGAGCGCACTCGACAAAATTGCACAGGAAGATTTTGACCTGATTATCAGCGACCTCATGATCGGCGAATCGGGCGCCGCGACCGGGTCCGGCGGGCTGCAACTGATCGCCGAGGTCAGCCGGAAGGCTCACACCCCGGTCATCGTTTCAGACGGCGCGTCCAGAATAAATATCTGCAAGGCTTTCAAAGTGGGGGCGGCCAATTACCTCCAGAAACCCTACGACAAGGCCGACTTGGAAAAGATTATCGAGAAGACCCTGGCTTACAAATCGCGCCGCACGGCGAACCTGCTGCCGGCTTCGGGACTGCGCGAAATCATCGAAATCGAACTGCCGAGCGACGTGAAGTATCTGGACGGCGTGCTGACTTACCTCGAAGAGCGCGCCGCCAGATTCGGCATCATTCACACCGGCAACTCGAATGTGTTCGTCGCGCTGGATGAAGCCATCTGCAATGCCATCAAACACGGTAACAAAAACGACCCGTCAAAGGCCGTTCACGTCCGCGCCGAAATCTCCGCTCAGGAGGCCCGCTTCACCATCCGCGATGAAGGCCCTGGCTTTAACCCTGCCGCGGTGCCTGACCCGCTCCATCCGGCCAACCTCTATAAAAATTCCGGCCGCGGCGTCCTGCTGATCCAGCACATTATGGATGAAGTGAAATACAACGAGCGCGGCAACGAAGTGATCATGGTCAAAAAGCCGGAGGGGAAGGAAGAGGGGAAAAGGGGGAAGGGAGAAAAGGGTGCATAGCTTTTTCCCTCTTCCCCACCTCCTCTGATCTTTACTGCGGTGGCGTTTTGCTGTGTTCCTGGTACATCTCGCTCCGCTTTTGCTCAACCATCCCGATCAGTTCATCAATTGTGTAACGCCCCGGCGGCTGTTGTCCGGCGGCCATTATCTCCACGGTATTCAGGAGGGTGGTATTGAATGGTGTGGGGATGTGATGCTTTTCGCCGAGCAGAACAATCTCGCCATTAAAGTACTCGACTTCGGTTTCGTCGCGCTTGTTTTTCAGATCCACCCAGGTCGAGGGCCAGGTTCGCATCTCGTCCGGCAGGCTTTCCGCCGCGCGGATTTCGGCCTCATTCCCGCCGACGCCGCGCAGCTTCGCCACGAATGCCCTCACGTCGAGCGGGTTGTTCTTCTCCTCAATCGAAATCCCCGCCGCAGCCAGCACGCGCAGGCCCTCGTCAACCACGTCCGCCATAAAATGGCTCACCTTCGGCGTGACCTGCGAAAGCTGGACGTAGTAATTCGCAATCGCATGAGTCGCGTTGTTGAGGTTGAGCAGCAGCTTGCTCCATTTGACGGCCATGACGTTGTAATGCGTCGTGACCTCGAACCCGGCGCGGGTGAGTTGCTCCGCGACCGCGAGGGCCAGTTCGTCACAACCGAGCGGGTAGTCACCGATGGCGAGGTTGCGCATCCTCGTGTGCGCGATCACGCCCGGCCCGAGCAGCGTGGCGCTCGGGCCGAGCATCACGCCGTAGACCCGGCGGAAGCGCCAGGCCGCGACCTTCTCATTGCGAATGCCGTTCTGAAAACAGAAGAGCGGCGTCTCCTGATCGAAGACCTCGTGCAGCGCCTGCACTGAAGCGGCGGTCTGCTGTGATTTGACCACCAGAAAAATGACGTCGTCCGCGCGCGGTGAGAGCTGGCGCGGGTCGGTCACCGCCGTGATGCCGGTGATGTGCCGGTCGCCTTCACGGCTGCGAATCGTCAGGCCACGCTCATTGATCGCCTCGGCATGCGCCTGCCGCGCCACCATAACGACTTCGGCGCCGCTCGCCGCCAGCCAGCCGCCGACCAGACTGCCAATCGCCCCCGCACCGTGAATGATGTATCGCATCCTGTCTGAGTGAATGTTTGCCGCCGGGCCGCGGAAAGAAAAATTGAAATGGTGAAGTGAAGTGTTACGGCTTCGTCAATCCCGAATCGCAGTTAAGGTAGTACGCCCGGCAGGACTCGAACCTGCGACCCCCTGCTTAGAAGGCAGATGCTCTATCCAGCTGAGCTACGGGCCCGGACGGTAGCGGCCGCCTATTGACCGCCGCTACAGATTCTAAAACCCACCGTCTCAATTTGTATAAGTGTTTGTAAAACGAGGGCGGAGGTGTATATGCGAAAGGTCATTGTCGGTCTCGGTATCTTCATCATTCTTATCGTAGTTGCCGGACTGCTTGCGCCTTCCTTTATTGATGTCAACCATTACCGCCCGCAAATTGAATCGAAGCTGAGGGAGCGTTTGGGCCGGAATGTTTCACTGGGTCCGATGCATCTCCGCATCATACCGCTCGGTTTCCGTGTTCAGAACGCGGTCATCGCCGATGATCCTAACTTCAACCGCAGTAAACCTTTCGCTCAGGTACAAACACTCTCGGTAAGCCCGGAAATCCTTCCGT
>DASRDU010000024.1:0-43008 GCA_035652435.1 Blastocatellia bacterium
CCCGACACAGATAACGCTGCTTCCCGTTTTTCGTCAGGCCGTGCCTGACGATGTTCTCGCTGCCGCAGTGGTAGCACTTGATAATTTTGGTGACCATACGGGGTGAGCCTATCATCTCTCACCCGTTTGAGCCACTACCCCAGGGACAAAGGCATAGACATCACCCGCCCCGAAGCCGCCATGCTGTTTATGGCCGACAGCGCGGCTTACGACAAACCGCGCTATTACCAGGATGCCGCGATCCGCGCCGCGTTTGAAAAGATTCTGCGCTGCGAACAAAACGGCGAGCCGGCACGCGTACTGCTTTCACTGGCGACCGGTTCGGGCAAAACGGTCATCGCCGCCAACCTGCTCTGGCGGTTGCACGAAGCCGGACGGCTGACCAAACCTGCACTCTTCCTTTGCGACCGTGATGAGTTGCGGCGACACGCTTACAACAAAATTTCACTCGGTTTTCCGAAAGGCAGTGTGCGTGTTGTGGAAACGGCGCACGGCCAGAACGCCGCCAGAAATGCCAAAGTCCAGATCGGGACGTATCAGACGCTGGGGCTGGATGATGACGAGCAGGGCTATGCCAGCTTTCTCACTGAGCATTACCCGGAGAATGCCTTCAGCGTCATCATCATTGACGAATGTCACCGCTCGGCGTGGGGCCGCTGGTCGGAAGTACTCAAGCGCAACCCTGAAGCGATTCACATCGGCCTGACCGCGACGCCGCGCCAGTTGCGCGAATCGAAACACCAGACCGCCGAAGATGCCGACATCACGGCCAACAACCTCGCCTACTTTGGCGAGCCGGTTTACGAATACACGCTGATTCAGGCGCAGGAAGACGGCTATCTGGCCGCGTGCGAGATCGTGCGGATGAAGCCTTCGATTGACTGGAAGACATTCACCCGCGAACAAGTGCTGGCCGCGCGGCCAATTGATGCCCGCACCGGCAGGCCCGTTCTGCCCGAAGACCTGAGGGCCAGTTACGAAGCGCGCCATTTCGACGATGACCTGCTCATCCCGGCCCGCATCAACGCGATGTGCGCCGACCTGTTCGCGCGGTTGTGCGAACACGGCGGGCCGGAACAGAAGGTCATCATCTTCTGCACCCGCGACCTGCACGCCGACCGCGTGGCCATGCAGATGCAGCGGCTGTACGCCGAGTGGTGCCAGAAAAAGGGCGTGACACCCAAAGACCATTACGCGTTCAAATGCACTGCCGAGGGCGGCTCGGATCTGATCGAAACGATGCGCGGTTCGGGCGAACGTTGTTTTATCGCCTGCACGGTTGACCTGCTCGCGACTGGCGTTGACATCGAACGCCTGAACGCCGTGGTCTTCTTCCGCTATCTGGAATCGTCCATCACGTTTTACCAGATGGTCGGGCGCGGCACGCGCATTGACGAACCGACGCAGAAATACAAGTTCTGGCTTTACGATTACACCGGCGTCACCGACCTGTTCGGCACCGACTTCATTACTTCGCCGCCGAAACCGCGCGCCAAAAAAGACAGAGGTGATGACGAAGGCGGCGACAGCGGAGATGACGGCGGGGATGATGAGCCGCTGCCGTTGCCGGAGATCATCGCCGGTGAGCGTGTCTCGATCACGCCGCAGGGCCGTTTCATCCTGCAACGGCGCGAAGGGCGCGACGTGCCCATCCCCATCGAAGAGTACCGGCAGGAGATGATCCGCCGCGTGCTGGCCGAGGCGCACACGCTGGATGAATTCCGCGGCTTGTGGATCGAACGGGAGAAGCGATTGAAGCTGATTCATCACCTGCTCGGTCAGCACTACAACCCCGACACGGTGCGCGAATTGATGAGCATGGCCGAGTTCGATCACTTCGACATGTTCGCGCATTACGGCTACCGCGAGCGGGCGCTGAAGCGGTGGGAGCGCGAGACCGCCTACCTGACGATCCACGCGCCGTGGTTTGCGGGCGTGGATGAGAAAGCCGCCGTCGTGTTGCGCGGCCTCGGCCACCAGTTCGGCAAGGACGGCACCGAGGCGCTGGAATCGGAACTGTTGTGGGAAGTGCCGGAGATCAAGCGCGTGGGCGGGCTGGCGGCGCTGCGGAGTTTGGGCAAGCCGGTGGAGGTTATGCGCGAAGCAAAGATGAGGTTGTTTGGAGTGTGAAAGACCATTCGGAAATCAGCGCCAGAGGCGCGAAATGTTTATAGCACCGCGATGGTTCATTTTTCCCCAGCTCCGTAGGAGCGGAATGTGACAGATGTCGCTCCTACGGAGCTGGGGAGAAATCGCAAAACGCAATCTATAAATATTGCGCTCCTACGGAGCGAAGAAAGTCGGTAGAGGTTATGCGTAAAGCGAAGATGAGGTTGTTTGGGGTATGAGAGAGGAGTTGACGTTAGGCGATGTGTTGTACGGCATTGAGGCTGGCAAGAGTTTCCAAACCTCAGATGTTCTTGCTCGCGATGATGAACTTGGCGTGCTGAAAGTCAGCGCAGTGACCTGGTCAGCCTTTCGACCGGAAGAGGCCAAAGCCGTCACTGGCTACGAACCAGAAGACCAACACCGCGTCAAGGCTGGCGACCTCCTGATTTCACGTGCCAACACACGCGAACTTGTCGGGGCTGTGGTGCTTGTCGAAAAGGACTACCCGCTACGATTGCTCTCTGACAAAACCCTGCGGTTGATCGTAAACACTGATCGAGCCGACAAGCCTTATCTGCTGTATGCACTCCGATCCGAGACCGCTCGCAAACACATCGAGCATTTCGCAACAGGTACGAGCGACTCAATGCGCAACATCTCGCAAGGCACCATCACATCTATACCAATTGTGCTGCCTGAAATAAATGAACAACGCCGCATCGCCGCTCGCCTGAATGCCCAACTCGCCGCTGTCGAGGAAGCGCGGATCGCAGCAAAGGCACAACTCGAAGAGATTGAACGACTGCCCGCGCGCCTGCTCGCTCAGGCTTTTGAAGACCACTGACCGGGGTGGATTTTGCGGGGCAGCGATTGAAAGCAGCGGTGTTGTTAGTACACGTTTCTCCGCTCCGTAGGAGCGAAATGTTTATAGATCAAGTTCGCCCATTGTCCCCCAGCTCCGTAGGAGCGAAATGTCGGATGTCGCTCCTACGGAGCTGGGGATAATCTCTCTTCATCGTTCTATAAACATTGCGCTCCTACGGAGCTTATGAATGGGGGGCCAGGATGGCGAACACGTACACGCAGATTTACATTCAGGTGGTCTTCGCCGTGCAGGGCAGGCAATGCCTGATTCAGTCCGCGCACGAGGAAGAGATCCACAAATACATCACGGGCATTGTCACCAATCAGGGACAGAAGATGCTGCAAATCAATGGCGTGGCCGATCACGTGCATTTATTGGTTGGCCTGAAGCCCAATATCGCCTTGTCCGATCTGGTCAGGGACATCAAAGCCGGTTCGTCAAAGTTCATCAACGAGCAACGCTGGATCAGAGGAAAGTTCAACTGGCAGGAAGGCTTTGGCGCATTCTCGTATGGGCATTCGCAGCTGGACCAGGTCATTCAGTACATCCGTGATCAGGAAAAGCATCATCAGCAAAATTCGTTCAGGCACGAATACCTGACGCTGCTGCGCAAATTCGATATTGCCTTTGAGGATAAATACGTTTTCGATTTTATCGAAGACGAAACCGCCACAGAGTAGTGCGATTCCCTGCTCCGAAGGGGCCGAATGTTTATAGCAAGCAGATTGACGGCCACCCGGGCTCCGCAGGAGCGAAAAATGCCAGATGCCGCTCCTACGGAGCTTCGGTGAATATCGCATCTTGTATCTATAAACATTGCGCTCCTTCGGAGCGAGAACATCAGGAAACCCCATAGACATGCCGAGCCCCAGAAACGCGACGACCAGAACCAGACAACCCCGCGCGATTGCCTCGACGCAATCGCTTTCTTCTTTCGTCAAATCCATCTGCGACATCATGCGCCGCTCCAACTGCGCGAGCGCGTTGCAATACGTGCCCGAACTGACGTGGATTCTCTTCCTGCGGATTCTGGACGCACAGGAGGAACGCGAACGCGCGGGCAAAGAGGTGGTCGGCAAACCGTTCACCCCGGCGTTGCGCGAACCGTACCGCTGGCAGGACTGGGCCGCGCCTTACGATGAAAAGGAGTTTGCCTTCACGCCCGAAGGCAAACGCGTGGGCTGGAAGCGCGCGGAACTGGAAGCCGCAAAGATCGGCGACTTCTTCGCGTTCATCAACAAGGAGCTGTTGCCTTATCTGCACAGTCTGGACGTGCTGCCCGACGGACGGCCCAACCCGGCGGCCTCGCCGAAACAGCGGATCATCGGGCGGATTATGACGGCGGTGGAGCGCACGCGCGTGGATTCGGAAACCAACCTGCGCGACATCCTCGACCGCATGCATAAGATCAGCATTGATCACATTGACGACCAGCATTTCTTCACGCTCTCGCAGGTCTACGAGGATCTGCTGTTGAAGATGGGCGAGAAGAATTCGGACGGCGGGCAGTTTTTCACCCCGCGCGAAGTGATCCGCGCGATGGTGCGCGTGATTGACCCGCAGCCGGGCGAAACGGTCTATGACCCGGGTTGCGGCACGGGCGGGTTTCTGGCGCAGGCGTATGAGCTGCTGGCGCGGAAACTGGGTGACGTGCCCGCCTCGACCGATCTGGAAGCGCTCAAGACGCAAACCTTCTTTGGCCGCGAAAAAGAGAACCTCGTCTTTCCCATCGCGCTGGCCAATCTGGTGCTGCACGGCATTGACCAGCCCAATATCTGGCATGGCAACACGCTGACCGGCGCGCCGACCTACGACGCGCTGTTCGAGGGTGCGCCCGCGACATTCGACGTGATCATGACCAACCCGCCCTTCGGCGGCAAAGAGGGCAGGGACGCGCAAAAGAATTACAGCTTCGAGACGAGTTCGACGCAGGTGCTGTTCCTGCAACACATCCTGGCCGAACTGAAGCCGTCACTGGATGGCAAACCCGGCGGGCGTTGCGGAGTGGTGCTGGATGAAGGCCTGCTGTTTCGCACCAACGAGAGCGCCTTTGTCGAAACCAAACGCAAGCTGCTGGACGAATGCGAGCTGTGGTGCGTCGTCAGCCTGCCGGGCGGAGTGTTCTCGACGGCTGGCGCAGGCGTGAAAACCAACCTGCTCTTCTTCACCAGAGGCAGGAAGACCGAACGTATCTGGTATTACGACCTGTCACACATCAGGATGGGCAAGAAGTCGCCGATGACGCTGGCCCATTTCGGTTTCGGCCCGAATGGCGAAGTGCTGGATGATGCGGCCCTGCCCGCCACGCTGGTGGGCGACTGGCGAGAGCAGGAAGGCAACGCCGGCAAACCATTCCCCAGTTTTGCCCGGCTGCTGGGCAAACGTGGCACCGCAGCGGGCGAGAGCGATTTTTCGTGGACAGTGGATTTCGCCGCCCGCCGCGCCAAAGCCCGCGAGGAGATGGCCCCGCATCTGGCCGAAGTCGAAAAGCAGAAGGCCGCAGCGGTGAGCCTGAAAGACAAGCTGGCGGCCTTACGCCGGGCGCAGGCGAGTGATGAGGCAATCGCGTCCTGCCGCGAAGAGCTTGGCGCTGCTGAAAAGGCGGCGCGGGAAGCGCAGGCCAAGGCCGATGCGATTGATGCCGCAGTGTATGACCTGAAGGCCGTGAACCCCCGCGCCCGCGTCGAGCGGGACACGCGGACGCCCGCCGAGATCATCGAATCCATATCCAGCCACGGACGCACGGTGGAGGCCGCGCTGACAAAGCTCCGCGCGTTGACGCAAGCGGACAGTTCCGAACAATCGGCACTTGAAGAATACAGCCTGCGCTGAGGCGGCATTCGCTCCGGCATTATACGCAGCTTCAGAAATACAACCTGGCCGCGATCTGGAACTGGCGCGTGTCTTCGGTGCTGGTGATCACGCCGAAGTTAAATTCGGTACACCATGCTTAACAACATTCCTCAGACAACGCAATTGACCCTCGTGCGGCTTCTCCATAGAATTCAACCCTGATTGTTATGACTGGTTCAGACAAAGAGAACTCATCAGATGTGGCCGGGCTGCTGGCTGAAATCGGCAGGGACTTTCACGCCCGCGGCTGGGTGCTGGGCACGAGCGGGAATTTCAGCGCGGTCATCAGCCACGACCCGTTGCAACTGCTGATCACGGCGAGCGGGCACGATAAAGGCCGGCTCACGGCCGATCACTTTGTGCAGATTGATGAGGATGGAAAGGTGATTGCCGGCGAAGGGCGACCTTCGGATGAAGCCCGACTGCACCTGACGGTCGCCCGCCGGTGCGGGGCGTCAGCCATTCTGCACACTCACTCGGTCTGGAGTACGATCCTTTCTGATGCCTGTGCTGATGAAGGGGGGCTGAGCATCAAAGGCTACGAGATGCTCAAGGGTCTTTCCGGCGTTCGCACGCACGAGCATGAGGAGTGGCTGCCGATCATCGAAAATTCACAGGAGATGACGGCGCTCGCCCGAACGGTCGAAGAGACCTTGCAACGGCACCCCGCTGCGCACGGGTTCCTGCTGCTCAGGCATGGCCTCTACACGTGGGGGAAGGACACCAGCGAGGCAAAGCGACACGTCGAGATTCTGGAGTTCCTGCTCGAAGTGGCCGGACGCACTCACTTCGCGAGGTGATTATTTCGCCATTGCTCAGGGTTGAGGTGTCAGAGTGAAACCAGTTTCCGCCAAAAAGGAATTTCTGCGGCATATCAGGGCTGCCGGACGCTCACTCAAGGCTCTCTCCCCGTCTGAAGGCATCGCTCTGATGCTGGAGTTTTACCGCGACGTACGCGCGGACGGGTGCGAGATGGATAGTGATGGCGATATGCTCCTTTATCAGTGGGGCACTTATGACTGGTCAGGAAATGGCGAGTCATTCGAGTTCGACATCACCCGGCAACTTATCTCAGGCGATGGCGAGGATGAAGACATTCGACAGTTGTCGCTGACCTTCAGGTTCGAGCCGACCGAATCACTACGGCAACTCGGCGAAGGCAATCGCTGGTGCCATTCCCTCAGAGAGGCGGAGGAATTTCAGGCGTACATTCAGAGTTCGCCGGCATTCCTGGCTGTCGCGCGCCTGTCGTCCGCTGAGGTAACGCTCAACTTCGGTATAGCTGGTTAGAGCAACAGCGGGTTCATGAGTAAAGGAGAAATGAGACTATGGCTATTGTGAACATCCCCGAAGAGAATCGCACTATCAGTGAGCCGGAAGCCGTCACCCGGTATCTGGCGGGCATTGGGATAGATTACGAGCGGTGGGAGCCCGCGCAGCCGCTGCCCGCGAACGCCCCGGCGGATGAGATCCTCAGAGCCTTCTCCGCCGAAATTGACCGGCTGAAAGCCGAGGGCGGTTACGTCGCGGCGGACGTGATTGACGTGACGCCGCAGACGCCGGGGCTCGCCGAAATGCTGGCGAAATTCAACCGCGAACACTGGCATGACGACGACGAAGTCCGCTTCATCATCGAAGGGCGAGGGCTCTTCCACATCCACCCCGGCGACGGCCCCGTGGCCGCCATCGAGGTCGAAGCCGGCGACCTGATTCGCGTGCCGAGCGGCACACAGCACTGGTTCAACCTGTGCGCTGACCGGCGCATCCGGGCGATTCGCCTGTTCAAGGACCCGGCGGGGTGGGCGCCGCGTTACACCGGCAGCGGCGTGGACGCCGACTTCCAGCCCCTCTGCTTCGGCGCTTCATATCTTCCTTCGCAAAGCATCCCGGCCCAATGACAGCGACGCCGAATGACATCGCAGTGAGCTGCGTCCTGCTGGACATCGAAGGGACGACCACGCCTATTGATTTCGTCTATCAGATTCTCTTCCCGTACGCGCGCGAACACGCGAGAGACTACCTGACCCGGCACTGGTCGTCTGAGGAAGTGAGGGATGACCTTGCCAGGCTGCGGGAGGAGCGGGACGCTGACGCTCGCCAGGGAAACAATCCGCCTGCGATCACCGAAGGGCTTCATGAAGCTGCGATTGAATCAACGGTCGCGTATTTTCACTGGCTGATGGACTGTGATCGCAAATCCACGCCGCTGAAATCGCTTCAGGGGAAGATCTGGGAAGAGGGTTACCGCTCGGGCGAGTTGCTCAGCCAGGTTTTTGACGACGTGCCTCGCGCGCTGGAACGGTGGCGGCAGCAGAGCAAACAGGTGTGCATCTTCTCTTCGGGCAGCGTGCTGGCGCAGAAGCTGCTGTTCGGGCACACGACGGCGGGCGATCTGACCGGATTTATCAACGCGTATTTTGATACTTCTGTCGGGGCCAAAGCTGATCCTGAAAGTTACCGGCAGATTTCTGCCGGAGTCGGGGTGCCGCCTTCAGAGTTTGTTTTCATCTCCGACGTGATCGCCGAGCTTGACGCCGCGCATGCTGCGGGGATGCAGACCGTGCTGTCAGTGCGCCCCGGTAATCGTCCGCAGCCGCCTTCAGAACTTCACGCCGCGATCAGCACGTTTAATGAACTGCTCCAATAACCCGGCCCTGCTTTACATCAGTTTCGGACGTCAGAAGTCAGGCATTCTGCACTGGTCATCATCGGGAACTTGTCTCATAACTGTGCCTCCTGCTATGTTAATGACGTCGTGATGCACGATCAGCCTGTTGCTTTAGCAAACACACAGGGCATTCACCAACCGAGCCGTAATTACCGCAGCCGAAGCCATGCCTCAGGATTACGAATACGACGTGTTTGTCAGCTATCGCCGCGAAGCGCCGGTGATGGACTGGGTCAGAAATCATTTTCACCCGCTGCTGGACCAGTGGCTCCGCAATTCGATGCCGGTCAATCACCAGACGCGCATCTTCATTGACTGGGACATCGAGACCGGCGCGTCCTGGCCGATGAAGCTGCGCCAGGCGCTCAAAACCTCCCGCTGTCTGCTGCCGGTCTGGTCGCCGGAATATTTCCGGTCCGAATGGTGTCTGGCTGAATGGCAGACGATGGTGAAAAGGGAGCAAAAGGTGGGACTGGGGACCGCGCAAAACTCCGGCGGCCTGATTTATGCGGTACGCTTCTTCGACGGCGAACATTTTCCGCCGAAAGCTCAAACGACCCAGCACAAAGACCTGAGCAGGTGGAATATCCCCGACCTGACTTTCAAGCAGCACCTGGATTACATAGACCTGACCCGTCAGATTCAGGGTGTGGTGACTGAGCTGGCGAAGATGATCCAGCGCGCTCCCGTGTGGCAGGACTGGCCGGTGGTGCTGCCGAAATCCGGCAACAAAAAACCGAGAGTGGAAATGCCGAGGCTGAAATGAGTACGGGCACGGTCATAACTTTTTATTCCTACAAGGGCGGGGTGGGCCGGACGCTGGCGCTGGCGAATATTGGTGCGTTGCTGTGCCGCTGGGGCTACAAAGTGCTGTGCATTGACTGGGATCTGGAAGCGCCGGGGCTGGACCTGTACTTCAACCCATGGGTCACGACTCCGGACCGGCCCGGACTGACCGAACTGATTCATGAGCATATTGACGGCGGCCAGCCTGAGTGGCAGGACTACCTCACCCAGGTAAACTTCCCGGCAACGACCGAGGCGAGTCCGTCACTCCTGCTGATGAAGGCCGGAATGCAGGACGAGACCTACGTGCGGCGGATGCAGGCGCTGGATTGGACGAAGCTTTATAAAAAGCATGACCTCGGCAATTTCCTTGAAGACCTGCGGAATCAGTGGAGAAAAGAGTTCGACTTCATCCTCGTGGACAGTCGCACCGGAATCACCGACATCGGCGGCATCTGCACCGTCCAGCTTCCCGACCTGCTGGTGCTGCTCTTCACGGCGAACCTGCAAAGCCTCAGGGGGTCGCTCGACGTGATGGAACGAGCCAGGAACACGCGCAACAGCCTGCCCTTTGACCGCTCCAGGCTGCTGGCGCTCCCGGTGCCGACCAGGTTCGAAAGCCGGATCGAATATGAAGAGGCCGAGCGGTGGCTGAAGATATTTGCCGACGAACTGGCCCCGCTGTATGCGGAATGGGCCGGGAAAGAGGTGACGGCGACTGACCTGTTAAATTACGCACGTGTCCCGTATGTTGCTTTCTGGAGCTTCGGTGAAAAGCTACCCGTGATTGAGAAAGGGACCAGCAACCCGGATGACATCGGCTTCTACTTTGAAACGCTGGCCGCGCTGGTCGCCCAGAGGTTTTCCAACACCGAGATGCTGGTGAAGAACCGCGATTCGTTTGTCCGCGCCGCAAGGAAAGTCTCCGCCATAAGTGAGGTTACGGATCAGAGCGCAGCCAAGTCCGGCGCCAGCGTGCGACTCTATATCAGTTATTCACATAAGGACGAGATGTTCCTGGACGAACTGAATACCCATCTCAAGCTGCTGCAGCGGATGGGACTAATCAAAATCTGGAGCGATCGAAGAATCGAGATGGGCGAGTCATGGAAGGAGCAGCTTGATCAGCAGCTCGAACAGGCTCAGATCATCCTCCTGCTTGTCAGCGCTGATTACCTGGCGTCCGATTTTGCCCACGACGTGGAAATGAAATACGCGCTCGAAAAACATTACTCCGGTGAGGCAGTCGCAATCCCGGTGCTTCTCAGACCGACGGCCTGGCAGGAATCACCGCTGGCCTCAATTCAGGCGCTGCCGCCCAACGGACGCCCCATCAGCACCTGGGAGAACCGCGATGAAGCATGGGTGGAGGTGGTGAAAGGCATCCGCGAGGCCATCGCCAGATTCGAGAACTCACAGCAGTCGGCCTGACTTCCCTTCTTTACCCGCCATCTCAATCTCTTGTCAGGCTGCGATACCTGATCCGGTGCGGCTGATCCGCCGCCGCCCCGAGCCGTGCCTTCTTATCAGCCTCGTAATCCGAATAGTTACCCTCAAACCACACCACTTTGCTGTCACCCTCGAAGGCGAGGATGTGCGTGGCGATGCGATCCAGGAACCAGCGGTCGTGGCTGATGACGACGGCGCAGCCGGCGAAGTTTTCGAGCGCCTCTTCGAGCGCGCGCATCGTGTTCACGTCCAGATCGTTCGTCGGCTCGTCGAGCAGCAGGACGTTCGCGCCTTCCTTGAGCATCTTTGCCAGATGAACGCGGTTGCGCTCGCCGCCGGAAATCTGCACGACCTTCTTCTGCTGATCGGTGCCGGAGAAGTTGAAGCGGGCCACATAAGCGCGCGAATTAACTTCGCGGTTGCCGAGTTTCACCACGTCCAGCCCGTCGGAGATCTCTTCCCAGATCGTTTTGTTCGCGTCGAGCGGGCGGTTCTGATCAACGTAGGCGAGCCTGACCGTCTCGCCGATGCGGATCGTGCCGCCGTCTGGCTGTTCCTGCCCGGTGATCATTCTGAACAATGTCGTCTTGCCCGCGCCGTTCGGCCCGATGATGCCGACGATGCCGCCGGGCGGCAGCCTGAACGACATGTCCTCGACCAGCAGGTTGTCGCCGTAAGCCTTGCTCACGTGGTCGGCCTCGATCACGACGTTGCCGAGGCGCGGCCCCGGCGGGATGTATATCTCCAGATCGCCCGCGCGCCTTTCAGTCTCCTGACTGAGCAGGCTCTCGTAAGCGCGGATGCGGGCCTTCGATTTCGCCTGCCGCGCCTTCGGGGCCATCCGAATCCATTCCAGTTCGCGCTGCAACGTCTTCTGTCTTTCGGATTCGGACTTCTCTTCCTGCCGCAGACGTTCCTGTTTCTGCTCCAGCCACGAAGAGTAATTGCCCTTCCACGGAATCCCCTGCCCGCGGTCGAGTTCAAGAATCCAGCCGGCCACGTTGTCAAGGAAGTACCGGTCGTGCGTGACGGCAATGACCGTGCCGGGATAGCGCCGCAGGTGCTGTTCGAGCCACGCGACCGATTCGGCGTCCAGATGGTTCGTCGGCTCATCGAGCAGCAGGATGTCGGGCTGCTTGAGCAGCAACCGGCACAGGGCGACGCGACGCCGCTCGCCGCCCGACAGAACTTTGACCGGAGTCTCGCCCGGCGGGCACCGCAGCGCATCCATCGCCATTTCGAGCCGCGCGTCGAGATCCCATGCGTTCAACGCGTCGAGCTTTTCCTGCACCTCGCCCTGCCGTTCGAGCAGCCTGCTCATCTCGTCGTCGTCCATCGGCTCGGCGAATTTGTTGCTGATCTCCTCGAACTCTTTGAGCAGATCAACCGTTTCCTGCGCGCCCTGTTCGACGATCTCGCGCACGGTTTTCGACTCGTCGAGCCGCGGCTCCTGTTCGAGGTAGCCGATGGTGTGGCCCGGGGCGAGTACCGTCTCGCCGTTGAACTCCTTGTCCACGCCGGCGAGGATGCGCAGCAGCGAGCTTTTGCCCGAGCCGTTCAGGCCCAGCACGCCGATCTTCGCGCCGTAAAAGTACGAGAGGTAAATGTCCTTGAGGACAGCCTTCTTGTCGTAATACCTGCTGACCCCGATCATTGAATAGATGACTTTGTTGGGTTCGTTACTCATAAGGGTTATCTTTAGCTACTGACTGTTTGAAGAATGACACTTCTGAAAGACTTCGACAATCTTTGTGGCTTCCGGGCAATAACGGTTGGCGGCATAAGCGAAAGCACCCGTAAACCCGAGCACTACCACAAAGGTCATCACCGTTGATTTGAAGACACTGCCGACCCAGCCGAAACGGCTCATCCGGTGGGAGACTCGGATCAGGCCTGAAGCCAGCAATGCTTCAAAAAAAGCTTCTGCCAGAATCGTCGGCGCTGAATAGATCAGATAAATCGCCGCCCCCAGGATTGCCGTCAGCAAAAGTAACAGCAGGAGGAGTACAATCACAAAGAGACAGCCGCCCTCTCCGTCCCCATCGAGATCAAAACTGAACCCTGAACCTGAGCCTGAACCGGATCCCCCGCCGGGATGATGGCCGCCTGACACATCACAACTGCCACTTGCGCCACCACTGCCTGAATGTCCCCCATCAGACGACCAGTCAGTATTCCCGGAGTCGGAAGAACCCGGCCCATGAGGCTCTGACCAGAAATCAGAACGGATGATCTCCCGGCTCCATAATGCGCTGCTGGTGACGCCCGGTGCCGGCCCGACATACCAGAGCCAGAGCCGGATGAGAACGAAGAATGTCAGATAAGCAATGACGACAGAAACAGGATATCGGACGACGAGCGATCTGACGCCGAGTTCGAGCAGCAGCTTGCTGCTGACCACCCCTGACAGAGTAACAGCAGCCATAATCAGGGCCATGTGAGAACGCAGGAAGAAGCTCTTCGCCAGCCATTCATCAATCTGCCATTTGACCATTTCCGGGTTGCCTTGTCCGACAGCCAGCCGCGCCCGCCATTCCCGCAGACTTTTGAGAGGCCGATTTTTCCTTTTACCTGAAGTCATGATTTTGCCCGGTGCGGAATACAACGAAGGAATGCTGAAGCAACCACACCGATTTTTCAATTGACTTGCCCGTAAGTATCAGGCTATCTTCGCGGCCATCTCAAGGCAAAGCGAGGAAACAGACATGCTTGTAACCTCATTCCCGAGTTTCTCCTGAAATGGCCACTGCCATCCGGCCACATACCCCTGGTGTCTCCAGACCAGACCGCCTGAGTTGCGGCTGAACTTATCGAGTATTCGTCTGACCAAACGAAGAATCCGTCCGCGCTGAAACACTCAGCCGGGCATTTGCGTTGCGCGCCGGCAGGCCGACAGGTAACAGCTGGCGCCCCGAAAATTGCCATGAACAAAGAGAACTTCATCAGCGAGGCGCTCGGCCAGCACTCCGACCTGCTCGCTTACCACGTCAGCCGGAAGCTGGCCGAACGTTACTCCGAAAGAGTGATCATTGAAGGGCAGGAGTACGCCTTCAATATTGAAGAGTTCGCGCGCGACGAGCAGTGCGACGTCGTCTGCGAGGTCGCGCTGCACAATCAGCTCAAAACCGAGTGGATGGGCATCGGGCGGCCGCTCAAGCGCGCATACGAAAACGCGTGGCTCAGCGTGATGTGGCGGGATCAGCTCCTTGATGTCATCCTCATGACTTACGTTGACGGCGGGTGCAAATCACGCTCCCACTGGATCATCGCCGAGACGCGCGAGGTCGCGGAAGGCTTCCTGCGCGCGGTGTGCGACTGGGCGTGCGAGACGCGCGGCGAGATTCTGGTCTTCGACGACGGGTACTGGCGGAAGAGCAACGAGCTTTACGCGGCCATCAAAAGCACGTCATTCGACAACCTGATCCTGCCCGGCGGGCTGAAGCAGGAATTGACTGACGACTTCACGCGCTTCCTCGCCTCGCGCGAGATGTACGAGCGTTACGGCATCCCGTGGAAGCGCGGCGTGCTGCTCACGGGCCCGCCCGGCAACGGCAAGACGCACGCGGTCAAAGCGATCATCAACCGCCTCGGCCTGCCATGCCTGTACGTCAAAAGCCTGAAGGCCGACTACGGCGAAGACGGCGCGATCAAGCGGGTCTTCGCCCGCGCCCGACAGATCAAACCGTGTCTGGTGGTGCTGGAAGATCTGGATTCGCTGATTGCCAGGAACAGCCGTTCGTTCTTCCTGAACGAGCTGGACGGCTTCGCCGAAAACACCGGCGTCGTCGTGCTGGCCACGACGAACCACCCGGAGAAGCTCGATCCGGCGATCCTCGACCGCCCGAGCCGCTTTGACCGAAAGTTTCACTTCGGCCTGCCCGGACCGGCCGAGCGGCTGAGGTATCTTCAGGCGTGGAACGAAAAGCTGCACGACGATGCGCGGCTGTCAGATGATGGCGCGCAGCGCATCGCCGGGCTGACCGAAGGTTTTTCGTTCGCTTACCTGAAGGAACTCGTCCTCTCGTCGCTGATGCAGTGGGTGTCCGATCCGCTGCCGGGGAAGATGGACGGGGTGATGGCGGGGCGGGCCGCCGTGCTGCGCGAGCAGATGAAGAGCGAGGCGGAGAAGGCGGCAAAGAAAAAGAAGAAGAGCGGTGACGGCGAAGACAACGAGGAATAGCGGATAAACGATGGCCGGTACAGAGCGGCTGGCTACGGCTCGCCGTTCTGTCCGGAAGCCATCCCCCACGCGAGCAGTCCCGCAAATCCAAATCCAAAAGCGTTCGCCGTCCCATGCAGCGCCCGCATCCACGGAATATCCGGCCACGCCGTCGGCAGATAAAATCGCAGGCCGTAGAGCGCCGCCAGAGTCATGCTGAAAGTCAGTGACAGGGCGGCGACCAGCCACAGCCCGCGAACCAGACCTGGCTGATTCTTCTGAATAGCCAGCCTGAAGTGCAGCCACGCGGTCAGCAACCCGGCCAGAGCGGTCAGCAGCGCGGCAAGACTCTCAACCGCGTGACTGAAACCGAGCTGCGTGGTGGTGATCCCGACTGCGGTCAGTGGCACTCCTGCAATCACAGCCAGCGCAGCGATCCGGGCGATCCCGCTCTTCAACCGGCGCCCGGCCATCCCGGTCACGAGCGGCAGCAGGAATCCGGCGTAATGAAAATGGATCGCCGTCAGCAGCACGATCACCGGATCGAAGCCGAGAGGCCGCGCGCCAGAACGCGCCAGCACCGCCCACACGCCACCAACCGCGAGGTAAATCAACCCCGCGTCAATGCTGAGTTCTTCGAGCGGCCCTGAGCCCCGCCTCGACGCCCGAACCAGACCGCCGAGAGAAATCATCACTGTCACGACCAGCCACGGCAGCGACAAAGCCGCGGCTCGCCAACCGATGGGTAACGCGAATGCAACCAGCAACGCGAGCGCCGCCGGCAGTTGCAACATTGATGCCCATTTCCACAATCGCCCTTCAATCCCCTTCGAGTCGGCCGAAACCACCAGTCGCAATCCCAGCGGTACAAGCACCATCGGAGAGAGCAGGAGCAGCGATGTTCCCCATCTCAAATGGAGCGGCGACGGGTGCAGCCACGCGACTGTGGCGAGCCAGAAGCCGCCACCGATCAGCGCTGATGTCACGGGCCTCAGCTTCAATCTTTACCTCACAGTCAAAACTGCCTTATCCGACAGCCTCACCGCCTCGACCATCGCGGCCTTCGAATCGCGCGCGAATCGTTTCTGTAACTGCCTTGCCAGCGGATAACCCAGCCTGGCCAGCCAGTGCGCCGGTCGCGAAAAAGCATAGATGTCGTACCACACCGAATCATCCGCCTGATGCCATTCAACCGTGAAGCGCTCCTCGCCGCGCTCGACGTGGTCGGGCAGCGTCCCGTAAGCAAACCCGAACTTCCGCACCGGGCCGGCTTCGTCAATCGCGTAAACGATCCTACAGGCATTCACCCACCACGCGCCGAAACAACGCGCCATCACGGCCACTTCCGTCCCCGGCGCGATCGGGGCATCAGTCCGCGAAACCTCTACCCACCCCAGGCGAAACATCTGCCAGCGGCGCATCGCCTCGCAGGCCGCCGCGAACGTCGCTTCACCTTTGCCCAGACAGACGCGATTGTGGTCGTAGTTATAGCCCGCCGGCGCGCAGCCTGCTCGCGTGGCGCCGACACTCGGGTAGGTGAAAGTATGATCACGCTGCCGCCCGAGAAAAGCGGCAATTACTTCAGCGGATGGTTTGCGGAATGAAAACATGGCAGTCGTCCTTATCTCCAGTTATCCTGTTCGGCCTGAAAACCGGGAGCGAAGAATTCGGGCCGGGGGGGATCTTCTTCAGTGCGCACAAGCTCCATGTGCTTCAGCAGCCCGTAGAGCGCATTGACTGGAATAACATAAAGGTAGCCGAAGACGATTCCGAACAAGCCAAAGGGGAATGCGTCGCTCATGCCATCAGCGTCGACTGTAATCAGGCAAAACAGAATGACACTGGCTCCGAGAATCAACGCATAAATCAGTGGTGCGACGAAGGTGAAGCCCTGAATCCTCTCTACAGTCTCGTGGCGTGACCAGATAAGCGCACCTGCAAGAAAAACCAGATATGGACCCCCGCCGTACAGGAGTGAGAACCAGAGAACACCCATCAGTTCATAAACCAGTGACCCATCCATCATTGAACCCCACTTCCCCGTGACGAGGACTATTAACCCGCACACCGACGGCACGATCAGCGGCAGGAAGAGTGAAATCTGGAAATATCGTTTTGCCTTCATCGCCTCCACCCCATTCGATACTCTCACGCCACGTCCTCGCGCAGGCTGGCCAGCAGTTGCAACGTTGATTTCCTGAGCGGTCGCATCGGCGGCAGGCTCGCCAGCGTGATCAGCTTCACCACCATATCAACCGTGTGTTCCATCAGGCGGTGCGTTCTGGCCTGCCGTGGCGACGAGTCGTGAATCCAGAAGAGGACGATGCCCATGTGATAGAGCCAGAGCAGCGACGGCAGCTCCGCCTCCAGATCGGCGGGGATGTGCGTTCTCGTCCCTTTCAGCACTTCGGCGAACCACCCGATGCTTTCCCGGCGCACGTGTTCCGATTCGCGGCTGAACGGGTTGAGCGGGCTGTGCGGGTCGGCGGCGGATCTGAAGAGGATCGCCGCGAACTGATGATACGGCTCCATGTTTCTGAGGATCGCGCGCATCACGCCGTGCAGCCGCCCTTTCAGCGTGCGCTCCTTTTCGAGGATCGGCGCGCAGGCCTCGCGGTGCAGCTCGTGCAATCGCTCGTAGAAAGCCTGGATCAGGTGTTCCTTCGAGCGGAAGTAGTAATAGGTGTTGCCGAGCGCCACGCCCGCCTTCTCGGCAATCGCGCGCATAGTGGTCTCCTCGTAGCCGCGCTCGCTGAACATCTCAAGCGCCGTCTCGAGGATCAGCGCCCTCGTCTGCTCGCCCTTCGACGGCAGAGGTTCTTCCGACGATAATGACCGTGATCTTTTTGCCACCGCTCATCACTCCTTTCCGAGCTATGACCCGTGATAGCCGAACCTGAATCGCAGGCTTGAAACTCTGACGACGAAGCGGCGCGCAAACGGCATCAGCTCCGGCGCGCTGAACCTGATGGCCCAGCCGCGGTATTCGCGCAGCGCCCACAGGCACATCAGCCACGCTTTCGCTCCGCGGTAGTAATCCCCGTTGTCGCTCACCACCGTCAGTTCCTTGAGCGTCGCCGGGTGATCGAGCAGCGGGTAGCGGGCCGCCGCGTCAGCCGACCCGGCGGCGACAAAGTCCAGATCCACGTACTTCGTCTGTGCCCCGAGCCACGCCTTGACGCGGCGGCACAGATTGCAATTGGCGTCATACAGCACCGTCAGTGTTCGCATCGCTGCTGCCCTCCTTTTTAGCGGCCGGGGCGACCGGCGCCGTCCTGCCGTGCGGCCCGTCAGGAGCGAACCATATTCTGGCGGTAAGGCGCTTGGGCGGAGCCGGCCGGCTCCTGCACCATCGTGCAGCCGTCGGGCAGCACAGGCGGCGGCGCATAAGTCAGCACGCTGCGGCGGCGGATGCGGCTGAAGACGTAGAGGTTGAAGAAGTGCATCGCGCCCAGCACGACCAGCACCATCCCGACTTTCGACGACAGCGCCTCAATCGCCTCCTGCGCGCTGGCCACCTCGTAGCCGAGCTTCAGCGCCAGCGTGACGTAGCCCAGATTAATCAGATAGAACCCGACCACGAGCAGGTGGTTGACCGAGTCCGCCAGTGCGTCGTTGCCGTGGAAGACATCCACCAGAAAGACGCGCCCATTCTTGTGCAGCGTGTGCGCCACCCAGACCGTCAGCGCGACGCTCACCAGCAGGTAGAAGATGTAGGTGTAAACGATGTGATTCATACCAGCCTCCAGACGATTTACCCAGCCTTTTCTGAACGTGTTCAGCTTTTTCTGAACGCGTTCAAGAACACAATACGGCCAACCGGGGCCCGGGTCAAGAAAATTCCTGAACGCGTTCAATTATTTTTCAGAGGTGGGCAGCAGGCAGGTCAGAATAAATCGGATGCCGGTGCAGTCCGGGTCGCTACCGCCCCCCGGAGGCTCGTAAGGTATGCCCTCCGACCGCACCGGGTCGCTACCGCCCCCCGGACTGCACCAATGTGGCGCGGTCTTACAGGTCAAATTTCACCCGCTTGTCCGGGCCGAGGGTGAGTCGCACCGTCGTCTCACGGAGCGCCGGGCGTTCGATCAGGAAGCGGGCGAGCGGCGCGACGACGAGCGTTTCGAGCGTGCGCTGCAACGG
Organism: Blastocatellia bacterium; assembly: GCA_035652435.1. Taxonomy (GTDB): domain Bacteria; phylum Acidobacteriota; class Blastocatellia; order RBC074; family RBC074; genus DASRDU01. The sequence goes on from DASRDU010000024.1 coordinate 19,030, forward strand.
TCGCGCGCCGTAGCGCGGGTCGAAGCCCTCGCGCGCCAGGTAATTCAGCGCTTCATCCGTCCACGTCAGCCTGACCCCGGCATTCACGAGCCCCTCGCGCCCGGCGATCTCCTGCAACTCTTTCCGCGTGATCGCCAGGATCATCTCCTCGTCGAGCGGATTGAACCGGACGATGGCGTCAATGCGGTTGTAAAACTCGGGACGGAAAAACGACATCGCTTCGGCCGCGTAAGAAGGCCCGGCGGGCTTGCCGAAGCCGACGGTGTCGAGTTTGTCCGCGCCGAGGTTCGAAGTCATGACGATCACCGCGCTGCGGAACGTCGTCGTGCGGCCGTAGCGGTCCGTCAGGCGCCCTTCATCGAACACGCTCAGCAGCACGTCGAAGACTTCCGGGTCGGCCTTCTCTATTTCGTCGAGCAGCAGCACGACGAAGGGCTGTTCGCGGACCTTTTTGATCAGTTCGCTCGGCGTGCCGTCGGGCGCAGTCCGCAACCGCTCCGCCGCGCCCCAGCCCGAATATTCGCTCATATCGAGCCTGACCAGCCGGTCGGCCTGCTCGCCGTGCCCAAACATAAATCGTGATATCGCCTTCGCCATCTCGGTCTTCCCCACGCCGGTCGGCCCGGCGAAGAGCAGCACGCCGAGCGGGCGGTTCGGGTCATTCATTCCCGCCTTGAAGGTCACGATCAGGTCGGCTGCGATCCGGCAGGCGCCTTCCTGACCGATGACCTGCCGGCGGAAAGTCCTGAGTACGTCATCACGATCAAGCGCGATTTCATCGCGGAGGAAAAGCTCCGGCAACCCGGTCTGGCGGATGAACTGATCAATCACGCGCCGCGTCGTGACTTCACCGGCGCGCTCAACGCTCGCGCGTTCGCACAGCTCGCGCAGGAACGGGACGGTCCTGCCGGGGAAGGCCTGATACGGCACGAAGCGGCGGAACAGACGGTAAATCAGATCAACCACGCCGTCGGCGATTTCGAGGCTGAGGTTCTGCTTCAGATTCGCGGCCACGCGACCGAGCGCGTTCAGGGCCTGCCCGCGGTTGAATGGCTCCAGCTTGAGAACCTGAAACACATCGGCGAAGCCGGTCAGCAGACGGCGACAGGCGTCGAGTTCCGACGGCGTGGCCTCGGCGATCAGTCGCAGCTCGCCGCGTTGCAGGTAAGGCAACAGGAACATCGCCACACTGTCGGCGGGCGAAGCGCCGCCAGTCCGCACCAGTTCGAGCAGGTTGTCCACGCACAGCACGCCGCTGATCCCGGAGAGTTCTTCGATGACCTGCTCGACGCGTTCCTCCCACTGGCCCAGGTATTTCATCCCGGCGATCAGTCGCGCGCCGCTCGTCAGCCAGTACCGGTGCGGCGGCTTCACCCCTTCGTCGTCATCATCTGTACCGGCTTTTTCGGCCTCGCGCTCGATCTGGCGCACGGCTTCGACCAGCACGGCGGTTTTACCCACGCCGGATTCGCCGACCAGAATCACGCTGGCCTTTTCGCGGCCGCTGCGTCTCGCCAGATCAGCGACTTCCTTCTCGCGCCCCCAGGCGCGTGAGAACTGCCGGCGCAGGCCGCGCTCGCCGAGCGGCTCGGCAACCTCATTCAGATTTTCGAGTGACGGCTGAGACTGCCACTTTCTTTCCTTATGCTGCACGTTGATCGTGAGTTCTTCGAGCGCAGCGTTCTTCGGCGGCAGGAAGCGCGCGACCTGCTGCGGCGTCAGACCTTTGAGCTTCTCCTGCGCGTAATGGGTGACCAGCTCTTTCAGCGTCTGCTGCTCGTAGTAATAAAACTGAATCCCCAGCGTCGGCAGCGCACAGACGAGCATGCCGCCCTCCTGTTTCCCGTAAACGCACGGCACGCGCAGCGCGATGGATTCATCGCAGGGGTAGACCCGGTTGTCGAACTGATATTCCGGGCGCGATTCGACTCTGAAAGTAATCAGCCGCGCCTCCTGTAAATCCGGCGCGCCCCGCCAGGGGAATTCCCTGTAACTCCATGCGAGATATTCCCTCAGCTGAAACATGGCGTCCGCCGCCGTGCGCGCCGTGCCGGAAGTGAATCCCTCATCATCAACCAGACTGGCAGTGAACCAGCCTTCGTAATCCTCCCAAACCAGAACTGGAAAGCGGTAAGCGGGCATAGAGTGATTTTTGGTTTATGTCAGGACTCACGTAACCCGGGAGCGCCTGCGGCCCGCGTGCCAGCCCGGAGTAGTGACCCAATGGCTTTGAGCGCGAAATCAGCACGCGGGCCGCGTGCGCTCCCGGCGTTGATCAACTCCGTAATCAGTCGTCCTCACCTTCAATGATCAACTCTTCTGGCAATAGCAGCGATGAGAGCAGGAAGGCGCGCAGGTCATCCGGTGACGGCAGCCCCTCGACGAACATCCCTGAGCGCAAATCGGCGGTCACACCCGCCTGATCGTAAACGCGAATGACGGGTTCGAGGCGGAATGGATCGTCTTCGGCTTTCACCCGCCCCGCGGCCAGCGGCTCCTGCCACTGCTCTCTGGCGCTGAGGTGCGCCCCGATCACCGCATCAGGGTCTTCCCCATCGCCGACCGGGAATACTCTGACCTGAATCGGCCAGAGGTGCTGCCCGGTGAAAAAGAACAGATGGGTCCCCTGCTCCCGCGAGGCCAGAGTGAACGCGGGCGCGCCTCTCACCAGCAGCCGTTCCGCCCCCAGCAGCAGTTTTTCGCTTTCGTCAGTCACGGAGGCCGATTGCACTCCCAGCTGGTGCGCGAAGAGTTTTTCATACCAGCCCCTCACTCTGCCCGCATCCAGCACGTAAGCGGCAATCGGGTTCACCGAGGCTTCGATCAGCGGGCGGATGTAGATCAGCGCCTGCGCGGGCGAGTCATCTGCGCCGTCGCCGAGCAGCACATTCAGCAGAGCGGATTCGCGCACCACATCCCTCAGTTGTGTGGTGACGGCGTCCTCGGGCTCATTCGCCGTCGCCGCCAGATCGCGCAATTCCGCCTGAATATCCTCGACGGCCAGAATGTCGCGCCGCACGTTTTTGGACGCCGCATTTTTGGCATCGGCCACGTACTTGAGCGATTTGGGGCGTGAAACCGAACCGGCCATCACAGATGCGGGCCGTTTCGGCGCGGCGATCATTCTTTCAAGCCGCTGGCAGGCGCGGCGCAACCGCTTCGTCTGTTCGCGGATGGTGAAGTAGCGGTAATGCCCGGGGTCAATTTCATCCAGTGAAATCGCGCCCGCGGGCCTGAGCGTTTCGGCCTCCGCCTCGGCCCGCTCGATGAATTCCTCGACGCCTTCGATGATCCACTGCGGGTCTTCGGATTCGATGAGCGCGGTGATGCTCCGCCGCGGCTCGGCCTGCACGAGCGGCTGAACCTGGACGGCAATGTCTGCGGCGGTCGCATACAGGCTGATGACGGTCGGCGTTTCGGGCCTGAGCGGGGCCAGTTGTGCGGCCACGGGCTGCGTCAGTTGCTTTTCAATCGCGCGCTTCAGGGCGCGCGCGCCGAGCAGCGGGTGATAGCCCGCGTCAATGATCCGCTCCATCGCCCTGTCATCCACGCGCAGGATGCACTTGCGGCGCACCAGCCCTTCGCGGGCGAAGACGTCCTGAATCAGGTGACGCGCAATGCCCGCGACATCCGCGCGCCGCAACCTCTCGAACGGCACGATGCGGTCGAGGCGATTGAAGAATTCCGGGCGGAAGAACTTCTCGACGGCCTGCAGGTATGTGCCGGCCTGACTCTCTTCGCTCTGTCGAAAGCCGAGGTTGCTGCCCGCCTCCTTGACACCCAGGTTCGAGGTCAGGATCAGAATCGCGTTCGTGAAATCGGCCGTGCGGCCCAGCGCGTCGGTCAGCCGCCCTTCGCCCAACACCTGCAGGAGCAGGTCGAAGACATCGCGGTGGGCTTTCTCGATCTCATCGAGCAGCACGACCGAGAACGGCTGACGGCGGATCGCGCTCGTCAGCAGGCCTTCGGGCTGGTCGAATGTGCCGACCAGCCGCGCGACGGCGGCGGGCGAAATGAATTCGTTCATGTCGAAGCGCAGTATTTTTTCCGCGTCGCCGAACAGGTACCGCGCCAGCGATTTCGCGCACTGCGTTTTGCCGACGCCGGTCGGGCCGAGAAAGAGGAACGAAGCGAGCGGGCGGTCAGGGTCGTTGAGTCTTGCCTTGGCGATGCAGACGACATCGGCCGCGGAGTTGAGCGCGGCGGGCTGTCCCACAACTTCCCTGCCGAGCGACTCGATCACCTCCTGACGTTCAAGCTTCGTCTCAGTGTCAATGAAGCCGACCGACATGCCGCTCTTTGCCTGAAACTCTTCCAGCACGTTTCTGCGCGTGATGGCTGCGTCGTCAACCCCGGAGCCGCGATATTTAACGGCGAGCTGGCGCAGGAATGACGCAGCCTTGCCGGGGAACACGGCATCGCGCACGTAGCGCCGCTGCAAATCCAGGGCCGCCGGCAGCACCTCCGGGTCGAACTGGCACTGATGCTGATGCTCAAGCTGCCGGATCAGGCTGAGCAGGATGCGGAACGTCTCGTCTTCGGTCGGCTCTTTCACCGGCAGAATCCGGAGCAGGTCGGCGAAGCCGCGGTCCCGTTCCTGAAAGACTCTGAAGGCTTCAGGCGTGATTTCGGCGAGCAGCCGGACCTCCTGCCGCTCGATGTAAGGCTTGATGACATGCGCGACGTTCAGGTTCGAACTCGCCGAGACCCCGGCGTGATACATCCCGAGCAGGTCGTCGAAATAGAGGACGTGGTCGCGCAACCTGGCTTCGGTGATGATCGCGAGCAGGCGGTTTTCCCACTGCCCGACGTACGACATCCCTGAAATCAGCCGCTGCGGCGAAATCAGCCAGAGGTTGTTTTTCTCGGCGTGCTTCGCGCGGCGCTTCTCGACCTTGCGGTAAACGTGTTCCTCAATGATCGCGGTCTTGCCCGCCGAGCGCGGCCCGACCAGCAGCACAGGGCTTTTGTCCGGCGCCGCGAGCAGCTTCGTCAGCTCTTCGACTTCGGCCTCGCGGCAGATCGCGCGGCTGAGTTCGTCCGGGTAGAGCCAGTCAAAGCACCGCCCGACGCGGCGCAGTTCCTGCGCGCCGTCCATCTCCGTCGTCGTGCCGAGCAGGGCGAAGAGAGAATTCACCGACGGTCGCGCGACCTGCGGCGGGTAGATGTCCAGTTCGAGTGTCGTCGTCCACGCCTTACCCTTGAGGGAGATTTGATCGGGGTGCGGGATATCTCTGCCGCCCCTGCGGTCACGTTCACGGAAGTGGCGGGTCAGCACTTCGACGGCGCGGTCGTGCAGACTTTCGCCGCGCTCAAGGTCAAGGCACAGCCCCGGGATGTTCGGCGAAAAGACCAGCCGCCGGCCCAGGGCGTCGAATCTGACCATCAGAAAACGGCAGTTGACGCGCTGCCGGCCGAGATCGAGCGAGAGTTTGAGCAGGTGGTCTTCGACCTCCGGGGCGAAGCAGTAAGCGGCCAGTTCGTCATGCCGCATCTTTTTGCCCAGGTCGTCGAGCGTGCGGCGCAGCTCCTTCGCCAGCTTCGTCACCGTGTGGCCCAGGTGTTCGCCCTTCGCGGAAGGCGCGGGGAAAAACAGCGGGCGGACGAAATGAATCGGAACGGCTGATCCGTCGGCGTGCTGCTCTTCGATGTAGATGGGGATGGTGACGTTCATTCCACCTGCTCTCTCACTTGTGCGCTCCCGGGGAGGATTGACCACCCCTGCCGCAAACGAGTGGCGGTCGCGGATGATGCTGTGGTAGCCTCTGCCTCACACAAATTACCCCGATGGAGTTTCCAACGAGATGAAGAAGTCGTGTGTCCTGATTGTTGAGGACAATTTCGAGACCCTCGCCCTGATTCAGGTGATTCTCGCCCAGGCGGGATTCGACGTCGTCACGGCCCGAAACGCGGAGACCGCCCTGCAACTGCTCGGCTCGCTCCGCCCTGACGCAATCGTCACCGACTGGAGGATGCCGAACATGACGGGGCTTGATCTGATCCGCGCGGCCAGACGGCTCCCGCACTTCTCAAAGATCCCGATGATCATCCTGACCGGTCACACCCAGGACATTCAGGAAGATGCCATCGCCGCCGGCGCGACCGCCGTGCTGGAAAAGCCGGACGGCACGCTCAGGCTGCGCGAAACGCTCAGCCGCCTGCTCGGCGAGCGAAATGACCCGGCCCCAAGGGAGAAAAAGAACCGTTCCGGAAAATGAACGCCCCTCCGGGCCGCGGCCCCGCAAAATCAGCTGTCATCCGATCAGCGAATTCACTTCCTTCATCAGACACTCTTCAATCACCTCGGCCAGCGTTTCATCAATCGCGCCAGCCGGCCAGGCGAATCTTTTTCCGAGCGCCTTGTCTTCGACGATGAACTGATCGGCGTTCCAGCTCCGGCGCAACTCCTGATTCGCGGCGAGGCCGCTGATGACGCCCCGCCGGGCGATCCCCGCCGGGGGACGGTATTCATCGAGCGTCCCCTCGCTCGCCTGCACCAGACATTTGTATTCTTTCTTCCCGGCGGTGAAGAGATGCAGCCCGCGCTCGGCGATAAAGAGCGGGTGAACGAACGGGCCGCTCAAGACGAGGGCGATGCCGATGCCGCCGGGTGCGGGCTTGCCGAAAAACTTTGCCGGCTTCTCAATCTTCTTCCGGTCGAGTTCCAGCACTTTTTCCGATTCAGCTTCCGCGCCTGCTTCGGGCTCCTTTGCTTTCTGCTTCACCTTCTTCGCCGCTTCAGGCTCATCGGCCTCTTCGGATTTTTCGCGGCTGGGCCGGCGGATGGTGAAGTGAACCACTTCGACCGTCGCGCCGCCCGCCACGGCGTGGGCGAAATAAGCGCGGGCCAGCGTGAACAGATGCTCCGCGCTTTCGCTGAAAATTGTCAGCGTCACCGCGTCAGGATTGCTGAATCGCAGCGAGTACAGCTCCAGCAGCAGCCGCTGCCACTCACCGGCTGCTGAAGACAAGGCGGCAGTCAGGGCCTGCTGATCGAACGATGCTTTGCCGTAGAGCGCCAGCAGCGCGTCGGTTTCGAGCGCGAAGATTCTTTCGGCAAAATCCTTCATCGCCTGCGCGACGCGCCTGAGTTTTGGCAGCCGGGCCAATGATTCATAGTCCCCTTCGCGTTTCCACTTGAGCAGAACCAGCCGCCGTTCGAGCCTCTCCAGCCGGAAAATCTGATTACCGAGTTCCAGCGCCGCCGGGCTGCGTTCGAGCTTCTGCGATTTGCGGCGCAACCCGGCCGCGCGCTTCGTCAGTTCGATCAGAGTCGCGTCGGCGGCAACGGCTTTTACCCGTCTGCCCGATTCATCAGTCAGCGGCCGGGTTCTGACCGAGAGCCTGTCCTCACAAATCATCACGTCCGCGGCCAGCGCCTCATCAGCCTTGTACTGATTGAGGTCTTCAGACAATGGCGCGAGCAGTTCGCGTTCAATCGCGCGTTTGAGCGGGCGCGCGCCGTAACGCGGGTCATAACCTTTCCGCGCCAGATACCGCGCTACTTCGCCCGCGATGTTGAGGCGGACGTTGCGATACATCACCCCGTCGCGTCGTATCAGTTTTTCCAGTTCGCGCTCCGCGATCCGGTGGACGGTCTCTGCGGCAAGCGGGGCGAAAGGCACGACGCGGTCTATGCGATTGAACAACTCCGGCCGCACAAAGCCGCGCACCTCTTTCAAGAAATGCTGCGCCGCGCGTTTCCCGCCGCCGTTATCAGCCGCAGTTCCGGTCGAGAAACCCCTCACCCCGCGCTGGAACGATTCGGCGCCGAGGTTGGAAGTCATAATCACGACGGCGTTGCAGAAGTCGGCCACGCGGCCCGCGGCGTCGGTCAGCCGCCCTTCGCCCAACACCTGCAGGAGCAGGTCGAAGAACTGCGGGTGCGCTTTCTCAAATTCATCGAGCAGCACGACGGCGAAGGGCTGTTCGCGCACCTTCGCCGTCAGCAGGCCTTCGCTGCCAGTCACTCCACCGATCAGGCGCTGCACGGCCAGCGGGTCGGCGTATTCGCTCATATCGAAGCGCACCATGCGGTTGCGGTCCTGAAATAAAAACTCCGCGAGCGATTTCGCCATCTCGGACTTGCCCGTGCCGGTCGGCCCGATGAAGAGTAGCGAGGCAATCGGCTTGCGCGGTCGCACGAGCCCCGCCTTGACCGTGGCCAGCAGGTCAATGACCAGATCAACTGCTTCGGCCTGGCCGATGACGCGCTCGGTGAACCAGTGGCGGGCTTCGGCGAGGTCGAGCCGCATTGATTCTTCGAGCAGGAACAGCGGCAGGCCCGTCTCGCGCGAAAAGGCGGCGGTGACATCGCTGGCGGTCAGTGGTTTGTCACCTTCGCGATCCTTCAGCAGATTTTTGAGGAACCGCAGCGGGCGACCGGGGTAAGCTGAATACGTGGTGTAACGCCGGTGCAGTTGGTCAATCCGCTCGATGCCTTCCATCTCAATCGCGGGCTTGTGCTTTTCGCCGGCGGCCACGGCGAAATTGAGCAGGATTGCCCTGCCCTTCTCTATCGAAGGCTCTTCGACGTTGATGCGGTGAAAGGCTTCGAGCAGGTGCGGATCGGCGCGTTCGACGACTTGGATCTGTTCGGGCAGGCATTCGGCGATGACCAGCAGGTCGCCGCGCGCGATGTACGGGTGCAGGAACCCGGCGATGCCCTGACTGTTGCCCTCGCTCTTGCCGACTTCCATCAGTTCGATCAGGTTGCCGAGGTGGAGAATCGTTTTCTCCTTCGACGCCTCGCGCCAGAGCTTCTGACAGCGCTCCTGCCACATGCCGAAGCCGGACATCCCGGCGACGAGCCGCGCCCCGCTGGTCGAGCGAAATGGCGTGCGGCTCAGATTGAAGGCGCTGCGCCGCAGCACAAGCTCATGGACCGCGGCGGTCTTGCCGACGCCCGAAGGCCCGACCAGCAGCACGCTCTTCGGCGCGCGCCCGGTGAAAGCTTCGGCGATGCGCGCGACCAGATCATCCAGTTCATAAGCTTCAGGCAGTTTGATACTGGTCAGGTCGGTCGTGGCCTGTTGCAGGACAGACTTTTTCGTCTCATCATCGCCGCGCCGCGCCGCCTGCATCGCGATCTGTTTCGGCGTGTGGATGCTGGCCGTAAATGAAAGCCGTTCGATTTCGAGTGACCGGCAGCGCTGCAACCAGACCAGAGGCCCGAGCGAAGCCGCGGCCTTTGTCCGCAGCAGGTGGGTGTGAATGTGTCGCGGGATCTGCGCCTCCAGTTCTTCGGCATTCGAGGCAATGATTTCGATGCCGAGCGCGGGGATGAAGGCGAGGTGCGCGTTGTCGCCGTGCGCCCAGCGGACGACGTGAAAGCGCAACGCGACCGGCCTGCGCCACGCGACCGAACGCGACGGAGGTTCAAGCTCTATCGCGACCTCACTGACGACCGGCTCGCCGACAGAATGCCGGCGGTGCAATTCAATCGGCGGCAGGTCTTCTTCGACGATGCGCGAGAGGTTTGCCCGCAGGTCATCTTTCGGTGCGTCGGAGTTGGTGCGAAAGCGGGAGATTTCGGGGAAGAACAAGGCCTCGGCCAGATAGTTGTCGTTTTCGAGCGACTGAACGACGGCAGTGAAAAGGAAATCGTGTTTCGGCATATCAGGAAGTGATCAGCGGTCAGTATTGAAGTTCCCCGTGAGTTGTCAGACTCCCTTGAGCCCAGGTCACCGTGAATGACGGAACTGAACACTGACCACTTCTTACTTACACCTTGATGAAAATCTTCCGGCGATAAAGGATCGTCATCAATCCCAGCCAGAGCAGCACGTAACCGAGCGCGAAGGCCAGGGAGGCGTTGACGGGCGAGAGCCACGACGCGAAGAGATGCTCGTAGAGGAAGACTTTCAGATCGCCCGGCGTGCCGTCCGGCCTGGGCATTCTGATCAGCCCCATCACGCGCGCCATCAATCCGGACAAGACAAACAAGGCCAGCGCGTTGACGCCGAAGATGACGAACGGCTTCGCCCAGCGTCTGTACCCCTTGATGTCAACCGACCAGTAACACAGCGCCAGCAGTTGCAGCGCCAGGCCAGCCGTAAACACGACGTACGAACTCGTCCACAGGGCCTTGTTGATCGGGAACGCCAGATTCCACAGCCAGCCGACCATCACGCACAGCGCGCCCGTGCCAAACATCCCGGCCACTTTGTCGAGCGGTTCGCGCCGCGCGAGCAGCCAGTGCCCGGTCAGCACGCCGAACAGGGCGGTCGAAATCGCCGGCACGGTGCTGAGCAATCCTTCCGGGTCATACAGCGGCCGGTAGATGTGGCCCGCGAGCAGCGTGCGATCAACCCACGAGGCCAGACTGCCTTCCATACTCAGATCGCCCGCCGCATAGCCCGGCGCGGGAATCGTCTTCATCGCCAGCCAGTAGACGAGCAGCAGCGCGACCGCGATGACCGCCTGCGTCCTCACTTTAGTCTTCAGAAAAATCAGCGCGGCGAAGAAATAACAGAGCGCGATGCGTTGCAACACGCCGGGGATGCGGATGTGCGCGAGCCGGTCCCAGCTGTACGGGAATCCGTGCAGCGCCAGGCCGAGGCCGAAGATGAGCAGCGCGCGGCGGAAGACTTTCAGATACAGGTCGCGCTGGCCGCCGCCCTCTTCGACCCGGCGCCGGAACGCGAGCGGGATCGCGACGCCGACGATGAAGACGAAGAACGGGAAGATCAGATCAGTCGGCGTCCAGCCATTCCATTCGGCATGCCTGAGCGGCGAGTAAACAGCATTCCAGGAGCCGGGATTATTCACCAGCACCATGCCTGCGATGGTGAGGCCGCGAAAGACATCGAGCGAAAGCAATCGTCCGACTGACGACGGTTTTGCGTCATGGGGCGCGGGGATTTCCGTCTGCTTTTCAGTAACGTCCGGGGCTTCTTTGGTCAGTTCGAGCATAAGGGTTCCTCTGTCGGATGGTGCCAGTAATCCTGCCATCATTGCCGGAATGATGTCCACTCCGTCGCGCGCTGGTCACCGCAATTCGGCCTCAGGGACGCTGACGGGAAGTTATGAGAGGCCTGGATTTTACTTCCTGACTTTATCGAAGAATCCATTACCCCGACCGGCCTGATGGCGGGCAGTGAGATCACAAACAACCTTCCTGATCTGCAGCGGTGATGATCTCACTGGCCCTGACGATGCGGCGCTACGCGCTGCAAATGGGCGGTGGCGCGGGTCTGGTACACGGTGGTCACCGCAAGCGTGGCGCGGACGGCGTCATTTCAGGCGCTGGCGATCATCTCGAACTGGTGGCTGTCGGGCGGGAAGTTCATGGAGCAGGTGCTGCTCCGGGTCTTCGCCAACTGCTGGCTGCTCGCCGCACTCTACCAGCAGGAAGTACTCGCGTCAGTCCGCCAGCCGGAAGTTGCTGCCCTGGCCGCTGACTAAGGAAAGCAGACAAATAATTCAGAAATTGAATTTGAACCCGAGCTGGAACTGCCGGCTGTCGAGCGCGGTCGGGCTTCTGAGAGTGAAATCCGGCAGCGGCGCGGCCAGCACGCCGTTGGCGTCAGTAGTCACGACGCTGTTGACCTGGAAGATGCTTCTCCGGTTGAAGACGTTGGTAAATTCCCCGAAGGCTTCCAGGTTGAACCGCTCGGTGAAACGAACGAACCGCGAGTAACGCAGATCGACATTGAATTGATTCGGCGTCACTCCGGTGTTGCGCCCGATGAAGAGCGGGCGGTCTGACCCGGTCACGCCGTCCCTGTTCACATCCAGATTGGAAGCGATATTGAACGTCTCGCCGCTGTTGGCCGTCAGTATAAAACCGACCTGGTTATCGTTCACCAGCCGATTCAGAAAAGCATTTTTGATCCCGAAGGTCGGGCGACCGACGAAACTGAAAACAAAGGTGTGACGCTGATCCGCCAGCGAATTGCCGCGATCACGCCGGCGGTTTGTCGGGTCGGACAGGACCAGGGTGGAAGAGACCGTCCCGACGAGATTCTGTTCCGGCGCGTCGTCAATCGAATGCGACCACGTGTAATTCGCGCTGAACTGATAGCCCCGCGAGAAGCGCTTAGTCAGTTGCAGCGTCCCTGCCGTGTAATCCGAGTTGCCGACTGATTCGGCGACCAGAACATTATTGAAATCCGGGTACAATCGCGTCGCGGGGCTGATGGTCGCGCTGAAGACTGGGCGACCGTCGGCGAGCAGGCCGGTCGGGTTGATCGGATTGATATTGCGATAGATCGGCAGGTGATTTCCGCGGGAATGAATGGCGCCGACCGTGACCGAAAAGTTTTGCGAGAGCGCCTGTTCAAGCTGTACGTTGGTGTGAAACGCGACGAGATTCTGGAAGTCAGGTGAGACTGCGGTGATGCTCTGGCGCGGCGGAGCCACTCCGGATGGCAGCGAGCCGAGCGTGCCGGGATAAGCGGGCGCGCCCGGACTGGCCGGAGCGAAAGAGAAGTTCTGGAAGATCGGGCTGCCATTGCCCTGCAACGCGCGCCGGTAGATGTCAATCAACGGCTGATCGTAATACAGCCCCGCGCTGGCCCGAATCACGGTCGGACGATTGCCTTCACGCAGCCCGTAGACGACGCCGAGTCGTGGCGCAAGGTTGTTTTTGTCCACATTGAAATCACGCGAAAGCGGCAGCGGCGAAGTCCCGACGGCCTGCGGGACGTCGTAGAGGTCGTAACGCAACCCGTAGTTGACTTTCAGCCGCGGCGTCACCTTCCAGTCGTCCTGGGCGAAGAGGTGGTAGTAGAACGTCTTGTATTCGATCGTCGGATCACCGATGGCCTCGCTGTATTGCGTATAACCGCGCGGGGCGGCGCCGCTTCGGGCCGCCATGTATGCGGCAATTGACGGGAAGGTGTATTGCGCAAACGCACGGGAGACGCGTTCGTCCCTGACGATGTTGACGCCGCCGCCAAACTTCATCGTGTGCTGACCGCGTGTCCAGGTCAGGTTGTCGAGGATCTGATTGGAAATCTGGAGCGGCTGAACCAGGTCATCCGTCGGCGCGCCGAAATTAGCCACGCCGGCAATCACAATCGTCAGCCCTGTGCCCGAATTCCCGTTCGCCAGGTTCTGCGACTTGCGCCGCGCGTACTGATAACGGAATTCATTCAACAGCTCCGGCGACAATGTCGAAATCGTCTGGACACCCACGGAGTCAGAGGCGTCAACGAAATCAATGCTCCGTTGCAGCGTATTCAGACCACCAGCGATGTTGTCCGGTGAAGTGTTGCGGAACAGATTGTAACGAGCGGTCAGACGATGCTGGCTGCTCAATTGCACATCGGTGCGAACGATGAAGAAATTGACTTTTTGCGCAGCCGGAATTGAGCCCGGAAAGGCCTCCTGCGGCAGACCTGCGGCAATGAGCGCCGCCTTGTTCGCCTCACTGATCGTAATGACACGTTGCGGTTCACCGGCGAGGTCGCGCGAAGCTCTTTCATAACCAGCATAAAACTGCCAGCGGTCTTTGATGACTGGCCCGCCAGCGGCCCCGGTGAAATCGTCCACGACGGCGGGCGGTCGCGGAATGCCGCCGTAAAAGAAAGGCCGGGCCGAGAACGGCGTGCGGCGGAAACGATAGCTCGCCGAACCGTGATACTGATTAGTTCCTGACGGCGTGACCGCGTTCATAATCAGGCCGGGCGTGTTGCCGAATTCAGCCGCGAAGCCGTTGGTCACCAGTTGCACTTCGCTGACGAAGGTTTCAGAGATCGGCATGAGGCGAATCCCCGCCCGGTCGGTCTGCGTGTTGTTGTTGCCATCAAGCTGGTAATTGGTCCGGCGCGCGTAACCGTTGGCATTGACGCGCGGGACGCCGAATTCAGAATTGGGCCGGCCCGTGACGTTTGCCTGGAGCAGCGAGAAGTTGTATGGGTTGCGTGAGACGAGTGGCAGGTTACGCACTTCCCTTTCATTCATCACCCGGCCCAGATCAATTTTGGCGACATCCGCAATCGGCGCGTCAGAGGTGATCGTGATCTGCTCTGTCAGCCCACCCGCTTCCAGCCGCAGATCAATCGTTGCCGTCTGCCCCGTCGTCAGGGTGACTCCTTCGCGGGTCAGACGCTTGAACCCTGCGGCCTCGACCGTGATGCGGTAGCCGCCCAGCGGTAATAACGGCAGGCGGTAAACGCCATTCTCTTCTGAGTTGACGCTGCGGGTCACGCCGGTTTCGATATTGGTGGCAGTAATCTTTGCGCCGGGAACCAGCGCACCGCTGACGTCCGTCACGACGCCCTCGATCTGAGCATTGAGCGCCTGCGATTGCGCGAGTACGGTGGGTGGCGCGGCCATCAGGCAACAAGCCAGCAGGGACAAAAGGAAGTATCCGATGAGATCATGTGGCATGTGACGCTTCGTCATCAGCGTTGACGGTAATAAATTCGCTTGCATGTTCTCTCCTCCTTTGCCTCCGGCTACGCACGCTGGTCCGTGCGCAAACGGGCAGCAGCAGTTAGTCTTCGGGCATCACTGCCGCCGCCGCGGGTCTGTCCTGCCGGGCACTGCAATTACGGGAGCAGCGCTGACAGCGGCTGGATATAACGACGCCGCTTTATGCGGTGACCCGGCGAAATGATGCCTGAACGACTCTTTCGTAGAGCGCCTCGTACTGTGGAATCACTTTATCAGTCCTGAATTCACTGATCGCCCGGGCGCGCGCGCGCCGGCCCATTTCACGCAACCGCGGCTCGTCGGCCAGCAGCGTGGCCGCCAGTTCAGCCATCCCGCCCGTGTCGCCGACGGGGAGCAGATAACCGGCCTCGCCTTCGCTCACGACTTCCGGCAGGCCGCCGACGCGCGTGGCGATCACCGGCACTTCGCAGGCCATCGCTTCAAGCGCGGCCAGCCCGAACGATTCAGTTTCGCTGGGCAGCAGGAAGAGGTCGGCGATTGAGAGATAATCGGCGATGTTCGGCACCGAACCGACGAATAAAACATCATCGGCAACTCCGAGTTCACGCGCCAGCGCCGTGGCCTTTTCGCGCTGCGGCCCGTCGCCGCACATCACCAGCCGCACGAGGCCCTGATACCGGCTGCGCAGGCTGGCGAAAATGCGAACGCAGTCGGTGATCCGTTTGACCGGGCGGAAATTCGAGACGTGCATCACCAGATGCTCGCCGTCCGGGGCGAGCGTGGCGCGCAATTCAACGCTCTCGCGGCGCTGGTAATCCTTCGCGTTGATGAAATTTGGGATCACCTCGACGTGGTCCTGGCCGAACGTCCGCTCCGTCTCTTCGGCCAGAAAATGCGAGATCGCGGTCACGGCGTCCGACTGCGCGATGGAAAACCGGGTGACCGGCAGGAAGCTCTCTCGCGAGCCGACGAGCGTGATGTCGGTCCCGTGCAACGTGGTCACGAACGGCAGGTAGCGCTCCGGGCGGTAAATCTCCCGCGCCAGAAACGCCGCGGTCGCATGCGGGATCGCGTAATGCATGTGCAGCACGTCGAGTTTTTCGGAAGCCGCGACTTCGACGATCTTCGAGGCCAGCGCGAGCGTGTACGGCGGATGCTCAAACAGCGGGTAATCGAACATCTCCACCTGATGAAAGTGCAGCCGCTCGCTCAGCCGGCACAGCCGCGTCGGCAGTTCGTAGCTGATGAAATGCACGGAGTGACCGCGGTCCACCAGTTCGCAGCCCAGTTCCGAGCCGACGATGCCGCTGCCGCCGTAAGTGGGAAAGACTGTAATGCCGATGTTCATTGAAAAGCCTTCGGCGGTCAGCGATCAGCCCTCAGCCCTCAGATGCCGGCTGAAAGCTGACTGCTGATCGCTGACCGCTCCTGTTACGAATACAGATTCATCGGCCGCGTGAGCAGCGCGACGGGGTCGGCGACGTTGAGCGCCTCGCGGACGTAAAAGGCCTCGCCCGATTCGACGCCGATCATGGCGCCGAAGTAACGGTCGCGGGCCTCGATTTCCTGCAGGAACCGCGGCGTGCTGACGCGCGACTCGAGTTCGCTGCTCTGCGGGTTGTGGAACTGCGAGGCGTGCGCGCGGATCGCCTCCCACTTGCGCTGCAAGGCGTCGGAGATGTCTACGATGAAGCTGGGCGCGATTGTTCGCGGGAAAAGGAAATGGGCGACGCACGAGGGCCGCCAGCGCTCCTGACCCGACCCGGCGTCGTATTTTGCGAGGCCCGCGATGTGCGCGGCTTCGCGCACGAGTTGCGCCGTGTGCGCGTGGTCGGGGTGCGGGTCGTCGCGATACTGCGTAAAAATAACCCGTGGGCGCAGCCGCCGCAGCACGCGCACCAGCTTTACCCGCGTCTCTTCATTCAGCCAGACGTGCGCGTCGCCGAGGTCGAGATTTTCGCGCACCGAGAGGCCCATCAACTCGGCGGCCCGGGCCGCCTCCTGCGCGCGGATTTCGGGCGTGCCGCGGGTTCCGGATTCCCCACGCGTCAGGTCAAGCACGCCGGTTTTATATCCCATCCCGGCCAGCCTGATCAGCGTGCCGCCGACCGACAATTCAACGTCGTCGGGGTGAGCGGCAATTGCCAGCGCGTCGAGTTGCAGTGTCTCGGTCATTTGTAGTGTTTATCTCACAGGAGATCGCATCGCTTCAACCAGCCGCCGTGAGAATCAGGTTGCGCCAGCCATCCGGGACAGCCTGCCATTCAGCAGGCACAAGCGTGGTCGAACCGTATTCAGTAATCAGCGCGGGGCCGGACAGCGCTGCGCCGGGCCCGAGTTGTTGACGGTCATAAACCGGGATTCGCGTCGGCTTACTGCCGAACCGCATCACAGTTTCTGATTGCGGCTTCGCCGGCTGAGATTTGATCCGCTGCTCCTGCCGCAGTGGTGACTTCCCGGCGATGCCAACGCCGCGCAGTCTGATGCTGACGATCTGAACTGCGCGAGTCGGGTCGCAGTGGCCGTAACGCTCCTGATGAATGCGGTGAAAGGCCACGAGAACTTTGTGATCGAGTTTCTCAGGGCAGCGGACTTCCAGTTCGAACGATTGCCCCGTGTAACGCATCGCCAGCGAGCGCACCAATCTGATCTGTGAAGTGGCCATCCCCTCCGCCTTCAGTTCACGAACGGCCTCCCGTTCCAGTCCGGCAAAGAGCCTGCTGACCCCTTCCTCCTGCTTCGCCATCTCCGCATCAGTCACTGTCAGCATCACCGTCTGCGAATAGTCCCTGACGACTTCGGCCAGCAGCACGCCGAGCGCAGAGAATGCGCCGGGGGTCGCGGGGACGATCACTTTCGGGATTCGCAACGCGCCCGCCAGCGCGGCGGCGTGCAACCCGCCGGCGCCGCCGAAACTGACCAGCGCGAAGCGGCGCGGGTCGTGTCCGCGCTCGACTGAGACGAGTCGCAACGCCTGTTCCATGTTCGCATTCACGACCCGGATTACGCCGAGCGCCGCCTGGTGACGCGAGACTTTGCGCGATGAGGCCTGGGACATCTGCGCCGCCAGATCATCGAGCGCCGCTCGTGCCCGCGCCTCATCAAGCCGCATCGCCCCGCCGAGCAATCCGGCGCCGCCGAACCTGCCCAGCACCAGATTGGCGTCAGTGACCGTGGCACGCGTGCCCCTGCCGTAACACGCCGGGCCGGGGTCTGCGCCGGCTGATTCGGGGCCGACGCGTAACGCGCCGCCCGCGTCAACGTAAGCAATCGAGCCTCCGCCCGCGCCGACGGTGTGAATGTCAAGCACCGGCACGGCCACGGGCAGGCCGGTGATCTGAGCCTCGTTCGTCGTCTTCGCCTCGCCTTTGCAGAGTGCCACATCAGTTGAAGTGCCGCCCATGTCGAAAGTGATGATGTCACGCCCCCCGATCAGGCCGGCGACTTTCGTGGCCGCGACGACTCCGCCCGCGGGGCCTGAGAGGATTGTGCGCACCGGCTCACGCGCGGCGATTTCCGCGGAGATCGAGCCGCCCGATGACTGCATCACACGCAGGGCGGGATGGCGGGCGCCGGAGCGCTTCAGACCATTGGTCAGTTCCTTCAGATAATGGCCGACGCGGGGGGCGAGGTAGGCATTGATGACGACGGTTGACGTGCGCTCGTACTCGCGGTACTCGGGCAGGATTCGGTGCGAAACCGAATGCGGGATATTGAGGCCGCCGAGGGCAGTTTCAATCGCGCGTTCATGGGCCGGATTGACGAATGAAAAAAGTAATGAGATCGCAACCGATTCGACGCGGGCGCGCTTTAATTTTTCCGCGAGTAGTCGAAGTTGTTTCTGCTCGGGCGCCTCGATGACACTTCCGTCAGCCGCGATCCGTTCGCGCAGACCGAAGCGCAGAGCCCGCGGGATGAGGGGCTCGGGGCGCCGCCCGGCGAAGTTATAAAGATCAGGTCGCGCCTGGCGTCCGATTTCAATGACATCTTCAAACCCGGCGGTCGTGATCAGTGCAGTGCGCGCGCCTTTGCGTTCCAGCAAAGCGTTGGTAGCCACAGTCGTTCCGTGGACGATCTCGATTGACCGGCCTGCTCCGGCGGAAGCATGATTATTCAATTCGGAGAGGATTCGTTCGATGCCGGCGAGAATGGCCTGCGCCGGGGCTTTCGGTGTTGAGGGAATTTTGAATGAGATCAGACGCCTCCCGGCGAGCGCGACGAAGTCGGTAAACGTGCCGCCGGTATCAACACCGATCCTTAAATGAAGAGGGGCCGGGTCAGCAGATTGAGTGGTCATCACCGGACAATCTGCCCGGGCCGGGAAAAAAAGTAAAATGCCGGAGGTAAAAATAAGGGAACCAGTGGTGAGGTGGCGCGTGTAGCCAGTGTGAGTAAGCACGGTGCGCTCAAGCCGAAAGTCGTACTCACTGGGGGATTTTCGGAGGAGCGCATCGGTCACTGGGGCTTACTAACTGTGATCAGGCTGCGACTTCGGACACCGGCTTGCTGTCGCAGCCTGATTCGGTCCCGATCATTATTTAATGCGCCACTCCTCATCACTTTACCCGGAGCGCAGCGGTGATCGGCGATTTCATACCGGCTCTATCATTTCATTATTACCGTTCGGAGGTGCCCTTTCCGAACCCCCGACTTAAGTGCCCGACACCGCAATGACCGTGTGACCGCAAAACAACCCTGAACACACTACCAACGTTCGTTAAGGAGATTGTAAAAACAATGAACACCAGAACTTTCAGCACATTTCTCACTGCCCTCTTCCTGCTCGCCCTCGGCACCACCGCGCTCGCCCAAGGGGCTCAGAAGACCGGCAAGGTGACGATCACCACGCCGACCAAGATGGTCATCAGCAAGATCAAGGTCAGCGAGGGCGACGCCTACGACGTGCGCGGCAAGGCTACGCTGAAGATCACGGCGGCCAATTCCGATGACACCGTGGCCGGGGACATGCAATACACCATTCCCGACGACGCGCGGCAGAAGATCGCCTCGATGACCGGCAAGCCGCTCGCACAAGTCCCGTCCACCGTGACGCTCAAAGACGTGACGGGCCGCTTCCAGCCGGCGACCGCCTGCCCGGTGATCCACCTGGAGTTCTCGCCGACGCAGGTTGATATCGCCGGGGTCAAGGCCGTCTTCGGCCGCTTCGTCCTCGACATCAACGAAAGCACGCAGGAGAAGGATATGCTCTTCTGCAAGTGGGCGCAGCAGATCAATAAAGGGATGGCCCGCCGCGGCATCATCCGCCGGCTCAATGAAATGATCAACGGCGTCGAGGAAGAGCAGCCCGGCAACGACAAATAAGCTGTCTGTGTGAGTACAGTCCCGGCAGGATTCTCAGGTTTGTGGGAGGGTCTCAGTAGTCCTCTGTTACTGGAAAGAATGGAGGGGCACCGGACTTTCCAGAGGGCAGACGGATTCACCCTCCTGCAAAGTCTGTTTACCCGCCTGCGGCATTCAGCCGCTGCGATGTAAGACTGTAGCGTGATAAAGCAACTTTATTTCTCCCTGGCAGCCCTGCCAACGTTCGCAAGGAACTCAATGAACACCAGAACTTTCAGCACATTTCTCACTGCCCTCTTCCTGCTCGCCCTCGGCACCACCGCGCTCGCCCAAGGGGCTCAGAAGACCGGCAAAATAACCATCGCCACTCCGAGCAAGATGGTCATCAGTAAAATCAAGGTCGGCGAAGGTGATGCGTATGAAGTGCGTGGCTTTGCCATCCTGACGCTCACGTCTGCCAATTCCGATGACACGGTGACCGGCGACCTGACTTACAGCGTCCCCGACGACGCGCGGCAGAAGATCGCCTCGATGACCGGCAAGCCGCTCGCACAAGTCCCGTCCACCGTCACGTTGAAAGATATTACCGGGAGTTTCCAGCCGGCGACGGCGTGCCCGGTGGTCCACCTGGAGTTCTCGCCGACGCAGGTTGATATCGCCGGGGCCAGGGCCGTCTTCGGCCGCTTCGTCCTCGACATCAACGAGAACACGCAGGAGAAGGATATGCTCTTCTGCATGTGGACCCGGCAGATCAATACTGGCAGGGCGCGGCGCGGCATCATCCATCGGCTCAACGAAATGATTAACAGCGAGAAATAGCAGAGCAGCGAAGACAAATAAGCTGTTTGAGTGAGTGCAGTCCCGGCAGGCAAAAGTTCTCAAGTTTGTGGGAGGGTTTTAGTAGTCCTCGGTTCTGGAAGGGATCTGGAGGGGCACCAGGCTTTCACAGGACAGATGGATTTACCCTCCCACAAAGCCTATTTACTTGCGGCATCTTTTTATGCCAGACTGCCGCCGCGATGCAAGGCTGTAACGTGGTAAAGCAATTTTATTTCTCCCTCGCCGTCCTGGCAGCGCTTGTTTTCGGCCCGCAAGTCGCCACCGCACAGCAACCTCCGGATCAGACCTCTGACGCGCCGACCAGCACGCGCCCGCGACAAGTGCTGGCGGATCAGATTTACCTCCAGCCCCCCCCCCTGTCCGGCAACATCGAGACCGCCAACGGCCAGTACCGCATCAATCTCGTCAATCAGGATCAGAGTCGCACCGTGCGCGGATACGCGGTCATTCAGCTCGGCACCGCGGAACAGCAGTCCGAGGCGATCAAGCTGCGCTTCACCCTCGCGCCGCAGGAGGGCATGCTCTACCCGCTCTGGCCGCTGGCCGCGACCGGCGATTACTACACGCTGCTGATTTACGACCTGCGCGGCGTGATGATCTTCCAGAAAGTGGCCCCGGTCAGAAAAGGCAATGACGCCAACTGGACGGTCGCGCCGCCGATGGCCGCCATCGTCACTCCCAGCCTGGCGACGGCCGGGGCAGCCAGTCCCGAACCCGAAGTCAGGATTCAGGCCAAACTGACCGGCGGTGAAAGCGAGAACGACCCCTTCGTCCTGGCCTTCGAACTGACTGCGCTGCGCCCGATTACGGGGGCGGGCGTCAGCGTCACCGGCAAGGGCCTCAATCAGCGCAAGGTGGCCGACCTCAGAGGCACGACGCTGGTTCAGTTCAAGCTGCCCGACGACCTGCCCGAACAGAAACTCTCTTACCTTGTCACCGACTCGACCGGGCGGCTCGTGGGGCGCGGAGAAGTGGACCTGCACACGCTGCTGGCCGACGATTACGTCTCGGTCAGCGAAGTGAGGCCCGACAAGCCCGCTTACGCGCCGGGCGACCCGGCCAGACTGACAGTCGGTTTGCAGGGCAATTCGCCGCACGGATTCCGGATCGAAGTCGTGGCGAAGGATGGCAAGGGGACGATCTTCTTCCGCGACATGCGCAAGCCGGAACCGGGCAGCAACAGCAACAGTCTGGAATTTGCCGTCACCCTGCCACAGGAAGTCAGCGGACCCGTGACTTTCAGTTATAAGGTCTTCGACGCGCAGACCGGCAAGCTTTTTGATTCGGGCGATTCCGAGCTTGCCGTCACTGCCCCCGCGAGTGCGGTTCAGAAGTAATCGCCCGCGACCTGCCCAAATTCACCCGATAGTTTCTCATTTTTTCCGACTGGTTGTGTTACAATGCGCCCGGCGTCCCCTCAGGTGAACGAGCATTGGATTTCAGGGTCACTCCCTCTTTTCTATAATTCAGGTCATATTCCCTGGACCGGCAAGCCCACTGCCATTCTGGTTCGGGGGTAGTCTCAGGAGAGATGACGATGTTCAGGAATATTCTCTCGCGCCGAATCACAACCCCTCTTGTTCTCGCCGTGGTCATTTCCTGTCTCCTGATTTGTGCGTCAGCATTCAGCAAAGTACAGGCAACACAGACCGGGCAGTCGCCACAGCAGCCATCGCCTCCGTCAAAGCCGGCCACAGCCGGGGATCAGGACAAGGCCGGACAGAAGCCGGACAAGCAGGAACCGAAGCCAGCCGGTGAGCAGTCGCCGGATAAAAGCAAGCCGACCGAGGGCGGCGGTGAGACTACGATCCAGGTCAAAAAACCTTCGAAGGATGAGGGTCAGATTCCCCCCATTAATACTGAGATAGTCACTCTGACTGTCACGGTGACAGACCCGTACAACCGTCTGGTGACCGGGCTCGACAAGGATCATTTCGAGATTTTCGAGGACAAGGTCAAACAGAACATTCAATTCTTCAATGATGACGACTCGCCGGTCAGTCTGGGAATCATCTTCGACGTTTCAGGGAGCATGAAGGGCAAGCTTGACCGCGCCCGCGAAGCGCTCAAGGCATTCGTTGACACCAGCCATCAGGACGACGATTTCTTCCTCGTCGGATTCAACCAGCGCGCCAACCTGCTGGCCGAATTCACGGACGGGAATTCGCTGGTCAATAAGCTCACGCTGGTTGACCCGCGCGGTCAGACGGCGCTCTACGACGCCGCATACCTTGGCATTGAGAAAGTCAAACAGGGGCGTCATCAGAAGCGCGCCGTGCTGCTGATCACTGACGGCCAGGATAATTCCTCGCGCTACACCTACGGCGAACTGCGCAAGATGCTCAAGGAAGCCAACGTTCAGATATATTCCCTCGGGATTGTCGAGATGGGCGGCGGCGCCGGCGGCACACTCGATATGCAGGGCCAGTCAATCCTCGAAGAAATCTCGCAGGTCACTGGCGGCAAGGCCTTCTTCCCGCGTTCGGCGGCGGAACTGGAGGATGCGGTCACGCGCATTGCGCTCGAACTGCGCCACCAGTACAGCATCGGTTACTACCCGAACAACAACGACCGGAATGGCCAGTGGCGCAAGATCAAAGTCGGCGTCAAGCCCCCGCGCGGGTTACCGCACCTGACCGTGCGCGCGAAGGAAGGTTATTACGCAGTCAAATAACGGCTGAGGAGAGGATCAAGTGGGTGAGGGGCAGCTGCGGTTATGCCTCCCCTTCTCCCTCTCCCCCTGTCTCCCCGTCCCCCTGCCCCTCTTCCTCCTTCACCTTCCGCTTCCGCGGTTTCGCCTTCGCTGATTTCCCGTTGGCGCTGCCGCCGAAACTTTCCACCGCCTCCTGCTCGGTCTTGTAGCATTCAATCACCTTCAGCAACTGGGTGATCTTTAAGGCGCCGTAAACCCGGTCAGTCAGGCCGATGAGCTTCAGCGTCCCGCCTTCATCCTTCACCCTCGAGAAGGCGCGGACGATTTCACCAATCCCCATGCTGTCAATCACCGGGACGTCGGTCAGGTTCAGCAGTACCTGTTTCGTGCCGGCGGCCAGCACCTTGTCAATCAGCATTTGCAACTGAAAGCCGCCCTGCCCCTTGATCAGCTTGCCGCGAACATCAATTGAAGCGACATCGGAAAGGTAGTGGATTCCAATAGTCAGCATAAACCCCTGGTTGATTTGTCGGATGATTGAAAGTGATTCCGGCTGAGAGCCGGCTGTTGCGGACCCGAATTGCCAGCCCGGAACAACCAGCCGGAAATTATCGTTGATTTACCGCCACCGCATTTTACCTGACAATGTGCCGGGTTCCCAGCGGAATTCCGGCCCGGGGGCAGGATCAATCGGCTCCTGAACAAGGCCATTCAGTTTTCCCCGGAGAGGTTGAAAAATGCTTCACCAACAAATAAAGAGTGTTGAGACAGGCCGTAACGGGGATGCCACCCCACGGCCTGAAACAACACTCTCTAAGGTGAAGCGATGGTATCACGCGTCC
>DASRDU010000025.1:0-7846 GCA_035652435.1 Blastocatellia bacterium
CTCTGAGCATGCTCTGACATAAAGTTCTCCCCTGGATCAGGCCTGTCAAGCCCCGAGGGGAGAACTTACTCCCGGAACGCTCAAAGCTTTTCAAGTCGCACTGGTCGAACCAGTGGCTTACCCTTTGTGATTTCAGTTACATGGTCACGCTCGAAGAGAAGCATTCGACGCGCGGGCGGGCGCGATTCCTCGGCGAGATGATTCGCGGCGAGACGGTCAAGGGCGGGTGGAAGAGCGAAGAGGTGAAGGAAGCGCTCGATCTGTGTCTCGCCTGCAAAGGGTGTAAAGGAGAATGTCCCGTGCAGGTGGACATGGCGACGTACAAGGCCGAATTTCTTTCCCACTACTACGAAGGCCGCCGGCGCCCGCGCACGGCCTGGACGATGGGCCGCATTCACCGCTGGGCCGGACTGGCCTCGCTTGCGCCCGGCGTCGCCAACTTCTTCACGCGCGCGCCGCTGCTGCGAGGGGTCGCCAGATTCGTCGCGGGCGTTCACCCCGCGCGGACGCTCCCTTCGTTTGCGCCGTCCACATTCACACGCTGGTTCCGCGTGCGAACGTCACGCAATGGCGACTCGGGCAACGGCCGCCGTCACGGGCCGCGCGTCATTCTGTGGCCCGACACCTTCAATAACCATTTCCATCCGCAGACGGCACAGGCGGCGGTGGAGGTTCTGGAAGCGGCCGGATTCCGCGTCCAGGTGCCGAGGCAGAATTTATGCTGCGGTCGCCCGCTCTATGACTGGGGCAGGCTGGATGAAGCCAGAGCTTTATTGCGGCAGATTCTCGGCGCGTTGAAGGGGCCGATTGAGGACGGCGTGCCCGTCGTCGTGCTTGAGCCGAGTTGCGCGACGGTCTTCCGCGAAGAGCTGGTCAACTTCTTCCCCGCGGATGAGAACGCCAGGCGGCTCAAAGGGCAGACATTTTTACTGAGCGAGTTTCTGGAGGAGAAAGCCCCCGACTTTCAACCCCCGAAGCTCGAACGCCGGGCCGTCGTCCACGGCCATTGCCACCATAAATCCGTCATGAAGATGGACGCGGAAGAGGCGGTACTCAGGAAGATGGGCGTGGACTTCCGCGTGCCCGATACGGGCTGCTGCGGCATGGCGGGCGCTTTCGGTTTTGAGAAGAATCGCTACGACGTCGCGATGAAGGTCGGGGAAAGAGTCCTGCTGCCGGTCGTGCGTGAGGCGCCGAAGGACGCGCTCGTCATCGCCGACGGATTCAGTTGCCGCGAGCAGATCGCGCAGGCGACGGACAGGCGTGCGCTGCACTTGGCCGAGGTGATTCGGATGGCGCTCGATGACGGCCCGACCGGTCCGGCCGGAGATTATCCGGAGAGGAAATGCCCGGGGCCGGGGAAATCGGTTTTAGATGTGCGCACGGCGGTTTGGGTCGGCGCCGGGGCATTATTCCTCGGCGGCCTCTGGTGGGGCTTTCGCCGGTTGAGAAACAGGGGTTGAGGCCGGCGCACGGTATCGGGGTGAATTACCATGAGATCGAAACTGATCAACGAAGGCCATGAGAAAACGTTTGCGCTCGTCTTTGACAAGGGGGGCGGGCTGCTGGCATTCGCGCGGGAGAACCATCTCGCGGCCAGCCACTTCACGGCCATCGGCGCACTGGAGCGCGTGACGCTCGGTTTCTTCGAGCGCGGGCGCAGGGATTACAGGAGGATTGAGATCAACGAGCAGGTCGAGGTGCTTTCACTCTCCGGCGACATCGCCCTGAGCGACAAAGGGCCGCAGGTGCATGCGCACGTGGTCGTCGGTAAAGCAGACGGGACGGCGCATGGCGGCCACCTCCTGGAGGCGCACGTGTGGCCGACGCTCGAAGTCATCCTCGTCGAATCCCCGCAGCACCTGCGGCGCAGGGTGGATGAGGAGACGGGGCTTGCCCTGATCAGCCTTTGAGCGGGAGGGGCGGTGATCAGCGTGTCTGCAGGCATGACCGGCGGGATTTTCAGGGGATCCACAGAAGAGTGAAGGCGTTCATCGCCCCCATCAGCCGTTCACGCGGGATGTCTTTCGGCGCAAGCGTGCGCTCCCGGTGTGCGGCCCGCAGCATGAATTGACCGCGACCAGCCTCGCCACATAATTGCCGGATCATTCACGAAGAAGAAAAGCCGGCCCAGAGTGAACCAGACGGCTTTACGCCTGATCCGCAGGAGCCTTATGCTCAACCTTCAAAATACACGCTGAGGGATTCGAACCGCGAATTACGCTCTACCCGGCAGGAGGAAAATTTATGAAGACCGGATTATGCTGCCCGTCAGCCATTGTCTTTTGCCTGCTCACCGCCTGCTGTCTCCCTGCACTCGCCCAGGAAGGAAACACGCGGCAAATCTTCGCCGAAGAATTCGTCAAAGCGCGCCCGGGGAAATCATCCGCGGGCAGGAAGACTGCCTGGCGCAAAGTGGCCTCGAAGTCTGCGGCGGCGCTCAAATCCCCTGACGCCGGCGCGGATAGTATCAGGCAACTGGGTCTGACGATCTGGCGGATGCGCCCGGCCGTGTCGGCTGACACCGGCGCGCGCATCATCGTGCAGGAAGGCGATGACGCGGCTGAATGGGTGCCGGAACGGGTCGAAGCGGGGACGGCGTTGCGCATCGGCGAACACATCCGGTTCAGCTTCGAGGCGCCGCAGGCTGGCTGGCTTTACGTGATTGACCGCGAGCAATACTCGGACGGCTCGCTCGGCGAACCATTCCTGATCTTCCCGACGACGCGCACGCGCAACGGGGATAATCAGATTTCCGCCGGCCACATCATCGAGATCCCCGGGCAGGAAGACCGCCCGAACTTCTTCACGATGAAACGGACGCGCGGCGATCAGACCGGCGAAGTGATGACGGTCGTGGTCACCCCCCAACCCCTCGCAGAGATCACCGTCGGCCCGAAAGCGCTCAAACTTTCATCCGAGCAGGTGGCGAAATGGGAGAAGCAGTGGGGGGCGAAGACCGAGCGCTTTGAAATGATCGGCGGCGCGGGAAAGACCTGGACCAGGGCGGAACAGGAAGCCGGGGGCGGCACGACCCGCCAGCTGACGCAGGATGATCCCGGCCCGCAGACCATTTACCGCGTCGCGACGAGACCCGGCGAGCCGATTCTGGTCAAAGTCGGATTGCGTTACGGTCAGCCGAAACCCCGGCGGCAAAGGCCGCGGTGAACAACTCAACTTCAGGAGATTTCGCATGCGAATCAACAGGCCCGTCCTGCTCACGGCGATTGGTCTGGTTATGGCTGTTGCCACAGTTCTGACCAGCGGGGCAATCGCCCGTAAAACTGCCAGCCCCGAATCTGAAATCCGCGCCGTCCTCGACGCTCAGGCGGCGGCGTGGAATGCCGGGAAGCTCGAAGATTTCATGAAGGGTTACTGGCGGTCGCCTGAACTGACCTTCTTTTCGGGGGGCCGGAAGCTCTCCGGCTGGGACGCGACGCTCGAACGTTACCGGAAGACTTATCAGGCAGAAGGCCGCGAGATGGGCAGACTCGCGTTCAGCGACCTCGACATCACGCCGCTCGGCAGGGACGGCGCGGTCGTGCGGGGCCGCTGGGAACTGACGATGTCGGACGGCAAAAAACCCGGCGGCCTCTACACGCTCGTCTTCCGCCGCTTTGGCGACGGCTGGAAGATCATTCACGATCACACCTCGTCGAATCAGTAACCTCGTCCGCGGCAATTGCGCCCTCAAACACGTCGGCAAACTCCGCGGGGTCGGGCAGCGCGCCGTCGAGCCGCGCCCAGTAATAATCGGTGACCTCGCGGCTGTATTTTTCCGGCACCCCGGCGCGCGTGGCGGTGATCTGCAACCCCAGATGCATCAGTTCGCGCCCGTGCGGCACGTGAGACAGGATGTTGGCCACGGCGATGTGGCGGGCGTGATTCAGTTGCGGCAGGCGGCCGGCAAAGAACAGCGTGAGGACGGCTTCGTACCGGCTCTCAATCTCATTCATCTCACACCTCCCAAAAAATAAAGCCGCCTGAGAGCGCGGGACTCTCAGGCGGCGTGATGATGTTCCGGCGCGGGGCGCGATTGTCCGGCCCCGTTCGCACAAAAGAAAAACCGCCTGAGAGTAAACCCTCTCAGGCGGACGAACGGATTGTATCCGCCACGCGACTCGATGTCAAAACCAGAATCATTGCCTGCGAACAATCGCCGTGGCCGGCCACGCGCGGGCCTTCACTGACAGACCGGAGTGGTGACCGGGATGGTGAGCGTCGCGGTCGCCGTGTAGGTCAGCTTGTGGAGGTTGTGCCCCTGATTGAAAGCGCTCAGATTGGTCGCCGCCGTCGGGTTGAAGTTGATCACCGCGCCCATAATTGCCGGCTCGGGGTTGCCGTCAAACCCGGTCGCCCAGAACTTCATCCACCCCGACGTGCCGGACGGGATCACCGCGTTGAGGCGCGGCGTCGTGCGCGGGAACGTGCTGTTATTGAAGACTGACCGGAACTGGCAACCCCCGCTGAACTGGAAGCTGAAGGGGTTCTCCAGCTGATCAAACACGATCCCGGCCATCGTGCCGATGATCGAGAGCGACGAGCGCAGGTCGCCGCCGATCCGGTCTGCGATCAGCAATGTCGAGTTGCCGTCGAGCGCGCTCGCGAGGTTATCCACGGCCAGCACCCGCGGCAGCATGTTGTAGCTCACGCCGTCAAAGGCGAGTACCGCCGTATCTGACGCGGCGGTGCAGAACGGCAGTCCCCCGGCCAGGGCCGAGATCGCTTCGGCGGCGAGGTTGGCCGCGTGTCCGCTCTGGAACTTGACGTATTCATCACCGATCAGCCGGTTGAAATCTATGGGGCAGCCCTGACTGTCAACCGCCACCGCGATGACGTAGCCGGTCACACCCGGGTCAGTGTCGTTGGCATTGATCGTCATCGTCTGGCTCCCGGTCAGGCAGATGAAATTATCCGAGACCGAGCAGTTCGAGCCGTCCACGAAGAACAGGTGGACAAAGACCGTCTGGGACGTGTCGGTGTTGGTCAGGTTGAGCCGCGTGTTCTCCTGCGCCGGGTTGATGAGGCTCGACGTGTAGACGGGGAAGATCAGTACACTCCCGGCCTTCTGGTCGGTGAGGGCTGCTGCCGCCGCCGGCTGAGCGCCGGGGCCGACAACGGGGCAGTTGACCGTCACGCAGGCTGGGGCAGACGTGGCCGGGCTGCCGCCGAAGCTGAGCATTGTGTTGATGCAGAGCGTGGCGCCCGGCGTGACACCATCAGCCACCTGCACCCGGTAGGTGACGGTGACACTCTGCCCCGCCGCGAGCGAACCCGCCCACGTGACGGTCGAAGCATTGACGACCATGACAGTCCCGACGCTGGCCGTACCGGAGCCGGGCACGGCAAACAGCCCCGCATTGAGCGTGGCGGTAAAGTTGCCGGTCTGCGTTGACCCGGAGGTGTTGGTGGCCGTCACCGTCACGATCAGAACGTCGCCCGGGCCGGTGCAACCCAGCGGGTCGGTGATCGTCACAACCGGCGCCGGGACCGGGATGGTCGTGATCGGTTTGGTGACGGTCTGGTTATCCACCGTGGTCGAGACGTTGCAGGAGCCGGGCGCCGGGGCGGCAGTCAGGGTCGAAGTGGCCGCGCCGCCGGTGGTAGTCGTGGCCGCCGGGTTCATCGTGCCGCAGGTCGAGGCAAACGTGATCGGGGTGGTGTTGGGAACGCCACCCGACGCACAGGGCGCGGCGAGGCCCGCCGAGTTGGTGTTGAGGTCGCCGGTAAAGGAGGCCATGCCACCTGCAAAGACTGTGCCCGGCCCGTTGAGACTGAGTACCAGCCAGGGGTTGAAGGTGACGGGCCCCGTGACTATCCCGCCGCCAGCGGTGTTCGGCCCCGTATTGACGCCGAACCAGTTGTTGCGGGCATCAATCGTGACCGCCGAATTATTCTGAATGTTCGCCGTCGTATTGTTGACGATCCGGTTGCAGGACGCCGTCAGCGACCCGAGCGCGAGCGCGCTGATCCGGATGCCGAAATCATTGCCGACCAGCGCGTTGTTTGTCACGTTGACGTTGGTGTTGACCGCGGAGATGCCGCTGCCATCGTTGATGTCGAATAACCGCACCGCCGAGAACGCGCCGCCGGTGATCGTATTGCCGCTGATGGTCGCGTTCGTCACGCCGCCGGCGAGCCGCACGGCCGAGGCAACCGCGCCGGTGATCGTGTTGCCCGTCACGGTCAGCCCCGTCGTGTTATCAATGTAAAGCGCCGCGCTGTTGGTCGAGGTGTTGTTGGTGAAGGCCAGATTGGTCTGGGCGGCCGACGGCGCGACCGCGATGAAGTCGGCGTTCGTGTTATTGGTGAAGCAATTCGCGTTGACCGTGGAGTTGGTCAGGCCCGCGTCGGAGTAGATGCCGTTGCCGCTGGCAGACCCCGCGACGTTGTTGTTCCGGATGCTGTTGTTCTGAATGAGTATGCTGTCGCCGTTCGGGTAGATGCCGATCGTGTTCCCCTGGATGATGTTGTTGAGGATTTGCGTCCCGTTGACGACCGGGATGTGAATGCCCGCGCCGAGGCTGCCTGGGGCAGTGCCGTCCACGCCCTGGATCGTGAAGCCGTTGATCGTGACGTTATTGGCCGTGACCTGGAAGGCGCCGGTCGGGGTGCCGACGATTGACTCGGGCCCGCGCGTGCCGGTGCAGGGGTTGACGCTCGCGTTGGCGCCGTTGATCGTCACCGGCTTGTTGACGACGACCAGTTCAGCGTAGGTGCCGGCCGCGACGTTGATCGTGTCGCCGCCGGCGGGATTGGCGAGCGCGATGGCGCCATTGATGGTGGTCGAGTCACAGCCGGAGGGGCAGACCGTGAGCGTCGCCGCCTCGGCCCGGATTCCTGTCGCAGTGAGGAAGAGAAGGAAAAGTGCCGTGGTAATCAAAGCACGCATTTTCCCCGTGAATCCGGCTCCCTTTCCCGTCCCTCGCGAAATGGTGAAGAATGTGGGTCTCATCTCGTGTTCTCCTTTGTCGTGGCGATCAGGTCATGGTCTGGGGCAGCAGGCAGTGTGTGACTGTGCCGCCGGACAGACAGCTTATGAGTTTTGTGGGTCGGAATCGGTAACTATTCAGTCTCACCATAATCTCTTTGCAAAAAGAGCCCTGTTTTCGAGGAAATCGCAGGGTTTCTGTTAAGCAACTTTGGTGAAACTGAATAACAAGTCGTCGTCAGGTGCCGGCTACATCATTCCCAGGGCGCTCCGGCGCGCCAGTGCGCGACGGCTTTGCCCGAAAGGAATCGCTCCTCATTTATTACCGATTGTGATTGTCAAAAACCATCAGGTGAGGGTAACAGAGATTTTCCCGGTCAGTGCTGAGGGACTGACGGGGCAGTGTGATCTGCAAGTGGTCGCCATAGGCAGGAGATGATGGGGAGGTCGCCATGGACGGCGAGAGCTGTGGCGATTACTGACGCGCAGACCGACTGCCGGATTCCTGCTGCTTCCGATGACGGGAGAAATCCACCCAGTGAACTCGTGAGTGCTAAGACGCAGTGAGAAGGGAACGTGAGTATAGCTTCGCGAGACGGCGTCAACCCGGAGACGCCGTGGCCATTCCCGATGTCAGGGTCAACCAGCTGATCCGCTGAGGTAAGTCCTGCGCCGGTGAAGTGAAGCTGATGAGCTGGCGCGGCCATACTATGTCGCTGTCGCAAAAACTGTCAAGAGAAAGCGGCGGAAAGACCGCACCGTCAGCCGATTTCAGCAAGGCCATTCAGTTTTCCCCGGAGAGGTTGAAAAATGCTTCACCAACAAATAAAGAGTGTTGAGACAGGCCGTAACGGGGATGCCACCCCACGGCCTGAAACAACACTCTCTAAGGTGAAGCGATGGTATCACGCGTCC
>DASRDU010000026.1:0-13677 GCA_035652435.1 Blastocatellia bacterium
GGACGCGTGATACCATCGCTTCACCTTAGAGAGTGTTGTTTCAGGCCGTGGGGTGGCATCCCCGTTACGGCCTGTCTCAACACTCTTTATTTGTTGGTGAAGCATTTTTCAACCTCTCCGGGGAAAACTGAATGGCCTTGCCCCCGTAATTACGACTGCTGAAATCCGGCAGAGACCCTGCTTGATTAATTGGCATTTATCGGCTAGCTTGCTTTCCTCATAATCTGAGAGTCCATCAACAATCAAGGTTGCAAAACAGCAACAGGAGAATGCCATGAAACAGATTCTCTGCACTCTGCGTCTCCACGGGACTGAGACAGGCACCAGTACGTCACCGCTCGCCAGATTCACTGCCACGCTGACCGGAATGATTCTTTCAGTCCTGATCGCTGGCGTCGTCACCGTTTTCCCACAGGCCTCAAGCTCGACGGCTGACTTGCGTGGGCAGGTTACCGACCAGTCGGATGCCGCCATTCCCAACGCGAAAGTCACGCTGACCGATGTCAGCAAGGGCACGACCAAAACCGCCACGACCGACGCTGAAGGCAATTACATCTTTCTGCAACTGCTGCCCAGCACTTATGAACTAAAGGTCGAGGCCGCGAACTTCGCGCCGGGCCGGACGCGCATCGAACTGACCGTCGGCCAGCAGGCCAACATCCCGATCAAGCTGGGCGCAGGCAAAGTCGAAGCCTCGGTTGACATCGTCGCGGGTTCAGAGGTCGTCGAGACCGAGCGCACGCAGCAGTCGTCAGTCGTCGAATCGCGCCAGATTCAGAACCTGCCGATCAGCCGGCGCAATTATCTCGATTACGCACTGCTCACGCCGGGCGTGACCGATTCGGACAACATTGCCGACGCTTCCGACTTCCGCGTCGCGCAGACGCCGCAGACGGGGCTGTCGTTCGGCGGCAACAACGGTCGCGGCAATTCGGTCTCGCTGGACGGCGCGGAGACATTGGGGTCTTCCGGCGGCGTGCGCGGCGGCCTCAGTCAGGAGGCCGTGCAGGAATTCCAGGTGTTGCGCAACAGCTTCAGCGCGGAATTCGGCGGGGCCTCGGGCGGCGTCGTCAACATCGTCACCAGGACCGGCTCGAACGCGTTTCACGGCAGTGCCTTCGGCTACTTCCGCAATCAGCGCTTCGACGCGCGCAACGCGTTTGACTTTAACCCGAAGGGCAAATCGAATTTCGACCGGCAGCAGTTCGGCGGCTCGCTCGGCGGCCCGCTCAGGCGGGACAAGACCTTCTTCTTCACCGCGGTCGAGCGGTTGAATCAGGGCGAGACGACCTTCGTCAATCTGCTCAATGATCCGAATATCTTCCAGCCCACAGCGTCACAAACGTCTCTCTTTAGCTTCCTCGCACCCTCTCCGTTTGCGGCTGCCGGCACAGCACTGCGCGGCGCGTTAACGACAACAGCCACCGTCTATCCGCGCACCGTCAAGCTGTTCACTGATGCGACCGGGCAATTCCCATTTGACTCAAATCAGACGACTTTTTCGGTGCGCGGGGATCACAACTTCAACGACCACAGCACCGGCTATGTCCGCGCCAACATCATTGATTTCGTGTTCCAGAACCAGGCCGCGGGCGCACTGACCGCCGTGTCGCGCGGGCGCACGCTGGACAGTTTCGGCGGCGACATCCTGGCGTCACACAACTATCAGTTCAATCCGACTTTCTTCAATGAGATGAAGTTGCAGTTCGGCTACCAGCGGTTCGGCGTCATCCCGAATGATAAGATCGGCCCGGAATTCAACATTGAAGGGTTCGGCAACTTCGGGCGTGACATCTTCCTGCCGTCGAATACCATTGAGCGCCACTACGACATCTACGACAACCTGACGAAGATCGCGGGCAACCACACCGTCAAGTTCGGCTTCGCGGTGAATCTGACCAGCGTCTTTTCCAACAGCGAGACTTTTTTCGGCGGGCGCTTCAACTTCGGCCCGAACATTCCGCTGTCATCTGTCGCCGCGCCCGCGCTCGGAGCGAATTTTACCCCGCTGAATAACTACCTGCGCGCCTGCGCCCCACCGGCCACTACGCCGCCCACACCCGTTCCGTCTTACTGCGGGTCCACGGGCCCGGCACTCGGGGCGGATACCAACGGCAACGGCATCGCGGACGTTTTTGACGTCCCGATGAATGCACTTCAAGCCTTCAACTTCAACCTGCCGATTGTCTACCAGGCGGGGTTCGGCGACCCGCTTGCCAAATCCTGGACGGATCGCAATTCCTTCTATGTGCAGGACACGTGGAAGATGGCTCCGAACTTCACGTTTAATTACGGCTTGCGCTATTACATCGCCGAAGAGCCGTTCTTCCTGCGCACCTACAAAGGGGATTTCCAGCCGCGGGCCGGGTTCTCGTGGGATCCGTTCAAGAAGGGGAAGACGGCGATTCGCGGCGGCGCCGGGATTTTCGTCGGCCCGATCAACAACGCCGTCGCCAACGTCACGACCGAACTGAGCGGCAGGGGCGATCCGGGCAACATCAACATTGTGCTGGCAACGGCGACTTCGGGCGCGCTCGGGCTGCCCACTTCCTTCACCGTCTATCAGACACTGCTCGCGCGCGGGATCATCGGCACTCGCCCGATCACCGCGGCTGACCTTGCCGGCGCGCCGATCAATATTGTTCCCCGGGCGGGTGCGCCGCTCGAAGTTCGTTTCCGGGAGGACCCGAATTACCGCAGCCCGACCACTTACCAGGCCAGCCTCGGCGTCCAGCAGGACATCGGGGCCGGATTCTCGGTGGAAGCCAGCTACCTGTACACTCGCGGCATTTACATCACCCGCAACCGCGACATCAACCCATTCAAGGCAACCGGCCCGGTCAACCCGCTGAACCCGAACGGCGGCCCGACGTTCATTCGCTTCCCGACTGCCGCACAGGTCGCCGCAGGGTTGACCAGCGATTTCCGCAACCCGCTGCGGTTGCAGGATAACGTTTACGAGGCGTCGGCCAATTCGTTCTATCACGCCGGGACGATTCAGGTGACCAGACGTTTCAGCCGCCACTTCGGCCTCAACGCGCATTACACCTTCTCGAAGACGATTGATGAGGTGACCGACTTCAACAGCGACTTCTCGGCGCAGAACCCGCTGAATGTGCGGCTCGACCGCGCGCTGTCGTCCTTCGATCAGCGTCACCGCTTCGTCATCAGCGGCATTCTTGCCAGCACGTTTGAAAATCTGTTCCTGAAGGACTGGCAGGTCTCGCCGATCTTCATCGCGGGCAGCGGTCGCCCGTTCAATCTGCTGCTCGGCTTCGACTCGAACGGTGATGGCCGTTCGCAGAGTGACCGCCCGGGTCGGGCGGGGCGCAACACCGGCACGGGCGAGCCTTTTTACAGCTTCGACCTCAGGCTGGCGCGGCGTTTCGCGGTGAGGGAGGAACGTTACTTTGAGCTGACGGTTGAAGGATTCAATCTCTTCAACCACACCAACCTCCTTGGCATTAACAACATCGTCGGCACGACGTTCGCGACGGCGACCGACTTCAACGCGCGGGGTGATCGCAGCAAGGCCCCGACGCAGCCGCTCGGGTTCACCTCGGCGGCTGACGCGCGCAAGATGCAGTTCGGCGTGCGCTTCAACTTCTAAGGCAGCCGGTCGAAAATGAATCAACAGCGACAGAGCTGCGGGGTCACTGCTATCGTCAGTGACCCCGCAGCTCTGTCGCTGTTTATACCCATGTTATGATTCAGCCACGCATCATTTCGCTCATCGCCAGCGCGACTGAAATCGTCTGCGCGCTCGGATTTGAAGACTCACTGGTCGGACGTTCGCACGAGTGCGACTACCCGCCCATGGTCAGGCGC
The DNA here is from genome assembly GCA_035652435.1 of Blastocatellia bacterium. Taxonomy (GTDB): domain Bacteria; phylum Acidobacteriota; class Blastocatellia; order RBC074; family RBC074; genus DASRDU01. Next base: position 3,829 of record DASRDU010000026.1, read on the forward strand.
CTGCCGGTCTGCACCAGCCCGAAGTTTGAAGTCGAAGGGCTGAGTTACCAGATTGACGAACGCGTCAAGGCGATCCTGCAGGAATCCCTGAGCGTTTACCGCGTGGACGCCGGGTTGCTCGAAGAGCTTCAGCCGACGCACATCGTCACGCAGTCGCAGTGCGAGGTCTGCGCCGTCAGCCTCAGGGATGTCGAGCAGGCGGTCTGCCAGCTGACCAGTTCGCAGCCGGTGATCGTCTCGCTCGAACCGAACGCGCTCGCAGATGTGTGGCGGGACATCGGGCGAGTCGGCGCGGCGCTCGGCGCGGCTGATCGCGCCGAAGAGGTGGTTACTCAGTTGCAGCGACGGATGGATGCAATCGCGCAAAGATCGCGTGAATTGCCCTCACGCCCGACCGTCGCCTGCATCGAATGGATCGAGCCGCTAATGGCCGCGGGCAACTGGATGCCTGAACTGGTCGGGATGGCCGGCGGCGTCAACCTGTTCGGTGAAGCTGGGAAGCATTCGCCCTGGGTGACGTGGGAGGAAGTGGTGGCGGAAAATCCCGACGTAATTTTCATCTCGCCCTGCGGCTTCGATATTCGGCGGACGCTTGAAGAAACACACCTCCTCTCGCAGCGCCCGGAGTGGGAAAGCCTGAAGGCGGTGATTGAAGACCGCGTGTTTGTGGCCGACGGCAATCAGTATTTCAACCGACCGGGGCCGCGGCTGGTCGAATCGCTCGAAATCCTCGCGGAGATTTTTCACCCGGGTGTTTTTCACTTCGGTCACGAGCCGGTGGGCTGGGTGCGGCTCGGGCGCGGGCACAAACCGCAGGCGTCAGACGCCTGCGCTCCCGGAATTGACACTCTATAATTCGCGTGCTACCTTGCGCCTTCGTCAGACGGTTCTTTGTCACAGCCTTCAGGTGCCCGTTGATTCGATCAACGGGAGAATAGGGAAGCGGGTGCGAATCCCGCGCGGTCACCGCCACTGTAAGGCTCGTTCATCCGAGATGACGCGGAAATGCCATTGCGCCCCGCGGGCGTGAGAAGGCGCGTCATCGGTGGGATTGCTGATGACAATCCCGGCGAGCCGAGTCAGGAGACCTGCCTGAAAGCATTCTGCCAGTTCCTCTTCGGCTGAAAGAGTGCGGCGCTCCTGATCAGGCATTTTTCTTTTCGGATCCTGAGGCCTCAGACGCGCGCTTCTTCTTGAAGCCGAATCTGAGGCTTTTGCATTTCCGGGAAAGAATTATGTCCAGCCCCATCCGCACCATTGGTCATCGCCCGCGCGCCCGCCTGCTTACCGCCTGCTGCGCTTTGCTGATTGCCGCGAGCGCCGGCTGCCAGGGGACGCGGCCCGCCACGCAACAAAACGTCGCGACAAATCAGCGCAGCTTCACCGACGGCATCGGGCGCACGGTCGCGATCAAAGCCGATCCGCAGCGGATCATCTCGCTCGCGCCGAACATTACGGAAACGCTCTTCGCGCTCGGCCTCGGCAACCGCGTCGTGGGCGTGACGAGTTACTGCGATTTCCCGGCGGAGGCGAAAACGAAAGAGCAGGTCGGCGACACGATCCAGCCGAACCTCGAACGGATCATCGCGCTCAAACCCGATCTGATCGTCGTCACGACTTCCAGCCAGCTTGAAAAACTCGCGCGACAACTCGACGAACTGAAGATCCCGGTCTACGTCACCAACCCGCGCTCGGTGCGCGAGGTCGTCGCTTCCATTCGCAGTCTCGGCGAAGTGACTGGCGCGGGCGGGCGGGCCGAAGAGCTGGCCGGAGAAATGGACCGCCGCACCCGGGCGGTGCAGGGGCGCGTCAAAGACCTGCCGCGGCCGCGCGTGTTTTACGTGCTGCAAAATTCGCCGCTCATCACTGCCGGGCGCAATACTTTCATCAACGACCTGATCAACCTCGCTGGCGGGCGGTCAATTTCCGGCGAAGAGACAACGGACTATCCGCAGTTCTCGCGCGAAACCGTCGTCGCCCGCGCGCCCGAAGTCATCGTCTTTCCCGCGAGTCACGGAACCGACCTGGTCAATGAAACTGATTTGCGGCGCGATTTCACGCTGACGCCCGCGGTTCGCAACAACCGCCTCGTCCGCGTCACTCCCGATCTGGTTGACCGCCCGGGGCCTCGCATCGTCGAAGGGCTGGAGCAACTGGCGAACGCGCTGCACCCGGCAGGTGAGACAAAGAAAGATACAGCGAAGCCGTAATGATGAGGCAGGCAGAGATCACAGGAAACCCGATGAGCGATGCTCCGGCAGTCAATACGCGCGGCTATCTGACCAGGCGGCGCGCGGTGTTTGTGATCGCGATGCTGGGCATTGTCCTTGTTCTGGCCTGTGTAGTTGCGCTGGCGCTGGGGAGTGAATACGTTGCGCCGAATGAAATTCTCGTGGGGTTGTGGGCGAAGCTCACGGGTGCCGCTTCACCGCTTTCGCCCGAACACGAAGTCATCACTTTCGGCCTGCGGCTCCCGCGGATCGCGCTGGCGCTCGGAGTCGGCGCGACGCTCGCGCTGGCCGGCGCGGCTTTTCAGGCTTTGCTGCGAAACCCGCTCGCCGACCCTTACGTGCTGGGTGTGTCGGGGGGCGCCGCGCTCGGTTCAATCGTGGCGCTCATGTTTTTCAGTCAGGTTGCGTTCGCCCGCCCGCTGCTCGGCTTTGCCGGGGCCGTCGCAGCCACATTCGTCATTTACCTGTTCGGGCGGCGCGAAGACGACCCGGCGCGGCTGATTCTGGCGGGCGTGATCACCGCGACTTTTCTCTCTTCGATTATTGCGGTGCTGACTTCGGTGGCCGAAAACGTCAAGTTGCGCAACATCACTTACTGGCTGCTCGGCGACCTTTCGAGTGGCAACACGCAGGGGATTGTTTTCATCGCCGTTGCTACATTGATCGGCGCGGTTGTGCTGGTCACGCAGGCGCGGGCGCTGAATCTGATGATGGTCGGCGAACGCGACGCCTTCGCGCTCGGAGTCGAGACGGCGCGGGTCCGCTGGCTGGTCTTTATCACGGCCTCACTGCTGACCGGGGCGGCTGTTTCGGCCGGCGGCGCGATTGGCTACGTCGGGCTGACGGTGCCACATCTGGTGCGGCTGGCATCCGGCGCTGATAACCGGCTGGTAATTCCGGCTTCGTCGCTCGCCGGGGCGCTGCTGGTGCTGATTGCGGACACGATTGCGCGGACGGCTTTCGCCCCGCGCGAACTGCCGACGGGGGCGATCACCGCGCTCATCGGCGCGCCCGTGTTCGTGTACCTGCTGCTCAAGAGCAGATAGCGACATTGTGGAAGATGCTTGAACTGAGCGACATCAGTTTCAGTTACGAACGCGAAGTGCTTTCGGGCATCACGCTGGAAGTGCGCGCGGGTGAAGTCGTCGCGCTGTTGGGGCCCAACGGCGCGGGCAAGTCAACGCTGATGGGGATCGCGAGCGGCATGCTCAAGGCCCGCCGGGGCGAAGCGATTTTTGACGGTCAGGCGATCACGAGTCTGGCGCGGCGCGAAGTGGCGCGGCACGTCGCGCTCGTGGCGCAGGCCGGCGAAGTGCGGTTCCCGCTGACCGCTCTGGAATACGTGCTGGCCGGGCGATTCGCGCATGCGAACGTTCTCGGTTTTGATTCGCCGCAGGATGTCAGGGTGGCGATGGTCTCGCTTGAGGCGACCGATGCCGCGCAGTTTGCCGCGCGCCGCTTCAACGAGCTTTCGAGCGGCGAGCGGCAGCGCGTCGTGCTGGCGCGGGCGCTCGCGCAGGAACCGAAGCTGCTGCTGCTCGATGAGCCGACGGCCAGCCTGGACATCGCGCATCAGGTTGATCTGCTCAGGCTGGTCAGGCGGCTGGCCGGCGAAAGGCAGATGGGCGCGCTCTTTGTCACGCACGAAATCAATCTGGCGGCTGAATTCGCCGACCGCGTGGCATTGATCAAAGGCGGGAGGCTGCTGGCCTGCGGCGACACGCCGGAAGTGATGACGGCAGAACTGCTCAGCGAATTGTTCGAAACCCCGTTGCTCGTGGACGCGCACCCGCAAAGCGGGCGCCCGCGGGTGACTTTTGCGAGGACGCCATGAAAGACGAGGACGAAAAGGCAGTGCCTGTTTTGCCGTGCGCTCCTTTCAGCCTGCGGGGCAGGCGGCAGCATAAAGCCCGGGGTGGAGCGCCAGCGCAACCCCGGGGCAGCGTGGCCGATTTACGCAAGCCCGTGAAACGGGCGGCAGAGATTTCGACAGTCAATGTGTCAGTTGGCAGACATGTTCGATCATTCGCTGTCGCCAGCTCCGCAGGCTGGCGTGGTCTGATTGCCCGTGTCCCCGGGGTCCCGCTCCGCTGGCGCTTCGCTCCACCCCGGGCTTTATGCTGCCGCCTGCCCCGCAGGCCGGGGGAGCAGATGCCGGACTCGGTGGTGCTTATCAACTATCGTCCGACCGGCCTTTGCCCGTTGTTTCTCATCCTGCTGACGCTGTTGTCACTGAATGCCTGCGCGCGGCGTCAGACGGTTGCAACGCCGAAGGCCGCTCCGACCGCGCAGACTGCCGCCCCCGCAATGCCTGAGCGTGAAGCGCAGGTGGTAATCGCTTACGGCGGCGAAGACGGGAAGACTGCGCTCGAATTGCTCAAGGCCCGCGCGAAGGTTCGCACCACTTCATCGTCATTGGGCGAACTGGTGACAGCGATCAACGACGTCGCGAGCGGCAACGGGTACAACCTGATCTATTACGTCAACGGCGCGATGGCGAAGACCGGCGCGGGCAGTTACATCACGAAAAACGGCGACCGGATCGAGTGGAAACTGGTCGGGCCGAGGAAACAACAATAATTTTGTCGCCTGCCGAAAACAGGGAATTTGAAGGAGAGAGGAATGAAATCAATCACGAGATTCATCGCGGGCAGCCTGCTGTCCGCGCTGTTGTGCGCGGGCGCATTCGCCCAGTCGCGCGGCGGTGCCTTGCGGGGCACGGTCACCGATTCATCCGGGGCCGCAATCAGCAAAGCCCGCGTCATCGTGCGAACCCCTGGCGGCTTCGTCGTCCGCGAAGGCGTGAGCAATGAGCGCGGAGAGTTCAGCTTCGATAATCTGAACGCCGGGGATTACCTGCTGACGGTTGAAGCCGCCGGGCTGACGCAGACGAATGGAGCAGAGAAGATCAGAATTGAGGAATCACATGAAAAGGGCCTGGCGATCAAGCTTCAGGTCGCCGCGATCACGGATGCGCTAATCGTTTCAGCCACGCGCACCGAAATCAGCGCGAGTGAATCGCCCGCGAGCGCCTGGGTCGTTTCGGCCAGTGACCTCGAGCGCTCGCAGCGCGTGAGCGTGCTGGACGCGTTGCGCGCCTCGCCGGGCGTGAATGTGGCTCAGACCGGGCGGCGCGGCGGCATCACATCGCTGTTCGTGCGCGGCGGCGAATCTGATTACACCAAAGTGCTGATTGACGGCGTGCCGATCAACGACGCCGGGGGCTCTTTTGACCTGGCCGACCTGACGACAGCCAATGCCGAACGGATCGAACTGGTGCGCGGGGCGCAGAGCGCGTTGTATGGCTCGGACGCGATGACCGGCGTGCTGCAACTGGTCACGCGGCGCGGCACGACTCAGGTCCCCGAATTCGAACTCGAAGCCGAAGGCGGCAGCTTCGCTTTCAACCGGCAGGCCGCGCGGCTGGCCGGCGCGAACCGGGGGTTTGATTATTCAATCAGCTTCGCGCACCTGCGGACCGACGGGCGTGACCGCAATGACGATTACCAGAATCGCACGGCTGCCGCGAATCTCGGTTATCGCTTCAGTGAACGCACACAACTGCGGTTGACGGCGCGCAACGAAAATTCGGGTCTCGGCGTGCCGGGTGCGACGGCGCGATTTTTCCCCGACCCTGATGAGCGCGCGAAGCGGCGGCGCATTGCGACTGGCCTGCGGTTTGACGACCAGACGGCGCGCGACTGGCATCAGAGCCTCTCGTTCGTGTTTGCCGAGAGCAATTACCTGAGCTTCGACCCCGCGGCGCAGGATCTGACCAGACCGAATACGCCGCCCGACACGAATTTCGCCTTCAACGATTTCGCCTCGTTCTTCAGCAACCACCAGCGGCGGCGCGGGCTGCGGTATCAGAGTGATCTGGTGTTGCCATTCGGCAACCTGTTTTCAGTCGGGCTCGACTGGGAACAGGAGCGGGCGGTTTTCGTCAGCGGCTTTTCCGGCACGAACCGCAACGCGCCGGAGCGGCATAACGTCGGCGTCTTTTTGCAGGACCAGTTCGCTTACGCTTCGCGGCTGCTCGTGACGGCCGGACTGAGGATTGAAAACGACCGCGCCGACCTGCCCGCAAAATACACGGGCAGCCTGAGCAGTCTGGGTTCGACCCCGTTCACCGGGGAAGCCGGCTTCGGGACAAAGCTTGCGCCGAAGGTTTCGGTCGCAGTCTTTGCGCGGCGCGGCGGCGACGGCGTCGGCACAACGAAGCTGCGGGCCAGTTACGGCGAGGGCATCAAGGCGCCGACACTCGTCGAAGCCTTCAGCCCCAGCCCCTTCTTCCTCGGCAATCCGGGCCTGCGGCCCGAGCGCTCGCGCAGCTTTGATGCGGGCATTGAACAGCTTTTCCTGAACGAACGGCTGCGCGTCGAGGCCACTTATTTCGAGAACCGTTTCCGCGATCAGATTGCGTTCGTCAGCGACCCGGCTACCTTCGGCCCGATCAGGCTCAGCGACGGACGGCTCGCCAGTTTCATCAACAACGACCGCGCCCGCGCCCGCGGGCTTGAGTTGATCATCGCGGCTCGACCGACGCGACATCTGAGTTTCGGCGGCAATTACACGCTGACGGATTCAAAGCTGATCGAAGCCAGGGACGCGGCCGGCGAAATCGGGCTGACGCTGCTGCGCCGCCCGAAGCACGCGGGGGCGCTGAATGTTTCATGGATCGGCGAACGCTTCGATGCAAATCTCGACGCATTTTTCATCGGCAGGCGGCGCGATGTTGACCCGGTGACCTTTTCGCGGGTCGCTTACAACGACGGCTACGCGAAGCTTGATCTGGCCGGCTCCTGTCGCCTCACTCCGCGAGTTTCGGCATTCGCGCGCATCGAGAACCTGCTCAATCAGGATTATCAGGGGGTGCTGGGCTATCCGGCTTACAGGCTGAACTTCTCGGCGGGGATGCGGTTCAGGATCGGCGGGGAGAAGTAGCCCGGCCTGGAAAGGGCGGCGATCCCGGAAGGCATCCGAATTTTCGGACAGATGTCCGGGGATTCGGATGGCGGGCAGAGACCTGGATTTGCTGAAAGTGCGAGCGGCTCACCGGACCAGTTGTTCAAGCGAAGACCTGATTCGCGCCTGAGCCTTTTCGCCGAGGCGCGGGACGCTTTGCAACCCGCCGCCGCGCGTGAATCTGGCGAAGTCTTCGAGGTTGGTGATCCTGAACTGGTGATAAAGAATCTGCGCCGTTTTGAGCCCGACGCCTTCGACCCGGAGCAGGTCGAGGACCGAGTCGGGGATTTCGGCCTTCAGGTCTTCGTAAGCCTTGCAGGTCCCGGTTTCAAGGATTTCGATGATCTTTTTGCTCATCGCCTCGCCGATTGAGGGCAGCTGGCGCAGGGCGGCGGTGCCGCCGTCGGCGGCCATTTTACTGAGCGGCGTCTGCAGATCCTCGATGACTTCCGCCGCGTTGCGGTAAGCGCGCAGCTTGAAGGGATTGTCCTCGCGCAGCTCCATCAGGTCACTGATGCGGCGGAAGATGGCGGCAATTTCCTCGTTGCTCATACGCCGGTCAGAGAAATGAGCGGCGAACACCGGACGTGCCTGCCCGCCGCTTATCACCACTTACTGTTGTCAGGTGCCCTAACCCCTCATTGCGGCAAGCGTGGCCACAATCAACGCATAAACAGCGTACAGCCCTCCCAGCCAGATCGCGGCGGTCGAGACCTTCATCCGGCGTGACACCGCCGAATAGCCGATGGACAGCAGCGTGATGATCCAGATTGAGAACAAGTCAACTCGTTGCGCCAGCGCCATCACAAATTTCGGAAGCGCCTTTTCGCCCAGCGCCAGCGCGAGCAGCGCCCCGAGGTTGGAGCTGACCACATTGCCCAGATTCTCGAACGTGAGTTCGCTCGTATCCTTCAGGTAAAGCAGGATGACAAACACCAGTGAGGAAACAATTGAAACGGCCAGATAGGTGTAAATCGTGACGGCAAAGAGCGATGAAAAACGGTTCTCCGATCCCATCATCATGCTGACCAGCTTGAAAATTCCTGCCACAATCAGCGACATCAGCAGAGAGCCGAGGGCAGAAATCAACAACAGCTGCACTTTCCCGAAACTGGCCGCGAATTTGATGCGCTGGTCGGCCTGCTCCTGAGTCATCTGCCCTTCCGCGACGGCTTTTTCGAACATCCTTGTCATCATCGCCTGCATATCGAGGCGCTGCATCATCACGAAGCCGATGATGAGGCCGAACAGAACCGCCGCGATGATGGGGGCCACCAGGCGCGGCGCGCGGCCCACATCCTGAAACGTTTCGCCGGGCGAAAACCAGACTCCGATCAGACGGTTGAAAAAATTCTGCGGCGCGGCTTCGGGTGCGGGGACGGCGGTCGCGGACTGGGAAGCGAAATTATCTTCGGGGGCCATCGTAATTTCCTCCTTGGCTGGGTAAGTTGACGGAAGCGCTTTGCCCGGGCAAAGCAGTGTTTCAGTAAAAGATGGTTGAGCGACTTCGAGTAACTATGCTGACTGGGATTTTACGCCCGCTTCGTTGAGAAAGCACGCCGCCCAGTGGCCCGGCTCGACCTCGACGAACTGCGGTTCTTCAGTGCGGCAGCGTTCCATCGCGTGCGGGCAGCGCGTGTGAAACCGGCAGCCCGGCGGCGGGTTGAGCGGGGTCGGCACGTCGCCGCCCAGCTTCCGGGCCCCGCGACTGTCTCTGGCTTCAGGGTCGGGGTTCGGAATCGCGGCGAGCAGCGCCTGGGTGTAAGGGTGCAGCGGGCGGCGGTAGATTTCTTCGGCGGGCGCGAGTTCGACCAGCCTGCCCAGGTACATCACGCCGACCCGCGTCGAGATGTGTTCGACGACGGCGAGGCCGTGCGAGATGAAGAGGTAAGTCAGGCCGAACTGCTCCTGCAAATCCTGCAACAGGTTGACGACCTGCGCCTGCACCGACACGTCGAGCGCGGAGACCGGCTCGTCGGCGACGATGAAATCAGGATTGAGCGCCAGGGCGCGCGCAATGCCGATGCGCTGGCGCTGGCCGCCGCTGAACTGGTGCGGGTAGCGGGTCGCGTAATCCGGGTCGAGGCCGACGACGCGCAACAGTTCGGCGACGCGGTCGCGGCGGTCTCCGTTCGATTTGCCGATGCCGTGGACGACGAGCGGCTCGGCGATGATCTCGCCGACCCGCATGCGCGGGTTGAGCGAAGAGTAAGGGTCCTGAAAGATGATCTGCATCCGCCGCCGCATCTCGCGCATCTCGCCGCGGCCGAGCGCGAGCAGGTTCTGTCCGTCAAAGCGCAGCTCGCCCGCGGTCGGCTCGATCAGCCGCAGCAGGCAGCGGCCCACGGTGGTTTTGCCGCAACCCGATTCGCCGACCAGCCCGAGCGTTTCGCCGCGCTCGATGGAAAACGACACGCCGTCAACCGCGCGGACGAAGCGGCCCTTGTCAGCCGGGAAATATTTCTTCAGGTCTTTGATTTCGACGAGAGTCTGATTTGCCATCTTTATCCGTAGGTAGTCATGAAAAAGTAATGCTGAGAGGTTGAAGAAAAAGCAGCGACTCCGTGTAATGGAAAGCGTCACCAACCCAATCACAAGGAGACGCTGCTATGAACAACCTTCGTTGTCCACGCTGTGGATTATCGCACTTCAA
>DASRDU010000027.1:0-6566 GCA_035652435.1 Blastocatellia bacterium
ATCCGGGCCCAGCCAAGGATTGAGTTCAGTGGCGTCCTGAGTTCGTGCGAGACGGTGGCGAGAAAATCGTCCTTGAGGCGGCTGGCCTCTTCGGCCTGGGAGCGCGCCGCCTGCTCGCGGGCGAGTAGCTGTTCCCGCTCCGCCGCCTCGTTGATCCGCCTTATTTCGGACTGCCGCCTTTCAGTGATGTCGCGAAAAACCAGGACGGCTCCGGAACGCTCTCCTGCCATCCCCTTGATGGGTGTGCTGGTGGCTTCAATCGGCCTTTCGGCCCCGTCCCTGGCCGTCAGAATGCAGGCGCCGTCTGATCCGACAGTTATTCTGCTCTCCGGCGCCCCGGCTGTGAGACTTTCCATTTCCAGCTGCTTCGCTGTCCCGGCAAGATTGAAAACCTCCCCGAGGCTTCTCCCTTCGGCTTCTTCCTGACTCCACCCGGTCAGGGCCTCAGCCACTTCGTTCAGGAAGGTCACCCTGCCCTGAGGGTCAGTTGCAATGACGCCATCGCCGATGCTTGAAAGCGTGACTCGGAATTGCTCCCGCTGGGCGCGCTCCCGGCTTTCACTCTCCTCCGCCCTCCGCCTCGCCTTGTAGACGGTGCCGGTAAGGACCGAGGCCAACGCAGACACGAGCAAAAACAACCCGACCCGGATCATAGTAAACTTGTCCTGGAGAGGGTCCGGGCTGTAAGGGCGAATGAAGACGAACCATCCGATCAGGGTGCTGAGGGCGGTGGCAAAGAGGCCCGCCGCTGTCCCGCGATACAAGCCGCTGAACACGACTGAGAGGAAGAAGAAGATCAATGGCACTTCCGCCTTGAGGACCGGGGAGAGAGACAGCCTCAGGAGAAAGGCCAGGAGAACGGAGACGGCGGCAAAGGCGTAGCGGTTTGAGATGCGATCCGCCCTCTTCATAAACCTCACTCCGCGCTACTTGTAGATCGACGCGTCCCGGCCGCGCGGCCCGTAATACGGGTAGGCATCGTAGCGGTCATCATCAATCCTCGCGCGCGGGTCTTCCGTCTCATGCATCCACTTCTCCAGTTGCGCGCGCAGTCTCCGCCGGTCTGCCGCGTATTCGCTGCGGGCGGCGACATTTTCAAGCTGCGCCGGGTCTTTCTTCAAATCGTACAACTCTTCGGCGGGCCGCTTGTCCGTGGCCAGGTGAAAGTAACGGCTGATGAGCCTGTCATTGCGGCGCGCGAGCAGCAACTCTTTCGATGGTGAGCCGTCAATGTCGCCGAACGGGCCGACGGCGAAATAGTATTCGGGGTCGCCAGCGGGCCAGCGGTCCGGACGCAGGTTGCGAACGTACAGGAATTCGGCCGTGCGAACCGCGCGCGCCGGATAACTCAGGTTACCCCTGCGGACATTCGCGTGCCGCTCGCGTTCCAGAAAAACCTGTTCGCGATCCGCCTGCCGGCGTCCGGCGAGCAGCGGCAGCAGGCTGCGTGCGGTCATCGCCGATGGCGCCCGCACGCCTGCGGCTTCAAGGAAGGTGGGCGCGAGATCAGTCAGCGCCACGAATTCGTTCACCGTTGCGCCGCTCCTGACGTGACCCGGCCAGCGCACTGCGAGGGGCACGCGCGTCCCACCGTCGTACAGATTTGCTTTCGCCCGCGGGAACGGCATCCCGTTGTCGCCCGTGATGACAACGAGCGTGTTATCGAGCCTTCCGTCGCGCTCGAGCTGCCGGAGGATCTCACCCGCCTCGCGGTCAAACCGCTCGACTTCAAAATAATAATCGAGCAGATCACGGCGCACCTTCGGTGTGTCGGGCAGAAACGCGGGCACGCTCACGTCGTTCGGGTTCATGCCGGATTTCAGCCCCGCGTCCCTGTCGTAAGGCCGGTGCGGATCCTGGCTGCCGAACCAGAAACAGAACGGCCTGTCCTTTGGCGCACCCTGGTAGAACTCGGCAAAGCTCGCAAACTGCGGCCCCGCCGGGTTGCGCTCGCGCCCGCCGGCCTTGAAATCTCCCGGGCCCCAGCCCTTGCGCGTTTGGCCGACATAATACCCGGCTGCCTCGAGCAGGTCCGGGTAGACCTCAAACTTCCGCGGCAGACTGCCCCAGAGCTGCCCGCCTTCTTCGAGCTGATGCGGGACGAGCCCCGTCAGCAGCGCGGCGCGCGAAGGGGTGCAGCTCGGGGCGGCGCAATAAGCGTTGGTGAAGAGCGCTCCCTCACGCGCGAGCCGGTCGAAGGTCGGCGTCTTCACCACGAGGTCGCCGTAAGCCCCGGCGTGCGGGTATGACCAGTCATCGGCGAGGAGCAGGAGAATGTCAGGCCGCGTGGCGGCCGGCAGCGCCGGGGCTGATGAACTGCTGACCGCGGGGCGAAAAGCAAAAACCGCGATGGCCGCGGCCACAGATAAAGAGCAGCAGAAAAGCAGGGTTCCTCGTAACATTTATCTCCCCTGTCGGCCCCCTGTAAGAGCCCTGAAGACCAGGCCCTGCTGAAAACACGCGACGGAAACCGACGGCTCCGGCCACCGCTCGCGGGCGCAGCCTCGCCGCGACGGCCGACCAGGTAATGCGAGCCGTGCGCGTCGCTGAACGGGCTGCTCCTTTGTGTAGCGGGCCCGATGATCTTATTATTCGCCGCCGGCCGGCCCGGACTGCGGTTCATTGTAGCAGAGGAAGTTGACGGCGTTGAGGTCTATGCTCCCGCGGTGGTGGTCGTGGTTCCTGACGGTCTTCGGGTCGCGGTGTCCGCCTATCATCCGCACCTGCCGGCAAGAGAGTCCCTGATTAACCGCACGAATGACATTGACTACAAATAATAGGTCCTCTCTGTTTGAGCCGGTTATAGCGAATTTCGGATGCATCGTCGTATGGGCCCCATGAGTCCCGCGTCCACCCCATCAGTCTCAGGCTCACCCGGTAATCTCCCGGCAGCGGTCGCCTGAATGGCCTCACCGGACAGTGCCATCCCTTCATTGCACATGCCGCTTTCATCCGACAACGGCTTCAACTCACCGGCCGATCTGTAACGGGTTACCCGCCGGCACAGCCGTTGCACCATCCGGGTCGCGGGAGGGAAATTGCGATATGAGAACGATGAAGAAGGCCGCGGTCCGGATCGTCGCGGTGATCCCGGCGCGGATGGGGTCATCCCGCTTTCCGGGTAAGCCTCTCGCGCCGATGCTCGGGCAACCGATGATCGAACACGTCGTCCGGCGCGCAGCGATGTGCGATTGCCTGGACGCGGTTTACGTCGCGACGTGCGACGAGGAGATCAGGGCCGTCGTCGAGGGGTTCGGCGGCGCCGTCCTGATGACGTCGGCCACCCACGAACGGGCCGGTGACCGCGTCGCCGAGGCCGCCGAGCGGCTGCAGGCTGACATCGTCGTGATGATACAGGGGGACGAGCCGATGGTCACGCCGGGCATGATCGTCGCCTCCGTCGCTCCCATGTTGCAGGACCCGTCCGTGGCGTGTGTGAACCTGGCGCGCCGGATTGTCAGCCGGGAAGAGTACGCTGACCCCAACGCCGTCAAGGTCGTCATGAATCTCCGCGGCGACGCCCTCTACTTCTCGCGGGCCTCGATCCCGGCAATTGATTTCGCCGACGCCGGGCGTCCGCCGGTATTCAGGCAGGTCTGCGTGATCCCGTTCCGGCGTGACTTCCTGCGCGAGTTCGCGCGCCTCCATCCGACCCCGCTCGAACGGGCAGAGTCCGTTGACATGCTCCGTGTGATCGAACACGGCGGCCGCGTGCGGCTGGTGGAGACCGGGGTAGAGACTCACCCGGTGGACACGTCCGACGACCTGCGCCGCGTCGAGGCCTTCATGAAGGACGATCCGCTTGTCCTCCGGTATGCGGAGCCGGTAGCCCCCGCGGAGGCGCGCGTATGACGTGGCGGGTCCTGATCAGCGCGCCGTACATGCTGCCCGTCCCCGGGGAATTCCGTTCGTGCCTTGAGGCCGAAGGCGTGGAGATCGTCACGGTACATGTGCGCGAACGACTGAGCGAGGAGGAACTCCTTCCGGTCGTCGGAACCATCGACGGCGCAATCTGCGGTGACGACCAGTTCACGAGGCGGGTTCTCCGCAGGGCATCCCGGCTGAAGGTGATCTCGAAGTGGGGCACGGGCATTGACTCGATTGACACCCGCGCGGCGGCGCAGCTGGGCATTCGGGTGTGTAATACGCCTGACGCCTTCACGGGCCCCGTGGCGGACACCGCGCTCGGCTACGTCCTCTGCTTCGCGCGCCAACTCCTGTGGATGGATCGGGACGTCCGCCGCGGCCTGTGGATCAAGCCTGATGCCGTCTCGCTGAGGGAATGCACTCTCGGCGTGATCGGGGTGGGGAACATCGGCAGGGCGGTGGTGCGCCGCGCGCGGGCGTTCGGGATGAAGGTACTCGGCACCGACCCGGTGCCGGTACCAGCGTTGTTCGTCGCCGAGACCGGCCTGCGCATGGTGCCGCTGCGCACGTTGCTTGAGGCGTCCGACTTCGTTTCGCTCCATTGTGACCTCAACCCGACCTCCTTTCACCTGATCACCGACGCTGAACTGACGGTCATGCGGTCTTCGGCCTACCTCATCAACACGGCGCGCGGCCCGGTGGTTGATGAGCCGGCGCTCGCCCGGGCGCTCGGCGAGCGCCGGATTGCCGGCGCCGCGCTCGACGTCTTTGAAGTCGAGCCGCTCCCGGCTGACAGTCCGCTCCGCGCCATGGACGGCTGCCTGCTCGCCCCCCACAACGCGAACAGTGACCCGGCCTGCAGGAGACGAGTCCACGAGTCCACGGTCGCCAACCTCCTCTGGGGACTTCGAGAAGCGAGTGATGACGCACGCAAAGGGTGGGAGTGAGACGACGAGCTGCCGTCCAGCCATACAGGACGCCGGGCGAGAGGTTACCCGGGCCGGCGCGAACTGTGACCGCAGCCTGCTGCTCTGTCGCGGAATCAAGGGCCTTCTCCGGTGTGACGATGCCGAAGTAGTCTCCGGCATCGCCCGCTATCTCATGTCACAACACGGCAGTCTGCGGCGCGGGTCGTCGCTGATGGAGCGCGCCCGGGGAACCGCGCTGCCGCCCCTGACGGCCCTCCTCGGCGGGCTGAGGAGCTTTCTCGAAGTCCGCCCCGTTGTCCGCCTGGACGGCGCGGTCTGGGTCGCCCGATACGGCAACGAGCGCCGGGCCGTCGAGCAGCTGCCCCCGCTGCTGCCGGAGCTGGGCTGGACCGAGTTGAAGTTCCACTGGCGTCCGGACGCCGCGGCCCTCTGCGCGCTGACCCGGAGCTTCGGTCCGACCTGGCGGCGCATCATCAGAATAGCGCGCCTGCTGCACCGGCGGTACGAGTTCTTCAGGGTACTCCGGGTCGTCGAACTCATCGGCTTCTACCTGCGGTTTCTCGCCGTCTTCCGGGGCGGGCGCTTTGAACTCGCGGTGACGTCGAACCACAGCAACCCGCACGGCATCGCGTTCAACCTGGCGGCCCGGAGGTGCGGCGTACCCGTCGTTCTCGTCGCGCATGGCATGCCCGTCCGGCCCGTCGCGAGACTCTCCTACGACCTCGCGGTGGTCCACTGTGAGGCCGCCCGGCAAACGTACCTTGAGGCGGGCTGCCGGATGGATCGCGTCCTGGTTCATGGCCGGCGGCAGCACCATGTCCCGATGCCTGCCTGTCTGCCCCCCGGGCGCCTGACCGTCGGGATATTCCTTTGCAAGGACGTGAATGAGGAGCGGCTGCGCGCCGTGACCATGCGTCTCCTCGGCCACCCGCGGGTGTCGCGCATCCTCATTCGACCTCACCCGACCAACCTCTGGGCGGGGCTCGACGCATGGGTCGCGTCGCAGAACGCCCCCCGGCTGTATCGGAGCCCCGGCGGCGACGTGTTCCGCGACATTGAGGCTTCAGACATCGTCCTCGCGGGCAACTCGAGCGTACTCGTCGAGGCGGTGATTGCGGGCCGGCCGGGCGGCTACGTCCCGGGTCTGGACTGCGGCCCCCCGGATCTCCACGCGTTCGTCGCCCAAGGCCTGATTTACCCGATTGACGATGGATCGGACTTCGACCCCGACGCGATACTCCGTTTCTACCAGCGGCCTGACTGGGTGAACGCCCTGCGGCTCTTCGCCAACATTGAGGAGGATGAGGCGTCAGTCGCGGCGCGGGTCGGCGCCGCCCTGCGTGAACTCGTGGCGATGCGGGCGGTGGCCGCCTGGGACATCGGGCCCAAGTGAGCCCGCACAAGCCTTCGCTGAAGTAAAACCTATTCCGCGCTTTCCACAGCGGCCGTAGATAACGATCTATGTGACCTTCTCAAAATTGTGCAGATGGCGCGGGTTGCAGACGTCTTTCAGCCGGCAGCTCTGTATTGCGCCTGCTTTGGCCCTCGGCACCAGAGCCGCCGGCACCCACACTGCTTCCCAGCGTCCGGCCACCCGGACCTCGCCGAATGACTGACCGGCATCAGCGACCAAGGCCATTCAGTTTTCCCCGGAGAGGTTGAAAAATGCTTCACCAACAAATAAAGAGTGTTGTTTCAGGCCGTAACGGGGATGCCACCCCACGGCCTGAAACAACACTCTCTAAGGTGAAGCGATGGTATCACGCGTCC
>DASRDU010000028.1:0-31392 GCA_035652435.1 Blastocatellia bacterium
AAATCCGCCCGACTGATCAAACGCCACGAGATTGAGGATCGAGATTCAACTCCGCGGAACTTATCCATGCGTCAGCCACCTCATAAAACCGGGGCCGTGGAATCTGTCCGCACCTGGGTCAGTGAACGGCAGAATCGGCGCCCGGGAAATCCACGCGCGGAGTTTGTCGCGCTCTTCAGGCAGGCTGCCTGACCTGTGCTGCATATTTTTTCACCCTGGGGGCCATTGATATGCCGGAGGCCGTAATTCACTATCACGTTCATCGCCACAGCCGGGCGGGCCGGGATCTCACACTGTGGCTGCGGTGGGTGCCGGCGAATGCCATCGGTGAGACGGCGGGGCTCGGTCTGGTGGCAGTGGTTGCAGTGCCGCTCGCCCGAACAGTTGAAAAGAGGCGGCGAAGCCGAAACAGATCGAAGTCAAAGTGAAATAGTCCTTCGGAGCGAGAGCAGGCAAGCAGCTTTCGCAAGAGAGCCAGCCGCGGGTTATCTTCGGATGCCCGCGGCTGGCGTTTCTTCGGAGGGCGCTGAAAGGGTGACTGGTTCCGGTTTTCGGGCAGGCTCGGCGGCCTCAGTTGAGAACGTCCGCCAGCGTCTTCAGGAGCTTTTCAGCCGTGAATGGCTTGGTCAGGAAAATCCTCACCCCGCTGGCCGCTTCGGTCACCTTGCTGTCGGCCTTGAGGCCTGTGGCGGCGATGACCCTGACCTGCGGATCGAGCTTCTGCAAAGCCCGGATCGTCGCCGGCCCGTCCATAAAGGGCATCATCATATCCGTGATGACGAGCGCGACGTCATTCCTGTGCTGGGCGTAAAGGGCCACTGCCTCAGTCCCGTCGCCGGCCGTGAGGACGCGGTAATTGAACGCCTCGAGCGTCTCCCGGGTGATCTCGCGGATCGCGCTTTCGTCATCCACGACGAGGATCAGCTGGCCGTTCCCGAACGGCAGCTCCTGCCTCTCTGCGCCGGGTGAGGCGGCCTCCCCGGATTCGCCGGCCGGCAGGTAGACGCTGAATTTCGTGCCGTTCCCGACTTCGCTGTAGACATTCACGAACCCGCCGTGGCTTTTGACGATGCCGATCACCGTCGCAAGGCCGAGGCCCGTCCCCTTGCCCTGTTCCTTCGTCGTGAAGAACGGGTCGAAAATCCGGTTGATGATCTCGGGCGGAATCCCTGACCCGGTGTCGGCGACCGTCATCAGGACATACCGGCCCGGGTGGGCGTCCAGATTCATCCGCGTATACTGCTCATCGAGCGTCACGTTCTCCGCCCCGACCCTCACCTGCCCCCCGTCCGGCATCGCGTCGCGGGCGTTGACGCACAGATTCATCAACACCTGATGAATCTGTGTGGCGTCGCCGGTGACGGCCCAGAGGTCTGCCGGCAGGTCGGCCCTGATTTCGATATTCTTCGGCAACGTCTCGCGGAGGATTTTGACGATCTCCTTGATGAGGTGAGCCGGCTGAAGCAGCGCATGCGCGCCTTCGACGCCGCGGGCGAACGACAGGACCTGCCTGACCATCTCCCCGCCGCGTTCCGCGTTGGCCTGAAGCAGTGAGAGCATACGCCGACTGCTTTCGTCATGGACTCGCGATTGCAGAATCCGGACGGCCATCAGGATCGGGGAAAGCACATTGTTCAGGTCGTGCGCGATGCCGCTGGCGAGCGTGCCGATGCTCTCCATCCGCTGGGCCCGCAGGTACTGGGCTTCGAGTTTTTTCTTTTCCGTGATGTCCGCATTGATGACGAGGATTGACCGGGGCCGCCTGTCGGGAGTGCCGACGAGCGTCCAGTGCCCCTCGGTGATGATTTTCCTGCCATCCTTTGTTCTCTGGGGCAGCTCGCCGACCCACTCGCCCTGCTCAATCACTTTCCGATTCGCCTCTTCAAATTGTTGCATGGCATTCCGGAACTGGAGTTCGCGGATGTGCCTGCCGAGAGCCTCTTCCGCCGTCCAGCCGTACAAACGTTCCGCGCCCCTGTTCCAGAACAGGATGCGCCCCTCCAGATCCCTGACCAGAATGGCCTCGCGCGCGTGGTCGAGCAGTTCGGCCTGCTCACGCAACTGCTCCTCGTGCCTCAGGCGCTCGGTGATATCGCGCAGAATGACGGTGTAGAGTTTCTGCCCCCCGGCCTCGACCTGCGAGATCGAAGCTTCGACGGGGAACTCCTCGCCGTCCGAGCGCAGCCCGTAGACCGTCCTCGCCCCGGCCATGGCGCGCGTCGTCACGCCGCCACGGCCGAAGGATCGGATGTGTGACGTGTGGATGGCGCGGAAGCGTGCGGGGATGAAGCGGTCGAGCGGCTGGCCGATGGCCTGGCGGGCCGGGCAGCGGAACATCTTCTCGGCGGCGCGGTTGAAGAGCAGGACGCGCTGCCCTTCGTCAAGGGTGATGATGGCGTCCATGGCTGAGTCAACGATCCCGGCCAGTCGGGCCTCGCTGTCGCGCAATGCCTCCTGAATGTGCCGGCCCTCAGTCAGCCGGGCAGCCTCAGTAATGGGAATCGAATTGTCCTCCATATGGATCATTCGAGAGCGGCGCCAGACCTCGCACCCAGGGGGGGATGCTCGTGACCGTCGGGATTTGGCTTTTTCCTTGCACTCGATTGAGCCGGCCCCTTCTGGTTGTCCCGCCGGCAGGCGATGAAACCAATCCCCACGTCAGGCAGGAACCGATGGAAATTTCAGGAATGTTTTTCGAACACACCCGCGTCATCAGTTTTCCCGGGAGGCGGCGGCTTTGTTCCTCAAGGTGTGTCCTTCGTGGGGCTGATGTTCAGGTGACTGGGGCATGGAATACAGTCTGCTGTGAAAGGCCGCATTAGAATACGCCCGATGCAAGGGGTTGGCAATAAAGAAAGAGCCTCACCGATGTCACCTGCCCTTGTGGGACGGCCTCAGGCGCACCCCTGAAAAATCCGCCTGTCAGGCGGGCTTCCGTGAATTCATCCGGTTTTATACGCCGGTGTTTCTTCGCCGCTTCCTGTGAACTCTGACCCGCACCGCAGCGACATCACCCGGATATCCTCCGCACGTTTGCGCGAAACCGGCCGGGCTGTAAGGAAGCCTTACGGGGTTAATCAACTGATCCGGACAATGGCAGAGGTGCTGCACGAACGATAGGCCATCCGATCCCGCCTGCTCTGCGCCACTCGGAATGCCCGTCAATAATGGCCCGACTATTCATCCGCGCCGTGTCCCACTGAACGACATACTCGGCGGTCTGCCCGATGCTGTCCATTGTGGTGAAAAGCCGCACCCGAAAGATTCAGTTACCCTCGGGTGGCTACTCGGCTTTTCTGTAACCGTCCGGTCACGCGGCCGCCACGACGCCAGGGCCGCGATGGACAGGCCTGCTGTGGCAGGTTTATCTTCTCCACTGCGCTGCACCCACTGCCGGAACCGCTGACCCGAATATCAAAGTTGCCGCGCCGGCTGATCCTGTTGAGAGCCGACGCAGGCTCGAAGCATCGTCTGCCGGAGCCCGACCGTGAGGGAGGGCTTAAGTCCGAGCCCTCCCGCGACGGCCCGGGCTCCTGACACTTTTGCAAGAAATGCTGAGTGCGGGCCAGTGGGGTCGCGGCAGATAATCGGTGAAGAACTTTCTCTCCGTAAACTGGCCGCATCAAGAAAGGACTGATCGGAGGTCACCTGAGCAACTGATTAAGGCAGCGGATGACTTCACCATAGGCTTCATTCAGAAGGAACTCGCCCTTGTCCGGGTCGTAGCATTCCGGGTTGAAACCGACGACCTTCCTGAACACCCGCCCTTCCCGGTCAATGATGACGACGGCCGGGAGCGCGTCCAGGCCGAAACTGCGGAAGGCCTTTCGAGCGGGGTCGCGCAGGACTGGCAGGAGCAGCTCCAGCTCATCGGCAAACCCCTGGAGGTCGGCATCGGAGATGTAACGTCTCTCCTTCTCCTTCGCGCTGTCGACGCTGACCCAGTAGAAGCTGACGCCGCGCCCGGCATAACGGTCGGCGAGTCTCTGGAAGGTCGGCAATTCCTTGTCGGTCAGCGGAACCCAGGTCGCCCCGAACGAGAGGACGACGACTTTGCTGCGCTCGCTGGCGAGATCGAAGGCGCGGCCATCGGTCGTGCGCAGGGGGACCTGCGGGTCCTGGGCCCCGGTGACGATGGCGCAGACGATGACGGCGAGCGCCAGTGCTGTCCTCTTTGCCAGTTGACGCGACGATGTTGTCATCTTTCCCTCCCGCTGGCTCCGCAATCATTTCCCCGAGCCGCCATCGCCCCTGCCGGCAGGGGCGCACCATCCCCGGCGATTCCGCCGCTAAGCTCCGCAGGTCAGCAACAGCTCCTCGACCCCTTCAGAAGTGATCTCCGGCTCAAGCGTGACTGCGGTGTTGATCGAGTTCGAGATCAGGCAATTCTCCCCGGCCTTCTCAAGGAGTCTGGCCGCCCGCTCAGCATCGTGTTCATGGCGGATGACGAGTTTCGGCCAGAGCGTGATCCCGGTAATTCGGTAGCCGCGCCCTTCCTCTTTTTCGAGCCTGCCTCTGGCATGGCAGGCGAAACTCGTAAACTCGATCTTCGAGAGTTCGGCGACCGCGAGGAAAGTGGTCACGAAGCAGGAGTTGACGGAGGCGACGTAAAGATGCTCCGGCGTCCAGGCCCCCTCGTGCCCTTTGAACTCAGGGGGGGCCGCGACTCCAATGGTCGGCAGGAGCGGCGACCGCAGGTCGCCCCTCCGTGATCGTGTCCATTCAACTTCGGTGTCATAGAAATACGGCAGCTGATTGTTCATAGCCATTGCTCCTGTGATGGTTTGCTGAATCCTGACGATGACACTTGTGCAATCAGTGTGCCCGCCATGAATCTCGCGCTTTGACCCCTGGGCGCGCGGCGGGAGTGATTTTTGAACTGACCTGAGCGGAAAAACTCGCAGCCGGGGGCGGAATTTTACGTGACGCTGTTTTCAACAGGCCCGACGCAACGATGAGAATTCGCGGTCGCCTTCGCGGCTGAGGCCGCCGCGTATAATAGCTGTGATGGATGGACTACTGCGGAAACTTCATTCCCGCCGCGTGGGGCTCGCGCTCAGCGGCGGCGGCGTGCGCGGGCTCGCACACATTGGCGTCATCAAGGCGCTCGACGAACTCGGAATCCGGCCTGCCGTCATCGCGGGCACCAGCGCCGGGAGCATCATCGGCGCCGGTCTGGCCGCCGGGATGGGCTGGCACGACCTGACGCTGATGGCGCATTCGACTTTCTGGCCCGCCCTGTTGCACGGCGGCAGGCTTGAGAGATTTTGCGCCACGCACCTGCCTGCAACCTTCGCCCAGTTGAAGTTCCCCTTTGCCGCCATGGCCACGATTCTGCCGACGAGGCGGGCCGTGGCAATCACCGAGGGGCAGCTGGCATCGGCGATCAGCGCGAGCTGCGCCCTGCGTGTCGTCCGCCGCCCGGTCGTGCGTGAAGGCGAGCGCTTCAAGGATGGAGGCCTCGCCTGCGTGCTGCCGTCGGTCGTCTGCCGGGAGATGGGCGCGGAGTTGGTCATCGGCTCCGACGTGTGGGAACTGGGTTCGCTTTTGCGCGGGCTGGGATTTCATCCAACACATCCGCGCGGGCGTCAGGTTTACCCCGGTCATTATCGCCGCGCGGTCGAGCAGACCGATCTGCTCATCCAGCCTTCAATCCCGGCCATCGGCTATGTGCCGGGCGCGGCTGCCGTCGAAAGGATGATCGCCGCCGGAGAGGCGGCAGCGCGCCGGATGCTTTCCTTCCTGTCTGAAGCAGAGGCCAGATGATCGAATGCTCACACTGTCGGCACGGGTATTGCACATTGGAAAGTAAATGAAGGTGAATTTTATCCGGCTGCCCTGCTGTAACAGGTGAGAAGAACAGGCTGTGTGAAGGGGGAAAGCATATGAACCGCAAACAAGCGAAATACCGGACTGTGATAACGCTCGCTGCAATCGCGATGATCTGCCTTTCGCCTGCCGCAGTGCGGGCGCAGAAGAAGGCCGGCGGCGTGGTGATGATGGGCAATGACGTGACGATTCTGGTCACCGCGACCCCGCATCATGATGGCACGCGCGCCAGGGCCGACCAGCTTCAGCCGGGTGACTTCACCGTCCTTGAGGATAAACGTAAACAAGCCATCCTGTCCGTGAAGCGCGCCACCGAAGCGCCGACGAGCGTCGCGGTGCTGATTCAGGATGATCTGGTGTCGCGGGTGGACAATGAGATTGCGGGAATCAAGGATTTCATCCGCCGCCTGCCCGACGGCTCGCGCGTGATGACGGGTTACCTGGGCGTGGGCGACCTGCGCGTGACTCAGGATTTCACCGCCGATCTCAAACGCGCGGCTGATTCGCTGCGCGTTGTCGTCGGGAACAGTTCGGCCGCGCCGTACAACCCCTACCTTGGAGTCGTCGCGGCGTTGCGCCGCTTCGACGCGCAGCCGCGGGGGAGGCGTCTGATCCTGCTCGTCTCTGACGGGCTGGACACGTCGCAGGGCCTACGGTTCGGCAGTCCGCTCTCCTCAATTTATCTTGAGCGGGCGATCAGTGAGGCGCAGCGGCGCGGCGTGACTGTCTTCGGCTTTTACGCGCCGACCGTCGGGCTGACGAGCGCGAGTCATGTGGCCGTCAATTACGGACAGGGTTCGCTCAACCGCCTGGCCGATGAAACCGGAGGTAAAGCGTTCTTCTCCGGCACCGACTTCGTGACCTTCGAACCGTACTTCAGGGAATTCAATGAACTGCTCGGCCACCAGTGGCTGATCACATACCGCAGCACGAACCGTGAGAGCGGCTTCCGCCGCATCGAAGTCACCACCGATCTCGATCTGCCGCTGCATCATCCGGCGGGCTATCGCGTCCGCGGCGAAGAACACCTGCGGCCATAAGGAGTCATTACGAATGCCGGGCGGGTGATAACATTCGTGATCGGCAAATCACGAATGCGCCTGCCCGTCGCGTGACGGACCCCAGACCAATCTGTCGCCTGCCCGCGCTCGCCGACGAGTAAGACACTCGCCAGATGACGTTGCCGCCGTCATCCGTGACGAACAGCGCGCCGCCGCGCCCGACCGTCACCGCTACCGGTCGCCCCCATACGTTGCCCTCAGGCGTGACGAAGCCGGTCATGAAATCCACATACTCGCCGGTCGCCCGCTCGCCCTGCATCGGCAGGTAGATCACTTTGTAGCCCGTACGCCGCGAACGATTCCACGAACCGTGCTGCGCCGCGAAAGGAAGGTTGCGGTACTCAGGCGGGAATTGATCGCCCGTGTAGAACGCCATGCCGAGCGACGCGGTGTGTGACTCGATCAGCACGTCGGGCACGATCACCTTGTCTTTCAACTCGGGGTGTTTGTCCTTGTGGCGCGGGTCCTGATTCGCGCCAATGTAATACCACGGCCAGCCGTAGAAACCGCCCTGCTCGACGCGCGTCACGTAATCCGGCACGAGGTCGTCGCCGAGTTCGTCGCGCTCGTTGACGGAAGTCCACAATTCGCCCGTCGCGGGATGAATCGCGAGGCCGACGGGGTTGCGGATGCCCCAGGCGTAGACGCGCTCATTCTTCCCGTCCGGCGTGTACTCGAAGATGCGTGCGCGTCGCGCTTCCGCTTCGTCATCCGAGACGTTCGATTTTGAACCGACCGAGACGTACATCTTCGAGCCGTCCTTCGAGAAAACGACGTCGCGCGTCCAGTGGCCGCCGCCTTCGAGCCGGCCGCCGCTGGGAATACTGGCGACGACCGTCTCGCCCGCGCCGCGCGCCCTCGTGTCGCCGCTCCGGTACGGGAAGCGCACGACCGATCCCGTGTTCGCCACGTAAACGTATTGCGGGTTCGCGCCGACCGGATAGAAGGCGATGCCGAATGGCTGATTCAGGCCCTCGGCGAAGAGTTCGCTGACTTCGGGCCTGCCATCGCCGTCCGCGTCGCGCAACACGCGGACGCGGTTCGCCCTCGATTCCGCGACGAAGAGATCGCCGTTCGGCGCGGTGCGGATCATGCGCGGGTTCGCGAGATTGTCCGCAAACTTCTCGACGCGGAAGCCCGCCGGCACCTGTGGCATCGCGCCCTGCGGCTGTGCGACCAGACGCGGTTGATTACGCACCGATTGGGTCGCATACGGCGAGGGCAGATCAGCGGGCGTCAGCTTGCGGCGCACGCCCGGCGCGTCGGTCGTCCAGTCGCCCTTCGCCGCTTCGCCCGTCAACAGTTCATTGCCCGCGCGGCGCCGGGCGCCTGATTGTGGCGCGGGCGTTGTCTGCCCGTTCGTCTGACCGGTTCCTGATTGCCCATTCGCCGTGTTGCTCCCGACGGCGCATGCGCCGTCGAAGATCGCTGCTGCGACGCTGAGACACGCGGCGAACAACAGGAGCGGGACGGCACTGCGCTTGATACTCTGTTGATTCATTGTGATAACTCCTCGCTCGGAAGTTCGGATCAGCAGTGAGCGCGATCCTGCTGCCAGCCGCCTCCGGCTGGGGGATGAAAGACAGCCCCCGGCCGTGTTGCCTCATGCAGGAGGATTGTTCAGAAACCAGCCGGATCCTTCGCCGCCGCGGACCGGGCGCGCGAGACTATCGCCCGGCGTGGCGCGCCCGTGTTTTGGCGGCCTTCTTCGCCGAGGCGGATCTGGCCGCCGCGGGCCGTGCAGCCGATGCCGCGCCGCCGATGCGACCACCCTTCTTCGCCGGGGCCTTATTGACCGCCTTGCCCCTGCCTGACCCGCTCTTCTTGCCGCCGCCGGTCATGGCGTTGACCGTCGCCCACGCGCGGCGTTCGGCTTCGCCCTCAGGCACGCCGCGTTTTTCGTAGCCCTCTTCGATGTGTTCGGCCCTGCGCTTCTGCTTCTCCGTGTATTTGGTCTTTTCTCCTCTCGGCATAGCTCGACTCCTTTCCCGGCATTGGGCGCGCCAACGCACGATTGATTGTTTTCAGTCAACAGTGATGCTCTGTATAACCATCCCGGACAGTCAGTCCTCCGCAGTCGCGTCCGACTGTCAGATTTGATTCAAACTTCAATGGGGAGGCACAGGGTTGATCGGCTGCAAGGGGGATGCCATGGACATCTGATTACCCTTGCCGGTAAGTTTTCGGCGAAGTGATTTCACCGTCGCGGCGCAGAGCGGCTGGCCTGAGCGACGGGCTTTTTACTGACCGAATAGTCGGTCAGTGGTTGCGCCCGACCGGCGGTGAGCGCGCGGCCCGCCTTGATGTCATCCACGCTCACTATAAATTCTTCGGCCCGGCTCACGCGCCCAATCATCTCTTTGAGCGTCTGGTCGTCGAGTC
The DNA here is from genome assembly GCA_035652435.1 of Blastocatellia bacterium. Lineage (GTDB taxonomy): Bacteria > Acidobacteriota > Blastocatellia > RBC074 > RBC074 > DASRDU01. The sequence continues at coordinate 9,273 of DASRDU010000028.1, forward strand.
GCTCGGCCGCGACGCCTGCCTCCTGCAATTCCGCGCGCAGCCGCGCCAGCGTGTCGCCCGCGCGACCGTAAACGTCAGGGTAAAGGTGCAGCACGCGGCCTTCGATCACGTCGGTGTCGTAATTGATGTCTACCCAGAGCGGCGGGTCAAGTTTCACGGCGCGCCGCTGCGTATTGGTCTTTGTTTGTTCGATCTGCTCTTTCGTCACCGGCAGTGCGCGCGCCGCGGCGATCTTCTCTGTCAGGTCATAAATGTCATCCGTCAGCATCCGCACGCAGCCGTGCGAGACAAGGTGACCGAGGTCCGAAGGCTTCGCCGCCTCATGGATCAGGATCGCGTTGCCGAGGCGGATTTTGACTTTGCCGAGCGGGTTGCGCGGGTCGTCGGCCTCAATGCGCTCGCCCGGCTCCACGTCTTCTGATGCCGCCACCCACGAGCTGTCGGGCGGGACCCAGTCGGGGTTCCAGACGATCTCGGTCGCCTTACGCGCGCCCGCGGGCAGCGGAAAGTTTTTGCGCCCGATGCCGATCTGGTAAGTCTTCACCTCCCTGCCGCTCTGCCAGAGCGTCAGGCGGAAGGCCGGGATGTTGACCGTGATCCAGATGCGGCGGTCGCCTTCCGTGAACGCGGCCTGTTCGATCCGGCCGCCCGTGAACTTGTCGGCGCGCGCCGATTCATCGCTGTTGACCGAACCGCCGACGCTGTCGAGCGCGACTTCTCCCGCCTGTTCGCTGACGGCCGCCTGGTGGGCGAGCGCGAGCGGCTCGGTCTTTTTCTGCCCGCCGCCGCGGTAAGAGACTTCGGCCCACACGTCACCCGCCAGATCAGGCCCGACTTTCCATTCGTATGTGAATTCGCCTTTGCGGCCCTGCGCCGCAAACGTTTTCAGTTCGGCGTGCCCGCCGACGGCGGCGAACGGTTTGTAGAACAGCTTGACCTGCTCTGCGCCCGGCGCGCTCACCGTGAGTTTCACCGTATCTGACGTGACCAGCTGCCAGCGCCCGGCCTGCCCGCCGAGCGGCGTGGCCGTGAGCTGCGGCTCCTGCGACTGCCGATTCGACAGGCTGCACGCGCCCGCCAGCAGAAATGCCATCAGCAACGCGGCGCTGAGGCGAATGGAATTCAATTGCATGATTCGTTTTCCTTCAATCTCACTCCAAGTGTCCTTGTTAACCCCGAAATAACCATCATCACTTACCTTGTCCCGTGCAATCGGCAGACCGCGCGGATTGCCACGTTGATTGATTGCTTCCGAGAAGTGCGTTTTGAAGCGATCACGGGTGCTGATGAATCAGATTTCAGGAAGGCACGATTACTGCCCGACTTCTGGCACTCCCATTGCCACCGGAATAATTGTCGGGACTTCAACACCCGGACGAGGTCAGAACAGATCAGTGTACGAGGGGATTACGCGGACGATTTCATTGCGGCCTGTTCAGGCTGATTCGACATTAACTGTAAATCACGAAACGCCCGCCACCAGGCGCGGCTCAAAGGAGCTTTGGAAATGGAAGTCGGCTACAAACTTTGCAGCGAGGAACACGGCCCGACTGAACTCGTTCAGTATGCGCGGCGTGCCGAAGAAGTCGGTTTTACCTTCGCCATGATTTCGGATCACTATCACCCGTGGACGGACCGGCAGGGCCAGAGCCCGTTCGTGTGGGGTGTGATCGGCGCAGTCGCGCAGGCGACTAAAAGGCTGCGCCTTGGCACGGGTGTGACCTGCCCGACGATGCGCATTCATCCGGCGATCATTGCGCAGGCGGCGGCGACCGCGGCGGCGATGATGCCGGGCCGTTTCAGGCTTGGCGTGGGCTCGGGTGAATACCTCAACGAACACATCACCGGCCAGCGCTGGCCGCCCGCCGACGTGCGTCAGGAGATGCTCGCAGAAGCCGTCGAAATATTGCGCCTGCTCTGGCAGGGCGGGCAGCAGAGCTATTACGGTAAATACTACACGGTCGAGAACGCGCGCCTCTACACGCTGCCCGACTCACCGCCGCCGATTCTTGTGGCCGCCGGCGGGCCGAAGTCTGCCGAACTGGCCGGGCGCATCGGCGACGGCCTCATCGCCACTTCGCCGGAAAAGGAACTGCTCGACGAGTTCGCCGAAGCCGGCGGCCGCGGCAAACCCTGTTACGGCGAAATCCCAGTCTGCTGGGCCAGGGACGAGGCTGCGGCGAAGCGCACGGCGTTTGAACGCTGGCCGATTGCGGCGCTCAAAGGCAGGCTCAGTCAGGAACTGCCCGTGCCATCGGATTTCGAGCAGGTCGCGGAGATGGTGACGGAAGACGACGTGGCCGGGCAGGTGGTCTGCGGCCCCGACCCGGAACGCCACATCGCCCGGATCAGGAAGTATGCCGACGCCGGTTACGATCACGTCTGGGTGCATCAGGTCGGGCCGGATCAGGAAGGCTTCTTCCAGTTTTACGAGCGTGAGGTGCTGCCACACTTCGCGCCGGGCCGCGCGAATGCCCGCCGGGCGTGAACGGTTACGCCGTCAGAAATCAATCGGTGTGAGATGGCAGGATGGCGACCGGCAGGTGGGAGCAATGTTATTTGAGGCCCGGGCATAAATCATCAATCGCGGAGCGCCTGGCGTGAAGCAGCTTTATTTTAAGGCCATGATTTATGCTCGGGCCTCATTTTATTTCAAGGCCGTGAATCAGGCCCGTGCTTCAGTCATCTCATTCGTGTCATCAATGCTCGCAGCGCGAGGTGAGTCGGGAAATAGACGCAGGCCGGGAAGAAGATCATGACGAGTACCAGGTAGAGCCACGGGGCCATCCGGGTCTGCCGCTTCTCCTTCGGCCCGAAGACCCAGTTGACGTTCTCGGCCGGGTCGGTCACGAAGTAACGCACGAGCAGGATCACCCAGGCGAGCAAAGTCTGCGCCATCCACGCGCGGCTGTCGTAGCCGAGCCTCCAGACCATCCAGAGCAGCAGCGGGGGAAGCCACAGGTGGAACAGTGACAGCCCGCGAATGAAGAGCGGGTTCTCCGGCCTGAACATATAATCGGCCAGGCCGACCAGCCGGACGCCGGTCGCGAGCCGGGTCAGGAAATCAATCGCCCAGACGAATTCGAGCAACGCGACTGACACGGCCTGCATGCTGGCGACGAGCGGGCTCTCAAGCCAGAGGGCGACGGTCGTGAGAAACAGCGCGATGTCGGAAAACCAGAGGAAATTGGCCGGGCCGTAATGACGCCAGTAGCAGGGAATCAGGACGCCGACGAACAGGGCGCAGAGAATCTTCACCGCCAGGGGAATCTCGCCGGCGAGCAGCCAGTGCCCGAGTTCCATCTCCACCTCAACTCCTCTTCCTCTGCATCGCGTACATCTTTTTGATCTCGGCGACCGTCGTGGCGTCTTCGGGGGATTTGTCTTCGCGGATGAAGCCGACGACGCGGGGGAAGCGCAACGCCAGCCCGACGCCGCTCTCATCGCGGGCGCAGGTGTGGATGGGCGAGCGCGTGATCTCGTCGGCCAGCACTGTGACGACGTACTGCGGCTCGACCCAGACATCTGGCGTCAGGCGCGAATCAACGCGCGCGGGCGGCTTTTTCACCGCCGCCTGATCGAGCAGCTTCCTGAGCCTGACCCAGTTCTCTTCGCTCAGGCCGCTGCCCACCTTGCCGACGGTTTTGAAAGTGTCGGTCTTCCTGTCGTAGGCCGCGGCCAGCAGCGCGCCGACGCCGAGCCGCGCCCGCATCCCGCGGCCACGCAGGTATCCGACGACGGCGACGTCAACCGTGTCGCTCAGTTCGCCGCGGTAAGCGCGCTTGAGTTTAATCCAGTTGTAATTCCTCGCCCCGGCCTCGTAGCGCGAATCGAGCCGCTTGGCGATGATGCCTTCCAGCCCGCGCCCGATCTCTTCGTCGAAGAATCGCTGAAGCTCTTCGGCCGAATCTGTCACCACGCGCTCGACCGCGCGGATGCGCCCGTCCGTCTTGCCGCCTTTGAGCATCGCTTCGAGCGCGGCGCGGCGCGCTTCATACGCGAGGCCGGTGTGATCCCTGCCGTTGGCGTAGAGCAGATCGAAGGCGACAAAGACGAGCGGAAAATCGCGGGCCATCTCCTCGATCCGGTGCTTGCGTTTGCGCTGGACGGTGACCTGGAAGGGGTGGAATTCGCCCGTGGCTTCGTCAATCGCGAGTGCCTCGCCTTCGATGATCGCGGTGCGGGCGCTCGTGCCTGAGCGCAGTGCGGCCGTGATGTCGGGGAACATGCCGGTCATCCGTTCGAGGTTGCGCGAGAAGATTTCCACCCCGCGGTTTGAGAGGTGAACCTGGCAGCGGAAGCCATCGAGCTTCGCTTCGACCGCGCAGCGTCCGAGCCGTTTGATGATCTCGCCGGCGTTCGGCAGCCGCTCGGCCATCATCATGCGCACGGGGCTCCCCACCCGGACCCTGAACCGCCTGAGCGCGTCGAGCCCGCGCGTCCGCAGCGTCTCAAGCACCAGGCCGAGGTCGGAGCAGAGGTTGTAAGCGCGCTCAATTGCCGCGTGCGCCTCTTTGCTTTCGGGCTGGGTGCGCGCCACTGCCTCGATGATCGTCGGTGCGCCGACGCCGAGCCGCAGACGGCCCACGGCGAACCTGACGATGTAAAGCGCCGCGCGCGGAGAAGAGGCTTTGATGAGTGCGGCGAGGAGCCCGGTCTTTTTTTCAAGGCTGCCCGAGCCGCTCGTCCCGGCAATCTCGCGCAGGGCCGTCCAGACTTTTGACACCGTCAGACTGCCGGCCTTTCGCGCGGGCAGCAGTTGTGCGGCGACAAGGCCGAGGTCGCCGAGTTTGTGGTAGAGCCTGCTGACCTGCGTTGATGGCTTGCCGGTGGCCGCCTCAATGGCCGCGGCCACCATCCGCTCGCCCATCCCGATCTGAATTCCGGCGAACGCGGGCCCCAGTCGCGCTTCGCACAGGTAAGCGATCTCGGCGACTTCTGAAGAACCGGCCTTGCCGAAGAGTTCGCCGAGCAGCTTGTACATCCCCAGCCGCCCGCGGGTCTGCTCTATCTGCTCGAAATATTTCGCCAGCTCGTCGAAGCGCATAACGATCAGACCGCCGACGAAGGCAGCACGAGCGGGAGCTTCTGCCTGTTCTTCAGTACGGGGTTGAAGAGGTCACCTTTGCTCTCGACGCGCCGGCGCATTGTGCGGATGGTGAAATCCTCCAGCCTGATCTTCCCGCGAGTGACTTCGCGCCAGTCGAGCGGCGCCGAGACGGTCGCCCCGGCGCGCGGGCGCACCGAGTAAGGCGCCACGACCGACTTGCCGCGCGCGTTCTGCAGATGGTCAACGTAGATGCGACCGCGCGGACGCTTCTTCAGCGAGCGCTCGACGGTCGTGATCCGAGGGTACTCGGCGGAGACCTGCGTGGCGATGCGTTCGGCGAAATCCGCGACCTGCCCGTATGTGTGACCCGGTTTGAGCGGCACATAAACATGAATGCCGCGCGAGCCGGAAGTCTTGGCGTAACTTTCGAGCCCCGCGCGATCAAGCGCGTCGCGCAGGTGCAGCGCGGCTTCGCAGACGGTCGTGAACTCGACGCCCTCGCCGGGGTCCAGGTCGAAGACGCACCAGTCGGGATGATCGGGGTCTTTGACGCGCGAATTCCAGGGGTGGCGCTCAATCGCGCCGAGGTTCGTCACATAGAGCAGCGTCGCCACGTTGTCGCAGACGAGGTAATCCACCTTGTGGCCTTCTTCGACGTCGAGCGTGACGGTGCGCACATAATCCGGCGCCTGATCAACGTCGTGCTGGTGGAACGACGGCTTGTTGATCCCGTTCGGAAAACGTTTGAGGATCAGCGGGCGGTCCTTGAGGTACGGCAGGATGTATTTCGACATCTCGTAGTAGTACCTGACGAGATCGCCTTTCGTGTAGCCGTCATCAGGCCAGTAAAGTTTGTCGAGGCTGGTCAGGGCGACGATCTCTTTCCCGACCTTGACCTCAACGTCGCCGCTCAGTTCTTTCTCCTTGAATGCGCGGCCCGGCGTGGCCGCGCGGCCTTTGGATTTTTCCTTCACGCGAAACTTTTTCACGGGCTCCCGGGCGGCGCGTTTGCGCCTTTTAGTCTGCGCCCGGCCCGTCTCTTCAACGTATTTGCCGTCGTCCATCAGCAGTTCAAGCCTCCAGTCCGGCTGCGCGAATTCGTCATTGCTTTTGACGAGCAGCCACTGGCCATCGCGGCCCTTCATCCGGATCAGGTTGAATTCGCCGTGCAGCTTGTCGCCGCGCAGCTCGAAGCCAAGGCGGCCCCGCCTGAGCTGTTGCAATGGGTCTTCATCACTCTTCGGCTCGTAAGTCCCCGCGTCCCAGATCAGCTGCTCGCCCGCGCCGTAATGGCCTTCGGGAATGTGGCCCTCGAACTTGAGGTACTCGACCGGGTGATCTTCGGTCATCACAGCCAGCCGCTTGGCGCGCGGGTCGAGCGTCGGGCCTTTCGGGACCGACCATGACTTGAGGACGCCGCCCATTTCGAGCCGGAAATCAAAGTGCAGCTTTGATGCGTGATGCTCCTGCACGACGAAGCGGTGACGGGCGCGGCGGGCGACCCGCCCTGCGGGCTCCGGCGTGCGTTTGAAATCTCGTTTGCGGTGATAAGTTTCAAGTCCCATATTGCCCTCCTGCCCTGAATCAGCAGTCTTCGGAACGCGCCCCCCGGAGCGGCGCGAATTTCACTTTCGCAAGCCCCGGCAATCTGGCTTGCAAGTTGTGTGCTTTGAAATCCTGATCGGGCTCTCAGGCCTGCCATTAGTGAAATCAGTTCCTCCTGTCCGCCGGGACTAGGCATTGTCGCCGCGAAATCACCTTCCGGGACTGGCACTCACCTTGCTGTTTACATTCCCGGACATTTTGCCGCGCGCCGGGCGCATTGGAAGCAGACGTTTGTCTGCGCCCCGGACAAGGACCGGGCAGGAATATTTTTGTGTTTGTATCTGCTCACCCTCCCCGGTCGCACAAGCAAGCGGGGCCGGTGCCGTAAAGGTTGCTACCGCCCCCGTACTGCACCGGCTCCGGCGGTTACTTTTCAATCAGGCAGCTGCCTGAACGAAGGAGGAGAAAAATGGCTGCACGTTACAACGATCAGAATTATGAACGCGGTCGTCATGACCGGGGCAGTGAAGAGGGGCGCCGCTTTATTGACCGGGCCGGTGACGAAGTCCGCTCGTGGTTCGGCAACGAAGAGGCCGCGCGGCGGCGGCGCATGGACGAAATGTGGGTTGAGCAGCATTACCGTGAGGGACAATACGCGGGTTCGCAGTACGAGTTCGAGGACGTGCGCACGGGCGAAGTGATGACGCGCAACGTAATCACGGTCTACCCCGACGACTCAATCGAGCGGGCCGCCCGGCTGATGACCGAGTGCGATTGCGGCGCGCTGCCGGTGGTGGATCGCAACGGGCGTTTGATCGGGATGGTCACCGACCGCGACATCACCGTCAGGAGTACCGCGCGCGGCATTGACCCGCGCCGGTCGCGCGTGGCCGAGTGCATGACGGATGAAGCCATTGCCTGCCACGTCAACGATTCGATCAGGAATTGCATGCGGCAGATGTCGCGTCACCAGATCCGTCGGATCCCGATCGTCAATGACCGCTACGAGGTGATTGGCATCATCAGCCAGGGCGACCTGGCGCGCCATGCCGCGACTTACCAGGGGCGCGGCGAGCGGCGCGCCCTCGCCGACGTGATGTGCGCCGTTTCCAGGCCGACGCATGCGCCCCATCACTGAGGTCGCGCTCTCGCTTCCGGACGCGGGAGTCGCCCCGGATTTCATCACCCCTTTCTTTCGCGCTCAGGCCCCGCAATTCCTGCGGGGCCGCGGGCACACTCGCAAGCTGTGTATCGGGGGGCACCCGTGAGAATGAATTGGTCCTGTCTGCACCCTGACTGACGTGCAGGTCTGCGGTTTTAATGCTCTCCCGCCTGCGGTATATTGCGCCTATGCAGCGACCTTTTCATTCCATCTACTCGCACGGATATGTCCGGGCGGCGGTCTGCATCCCGTTTCTGCGCGTCGCCGACCCGTCATTCAATGTCGAACGAACCCTGGGCCTGGCCAGACGCGCTTCGGAGATGAATGCCGCCGTCGCGCTTTTTCCGGAACTCGGGATTTCCGCCTACTCCAACGAAGACCTCTTCCATCAGGACGCTCTGCTCAGCGCCACTGAGTCTGCGCTCGGGCGCCTCGTCTCGGAGAGTCGCACGATTGCCCCTGTGATCATCGCCGGCGCGCCGCTCAGGTTCGAGGGGAAGCTCTTTAATTGCGGGGTGGTGATTTACCGCGGGCGCGTACTCGGGCTGGTGCCCAAGAGCTACCTGCCGAACTACCGGGAGTTTTACGAGAAGCGCCAGTTCACCTCGGGCCGCCAGGCGCTCGCCCGCGAGGTCCTCTTCCTGGGCGAGCGCGTCCCTTTCGGCAGCGACCTGATTTTTGAGGCGACCAACCTTAGGAACTTCGCGCTGCATGTCGAGGTCTGCGAAGACGTGTGGGTGCCGATCCCGCCCAGCACCTGGGGGGCGCTCGCCGGGGCGACCGTGCTGGTCAACCTCTCGGCGAGCAACATCACGATCGGCAAGGCCGAATACCGCCGCGACCTGTGCGCCTCGCAGTCGGGCAGATGCATTGCGGCTTACCTCTATTCGGCGGCCGGCCCCGGTGAATCCACCACCGACCTCGCCTGGGACGGGCACGCGCTGATCTGCGAGAACAACGAGCTGCTGGCCGAGTCGGAGCGTTTTCCGTCCGGGGAGCAGGTGATCACCGCCGACCTTGACCTCGACCACCTTGTCCAGGATCGGATGCGGCTGACGAGCTTCAACGATTCGGTGGCCGATTACCGCGAGCGGCTGCGGGAGATTCGCCGCGTCACATTCGAGTTCGAGGCACCCGTGGGCGAGGTCGCCCTGGTGCGGCGTGTCGAGCGCTTCCCCTACGTGCCGACCGACCCGGCGACGCGCGACCGGCGCTGCCGGGAGGCATTCGACATTCAGGTCCATGGGCTGATGAAGCGGCTCGCGAGTACCGGCATCCAGCGCCTGGTGATCGGCGTCTCGGGCGGGCTCGATTCGACGCAGGCCCTGATCGTGGCGGCGAGGACGATGGACCGGCTCGGGCTGCCGCGCCAGAATATCCTCGCCTGGACCATGCCCGGCTTTGCCACGAGCGACGTGACGCTCGCCAACGCCCATGCCCTGATGCGGGCCCTTGGAGTCACGGGCGGGGAGATTGACATCAAGCCCTCCTGCCTGCAGATGTTCCGCGACATCGGCCACCCGTTCGGACAGGGCGAGCCGGTCTACGACATCACGTTCGAGAATGTCCAGGCTGGAGAGCGCACCTCGCACCTGTTCCGGCTGGCCAATCTGCACAACGCCCTGGTGCTGGGGACGGGAGACCTGAGTGAACTGGCGCTCGGCTGGTGTACTTACGGCGTCGGCGACCACATGTCACACTACAATGTGAATGCCTCGGTGCCGAAGACGCTGATTCAGTACCTGATCCGCTGGGTCATCAACTCACGACAGTTCGACGAGCAGACGAATGTCACGCTCCAGTCAATCGTCGAGACAGAGATTTCGCCCGAGCTGGTGCCGCACGAGGGCGAGGAGCGCGAGAAGCCGGCGCAGAGTACCGAAAAGCAGATCGGCCCTTACGAGCTGCAGGACTTCAACCTCTACTACGTGACCCGCTACGGGTACCGCCCGAGCAAGATTGCTTTTCTCAGCCACAGCGCCTGGGGCGACAGGGCGCGGGGCGCCTGGCCGGACGCCATTCCCGTCGAGAAGCGGAATGAATACGACCTGGCCACGATCAGGAAGTGGCTGGAAGTCTTCCTCTACCGGTTCTTCAGGATCAGTCAGTTCAAGCGCTCGTGCATCCCCAACGGCCCGAAGGTCGGCTCCGGCGGGTCACTGTCACCGCGCGGGGACTGGCGCGCCCCGAGCGATTCGGAGGCGGTGGTCTGGCTGGAAGAGTTGCGCGAACACGTGCCCGGATGAACCCGGGCTCCGAAGCGACTTTTGCATGAGGTCTGTTACCTCAGGGCGATTGACCTGACGAGGCTCGATTTGTGGGCGCGCGAGCATGGCTGCACGAAGACGGAGCTGGATCCGGTCGGGATGTGAATTGCAATCGCGGGCTCTCCCTCTCAGCTTAAGTGCGGAAGCGTACCGACGATCTTCACTTTCATTTGATAGCCTTCTCCGGGTTTACCGTTTCTCCTGATAACAATTCAACCCCCGCTCCCCGTACCACCCAGTTCATCAGCAGAGGCCATCACAATGGACGTCTCAAGAAGAACTTTCATCAGGACCACCATTGCCGGGGGGATCACCGCTTCGGCCTTCGGTTTCGATACCGCGCCGGTCTACGCGCAGACGCAGGCGCTCAGGATTTCGCGCACCACCGAGACTCGCTCGACCTGCCCGTACTGTTCGGTCAGCTGCGGCGTGATCATTCACACGCTCGGCGATAAGGCGAAGAACGCCACGCCGCAGGTCGTGCATGTCGAGGGCGACCCGGATCACCCGATCAACCGCGGCACGCTCTGCCCGAAAGGCGCCTCGCTCGAACAGGACATCCTCAACGAGCGGCGCCTCGTGAAGCCGCAGGTGCGGCGGCCCGGCTCAGACCGCTGGGAAGACATCTCGTGGGACGACGCGATCAGCGAGATCGCGCAGCGGGTCAGACAGACGCGCGAGGCGACATTCGTCGAAAAAGACGATCAGGGCCGCACGGTCAACCGCTGCGAAGGCATCGCCTTCACCGGCGGCTGCACCGACACGAACGAGTTCAATTACCTGGTGGTCAAAACCATGCGCAGCCTGGGGGTCTGTTACCTGGAGAACCAGGCGCGGGTCTGACACGGCCCGACGGTCTCCAGTTTGGGGCCCACCTTCGGACGCGGCGCGATGACCAACGGCTGGATTGATATTAAGAACACCGACATGATGCTGATCATGGGCGGCAACCCGGCCGAAAACCACCCGTGCGGCTTCAAGTGGCCGGTCGAGGCGAAACTGCGTCGCAACGCGAAGATGATCGTCGTTGACCCGCGCTTCACCCGCACGGCGTCGAATGCCGACCTCTTCCTGCAGATCCGCGCGGGCACCGACATCGCCTTCCTCGGCGGCCTGATCAATTACGCGATTGAGAACAACCGCGTCGCGTGGGATTACGTCAGGCATTACACCAACGCTGCATTCATTATCAAAGAGGGATTCAAACTGCCCGAGGACGGCCTCTATTCGGGCTTCGATCCCGGCTCGCAACTTTACGACAAGGCGACGTGGAATTACGAAGAGGGCGGCAACCTGACTGGCAGGGCAGAGGCGGCCACCGCGCAGAAGGCAGCCGAAACGCCCGCACAGCAGAAGGCGGCACAGAGAGAGCTGGCCGGGCAACAACAGGCTCAGCAGGCGGGCAATCAGCCCGCCCCGCTTCCGCCGCAATCCAGCGCGCCGAAAGGCACGAGCGGGATCACCGGCGTGGGCCACGGGGGGCACGGCCCTGCCGGGGCGCGCGCCACCACGACGCAGCCGCTGCCGCAACTCCCGCCAAACGTCGCTTACGATTTCTCACTCCAGCACCCGCGCTCGGTCTTTCAGCTGCTCAAAAAACACTTCTCGCGTTACACGCCGGAGATGGTCGAGCGCATCACCGGCATCCCGAAAGACCAGTTCATCAAAGCCGCCGACCTCTTCACCTCGATCCGTAAGGACGGCGATATGAAGAAAGCCGGGACGATCATCTACGCGGTCGGCTGGACGCAGCACACCTTCGGCACGCAGATCATCCGCACGGCGGCGATGCTGCAACTGCTGCTCGGCAACGTCGGGCGCGCCGGCGGCGGCGTCAACGCGCTGCGCGGCCACTCCAACATTCAGGGCGCGACCGACATGGCCGGCATCTTTGAAATCCTGCCCGGCTATCTGAAGACGCCCAACCCGGACGACAGGGACTTCAACACCTGGATCACCCGCATCACGCCGAAGCCGTCGAAGCCGTCGGAATGGGATTCTTACAATTACTGGTCGAACACGTCGAAGTTCGCCGTCTCGCTGCTCAAGGCGATGTACGGCGACGCGGCGAAGAAGGAGAACGACTGGGCGTTCCATTACCTGCCGAAGATTGACCGCAAATACTCGTGGGTCGAAATCTGGGACGACATGTATCAGGGCCACGTCAAGGGGATCTTCGCCTTCGGGATGAACGGCGTGATGATCGGCCCGAATTCGCGCAAAAACATCGAGGCGCTGAAGAAGGCCGACTGGCTGGTGGTCTGCGAAATCTACCCCGACGAGACGAGCGAATTCTGGCGCGCGCCCGGCACCTCGCCGGAAGAGATGAAGAGGATTAACACGACCGTCTACCGCCTGCCGGGCGCCGGCTTCGCGGAAAAAGACGGGACGTTCGTCAACTCGGCCCGCTGGCTGCAATGGAAGTACGTCGCGCTGCCGCCGCCGGGGCAGGCGAAAGTTGATCAGGAAATTCTCGCGCGGATTTTCCTCAAGGTGCGCGAGCTGTATCAGAAAGAAGGCGGCAAATTCCCCGACCCGATCCTCAACGCCTCGTGGCCGTACCCGGACCCGAATAACCCGTCACTCGCGGAAGTGGCGAAAGAGATCAACGGCCGCGCGCTCGCCGACGTCACCGACGAAAAGACCGGGCAGACAATCAAAGCCGGGCAGCAGTTGCCGGGCTTCGCCATGCTGCGCGATGACGGGACGACGATGAGCGGCAACTGGCTCTACTGCGGCTCGTGGACTGAGGCGGGCAACCAGATGGCGCGGCGCGGGACTGAAGACCCGTCGGGCCTCGGCGTCTACCCGAACTGGGCGTGGTCGTGGCCCGCTAACCGCCGCGTCATGTACAACCGCGCGTCGTGCGACCCGTCGGGCAAGCCCTGGGACCCGCAGCGCAAACAGGTCTGGTGGAGCGAAACGCAGCAGCGATGGGTCGGCAACGACGTGCCGGACTTCAAGGCCGATTCCAACCCCAAGGATCACATGGGCCCGTTCATCATGAACCCCGAAGGCATCGGTCGTCTCTTCGGCCCGCTCGGGGCGTTCGCCGAGGGGCCATTCCCCGAACACTACGAGCCGATTGAAAGCCCGATTGCCAACCCCCTGCACCCGAATCAGTCGAATAACCCGGTGGTCAGAAAGTACAAGACGGATCTGGACAAATACGGCACGCCCGATCAGGGCTACAACGTCGTCTGCACGACATACCGCCTGACCGAGCATTATCACTACTGGACCAAGAACAACCCGATGAACGTCCAGCTCGTGCCCGAGCCGTTCGTCGAGATCCCCGAAGAGCTGGCGCACGATCTGGGCATCAGGGGCGGCGAGAAGATCAAAGTGTCGAGCGCGCGCGCGAGCTACGTGGCCAAAGCGATGGTCACCAGACGGATCAGGCCGATGATGATTGACGGGAAGAAGACGTATCAGATCGGCATCCCGATCCACTGGGGCTACCGCGGCATCGCCGAAGACGAGGGCAGAACGGCGAAGGACCCGGCCAACCTGCTCTCGCCGACCGTCATTGACCCGAACGCATGGACGCCTGAATTCAAAGGCTTCCTCGTCAAGGTCGAGAAGGCCTGAGGGCGAATGGCAGATCAATGTAAGGAGGAACTGACCAATGCCACGCGAGACAAACAAAGGTACATTCAGGCAAACGAATTTGCCGAACGAATCCGCCGATTACCTCGCCAGACGAGACGAACTCCGCTTGGCCGAAATCGAGTTGATGCGCCACCGCGAACGGGTTGCGGAACTGCGGCGCCAGCTTCCTGAAGGCGCGATCATCCAGGATTATGTGTTCGAGGAAGGCCCGGCCGACCTCAGCACGGGCGACGCCCCGATCCGAACAGTGCGGCTGAGTGAACTGTTTACCGCACCGGATCGGTCGCTGATTGTCTACCACTTCATGTACGGCAGGAAGCAGACCAGCCCCTGCCCGATGTGTACGATGTGGATAGACGGTCTGAATGGTGTCGCTCATCACCTGGCCCGGAACGTCGACTTCGCCATCGTTGCCGCCGCCGATCCGACGGCCCTGCGAGCGCACGCGCGCAAACGAGGATGGGACAGGCTGAGGCTCCTGAGTTGCGGCACCAGCACGTTCAAGTACGACCTGGGCAGCGAAGATCGCGAAGGAAACCAGGACTCGACGGTCTCGGTCTTCACCCGCGCCAATGACGGCACGCTGCGTCACTTCTACAGCGCCCATCCGTCAATGGCAGACGACATTAAGGAGCGCGGCATCGATCTGCTGACCCCGGTCTACAATATCCTGGATCTCACACCCCAGGGACGTGGTAACTGGTATGCGGAGCTGGGCTACGGCACCAGGGTAGACGCGGCGCGCCGCTGATTTCAGGATCGAGGGAAACAAGCCCGGGGAATTCGACAGGGGATGATTCAATGAAGAAAACAGAATTGACCTTGCCGGAACTCGCGCTGATTGCAGGCACGCGCGACTCGAAACCGCTGTAATAACGCGGCTGCGGCGACTGCCTGACCCGGTCGCGGGCCGAATTACGGGGAGCAGGTCATGGACACAGAAAGAACATTGCAGATCAAAGCCATCTCCGGCCACCCCGGACCGGTCCCGGGCAGCCGCGCCAGGCGCGAGGTCGAGGTCGCCAAGTACATTGACGTGACGACCTGCATCGGCTGCAAGGCGTGCGAAGTCGCCTGCGTCGAATGGAACGACCACCCGTTCCGGGAGACGACCTTCGACAACACCTATCAGACGATGCCCGATACGCAGTGGAACTATTACAACCTGATCAGATTCAACGAACACCAGCGCGACGACGGCGCGTTCCAGTGGCTGATGCGCAAGGATCAGTGCATGCACTGCGAAGACCCGGGCTGTCTGCGCGCCTGCCCCGCCGACGGCGCGATCGTGCAATACGCGAACGGCATCGTTGATTTCAATCAGGAGAACTGCATCGGCTGCCAGTACTGCGTCTCGGGCTGTCCGTTCAATATCCCGAAATTCAACTCGGCGACGAAGAAGGTCTACAAATGCACGCTCTGTTCGGACCGCGTCGGTCAGGGGCTCGAGCCCGCCTGCATCAAGGCCTGCCCGACCGGGTGCCTCCACTTCGGCACGAAGGATGAGATGAAGTCGCTCGCCGAAGCGCGCGCCGTACAGTTGCGCGAGCAGTCGGGATTCGCGAGCGCGGGAGTCTACGACCCGCCGTCGGTGGGGGGCACGCACGTCATCTACGTGCTGCACGACGCGACCAGGCCGGAGCTGTACGGCGGGCTGCCTGCGAATCCGCAGATCCCGGTGGTTTACACGTGGTGGAAGTTTGCGCTCAAGCCGCTCAGCCTGCTCGTGGTCCTCCTTGGCATGCTCGCCGTCTTCTTCCACTACATCTTCTACGGGCCGAAGCGCGAGCAGCCGGAGCCGCCCGCGCGGGAGGTGGAGTAATTGAGCTTGTACAGCAAACTTTCCCGGGTTGCCGCTGACTTCACAAAGGGCCGACGGCGGGGGTCTCAGCAAACCGGGAAAGTTTGCTGTACATTTTTGAGGAGCAGCTATGTCAACTGAAGCCGAACGACTGAATGAACGGATGCGCGGTGCGGCGGCCCGCAGAGGGCGGACGGTCGTGTACGAGGGTGAAGTGCTGCGCCACGGCGTTTACGCGCGCGCCGTGCATTGGGCCGTAGCGATCTTCTTCATCCTCTCGCTGCTCTCGGGCTTCGCGATCTTCACGCCGTGGCTCTACGCGTGGGTCGCGCCGGTTTTCGGCTCGGGCGCGCGCACGCGGCTGCTGCACCCGTGGTTCGGGGTCTTCTTCTGCGCGGCCTTCCTCCTGATGATGCTCAACTGGCTGCGACCGATGAACTGGGAGGCGGGCGACCGCCGCTGGCTGCGCCGCCTCGGCGCGTACGCGACCAACGAAGAGAAGCTGGAGCCCGAGGACGTCGGGATGTTCAACGGGGGGCAGAAGCTCTGGTTCTGGGCGATTGTCTGCTCGGCGATCGTGTTTCTGATCACCGGCTTTCTGATGTGGTGGCCGGAAATCTTCGGGCGGGTGCTGATGTGGATTTCATACTTCTTCCACGACGTGGCGGCACTGGTCATGCTCGGCGGCTTCATCATCCACATTTACGAAGGCACGGCGCAGCAGCCCGGCACGTTCCGTTCGATGACGCGCGGGACGGTGACTGACCGGTGGGCGTGGACGCACCACCCGGCGTGGTACCGCGAGGTGACCGGGCGCGACCCGCGCGCGGAATACGAACGTGAGCGCCAAAGCATGATCGGAAGCCGGGAGCGCGCTCCCGGCACGCCCGAAACGGAGCCGCCGGCGCGTTGACCCCTTCAACCTGTTGCGAGCAACCTCCCCGCGAACATTCCGTGTCTGAGCGCGCGGCCCGGACGGCCGGCGGACGTCATGATCGAAGACCTCTGGTACAAGAACACCATCATCTACAGCCTCGACGTCAAAACTTTCATGGACGCCAACGGCGACGGCATCGGCGACTTCGAGGGGCTGATGCGGCGGCTCGATTACCTGCACTCGCTCGGCGTCGAGACGGTGTGGCTCGCCCCGTTCCAGCCCTCGCCGAACCGCGACAACGGCTATGACATCACCGATTACTACGGCGTGGACCCGCGCCACGGCTCGAGCGGCGACTTCGTCGAGTTCATGCACCGGGCGAACAAACTGGGCATCAAGGTGATCATTGATCTGGTCCTTAACCACACCTCGGACGAACACCCGTGGTTTCAGGCCGCGCGTCAGGATAAGCGGTCGAAATACCGCGACTGGTACGTCTGGTCGGAGAGCCGCCCGCCGGACTGGAACGAGGGGATGGTCTTCCCCGGCGTGCAGGAGGCGGTCTGGAGCCGCGACGAGCAGGCGGGCGAATACTACTTCCACCGCTTCTACGACTTCATGCCCGACCTCAACATAGACAACCCCGACGTGCGGACCGAGGTGCGCCGCATCATGGGCTACTGGCTCGAACTGGGCGTGGCGGGCTTCCGCGTGGACGCCGTGCCGTTCCTCATCGAGTCGCCCGCGCGGGGCGGGCGGAAGGCGGAGGAGAAGTTTGAATACCTCGCCGAGATGCGGCGCTTCCTGCAATGGCGGCGCGGCGACGCCGTGTTTCTGGGCGAGGCGAACGTGACGCCCGCCGAGGCGCGCGATTACTTCGGCGCGCACGACGACGGCCTGCACCTGATGTTCAACTTCTACGTCAACCAGCACCTCTTCTACGCGCTGGCGACGGCCGACACGGGGCCGCTCAGCGAGGCGCTGCGCGCGACGCGCGAGCTGCCCCACGGGGCGCAGTGGGCGCAGTTCCTGCGGAACCACGACGAACTCGACCTGGGGCGATTGAGCGCGGAGCAGCGGGCGAAGGTGTTTGAGAGATTCGGGCCGGAAGAGGGGATGCAGCTTTACCGCCGGGGCATCCGCCGCCGCCTCGCGCCGATGCTCGCCGACCGCCGCCGGCTGGAGATGGCCTACAGCCTGCTCTTCGCCCTGCCCGGCACGCCCGTGCTGCGCTACGGCGATGAGATCGGGATGGGCGACGACCTCGGCCTCAGGGAGCGCGACGCCGTGCGCACCCCGATGCAGTGGTCTGACGCCGCGCAGTCGGGCTTCTCGGCGTCGCCGAAGACCGCGCAGCCGGTCATCGGCGGGGGGCCGTTCGGTTACGAGCGGGTCAACGTCGAGGCGCAGCGGCGCGACCCGGACTCGCTGCTCAACTGGATGGCGCAGATGATCCGGCTGCGCAAGGAGTGCCCGGAGATCGGCTGGGGGGGCTGGGAGATTCTGGAAACCGGCGAGCCGGCGGTGCTGGCGCTACGCTACGACTGGCGGGGCAATTCGCTGGTGCTGATTCACAACTTCGGCGGGCAGCCGCGCCGCGTCCGGGTGAAGCCCGGGTGTGAGGGCGAAGAGCTGCTGATCAACCTCCTGCGCGAAGAGCAGAGTGAGGCCGACCGCGAGGGCCGGCACGGGCTTGAGCTTGAGGCTTACGGCTACCGGTGGTATCGCGTCGGCGGCCTGAATCACGTCATCCGCCGTGGCAAGACCTGAATGCGAACAGGCCCGGCGAAAACCGCGGGCCAATACTCGGCGGCTTGCGAAAGCACAGTGAATTCCCCCGTGTCATCCCCGCGCAGCGCCGGCCTGATGCCGCGGAGCATAATCACGCCCCACAGCCCGAAGACGACCGGGCCGACCCGTCGGATGCCCGGACGCCGGAAATCCCGCATTGAGGCGAAAGTAAAAGGGCAAAAGTAAAAGTAGAAAGTCAGAACGAACGATACCTCGATCAACATTGAACCACCGGCGCTCTGACTTTTTACTTTTTACTTTTGCCTTTTTACTTACTTCCACTCGCCCTGCAGGACGAACGCCGCCCAGTAATACGGCGCCTGCCACTGCCTCTGCTTCCACATCTCGACCTGAGCCGAACGCAACGCTGCCGCCGGGCGCTCACCCTCCCTGAGCATCTTCTGGTAGAACATCGTCATCAGCTCCGAAGTCGCTTTGTCATTCACGTTCCACAGACTGACCACCACGCGCGCGGCCCCGGCGTACATAAAGCCGCGCGTCAGGCCCACGAGCCCCTCGCCCCTGACCTCTTTGCCGAGGCCGGTCTGGCAGGCGCTCAGGACGACCAGTTCAGCGGGTAGGTTGAGGTTGTAGATTTCGTTGGCGCGCAAAAATCCATCCTGCGATCTGCCCTGCTCGTCAATGAGCGACAACACGAGCGCCGAGAATCCGGGCCGCTCGCTGTCCAAAAACCCGTGTGTGGCGAAGTGCAGGTAGCGATACTGGCCGAGTTCGGCGCTCAGTGCCGCGGCCCGGGCCGCCTTGAAATCAATCGCCTTGAAATTGTCGGCCCCGGGCGCGATGGCCAGAATCCGCTCGGCTTCCTGGCGGGTGAAGGGCAGGCGCGGAACCTTCAACCCGCCCGCCGACAGTTTCGCCAGGCTGGAAGACTCTTCGTGTTCGATGATCCGTGAACCGGCGACCGCCGCGGCTTGCGTCCCCGGTTTGCCGGCAGCCCTGATCGCCCCGGCCTTGTTCCGCTGGTCATCGCGGCTGAAGACCGGGTCGGCGAAGACCGCCAGCATCTTCGGCGCGGGTCGCCGACCGGCCATCTCTTTTCTGATGATGCCCAGCGTTGAGGCCGAGGGCAGCGTGGTGATTTCGTGCCCGACGACTAAAGGATGAGGGGTGAGGGATGAGGGATGAAGGATGAGGGGTGAATCAGAGGGGGGCTCTGACTCCGGCTTCCGCCTCCCGCCTTCCGCCTTCATCCTTTCCGAAATCCTTCCGCCTTCATCCTTCGGCTCTGGCAGCATGGCGAACGGCACGTACTGCAATGCCCCGTCGGCCACGATGAGCAGTTGATTGTTGCCGAGTTGCGGGGCCGCGGGGCCGAGGATCATCTGACTTAACTGCCCGGCTGCCTGCGGCAGTTGCGCATCCGCCCGGGCGATCTGCTCGCGCCACTGCCCGAGGGTTTCACCGCCCCGGCGCAGGCTGCGGGCAGTCAGTAATTCATAAACGCGACGGGCCGTTTTCTCGATCTGCTCGCGCTTCGGCAGTTCGTAGGCCGTGACCGAGTTGTTCGTCACTGCCCACAACCAGCTCCGCTCTTCGCCGAGCGAGTATTCGAGCAGCAGAACGTGGTCGCCCAGTACCTGTTGCCGGATTTCTTTGAGACTGAGCGGCGCGGGCTGAGTGATCGCGGCGTAATGCGGGCTGCGGCGGCGAATGTTCGCCTGAAGCTGCTGGAACTCGTCTTCGAGTTCGCCGATCTCTTTCCTGAGCGCTGCGAGTTGTTCCGGCGTGTTGCGCCCGGCGAGGCGTGCGGCCCCGGCGTTGAGCTGCTGCGCGAGATCGCGTTCGCGCTCAAGCAGCGCCGCGTCCACGCCCCGGCGAATGTCGGCGCGTGATTCGGCGAGCAGTTCGAGCAGGCTGCGTGCGCGTGCGCGTTCGCTGGCCTCGAGCGCCAGAGCGTCGAAGCCTTCCGCGGGCCGGGCCTCGTGGAGGCGCATCAGCGTATCAATGCAGAGTTCGTAATACCTCTGTACCGAGGCCAGGTAAGAGGCGCGCAACTGCTGGCTGCCGGCATCGGCCCGCACGGCCTCAACGAGCGAGAGCGCCGCTTCGATCTGCCGGCGCGCTTCGCCGGGATTGCCGCGGTCACGTTCGGCGCGGGCGATGCCATAACGGGCCCTCGCCTCGCCTCGCCGATCACCGATTGCCAGGGAGAGTGTCAGCGCCGGGCTGAAGTATTCCATCGCCTTCTGCGGGTTGCCCAGTGAAAGGTGGAGAAGGCCTATGCCGGACAGCGCACTTGCCTCCCCCTGGCGATCTTCAGTTTTTCGCCGAAGCTGGAGCGACTGCTCACAGGATTCCAGCGCCTTGCCCGGATCTGATGACGCCAGGAGATCACTGATCTTTTCAAGCGTCACGGCCTCGCCCCGGCGATTTCCCACCTCGCGGTGGAGCCTGAGCGCCTGCTGATAACGATCCAAAGCCTGCTGCATTTCGTCCAGTGAGGCATGTGCCACGCCGATATTGCTGAGCGTGACGGCTTCACTGTAGTGATCCCCCGTCACCCGCCACAGCGCGAGGGCCCGGTTGTAATAATCCAGCGCCTTCTGCCATTCGCCGGAGAGGCCGTTGACATAGCCGATGCTGTTGAGTTCATCTGCCTCGCCGTCACGATTCCGCAAAGCCCGGTGCCGAGCGAGCGCCTGAAAATAACTCTCCAGCGCCTTCTGGAACTCACCCAGCGTCTCGTAAACTCTGCCGATGTAATGGAAAGTGACAGCTTCCTGCGGGCGGTTATTCACCTTCTGCCAGACTGAGAGTGCATGGTTGTGATGTTCCAGAGCCTTCCGGGATTCGCCCAGAATATGCCAGGCGACCCCCATATTGTTGAGCGTCCGGGCTTCGGCATTGACGTCTGCCATCGCCTGCTGCTGCGAGAGCGCCTGGCTGAAGCACTCAAGTGATTTTCGCGGCTCGCCCAGATCATTGTAGATGACCCCGATCGTGTAAAGCGTTAAGGTCTCCTCCCGCCGCTCCCCGGCAGACCGCTGTAGTTGCAGAGCCTGGCCGAAAGAATCCAGTGCCTTTTGTGACTGGCCTGATCGCTGCCACGCCCTCCCGATACAGAAGAGGGCATGGGCTTCCATTATTCGATCTCCTGCCGCCCGCCAGTTGAGAATCGCCTCCTGGTATTTCTCCACCGAATTCAGCCGGGATTCCGCCGCCCCCTGCATGCGCAGTCGCTGTCCTTCCGCGTAAGCACTCTGCGCCGCAATCCATTTTCGATCCTGCGCGGTGGGCAGTCTGATTGCCTGAGTCGCCACTTCGTAACGACCTGCGGGCACATCTTTTGCTGAGGAATGGATCTCGATCCGGTAGCTGCCCGTTTTTTCTGCGATCACTGCGGCTGATTCCGGCCCCTGAGTGTCATTCGGGCTGTCCATCTCAATCAGCCTCTGCCCGTCAGTTCCGATGATCCTTAAAGTGATATCAATGCCACGCTGATCCGCAACCACGTGCAGATACTGGCCGGCGGTCAGAGCGACCCGGAAAATGTGTGTTTCACCTCCCGCCAGCTTTCGCTCAACAGGCTTGCCCATTTCCAGCGTGGGGAGCGGCTCCTGAGGTAATCGCGCCCCTGCTGCCGTCGGGAGGGCAAACAACGGGCTCAGGGCAGTAATCAGAGGACTGAAGCTGACCAGGAGCAGGCATAGTGTGACACAACGAGGCCGGGTGCCGTTGATCGAGGGGAGTTCGTTTTGATGAGTCATGACAGTCTCACCGTCTGCCATTTCGTCAGGAGAAAGACGCGCAGGGGCGGCAGCAATTCGATTGATAGTAGTGAGGAGATTCTCTTTCAGTCGGGCGTGTCAGTCAATCAGGAAGGTTCCGGGCGGATGGAAGTAAGGAACGATACCCAAGGCCATTCAGTTTTCCCCGGAGAGGTTGAAAAATGCTTCACCAACAAATAAAGAGTGTTGTTTCAGGCCGTAACGGGGATGCCACCCCACGGCCTGAAACAACACTCTCTAAGGTGAAGCGATGGTATCACGCGTCC
>DASRDU010000029.1:0-28717 GCA_035652435.1 Blastocatellia bacterium
CGTCCGCCGGGTCGTCCCGCTCAACGAGGGGGTGCGCGCGGTGGGCGTCGAGTTCATCGGCGAACACCCGCCGCCGGGTTACCTCGACAAGCCGTGGGCGGTCTGCCGCACCAAGCAGTGGCTCGGCATCAACCGACGCCGCCACCCGCGCTACGACGTCAACATCGGCGCCACGGTCGAATTCCTGACCGACGACAAGCAACTGGTCGGCAGGGAGCCGGGCCGCATCGAGAACGTCAGCCGCGGCGGCGCGCGCATTCGCGCCAGAGCCGTCCCGCCGCAATTCGATCTGGTCAGGGTCATCGTCCCGAGCTGCAACTTTGAATCGCTCTCAGTTCTGACGAATCGTTACATCTCGGGGGACGGCGGTTCGCACGTCTGCGTGCAGTTCATCGAGAAGGAATGGCCGATCTGAACCCGCCACTCGGGCGGGGCCCTTTGCTCGCCTGCCATCACCGCCTATAATCGCTGCTTACCGGCAAGTCTTCCCCCTGAGAAAGCCCGAAGCGATGAAACTTGCTGTTGCCCTGCTGCTAGTACTCCTGTGCGCCGTGCCCGCGCCCTCGGCGCAATCCGACCTGGATCGCCTGGTCAATGAGCTGCAGAACAGATACCTGCGGCTCGAATCATTCTCCGCCGAGTTCACCCAGCTTTACGTCGCGCCCGGCGAAAGATTGCGGCGCGAGGTCGGGCGCATGCTGCTCAAGAAGCCGGGCCGGATGCGGTGGGATTACACGTCGCCGGAAGTGAAGCTCTACGTCTCTGACGGCAAGGTGATTTACGAATACATCCCGGCGGAACGCACCGCGACGCGCACGAAAATCAAAGAGTCGAACGACATCCGCGCGCCTTTCCTGTTCCTGCTCGGGCGCGGCAACCTGCGCCGCGATTTCCGGCTGATCGAATTCGCGAGCGAGGCCCCGGTCAACGCCGGCAACCTGGTGCTGCGCCTCGTCCCGAAGCACGCGCAGGAATTCCGCGAACTGTTTATCGAAGTCACGCCTGACAGGAAGCTGCTCGCGCGACTCTCGTTCGTGGACAATAACGGCGCGCGCACGGACTTCCTGTTTTCGAGCCTCCGCGAAAACGTCCCCATCGAGAATTCACTCTTCGTCTTCACCCCGCCGGCCGGCGTGCAGGTGGTGGATCAGTGAGCAGATAATGAACAAGGCAGCCTCAGGCAGCATTCACATCTTCACCGATTTTGACGGGACGGTGACGGAGAAAGACACGCTGATCTTTCTGACCACTCACCTGGGGGGCGGCGCGAAGCTGATCGAGACGATGGGGCGGCTCGTCAGGGAGGGCCAGCTCACGCTGCGCGATTGCATCGCCGGAGAGATGCGCAGCATCCGCGCGCCATTTGCCGAAGCCGTCAGGCTGCTGCGCAAGGAGGTGCAGGTTGACCCGGGCTTCGCGCCTTTCGCCAGGTGGTGCGAGGAGAAAGGGCTGCCGCTGACGGTGCTGAGCGCGGGCTTCCGTGAGATCATTGACCTCTTCATTTCGCCCTCGGATTTCCCGCAACTCGAAATCCTCGCCAACAGCATCAGGCCCGACGAGCAGCGGGGCTGGCAGTGCGTCTTCCGCGACCGGACCCACTTCGGCCACGACAAGGCGGCGACGCTACGGGAGGCGAAGAAAAAGGGCCTGTACACGGTCTTCATCGGCGACGGCCTGTCAGACCGCGCGCCGGCTGAAATCGCCGACGAGGTCTTCGCCAAACATGGCCTCGCCGAATACTGCAAATCGGCGGGCATCAATTGCCACGAGTACCGGACCTTTGATGAAGTGTTGCGGCAGTTGAAGACGGAGTTTGATTCCACGGAGCAGGCAAAAGCATGAGCGCCGACCTGATCATCAGCAACATCGCCGAACAAAAAGAAGTCGAAACGAAGCGCGCTGAGCTGTCCGAACTCGAAGCCACACTCGCCCGGCGCGAGTCCGAACTGGCCAGTCTGCAAGCCGCGCTGCGCGCCTTCGAGGGCCGCTACCTGAAAGTCGTTGGCAGGCATTACGACGAGTTGGTCGAAATCGAAAGGCAGATCGCTGAGCTTCAGGGCCTGAGTCCTGATGCGGACGTTGACGACCCGGCATCGCTGGCTGACGACGAAGTCGGGTGCGGTCAGAACAGGCTCCGTTCGGGAAAGCTCAGGAAACTTTACCGCGACGTCTGCCGCAAATTTCACCCCGACCTCTCCGCCGACGAGCAGGAGCGCGAACACCGTCACCGGCTGATGATCGAGATCAATCGCGCTTACGAAACCGGCTCTGAAGAGCGATTGCGCGCACTGCTCGAAGCCGGCGCAAACATTGAAGTGACCGGCAGCGTCACCGAACTCGTCCTGCTCACGCGCCTCACCGCGCAGGCCCGGGAGCGCCTGATCGCGATTGAAGAAGAGATCGCCGACATCACGGCTTCCGAAACGTGGCAGCTCAAACTCCGGGCCGAGAACGCCGAAGCCGTCGGTGCGGACCTGCTCGCCGATCTGGTCGCGCAGGTCGAGCGCCAGATCAAAAAAGCCTGCAACCGCCTCGAAGCCCTGCAATCCGTCATGCTCACCGCCTGACGCGCCCTCACCCGCCGTTTCGCGGGCCCGCTTGACACTCACAGCCGGGCGATAGTAGAACTCCAGCACTTTTTCAATCCGTCATTTTCAGTTCCGGGTCTGGTTCGCCAGCTCTGCGGTCTGCCGTGTGGTCTGCCGACAGACGGCTGGGGCTGCCATTCATCTGCCATCAGGGCAGCAGGCAGGTAACGTTTTGCCTTATGACCACACTTGCACATGAAACATCACTCGACCGAGTCTGATTTGAAACCACCACGAGGAGAAAAACATGGCTCAACAAAAAATTGACATCACGGTAACTGAACATCACGGGCGCTCGCCCCGCGGGCTGGATTCCGTGCCCCGCTCTGCTTCTTACGACGGGCGCTTCGGCAGGCTGTTTCGCAACCTCGCGCCGTTTGACGTGAACACTGACGACCTCCGGCGGCTGGCCGTGACAATGATCGAGAAGGCGGTGGATGTGGAAAAGGATGATGGATCGCTCTCCAACAACGACCGCATCCCGGCAGGCTTCACTTACCTCGGCCAGTTCATTGACCACGACCTGACCTTCGACCCGAACTCGAAACTGCAACGCGACAACGACCCGGACGGGCTGCGCAACTTCCGCACGCCGCGCTTCGACCTCGACTCGCTCTACGGCAGAGGCCCGGCCGACGAGCCCTTCCTTTACGCCGACGGGCGGCACCTGCTCGTCGGAAAGAATGCGACGAACGAGCCGGACCTGCCGCGCAACGACAACGGCCGGGCGATCACCGGAGACCCGCGCAACGACGAAAACCTGATCGTCTCGCAACTCCATCTGGCGTTCCTGCAATTCCACAACGCCGTGCTGGATGAGCTGGGCGCGGGCTTTGAAGACGCGCGGACGATGGTGCGCTGGCATTATCAGTGGATCGTCCTCAGGGATTTTCTGCGTCATGTCGTCGGCGATGAACTGGTCAACAGCATCCTCGTGAGGGATGAGTACGAAGTTGCCGCCGCGGTCGCGCCGGGGCCGAAGGGCAAGGTGACACTCAAGGACGCTTCCGTCTGGAACGCGCACCTGAAATTCTTCAAGTGGAAGCAGCAGCCGTTTATGCCGGTCGAGTTTTCCGTCGCGGCCTATCGCTTCGGCCACAGCATGGTGCGCGGCGATTACGCGCTCAACCCGCAGACCTCTGCGGATGAGGGCGGCGAGGAAGTCCCGATCTTCGACCCCACGCAGCCCGACAATAACGACGCCGATGACCTGCGCGGTTTCCGCCGCCGCCCCAAAGACCGGAAAATCGAGTGGAACCGCTTCTTCAACTTCAAGCCGACAGGCAAGGAGGATGACAAACTGCAACCGGCGCGCGCGATAGACACGCTGCTCGTCGCGGGCCTGGGAGGGCTGCCGACCAACGTCGCGCCGCCCGACACTGCGCCGAATCTGCCCTTCGGCAACCTGGCATTTCGCAACCTGCTGCGCGGCCAGTCGCTCGGCCTGCCCTCGGGTCAGGCGGTCGCCCGCGCGATGGGCATCCCCGAATCACTCATCGTCAGCGCGAATAATCCCAAATTCAAATTCAGCGTGGGCCCGACTTATAAACTCGCAAATGGCAAACCTGACCCGAGCGTTCCGGACATCAGCAAGGATGAGAAGAAATTTCTGGAGGGCCGGTTCGGCGAGGAGACGCCGCTCTGGTATTACATCCTGAAGGAGGCCGAACTGATCTGCCAGGGGCGCACGCTCGGGCCGGTCGGCGGGCGCATCGCCGCGGAGGTCTTCATCGGACTGCTCGCCGCCGACCCGTTCTCCTTCCTCAACGTCGCGCCGGACTGGCAGCCGACTAAAGGCCGTTTCGGCTGTCCGGCCGACGGGCAGTACGACATGGCCACTTTGCTGAAGTTCGTTCAGTCGAAGAACAAGTAGTTTTGAGACACACGCCGGTACAGTACGCGCGAGCGTCGGGCGACCCGGTGCATCCTGAGAGCGGCCTTACCAGGCCACCGGGTCGCCCGACGCTCGCGCGTACTGTATCAATTGCCAGCGGCGTGTCGGATGAAGTAAAACACGCAGGGCCGGAGCAGGGGTGTGGCGGGCAGCCACCATGCTCTGAACCGCGGATGACCTCGCCAGCGGGAACGGCCTCTGCGTCAGTCTCTCTCGTCAGACTTGTCGGACTCAGGATGGAAATACACGAGGAAACAAAAACAGAAGCGGTGCCGAAAAAGCTGTATCAGCACCTTTACTTCCAGGTGCTGA
Organism: Blastocatellia bacterium; assembly: GCA_035652435.1. Taxonomy (GTDB): domain Bacteria; phylum Acidobacteriota; class Blastocatellia; order RBC074; family RBC074; genus DASRDU01. The sequence continues at coordinate 4,795 of DASRDU010000029.1, forward strand.
CGGCGATTGTGCTGGGCGCCCTGCTCGGATTCTTTTTCCCGTCGGCGGGCGTGAAGATGAAGCCGCTCGGCGACGGCTTCATCAAGCTCATCAAAATGATGATTGCCCCGATCATCTTCTTCACGGTCGTCGTCGGCATCGCCGGCGTCGGCGATCTGAAGAAGCTGGGCCGGGTCGGGCTGAAATCGCTCGTCTACTTTGAAGTCGTCACCACTTTCGCCCTGATGACCGGGCTCGTCGTCGTCAAACTCTTCCGCCCCGGCGCCGGGATCAACGCCAACGCCGCGACGCTGGACGCGAGGGCCGTCGAGCAGTACGCCACCGCCGCGAAGTCTCAGAACACGGTTGATTTTCTACTGCACATCATCCCGGACACGGTCGTCGGCGCTTTCGCGCAGGGGGAGATTCTGCAGGTGCTGCTCTTCGCTATCCTGTTCGGGCTGGCGCTCGCGGCCCTGGGCGAGCGGGGCAGGGCGATCCTCAAACTGATTGACCAGCTCGGTCAGGTCTTTTTCGGCGTCATCGCCATCATCATGAGGGCCGCGCCGGTCGGGGCCTTCGGCGCGATCGCCTTCACCATTGGCGCGTACGGCGTGAGGACGCTGCTGCCGCTCGCAAAGGTGATGCTGTGCGTGTACGTCACCTGCGCCATTTTTATCTTCGTCGTGCTGGGATTGATCGCGCGCGCGAACGGTTTCAGCCTGTGGCACTTCCTGCGGTACATCAGGGAAGAGCTGCTCGTCGTCCTCGGCACGTCGTCGTCCGAGTCCGTGCTGCCGCGCCTGATGTTGAAGCTCGAACACCTGGGCTGCTCGAAATCGGTCGTCGGGTTGGTGGTCCCTGCCGGGTACTCCTTCAACCTCGACGGCACTTCGATTTACCTGACCATCGCGGCGCTCTTCGTCGCCCAAGCCACCAACACGCAGCTGTCGCTCGGGAGCGAACTGGCGATCCTGGCGATCCTGATGCTGACTTCCAAGGGCGCGGCGACGGTGACCGGCGGCGGGTTCATCACGCTGGCCGCCACGCTCGCGTCAACCGGGGTGATCCCGGTGGCGGGGCTGACACTGATCCTGGGTATTGACCGCTTCATGTCTGAAGCGCGCGCCATCACCAACCTCATCGGCAACGGCGTTGCCACCATCGTCGTCGCCCGCTGGGAAGGCGAGTTCGATGAGGCGCGCGCCGCGCTCGTACTCGACAGAATGAAGGAAGATCAGGTGAAAATTCCGCAGCCCGCTGACCTCGGGCAGCCTCAGGCCGCGCCGCTGCCGAATGATTAATGGAGTGGTGACCGGGCTTCCAATAAGCGCGGCAGGAACAAGTCAAAAATACTTAGCCACGTCACTGAACTATGGTATATTCGCCCCGCCCTGTGAGAGACCGAATCTGCTGACAAGCCTTCCAGTAAGCCTGTTTGCGAGCTTCGGGTAAGAGAGCATACACCCAGGGACCCGGGGCGGCTCTGTCAGGTTTCCCTCCACAACCCTTCGTCAGTTGTTCTACCGTTCAGGCCCCACCAGAACAGATCAAAGGATGCCTTCAACCTTCACCCAAAAGCCTGCCGCCGGCCTGCTCACTGCGCGTTACATGATCGCTTTGAGTGTGCTGGCAGTGCTGCTCATTCTGGTACAGGTTTTCATTCGGGCATCGCTCGGTCAGCTCGCGCTGACGGTGTTCGTGCTGATTCTGCAGGGGGGCCTGATTTTCCGCGCCAGGCGGATGATCGGACCGGGGGCTGGGGCGCAGGATTCGAGCGAACTCCGGCGGGCGCTCGAGGAGAGCAAGAAGAGGTTTCGCGAGTTGTATGACGAGACGCCGGTCGGTTACCACCAGATTGATGCCGAAGGGCGCATCGTCCAGATCAATCAGACCGAACTGGCAATGCTCGGTTACACCGCCGAGGAACTGATCGGGCGTCACGTCTGGGAGATTGCGGAGAGGCCGGAGATTTCGCGTCAGGCCGTTTACGACAAACTCTCCGGCGCCGTCCCCCTGCGCGTCTTCGAGGGGATGCTGCGCCGGAAAGACGGCACGACCTTCTGCGCGCTGATTGAAGATCGGATGATCCGTGACGAGGCGGGGAAGGTTGTCGGGCTCCGCGCCACCATGCAGGACATCACCGAGCGCCGGCGCGCCGAGGACCCCCTCCAGTTGGCCGAGCGCCGTCACCGCGAGCTGGTCGAAGGGCTCAAGGCCATCGTCTGGGAGACCGACCCCGGGACCGGACAGTTCACCTTCGTCAGCGGGCGCGCCGAAGAATTGCTCGGCTACCCGGTCAGGCAGTGGCTGACCGAGGCCGATTTCTGGTCTCACCACCTGCACCCCGAAGACCGCGACAGGGCCGTCCGGTTCCGCCTCGAAGCGACAGGCGAGGGGCGCAATCACGAACTCGAATATCGCCTGATCGCCGGCGACGGGCGGAGCGTCTGGTTCAGGGATCTGGTCTCGGTCGAGATGGACCAGGGCAGGGTGAAACGTCTGAGCGGGATCATGGTTGACATCACCGAGCAGAAGCGGACCGAGGAGCAGCTCCACCACTACACGATGGAGATGGAGCTGAAGAACACGGAGCTGGATCAGGCGCTGGCGGTGGCGCGCGACGCGGCGCAGTCCAAGAGCGAGTTCCTGGCCAACATGAGCCATGAGATTCGCACGCCGATGAACGGCATCATCGGCATGTGCGGGCTGCTCGGCGACACGCCGCTCGACGCGGAGCAGCAGGAGTACACCCGGACCATTCAGGAGTGCGCGGGCGCGCTGCTGACGCTCGTCAACGACATCCTCGATTTCTCCCGGATCGAGGCCCGCAAGCTGGAACTGGAACGCGTCAATTTCGACCTCTATTCGGTAGTCGAAGGCGTGGCCGATATGTTCGCCCACCGGGCCGTCGAGAAGCGGCTGGAGCTGATCTGCTCCATCAGCCCCGGCACGCCCGGTCCGATGCGCGGCGACCCGGGCCGCCTGCGCCAGATCATCCTCAACCTCGTCAGTAACGCCATCAAATTTACCGAGCGGGGCGAAGTGGTGCTGAGCGCCGAGATGGAATCCGAGGACGCCCGCCACGTTACGATCAGGTTCACGGTGCGCGATACGGGCATCGGCATACCCGCCGACAAGCAGCAGACGATTTTTGAAAGCTTCACGCAGGCCGACGGTTCGACCACGCGCAAATACGGCGGGACGGGCCTCGGCCTCGCCATCTCGCGGCAACTGGCCGGACTGATGGGCGGACAGATCAGCGTGGAGAGCAGGCCCGGCGCGGGCAGCACCTTCAGCTTCACCGCGACCTTCGAGAAACAGACGGGCGAGGCTGGCCGGGCCGCGACCGTCCCGCCCGACCTGCGCGGGATGAAGATTCTGGTCCTCGACGACAACCGGACCAACCGGATGATCCTGCAAAAGATGCTGGAAAATATGGGCTGCCGCCCGTTCGTGGTCGCCGACGGCCCGGCGGCACTAAACATCCTGCGCGATGCGGCGGCGGCGGGCGAGCCGTATCAACTGGCGCTGCTCGATATGCAGATGCCCGAGATGGACGGCGTCGAGGTCGGCGCCTGGATCAAGACTGACCCGGCGATCCGCGACACCGTCGTCGTCATGCTGACTTCAATCGGCACGCCGCTGCCCCAGTCCCAGTTGAAGGAGATCGGCTTCGCGGCCTGTCTGAGCAAGCCGATCAAGCAGTCGCAACTCTTCGACGCGCTCATGGATCTGCTGGCGCGGCAGCACCCGTCCGGCGAGGTGATGGCAGAAGACGCGGTGGCATCGATTCCGGGTCCGGCGGGGGAGAATTCCGCGCGCGTCCTGCTGGTCGAAGACAACGAGGTGAATCAGAAACTGGCGCTCATGTTTCTCGAGCGCGCCGGGCACGAGGTGGATGTCGCCGCGAACGGGCGCATCGCCTGCGAGATGTTGCAACGGAAACCGTACGACCTGGTGCTGATGGACATGCAGATGCCGGAGATGGACGGGTATGAGGCGGCGGCGGCGATCCGCTCGCTCGAAGGGCCCGTCAGCCTGACTCCGATCATCGCCATGACGGCGCAGGCTATGAAAGGCGACCGCGAGCGGTGCCTCGCCGCCGGGATGGATGATTACATCTCCAAGCCGATTGACGTTGACGAGATGCTCCTCGCCGTCAGGCGGTGGAAGGCGAGGGGCCGGAAGCCGGGGGCGGCCGTCGAGTCGGTGGATTTCGCGGCGCTGCGGCAGATGGTGGGCGGCGACATGGATTTACTACACAAGATGGTTGACCTGTTTCTCGCGGAAATCCCGTGCCGCCTGCAGACGATGCGCCAGGCCGTCGCCGACGGCAATTACCGCTCACTCGAACTTGAGGCCCACACCCTCAAGGGGGCCAGCGCGAACATCAGCGCGAAGCCGCTCGAGAATTTCTTCTCGAGCCTTGAGGAGTTGAGCAGGGAAAGGAAGATCGAAGCCGTCGGCCAGACCCTGGCGGAGGCCGAGATCGAGTTCGCCCGCGTCCTCAGTTATTTCAAGGGAATGGGGGTCCGCGCATGAAAATTCTGATTGCCGAAGATGACGTGGTCTCGCGCCTTGTCCTCCAGCGGACGCTGGAGCGCTGGGGCCACGAAGTCATCAGCACGACCAACGGCGAGGAGGCCTGGAACAGTTTCCTGGCCGAATCCTGCCGCATGGTGATTACGGACTGGATGATGCCCGAGACGGACGGGACCGAACTCTGTCGCCGCATCCGCAGCATCGAAGACCACGAATACACCTACATCATCCTGCTCACGGCCAAGAGTCAGACGCAGGATCTGGTGCAGGGGATGAACGCCGGGGCCGACGATTTCATCAGCAAGCCGTTCGACCGCTCCGAACTCGAAGTGCGGGTCCGCGCGGGCGAGCGGGTGCTGCAACTCGAACAGTCGCTCAGGGAGCGGACGCTCCAGATCCAGAACATGAATTACCAGCTCTGCCGCCGCGTGCAGCGCGAGAATTCGCTCAACCAGCTGCTCTCGGCCGTCAACCAGTCGCTCGACCCGGGCGTCGTGCTGCGCGTCGCCGCCCGGCAGTTGCAGGAACTCTTCGAGGCCTCGCGCGCGTTCATCATGTTCCTCACCCCCGACGGGCAGTCACTTCAGGCCGTCAGCGAAGACAACGCCCCCGGCGTGCGTCCGCTCGGCTCGCAATACTTCCCGCTGACCCCGGGCCCCGACGGGCAGGAGGGCCACGAGGGCGTGCTGGTCGTGGAAGACCTCCGGGGCGAGTTGGAGCGACAGCCGGATGACATGCTGATCACCCTGACACAGGATTACGACGTGCGCTCACTGCTGAGCGCGCCGATTTCACATCAGGGGAAGTGGCTGGGAATCGTCGGCCTGCACCAGTGCCACCAGACGCGGCGCTGGGAGGAGGACGAAAAGGTGCTGGTCGAGGCGATGGCGAAACAGATGGGCGTGGCGATCTCTCACGCGCAACTTTACGAGCAGCTCCAGGACCTGGCCGTGCGCGACGGACTAACGGGGCTCTATAACCGCCGCTATTTCGACCAGACGCTGTCACTCGAATTCGAGCGCGCCCGGCGGTTCGGTCACCCGCTTTCGCTCGTCATGATAGATCTCGATTACCTGAAGAAGATCAACGACAACTTCGGCCACCAGTCGGGCGACACCGCCATCCGTCGGATCAGCGAGGCCGTCAACTCGACCGTCAGGCGCGTGGACATCGCGGCGCGTTACGGCGGCGAGGAATTCGGCGTCCTGATGGTCGAGACTCAGCCCGCCGGCGCGTCCGCCGCCGCCGAGGGCTGGCGCAAGGCCATCAACCAGTGTTCCATCAACGGCCATTACCTCAGCGCCAGTTTCGGCGTCGCCACTTTCCCGCAGCACGCCGACACGCCCGAAGACCTGATCAAGGCCGCGGATGAAGCGCTCTACCGCGCGAAACGTGAGGGGCGCAACCGCGTCTGCGTCGCCGGCGCGGCGGAACCCGCAACGCAGATCGGCTGGATTCAGAACCAGACCCGGTGAATTTAGCGGGCCTGATTCAACCGGAGCAGCGCCTCCTGAACCCGCCGCCGCGCGATTTCAGCCGCTTGGTCTGTCGTCACGTCTTCCGACTGCCGCGTCGCCCTGGTATAGAATTCGACCTTGCCTTCCTTGAGCTTCTTCTGGCCAATTGTGATGCGGAAGGGAATGCCGACCAGGTCTCCGTCGTTGAGCTTGACGCCCGCGCGCTCGTCGCGGTCGTCATACAGGACTTCGACTCCGGCCGCAGTCAGCCGTTCGTAAATCGCCTCAGCCGTCTGTTTGAGTTCCGCATCCCTGACGTTGAGCGGTGTCACAACGATTTGGAACGGCGCGATGGTGATGGGGAAAATGATCCCCGCGTCATCGTGGTGCAATTCGATTGCCGAAGCCAGAATGCGCTCGACGCCGATGCCGTATGACCCCATGACAATCGGAACCTCCTTGCCATCGGCATTCAGCACGCGCGCGCCCATCGAATCGCTGTACTTCGTCCCGAGCTTGAAGATGTGACCGACTTCGAGCGCCTTGCCGAGCCTCAGCACGCCGTCGCATTTCGGACAGCCTTCGCCTTCGGCCACCGTGCGCAGGTCGGCCCACGCCGTGACTTTGATGTCGCGCCCGATGTTCACGCCGCGCAGGTGGTGGTCGTCATCATTCGCGCCCGTCGTCATGTTGGCGCGACCGCGCAGCGCTTCGTCGGCAATGATTTTGTATTTCGTCACGCCGACCGCGCCGAGGCTGCCGGCATGCGCGCCCATCGCGTCGAAGATTTCTTCGGGGTGGGCCGGGCGCACCTGCTGCAATTCAGCCTTCTCCGCGCGGAACAGCGCGCCGATTGTTGAGGCCAGCTTCGCGTCGTTGAGCGGATGGTCGCCGCGCAGCAGCGCGAGGATGATCTCACTGCGCGCACCTTTCTTGTCTTCGACCGTGGCGACGTACACCAGCGTTTTGATCTGGCGGTCGGCCGCCGCGCCGCCCTCGAAAGTCACCAGGTCTTCGATGGTGCGCACGCCCGGCGTCGGGAACTTCTCAAACGCGCTGTCAGCATCCGCGTCACTGACGGCCGGGATTCTCGAAGTGGCTTTCTCCGTATTCGCCGCGTAACCGCACTTCGGACAGCTGGCCACCAGATCCTCACCGGCCCTGGTGTAGACCATAAACTCGTTCGACGCCGAGCCGCCCATCGCGCCCGTGTCGGCTTCGACGACGACGTAATCCAGCCCGCAGCGGTCATAGATGCGGCAATACGCCTGACGCTGATCCTCAAACGCCTTGTCGAGGCCGGCGAAATCAATGTCGAACGTGTAAGCGTCCTTCATCGTGAACTGCCGCACGCGCAGCAGGCCCGATTTCGGGCGGGGCTCATCGCGGAACTTGGTCTGAATCTGATACCAGACCTGCGGCAGCTGCTTGTACGAACGCAGGTGTTTGCGCGCGATGTCGGTGAAGACTTCTTCGTGCGTCATCCCCAGACACAGGTCGGCGCCCTTGCGATCCTTGAGGCGAAACATGTTGTCGCCCATCACCGTCCAGCGCCCCGACTCCTGCCAGACATCCGCCGGGTTGAGCGCCGGCAGGTAAAACTCCTGACCGCCGATGGCGTTCATCTCTTCGCGGATGATGTCGCTGATTTTGAGAATCGAGCGCTGCGCGAGCGGCAGGTACGAATAAATCCCCGCGCCCAGCTGCCGGATCAGCCCGGCGCGCAGCAGCAGCTTGTGGCTGACGACTTCGGCGTCGGCGGGGTCTTCGCGTAAAGTGGGAATGAAATAATGTGACCAGCGCATCTGGTAAACTCCTTGACCAAAACGTAAGGGCAAATTGACGGAAGATAATGCCTGTCACGATGCCGCCGGGTCAATAGATCAATTGTGATGCTGACATCAAAAAGAATAATTCAAAGTGTGGTGCCTGTGGAGATGTCTTTCTTCTCAGCTCTGAAAGAGCTGTATTCAATAGCCGTGGTTGGAACCCACGGAACCCGGCAAACAGGCAGTTCGACCCTGAAAGGGTCACACCTTCCATTCGCTGACTACAACCCTTTCAGGGTTGGGGTATCAATGCTTCGGCCTCCGTGGGTTTCACCCACGGCTATTGAATCTGTCCCCTCCGGGGACTGGAGGGGAATTGCACTGTGGATCACGCTTGGCCCTGCACCTCACTTCGCCGCAACTGATGTCCCCGGGGCCAGCGTGAATTTCGGCTCGATGTCAACGGGCACGGCGCCCAGTTCGTCAAGGGTCTTCTGCATCACCGGCCTGATCACCGCGTATTTGTCGAGCAGCGCCTTTGCCTTCTCGTAAGAGCCTTCGGCCTCAATCGTCAGAATCTCGCTGGTCAGCTTGCGCACGGCATCTTTGACCTTTGTTGTATCAACACTGAAGGTTCTGTGTTCTTCCTGGCTTTTGAAAGCGCCCTCATCAAGAAGGTAGTTGAATTGCAGCGCGATCCCCTTGCCGTGCGCCTCGGTGATGCCGAACCGGACGGAGCGGAAGGCGCTCGCGAGGAAGGTCGTGTACATCGTGCGCTCGAGCTCCCTGTCCACCAGACCCTTGTCAATCAGGTATTGCAGCGCCCACAGGCCCGTGATGTCCGCCTTCGCTTCTTCGATGGCCGAATAAAGCTCCTTGAGCTGCTGCCGCACGGTCGTGCCCTTGCCGCCCGCTTTGATGTTGTGCGGGCCGAGGCCGTGCATCAGTTCGTGCGCGAGGATGTGCGTGAAGAACGAATCGAAATCAACGTCGGCCTGCTGCGCGGGTTCAAGCACGACTTTTGAAATCGGGATGAGCGTCTGTTTGAATTTCGCCTCCTGCACGTTTTTGAGCATCACGCGCTTGGATCCTTTTTCCTTGACCACGCGCTCGTCGTTCGGCAGGTTGAAGGCCGCCGTCTGCACGCCGCGGTTACCTTCGCCCGAATTGAAGACCACGTCCACCACGCGGATCGGGGAGGCCGCGCCGAGTTTCGGGTTACGGTACTTCGGGTCAAACGGCAGGTTGTTTTCCAGCTCCTGCAGCCAGCCGCTGAATTTCCTGAGCTTCGCCGACTCCGCCTCATCGCGCAGCGTGACGTAGGCTTCGAAGGCGGCCTTGTAGCTGAACAACTCATCCTCGTAGGTTTCATACGGCCCGAAGGTCACGTCAATCGGCGCGTCCAGTTCCATCCACGCCACGTCGCTCGCGTAATAATCATCCGACATAAAAGCGTCGGCGCGCTTCGTCAGGAAAGCCTTCAGCGTCTGGTTCGTCGCGAGTGCGGCGGCTTCGCCGAGCAGCTTTGCCGCCGGTTCGAGAAACTCGCGGTACTCCTGACTGTAGGGTACGGCTTTAAGTTTGCGATCCGCGTCGCGGCGGATGACTGAAAAGAACCCGGTTGCACGTTTCTGTTCCGCCTCAGAGAGCGTTTTCACCCACGACTCGAACTCATCTTTTTTCATGTCTTCAGGATAGTAATTTGCCCCGGGCGGTTTTTCGCGCGGCACGCCTTCGATGAACGGCTCGTTCTTGTCGAGCCGCGACCACGGGCCGGCGTTGATGCGGAAGTAATGCAGCTTCGCTTTGCCTTCCGGTGTGGTGTCGGCTTCGAGTTTTTTGAGCAGCGCCTCGTTGCCGCTCCACACCTGACGGAGGAAGAGCGGGTCGAGCAGCCTGGCCGCTTCGATGATCTTATCGAGCGCCTTGCGGTCGCCTTCCGAGAGGTGCGAAACGTCGGCCGTAATTTCGGTCGGCGCGAAACGGCTAATCTTTGCTCCGAGCGACGATCCCGCGGACATCTTTGATTCCTCCTTCGGCGCTTCCGTCGCGCGCCCGGCGCAACCGGCCAGCGCGAAACTGAAGGCGAGTAATAAAACGGCGGGGCAGACTTCAAGTGGTGATTTCATCAGTGGGTCTCCTTTGGCGTTTCTTTTGCGTTTGGCCGCGCAATTATACTGCGGCAGCCTTCAGGCTGCACTGCCACGGACAGCCGGCAATTAATGCCGCGACAACTGCCCGGGGGCTCGTTGACAGCACTGATGGCAGCCCTTACCTTTAGCGCGGGCAAGAACTCCAGGGAAAGTTTCAATCACCTCAGCAGCATCAATTCCGGTCATTGCGGGAGATGACCTGTGAATCGTCATCACTTTTTCAGTTACTCCACTGACACCTGCCCATGAGCGGTGTGATCAACAGCGGATTTCGGGAGGAAAAAGATATGACAGCTCAGACGACAGGCCGCTGGTTCAGACTGCCGGCGATCTTCCGGCGGTTCCCACAGCTGTGGCTGAACGAGCGGCATGATGAAATCGTCCCGGCGGATAAACAGCAGAGCTATTCAGAACTGGCCGCCGATTTCGCATTGCTGGACAAGTACCTGATGCCTTACTTCCGCCGCTTCGATAATAACGCCCTGCGGGCGCAGAATCGTTTCCTCTGGGGGCAACTCGTGCTGATCGGTGGCGGCGCCGCGACCAGTATTCTCGGCGTGGTGCAAGCGGCTTATGCGAATCAGTTGTGGGGCGTGGCTGAAGCTACCCTCGCCGCGCTGCTGGCGGCCGTCGCCGGCGCGGCACGCGACCTCGACTCGCAGAGGCAGTATTTCACCAGCCGCCTGAAGGCCGAGCGTCTGCGCTACGAGTACTTTCAGTTCCTCGGCAGGATCGGGATTTACGAACGCGACGCCGACCGGGTGCAGCGTCTGATCCTGCGCGTGTCTGACATCGAAGCCGGCGAGAAAGGAGAATCGTCATGACTGAGCGTGACAAACAGTTTCTGACTCTGTATCAGACGCATCGTTACGAAGATCAGAAGCGCTGGTACGACCAGCGGGAGCAGGAATTCGAGAGCGCGCACCGTCAGGGCGTCATTCTGACCGTCTCTTTGCTGGCGCTGACCGCCATCGTTTCAGTCATGCCGGATGGCTGGCTGTGGTCGAAGCAGGTGTGGACGGTGCTGGGCGTGGTCTTGCCGGCCCTCTCCACGGCGCTCTCGGCTTACACGGCGCTCTACGCCTTCAAGCAGCAGGCGCGACTTTATCAGGATGCCAGCCGGGCATTGCACCGCACCGAAGCCGCCGACCCGAACCTCAGCCCGGCGAGTGGCGACGCGGCTTACCACCGGCAGCTGGTCACTTACGTCGCGCAGGTGGAAGACATCTTCCGCAAGGAGCAGGGTCAGTGGGGGCAGTTAATCAACGAAATCAAGAGGCTTGAGCCGCCCGCGGAGAAGAAGCCGGAAGAGAACGAATGAATCACGAGACCCGGCCCCGCGCAACCGACAACGCTGATTCACGCTTTCTGACTCGCCGAGATCTTCAGGTATTGCTGCTGCTCGCCGCCCTGTTCACAGTCATGCTGATCGGCACGTGGCAGCGGTGGGCGCAGCCGTTCATTGACCACGGGCGCGAGATGAATCTGCCGGCGCGCGTGCTGGCCGGGGAGCAGTTGTATGTGGACGTGCAGTTTCTTTACGGCCCGCTCGCGCCTCACTTCAATGCTTTTCTCTACCGCGTCTTCGGCATTCATCTGGCCACGCTCCAGGCGAGCGGGTGTGTCTGCGCGATACTCATCATTGTGATGATTTACTGGCTGGCGCGGCAGTTGATGGATGAAAGTGAGGCTGCGCTGGCCGCCGGACTCGTGCTGGTGTTGTGTGCGCTCAAGGCGACGGCCAATTACGTCTCGCCTTACGCTTACGCCGCGCTTTACGGGCTGGTCTTTGCGCTGCTCACGCTGGCGGGTTCAGTGCGGTATCTGCAAAACCGTCGCGCATTATGGCTTCTTGTTGCCGGAGCCGGGGCCGGACTGGCGCTGGCCTCCAAACTGGATCTGTTCCTGCCTGCCGCGGCCTCAGGTGCGGCGGCGTGGCTGATCGCCAGTCTGACGGAAAGAAAAATCCTGTGGCGTGCCGCGCTGCTCTTCGCCGTGCCGCTCGCGCTGATCGGCGGCGGAGCTTACGCGCTCGTCCTCGCGCGCGTTCCCTGGCGGACGCTCGTGGAAGACAATTACGCGCTCTTTTACAACTTCCCGCCGCAGCTGATCTTCTACAACCGCAACATCAGCGGGCTCGCCGGCTGGCCGCGCTCGCTCACGAACGTGTTCGCGGCGACCGGGGCCTTCATGCTGATCTGCGGACTCTGTGCGCTGGCCGGAGTGATGATTGCCGGGCGATCGCGGTCGGTAGAAAGTTATCCTCGCGTCTGGAAAGTGATGGCCGCGGGTCTGGGACTGTGGCTGGTGATGGTTGTACTTCCAGGGGCGAGGGGTGACGCGAGCCCGCTGCTGGCCGCGCCGGTACTCCTGTCAACAGTGATCGTCGCGGGAGCGGTAAGGTGGTGGAGGCTGCGGGAGATTGATCCTGATGGCGCGTCCCGGCTGGCAACCCTTCTGGTCATTGCGATCTTCAGTCTGGCATCAATCGCGCGGGTGCTGCTCAACGTGACGACGAGCGGGCCTTACACTCCATTCTTCATCCCCACACTGATCATAGTTTCCCTTTACGTGCTCTTTCGCGCCGCGCCCGCGTGGCTGCTGCCAGATCAGATGATACGAGCATACGCCCGGCGCGCGGGGCTGAAGCTGATTGCTCTCGCCGTCGTCGCGACGGGCGCGGGCACGATCAGCCGGCTGCGCAGCCGCAACACTTACCGGATTGCGACTGCTCGCGGCAGCTTCCTGACACTGCCTTCAATCGGCGGGCCGATGGCCGAAGCGATTCGTTACGTTCAGGAACACACCGCGCCGAACGACGTGGTGCTGGTTCTTCCCGAAGGCACGAGCATCAATTTCCTGACGGGGCGCCGCCACCCGCTGCGCGAGGAGATAGTACTCCCCGGCTTCCTGACCGGCGCAAAAGAAGCTGATGCGATTCGCCGCATCGAGTCGCAGAAGGTCTCTCTGATTCTGCTGACCAGCATTGACTCATCAGAATTCCGTGACCGCGCTTTCGGGGTTGATTACAATCAGGAACTGATGCGCTGGATCAGAGAGAACTATCAGCTGAAGGCGAACTTCGGCGCCGCCCCGGGTGACGCAGCACGGCCGGGCGATCAGGAATTTTCCATGCTTGTTTATGAGCGCCGCTGACGGTAGATTCAGCGGGTTCAAAATATCATTTCCACTTACGAGGAGACCCCGAAGATGAAATCCATTCTGCTGATCCTTGTCACGATGGCGGCCACGACCATCGTCATCGCCAGCCTGCCCGCCGCCGATCTGCCGGACTTCGCTCACTGGAGCGCGAAGGAATTGAAAGGTTACGATCAGACGCTGCACGCGAAGGTCTCGGGCGAGCTGAAAATCTCCAGCCAGAGGCTGGCGGATTATGGCAGCAGCAACGTTTCAATCAGCCACCGCGAGGCGAACGGCAAGCCCGAGGGGCACGCGCACATGGACGATTACTTCGTGGTCGAGGCCGGTGAGGCGACGCTCGTCATCGGCGGCGAGATCGTCAACCCGACCTCGCCCGAGCCGGATGAAACCCGCGGCGATTCGATCAAAGGCGGCGAGACCAGAAAGCTCGTGCCGGGCGACATCGTTCACATCCCGGCGAAGATGCCGCACCAGTTGCTGGTTGAAAAAGGGAAGCAGTTCACTTACTTCGTCATCAAGGTGAAAGCGGGGTGAGCCGCGTGTTCTGTCGCCCACGATCATAATGAGGAGCGCAGAACGCGGATCAGCTCGGGGCCAATCCGCGGCTCCGGTCTGATCCGCGCTCCATTGTAATTGCGCGACCCGCGGGCGCCCCGTCACCCGTCGCCCGCTCGCCTAACTTCATTCGCCAGGGTAGAATCACGCCTGTTCATCTCAATCGCAGCCATCGGCCACGGTCGCCGAACTGATTTGCCGATGGGGCTTCTGATACAGGATCAAAACTACATTCCGGAAAGGATGTCTGCATGAATAAACAGCTTCGCTGGAGCTTCAGCGTCATGATGTTTCTGCAATACATGATCTGGGGTGCCTGGTCGCCGGATTACACCGATTACCTGCAAAACAGGCTGGGATTCAGCGGTCTTCAGTCCGGCAGCATTTTTTCGCTGCTACCGATCGGGTGCATGCTTGCCCCGGTGATTGCCGGCCAGCTCGCGGACCGTTATTTCGCCACCGAAAAACTGCTGGCCGTCTTGCATCTGGCCGGAGGTGTGTTGCTGATGCTGGCCGCCAGGATGACTGACTACCGGTCGCTCTGGCTGACGATGCTGGGCTGGGCGATCCTGTACGCCCCGACGCTCGCGCTGACCAATTCGATATGTTTTCATCACATGCCGGAAGCCGAAAAGCAGTTCGGCCTGGTGCGCGTCTGGGGGACCATTGGCTGGATCGCGGCGGGTGCTACACTGAGCAAGGTCCTGCGCGCAATGGCGCCGGGGTTGCTGGGCGGGCTGGGTGGTTTCGACGGCCTGTGGCTGGCGGGCATTGCCTCGCTGATCCTTGGCCTTTTTTCCTTTGCCCTGCCGCACACGCCGCCGGCGCAGAAGGGCGGAAACCCGTGGGCCTTCCTGGGGGCCATTAAAATGCTGCGCGATCCGCAGTTCGCCATCTTTATGGGCATTTCGTTCGTCGTCGCGACCGAGTTGATGTTCTATTACGTCCTCACCGCGCCCTTCCTGTACCACGCCGGAGTGAAAACGGGTGACGCGCCGTTCTGGATGGCCATCTGCGCCCAGGGGGCCGAAATCCTGACGATGCTGGCGCTGCCCTGGATGATGATGAAATGGGGTCTCAGGAAGACGATGACCGTGGGCATACTCGCCTGGCCGATCCGGTATGCAGTTTTCGCGCTGGGCGGTCCGTTGTGGCTGGTGATCGCCGCGCTGACCCTGCATGGCCTCTGTTACGTGTGCTTCTTCACCGCCTCGTACATTTACGTCAATCAGGTGGCGGAGCCGGACATCAGGGCATCGGCGCAGGGGCTGATTACGTTTGTGACGCTCGGCGCAGGGCTGTTTCTTGGCAGCTGGTTTGCCGGATTCATCAATGACCAGTTTACAGTCAACGGCCGGACTGATTACACGAAGGTCTTTCTTGTGCCCCTGGCCCTGACGGTGATCTGCGCGATCGTGTTTATGGCCTTCTTCCGCGAACGCGGGTGGAAACCGCAACCGGCCTCGGCGTAGGCATCCACACATTGAGCGGGCGCCCCGGGCGCGCCCAGGCGAAAACAGCAAGGCCGCCTGCAGAAAAACAATCGATTCTGCAGGCGGCCTTTCGATTATGACGAGAGATCGAAGTTATTTCTTCGCGAAAGAGCGCACGTATTTGACCAGCAACTTGATCTGCAGCGGCTTAAGCGTGCTTTTGTAACCCGGCATGACGCCCATGCCGTCGTTGATGGCCTTGAGCAGCCCGGCGTCGGTCTGTTTGGACTGCCACTCGGCATTGGTGAAATCGGGCGGGTCGAGGCTTTTAATTCCCTTGCCGTCCGCGCCGTGGCACCGCGCGCAATTCGCCTTGTAAATTGCCGCCGCACTACCCGTGCCGCCTTTTTCCTTCGGCGAATCAGAGGCGCTCACTGCGAGGGCAGTGAAGAAGGCTGCGGCAATGAGAACGAGACCCAGCGAAACATACTTTTTCATCGTGATCGGTTCAGCTCCTTAATCTATCGTGATGTCCTCTGGTTTATCCGGTGACCAGCAGGGGGAGAAAGTCGTAATCCTAAAGCCTCAATGTCGAAGAAATCAAGCGCGCCTCCCGGATCGGCAGGCGGGCGCCTTTCTGCGTCGGGGTGCTGCGGTTGCAGGCTTCTCACGGTGTCTTTACCACCGTCGCTGGCCGATCATCCGGCCCGGGGCAGGCGGCCCGGGCGTGGCAGATAATCGGGTATCGCCCCCAAGGCCGGCAGTGATAGAATGCCGGAGCTTTGGCGGGCGCCCGGTCAGGCCCGTCCGGCACCGCTTATGTCACTCGAATACGCCATCGAATATAAGTGCGAGATACGGCGGCGGTATGATGAACCGACGCTGCGCGCGCTGGGCCGCACGGGCGCGCTGATTTCGCGGGTGGTGGCGGAATCGGTCGAAAGTTCCCGCCCGCCATCCGAAGAGAGCGTGCAGTTCGCCACGCACTTCGCTTCGGAAATCGAGCGGGCGGAGCAGGTCGCGGATTACTGCCGCGCCCATTGCCCGGCGCATCTGGAGGGCACTTCGTCGTCGGAACAGATCGGCTGTCTCGGGCGGATCACTTACCCGATTGAAGCGCGCTTCGAGCGCTTCCTGGCCGACCGGCTGCAACTGATCTATGACACCGTCGCGCCGGAAGAGTGGCCGCACCTGCTCCACATCCTGCTCGACGCCGAGTCGCCTTTCGACGGCGAGGCGACGAAGGAGCTGCGGCGAATCACGACCGATGACGGGCTCAGGTTTTTCGACCTCCGCCTGCCGATCCAGCTGGCGCGCAAGGCCGGGCGGCTGACGACCGACAATATTTTCGACGTGCTGGCCGGTTTCTCGGCTTCGGACGAAGGGGCCTCGGGTTACCAGCGCGAGTTGCCGGTGATTGCGCTCGGCGATTACGCAGAATTTCTGGAAGCCATGCTGGTGCAGGACCTGACCGAAGTCGAGCAGGCGCGGTTGCAGTCGAACGGAGTCACTTACTCGCAATACCTGCGTTTCGCCGAGGCCGTCCGGCGCGCCGAAAGTCTCGGAGTCAGAGTCCTGATGGATTGAAGTCCGGGAATTTGAGCCCGGAGTCTGGAATCAACACGCCCCGCCTTTTCACCCTGTCCCCCGAGCGCTTATGTCAGATTCTCCCAGTCACATCAACTTTCGAATCACTGATCGCATTGCGCGGATCGAGCTGGCCCGGCCCCCGCTCAACCTGCTGACGATGGCTGCGCTCCGGCAGATCCACGAGGCGCTGGACGAAACGCTCAACACATGCGGGGTCTGTGCGGTGCTGTTCAGCGCGGAGCCGGGCGCGCGCGCGTTTTCGGTCGGCGTGGAGCCCGGCGAATGCCGCCGTTTGACGGCCTGGCAGACGCTCGAAGCCTTTCACGACATCTTCCGCCTGCTCGACGATCTGGGCAAACCGGTGGTCGCCGCGGTGGACGGCGCAGTGATGGGCGGCGGCTGTGAACTGGCGGCTTTCGCCGACATCGTCATCGCGACCGAACGCGCCACGTTCGCGCAGCCCGAGATCAAGGTCGGCCTCTTCCCGCCCTTCGCCTCGGTCTTTTTGCCGCAGGTCATCGGCCCGAAGCGCGCCGCCGAGATGATCCTGACGGGGGCGCAGATCAGCGCGCGCACGGCGGCGGCCTGGGGGCTGGCGAGTCGCGTGGTGGCTCCGGAAAATCTGGCGGCTGAGACTGAAGAGGTGCTGCAGCAGCTGCGCGCGATGAGCGCCGCGTCGCTCGAAATGGCGCGACGCGCACTACACCTGAACGCCACGCTCGACTTTCGCGAGGCGTTACAGCGCGTCGCAAAACTTTATCTCGAACAGCTGATGTCGCTCGAGGACGCAGAAGAGGGGGTCACCGCGCTCCTTGAAAAGCGCAAGCCCGTGTGGAAGGACAAATAACCCCCCGGGATAAAGAATCCGGAGTCCGAACCCGCCGAACTCTTTCCCGACCCTCAGCCCTGAGTCAGCGCCGCCGTTGAAGTCGTTGAGGCCTCTTCCGAAGCCTGCCCGGCCTTCTCCGGCGATTTGATCTCGAGGTCGCGTTTAATGGCGTCGAGGATCCCGTTGATGAACTGGGTCGCCTCCTGCGTCGAAAAACGCCGGGCGATTTCGAGCGCCTCGTTGATCGCGACGGTCTTGGGGGTCCTGGGCTGGTGGAGAAATTCGTAGACCGCCAGCCGCAGCAGGTTGCGATCCACCACGGCCATGCGCGAAATCCGCCAGTGTTCGGTCCGCAGACGAATCAGGTCGTCAATCTCCTCCAGATGAGAGATCGCGCCGAGCGCCAGTTCGGTGGCGAATTCGCGCACCTCCGGCGCCGCCTCCGCCATCTCACCCCAGTAAGTCGTGGCCAGCTCATCCACGGACGGGTGAGCCATGTCGTACTGGAAAAGCATTTGCAATGCGCATTCACGCGCTTTCCGCCGAGCACCCATAATTATTCAGTGTATAAATGCAATTGTCGGGTTTCAGATTCGGTAATGAGACAAATCTGGTGATTCCTGGTACGGGGCAGAAGAGAGAATTGCTGGTCTGAAGCGACGGGGGATGGCTCGGGAATTTCAAGTCTCGCCTCACAGCTCCTTCAACAGATTAGCCATCTCGACAGCCGATAGTGCTGCCTCGAAGCCCTTATTTCCGGATTTAACGCCGGCCCGGTTGATGGCTTGTTCAACCGTCTCCGCCGTGATGATGCCGTAAGTGATCGGCACGCCGGTTCGCAGCGTAACCTGAGCGATGCCTTTGGTGACCTCACCGGCGATGTAGTCGAAATGCGGAGTCTCTCCGCGGATCACCGCTCCCACACAGATGATCGCGTCGTAACGCCCGCTGGTCGCCAGTCTGCTCGCGGCCAGCGGAACCTCGAAAGAACCCGGCACGCGCACCAGCGTAATCTGATCCGCCCGCGCGCCCAGTCGAATCAAAGCATCCTGCGCCCCCCCGACGAGCCGGCTGACGATCAGGTCATTCCAGCGGCTGGCGAGTATGGCGAAGCGCAAACCGTCGGCGCGTAAAGCGCCTTCAAGTGTTTGTCCCACGGGGGCATTTCCTGTACTCATTTGACGAGCCAGTATATTGACCGGGGTATGGTTGGTCAAGGAAAGTGAAAAACTAAAAGTGAAGAGTCCGGCGTCAGAGAAGCCGGACGATTTTGTTTTCTACTTCCCGCGGAATTCGGGCGCGCGCTTTTCCAGAAAAGCCCGCGTGCCTTCCCTCATATCTTCGGTCGCAAAGCACAGGCTGAACAAGGCTGTTTCCAGAAACATCGCATCATCAGGCGTCAAATGCGATCCACGATTGACTGAGGCAAGTGCATATTTGATTGCCAGCGGGGCGTTGGCACATATCTTTGCCGCCATTTCTTCACAAGCCGGCAGCAGGTCAGCATAAGTCTCAACTACACGATTGATGAGGCCGATTTCCAAAGCCTGCCGGGCTGAAAGATAACGTGTTGTGTAAATCTCAAATTCAGGATCGTCGAATGGTGGGAGCCTGTCTCCACATTCGAAATAATAAAAACTTTCGCTTGCTCTCGGCATCTGGAACTTTGTGTCCGAAGTGGCAATTCGCAAAGGGCAGGTCAATGCGAGAAAAAGACCGAGGTCAGAAACCAGGCCGTTGATGCCGGCAATCACTGGTTTATTCCAATTGTCACGCTGGCAGCGAAGCCCGTCGTCCAGAAGCCGGTAATCTTCACGCGCGATAATATCGGCAACGCTGTAGTCTGCTCCGATCAGGATGGCTGTGCGAATTCCGTCATTGTTATTGATTGTTTCGAATGCCTTCAGGAGTTCACGCAGCGTCGCTGCGTCAAGAGAAGTGTTTCCAGCTTCACGATTGATCGTGAGCAGCACGACCCCTTCGCCGCGCTGCTCGAACGTAAGGTTGTCAAACTTATCTGTCAGCATCTCAAATTCCGAATCCCAAATCTCAGATCAGCTTCACCGGCTGCGGGTTTTTCGGGTCGCCGTAATCGTAAAAGCCCCTGCCCGATTTGCGCCCGTACATCCCGGCCAGCACCATGCGCCTGAGCAGCGGCGGCGGCGCGAAGCGCTGCTCCCTGAACTCGTCGAACATGATGTTGGCAATGTGGTACATCGTGTCGAGGCCGACGAAATCGCTGAGCGTGAGCGGCCCCATCGGGTGGCCGCAGCCGAGCTTCATCGCGTTATCAATGTCCGTGATCGAGCCGAGGCCGCCCTCAAACGCGCGAATCGCGTCGAGCAGGTACGGCACGAGCAGCCGGTTGACGATGAAACCCGTGCTGTCACTAGTGCGCACGACCGTCTTGCCGAACGCTTCGCCCAGCCTCACGGCCTCTTCGTAAACAGCCTCATCGGTGACAATCGTGCGCACGACTTCGACGAGCTTCATCAGCGGCACGGGGTTGAAGAAGTGCATGCCGATGAAGCGCCGCCGCCGCTCGGGCGAAGTCGCCGTCATCATCTCCGTGATCGAGAGCGAAGACGTGTTGGACGCGAAGATCGTCTCGGGCCGGCACAGGCCGTCGAGTTTCTGGTAAGTCTCGCGCTTGACGTCGGGGTTTTCGATGATGGCTTCGATGATGATGTCGGCGTCGGCCAGCTCTTTAAGTTCCGTCACGCCGCGCAGCCGCGCCATCGTCTCGTCCTTCTGCGCCGGGGTGATCGTGCCTTTCTCAGCGAATTTCGCGAGGGATTTTTCGATGCCACCGAGGCCCTTCCGCACCAGTTCGTCGCTGACCTCGACTACCGTCACTTCAAAGCCGCTGGCCGCGGCGGTCTGCGCGATCCCTGAACCCATCAGGCCCGCCCCCAGCACTCCAACCTTTCTGATCGTCATTGATCCTCCTGCTGATTGTGATTATTTCGTTGCCGATGAGTTCGGAACCCAGCCTTCGGGTCTGAACTCCGGCCTCTCCAGTTGCGTGACTGCCCGCGCCGGCCTCGTGCGGGGAAGGTATTTGCCGCCCTGCTGATAAGCCCGCATAAAGCTGTACGCCACAATCGCCACGCACACCGCCAGCACGGCCAGCCCGGAATTCGTCACGCGCTCCTGCCCCGGCCTGACGTAAGGGATCAGCAGCGCCAGCACTATGCCGGTCATCAGCCCGCCGACATGGGCGGAATTATCAATGAACGGGACCAGATAGCCGATCAGCAGATTGATGGCGATCATCGGCAGCACGCCCGCGCCGAATGCCCGGCGGAACACGGGCGGCAGGTCGGCGCGATACTTGTAGCCGAAAACGAGCAGCACTCCGCACAGGCCGAAGATCGCCCCTGATGCGCCCGCCCCGGGGATGGTCGGGTCGAGTGACGAGAGGTGGCCGAAGTAGCTGCCGACCACGCCGCCGATGCCTGAGAGCAGGTAGATCAGCAGAAAGCGCGCCGAGCCGTAGAGCCGCTCGACCGTCGGGCCGATCATCCAGAAGACGTATGAATTCGACGCCAGGTGCATCAGCCCGATGTGAATGAAGATCGGCGTCACCAGCCGGAACCACTCGCCCTGATGTAACAGCGCGTTGGTCTTCGCCCCGAAGGCGACCAGCGTGAGCGGGTCCGCCCCGTACACGAGCTGCCGCTCGAGTGGGTAGACTGTCAACAGACTCATCAGCAGGAAGACCGCCAGGTTGAAGCCGAAGATCGCGTACGTGACCGGCGTGGCGCGTGCGAGGAACGCGCGGATGAACCGCTCCTCGCTCCGCGCCTGAGTCACGTCGGCGACCGAGAGCAGCGACCGCGCGCCGCAATGGGCGCACTCGGGCGACTCGGCCGGCGTCAGCTGACCGCACTGCTGGCAGGCGCGAAAATGGCGTGCCGTGCTGATGTCGTTGTCTTCGTAATTCACCGTGGGTTACCTTGCGCGGATCGTCCGCAACTCGAGGCCGAGTGTATCCGAAGACTGGAATGCTGTCACACCGCGCCCGGCCGGCTCGGGCATCACCCCACATCTTTCCGCTTCAACTTCGCGGCGCGGGGGCGCATAATTCAACGCATCCATTTTCCCGGAGTACTGCAGTCGTGAGGAAATCAGTCATCTCCATCATTAATCATTCAGTCTTTATTCTGCTGGCAGCGACATTGATCTCCGGCTTCGCGTCGGCGCAGAGCGCGGATCAGACTCCGGCTCAGTCGCCGCCCCATCAGCATCACCACACCAATCCGACAAAGCCGAAGCCGGACGCGCAGCCGCAGGCCGAACCGCAGCCCGAACCGGACACCAATCACGCTCACCATCACGCCGACGCCGCAGGCTCAATGATGAGTACCGTGACCGGCGGCCCGTTCCGCTCGATGAATGCGCTCGGCTCGGGGACGGCTTTGCAGCCCGCCTCGACGCCGGTCTCGGGCTGGCATTTCATGCCCGGCGAATGGATGGTGATGCTGCACGGCGAACTCAAGATCGGTTACAACCACCAGGGCGGGCCGCGCGGCGTCGGCAAGGCGGAGTCGCAGAACTGGCTGATGCTGATGGCCGAGCGCAATCTCGGTCGCGGCAGGCTGATGCTCCGTGGGATGGTTACCGCCGAGCCGCTGACCACGCCGCACGGCGGCTTCCCGCAGCTTTTCCAGACCGGCGAGACTTACCGCCGAATTCCCATCGTTGACGCCCAGCACCCGCACGATCTGGTGATGGAACTGGCGGCGAGTTACACGATCCCGATTTCGGAGAAGATTTCGTTTCAGCTTTACGGCGGCCCGGTCGGCGAGCCGGCGCTCGGCCCCGTCGCTTTCATGCACCGCGCTTCGGCGATGGAAAATCCGTCGGTGCCGCTCGGCCACCACTGGCAGGATTCATCGCACATCACGCACGGAGTCGTCACCGGCGCGCTGACGGTCGGGCGCTTCCGCTTTGAAGGCTCGGGCTTTCACGGCAGGGAGCCGGACGAAAACCGCGCGGCGATTGAACTCGGCCGGATTGATTCGTACAGCTTCCGCGTCGGCTTCCTGCCGACGCCGAACTGGGCGATGCAGTTTTCGTACGGGCACCTCGACACGCCCGAGGCGCTGACCACGAGCGACGTGATTCGCCACACGGCTTCGATTACGTGGAATCGCCCGCTGCGCTCGGGCAACATCGCCAGCGCACTCGTCTGGGGGCGCAATTCGGAAGTCCACGGCGTTTCCAATTCGTACCTGCTCGAATCAACGGTCAATTTCCTCAGAAAGAATCACGCTTACTTCCGCGGCGAGTTGCTCGACAAGCAGGGATTGTACGAGGACAACATCTTCGGCAGGCTGGGACTGGTCTGCGTGCGCGTCAAGCCGCCGAAGCCGCTCGAGGCGGCAGGGCAGGTCAGTGATCCATCCATCATCAATATCGGCACGCCGCCCGGCACGATTGTCTGTCAGCCGGGCAACCCGGCCACCACAACCCCGACTGCCGTGGCATACACAGGCCCCATCGTCACCCACCCGGACCCGCCGCCGTCAACGCCCACGCGCGCCTATCCGCGCGAGGTTTACAACCGCTGGTTCCGCGTCGGGGCTTTCACCGTCGGCGGCGTGCGCGACCTGATCGCGAATGACAAATTGAGGGTCGGCATCGGCGCGGACGTGACCTTTTATCACCAGCCGTCAGTGCTTGATCCGATTTATGGCCGTGGGACGAAGTCGTATCAGGTGTTTCTGCGCTTCCGACCGGGCGAGATGAAGTGAAGAGAGAATGGACAGGGAGAGTGGGGGGAGGGGGAGAAAAGGCGAGGGCTGCTTTTATTCTCCTCCTCTCCCCCTCGTTCTTATTCCGGTTTGGCCTCACCGGATTCTTCCGGCTTCGCCACAGGTTCCTTCTTCGCGTATTTTCTCTTGAAGCGATCAATACGACCGGCGGTGTCAACCAGCTTCTGCTGGCCCGTATAAAACGGGTGCGAAGCGCTGCTGATTTCCACCGAGTAGAGCGGGTATTCCTTGCCGTCTTCCCAGACAATCGTTTTGTCGGTCTTCACCGTCGAGCGGGTGATGAACGCGAAGTCAGTCGAAACGTCCTTGAAAACGACCGGACGGTATTTGGGATGAATGTCTTTTTTCATTGCTCAATGCCTCCAAAGTGTACAGCAGCCCCCCCTGGTCTGCTGGCTGCTTTCAAAAAATCGCTGCGCCCGGCGCACAGGCGGGGCAGACCCCTGCAAAACAAGTCGGGCAGTATAAAGGATCAGGCCGATTGATGGCAACTTCGCCGCGCTTCGCCCGAAACCGGACTGCTCAACCAGCCAAGGCCATTCAGTTTTCCCCGGAGAGGTTGAAAAATGCTTCACCAACAAATAAAGAGTGTTGTTTCAGGCCGTAACGGGGATGCCACCCCACGGCCTGAAACAACACTCTCTAAGGTGAAGCGATGGTATCACGCGTCC
>DASRDU010000030.1:0-7784 GCA_035652435.1 Blastocatellia bacterium
GAGCAATTCCGGAGTGGCTCCGTCTTTGAGCAATTCGTCAATCAGTTCGGGTCGGATGTTGACTGGCATAGCACGTTCTCCTTTGTCTGGAATAGTTGAGTTGTACTATGCCACTTACACAATCTCAATTCTGACCTCCTCTACGCGGCATAAACAAGGCTCGCGGCTGAGCATTCCGCCCCGGCCCCGTCGCTCACTTCCCGCCTTCAGTTATCTGCCTGAATCTGATGGCGTCATTTTTCATCTCGATGTTGTTGAAGAAGACCCAGGACTCTGCCGCCCTGGGCAGCATCGAATACAACTCCTCCAGTTCACCGTCTTCGTATGAATACCTCCAGCCTTTCCGCCCATGCAGTCTGAAATAGCACTTCCCCGGCGTAACCGTGCTTTCCGAGAACGGGTCCACCGCGTGCCACAGGTCAAGTTCGTCACATAAATCCCTGACCACTTCCCGCGGCCACCCGCCCCGCGGCTCCCAGCAGAAGGTCAGCCCCCCGCGTTTTATTCCGCCGAAAAACTTCCGCAGGTTTTCGATGTTCTTCCTGGTGGGTTTGAAACTGGCGGGGCACTGGAACAGCACTACCCGGGCATCAAGCGCCCGGGCGCAGTCGCGCGTCACCTCCCATGCCTCCTCGACGATCCCGCCCGGGCGAAATGATCCGGCCTCGGCCTTCTCCTTCTCAGACAACTCGCGTTTCAGGCGCCGGTAAGTGGGGCTGCCCGCCTGATGGGTGATGAGCTGCCACGCCTTGAGGGTGAACTCGAATCCGTCTGGCGCCTCTTCACGCCACTTCTCCAGCGTGGAGACCTGAGGCGGCTGGTAGAAGGTGTGCTGTATTTCCACTGCCTGGAGCAGCGGGTAGTAAGA
The DNA here is from genome assembly GCA_035652435.1 of Blastocatellia bacterium. GTDB lineage: Bacteria > Acidobacteriota > Blastocatellia > RBC074 > RBC074 > DASRDU01. The sequence goes on from DASRDU010000030.1 coordinate 869, forward strand.
ACTGCGGGAGGATCGGAACCCGCAACAGCCAACTTTGATTAACCCTTTGCCGGAAGCCATACGTTGAAATCAGCCAGCGCTCTTTCATTTAATGCCGGATCATCAGGTTACCATGCGAGATGAACGGGTCTGCCTGCGCGAGCCGACTCATAAGCCGCCAGGGCCACGATGAAGGATTTCCGCGCCTCCTGAATGCTGGCAACCGGTGGCCTGTTGTTTTCCAGACAGTCAATGAGGTGGTTGAGCGGGAAAGGAGGGGGCGGGGTAAAGGGCTCATCGTGCTGCCGCTCAAAAACCCAGTCGGAAGCGCCCGCCGACAGTACGGCGCGGCCCGGCACGCGGAACCATTGATCAATGATCTCGCCCCGCGTACCGATGATCTCGGTTCTGATGACGCTGTTGTGCTTGGGCGAGGGGCCCGTCTTCCGCGGGGAGTTGATGGTCCAGGACGCTTCGAGCGTGGCGATGATGCCGCTCGCGAAAGTGAATGTCGCCATCCCCCAGTCCTCGACCTCGATGTCCTTGTGGACCAGTCTGTCCATCTTCGCCTCCACCTGCACCACCTCACTCCCGGCGAGCCACCTGAACAACTCCACCCAGTAAATCCCCTCGTCAATGAAGGCGCCGCCCGGCACCTGCCTGGGGTCAGCGAACCAGCCGGGCCTGCCGGAGCGATACCAGTCCTCCGCGATGGACCAGCGACAGGTCTGATGCATGAGGATGATGTCTCCGATCTCGCCACCGTCAATCCGGGCCTTCAACTGAGCCGACTGCAACCGCCTGCTCCCCTGAAATGCGACGCAGGTGACGCCAGCCGACTCGACGGCCTCAACCATTCGGTTCGCCTGCTCAACTGTCATCGCCATCGGCTTGCCCAGGATGATGTGCTTGCCGGCCTGGGCGGCCCGGATCGTACAGTCCGGGATTTCAGACACGGGAGAGGCGATATGAACGATATCAATATCCTCCCGCTCAAGGATCTCGCCATAATCACCACAGCCTTCGACACGAAAGGTGCTGGTGAAAGCGTCCAGTTGCGCCCTGTCGTGCCATGCGGCTGCGACCAGTTCCGCCCCGGGGTACTCCGGCAGCGCACGGGCCAGACCGTAAGCCGAATACCAGTGACCCAGACCCAGAATGCCGACCCGCCATTTTCTTTTCATCACTCTTCTCCTTAGCTTACCAGTCGTAGTCCTTCGGGCAGAGATTCCCCAAAGATACGGACCGCGTCGCTCCGCCCCGGCGGAACGTACTGGCGCAGGCCTTCGGTCAGTTCGTCAGTGATCCCGGCCTCACCGAGTATCGCCACCACCCGCTCGCGGAGGTCGTTGTCAATATCACGCAACGGGTCGTTGGTGCGGGCGCCGAGTTGGACAATCGCCGAAGCCAGATCCCGGTTGAGTTCGGGCAGCCTGAGCAGTGCCCTGATCCACCCGGCGGCGGTCTCGGCCGGCACCACGCAATTGAGCGGCCCGTAGAACGGGATGCGCGCCCCGATGCGCCCGAGCGACCAGAGGAAGCTCTGATTCGCGGGCTGCTCCCTGACCTTCACGAGCAATTCCATGCCGAGTGCCACGCGTGTGGCGGCGGACAGATGCTCAAGGCTTGCCAGCAACCGCCAGCCTTCCCTCTCGACCTGAGTGTTGAGCCTTCCGCCCTGACTCTTCCCGCCGATCCCCAGCACGGCCCTCTGCCTGTGGTAAAGTTCGTGCTGCTGGTTGGCATTTAACCCGCCCGCCACCCGGCGCCACAGCACCAGCCATTCGACCTGACACTGTAAATCCTTCGGGAAGACGAGTCCCGACATGTAGATTTTGCGCGACTGCGTGATGCGCCAGTCGTCGGCCGGGGCGCCGAACCCGGGCCGCAGGCAGAATCCGTACAGGTTGAGCCAGCGGGCCTCGTGCTTCGGCCCTTTCCGGCGCCCGTCACTGACTTCAGCCATCACGTCCGAGAGCTGACGGATCGTGATGATCGGCCACCCGTCCTTCCCGTAGCCGAAAGTGCCTTCGAGTTTACTGACCAGGGCTTCGGGCGTGGCGACCTCTCCACCAGTCATCTCGTGCGGCCTGCCGAAAACGGCGCGGATCGTGCGACCGGCCTGAGCGACGGATTCATCAGACATCACCGTCTGAGTCTCTTCCGGCTCCGTCTCATCCTCCGCCGGCACCTCCGGCTCCGCCCCGCGCAACTGGAATCGCAGCCGCCAGCGGTGTTCAGTCCTGAGCGATTCGCACCACAGTTCGAGCGTGCCGACTTCGGTAAAGCTCGCCGACAATCGCACGGCCAGTTCGGCGTGCCGCGATTTCTTACCGTAGCGCAGCACGGTGATCAGCGGCGCGTGCCGGTGCAGTTCCTCTTCGCCGAGCGTCACCACGTCGCCGTGCGCGTCGTGTCTGGCCGTCGAGCTGTAGAGCGTGAATGAAACCGGGCGGTTGGCAATGACTGTGAATTCCCGCTCCGTCAGGTCGAGCGTCGTCCCTTCTTCCGTCCCGCGCGGCAACACACAGACGGCCTGCACCTGACCTTCCGCCCTGCGCCCGGCTGTCTGCACGCCAATGTAATACGCCCGCGCGCTGCCGCCGCTGACGCGCAGTCCGCCGCTGCGCCTGACGAAGCCGTAATATGCCGCGCCGACGGCCACTGCGCCTTCCGGCGACTTGTTGTTGAGTACTTTCGGCTGCCACTGCGCGACGCGCCGACGAAACCATCCGGCGACGGCGGCAACGACCCGTTCGCGCGTCAGTGCGGGGGCGAAGAATCCGCCGTTGAAAAGGATTGCGTCAGGCCGGGCCAGGGCAGATTTCTGATCGGTGGATGAATCTGACTGTGCGCTTCTGGCCAGGAATTCGGCGAGGTGTCTGGTGATGGCCGCTTCGCCGGCGTAAGGCAGTCCGAGTTCACGCAACCCGGTCCGCTTTTCCCGCGCGGGCAGGTCATCGGGCGCGGTGAGCGGGAGAAACCCCCGAGTGAGCGTCTCTTCAACCTCTTCACGGGTCAGTTCGGTGCTGAGGGAGCCTCCGATCAGTGAGCGCCCGCTGCCGGGGATGGTGACGGGAGCGCGCCTGAGCCTGCCGTCGCTGAGCAGCTTCTCCTTGGCCGCGCAGCATTGCCGCCTGAGCGCGCTCAGCTGGCGGAGGGTCAATTTCGGGTGATTCAGTTTTTCTTCGACGCGGCGGGCGAGCGCGAGATCAACGTTGTCGCCGCCGAGCAGCAGGTGTTCGCCGATTGCCGTGCGCTCAAATCGGACTTCGCCCGCGACGATCCGCACGCGGATCAGGCTGAAATCGGTCGTGCCCCCGCCCACGTCGCAGATCAGCACGAGGGTGCCGTCCCGGACATAACGTTTCAGCAAACGGCGGTGAGTGACGATCCAGGCGTAAAAGGCGGCGAGCGGTTCTTCCAGCAACGTCAGTTTCTGTAACCCAGCGTCGCGTGCGGCCTGTACCGTCAGTTCGCGCGCCTCTTCATCGAACGAGGCCGGCACGGTCAGCACGATCTCCTGCCGCTCGAAGCGCAGTTGATCATCCCGCGCAGCCGTCGTGTGGTTCCACGCTTCGCGCAAATGCTCAAGGTAGCGGGTCGAGGCTTCGACGGGCGAACAGGTCTGCTCTGATTGTTCGGCGCCCCACGGCAGGATTTTCGCGGTGCGGTCAACCGCGTCGTGACAGAGCCACGACTTCGCCGACGCGACCTGCCGGCCGGTCACGAGCGCGCCCTGCTCACGGGCGAATATACCCGCCACGGCATTCGGACGCTCGCTCCACGGCAGGCGCAGACTGCCGGGCGCGTCCTGGTCACTGGCGAAGTAGAGGAATGATGGCAGCGTCGGGAGTGCGTCGAGTTCCCCTTCCGCGACGAGTTGCAGGACGTTGAAGACGTGGATAGCCGGGGCGTCGCCGGACACGGCCTCCTGCGTGTCAACATAAGCGACTGCGGAATTGGTCGTGCCCAGATCAATGCCGATCAGGTAGCGGCTGGATGATTCCGTGGCCATGAATACTGCTGCTCAGCCTCTCTGCTGCGTTGTGACTTCCGACGCTCCGGCGGCCCGCGCGCTCACTCGTGTTCAGGCGTCATCCTTCTCGCGGATGTTGAATTCCAGCTTCCACCGCTGCCCGCCGTCGCGCGAGACGCACCACAGTTCGAGCGTGCCGATTTCGGTGACGCGGCTCTCAAGGCGCACCGGCAGGACCGTATCTTCCTTCCCGTCCAGATTGAGCGTCACTTCGAGCGGGCTGAGTTCCTGAATCTCGTCGCCCCAGTCTTCGACCAGACTGCCGATCTGATCCTGCTTGCGCGTGGTGGAGCTGAGGAAGCGGAACTCCGCCGGCTCGCCGACCACGAGGCCGAATTCGCGGCCCGGGATCTTCGCCTCCGTCCCCTCTTCCATGCCGAAGGGGACGACGCAGAGCGCCTTGAGCGGGGCGGGGAGCCCGGGCACGGCTGGCATCGCGCTCTCGACGCCGATGTAGTAAGTGCGCGGGGCGCCGCTGCGGATGCGCACGCCGCGACCGCGCCGCGCCTTGCCGTAATAAGCCGCGCCCCGCGCCACCGCGTGATCAAGGTCGGGCGCGTCGAGTACCTCCTTCGCGCCCAGCGGCTCGAAGCCCTCGGCCCGCAGCCAGGCGTTGAGTACCTCGACGACGCGCTCGCGCAACAGGGAGGCCTTCATTACGCCGCCGTTGAAGAGGATGTGCGTCGGGCAGGCGAAGCCGCTCGGGCCGCGCCGGAGCGTTGACGCTTCAGGGTTGTTCATCGCCTGCTGCGCCAGGAAGCGGGCCAGGTGTCTTGTGATCGCGGGGTCGGCGGCGTAAGGCAGGCCGAGTTCCTGGAATCCGATACGACGCTGGCGCACCGGCACCTCGTCGCTCGCCACGACGGGGAAGAAGCCTTCCACCAGAGCCTGCTCGACCTCTTCGCGCAACAGTTCGGTTTTGATCGTCCCGCCGACGAGCTTAGTGCCTTTGCCGAGCAGTGTGATCGGCTGCTTCTTACTCTTCGGGTCGTTGAGGAATTTCTCTTTCGCCACCCGGGCCTGGTGCCAGAGCGCCTGCAACTGCCAGGTGTCGATGCGATGGCCGTCGGCTTCGAGCTTCTGCTGCAACAGGCGGGCGAGCGCCAGATCCATATTGTCGCCGCCGAGCAGGATGTGATCGCCGACCGCGACGCGCCTCAGCACCAGATCGCCGCCCTCTTCCGAGACCGCGATCAGGCTGAAATCGGTCGTGCCGCCGCCCACGTCGCAGACCAGAATCAGGTCACCGACACTGACGCGCCTGCGCCAGCCTTCCCCCTGACTCTCGACCCAGGCGTAGAAAGCCGCCTGCGGTTCTTCGAGCAGCGTGACGTGTTTGAATCCCGCCTGTTCGGCGGCGCGCAGCGTCAGTTCGCGCGCCTCCTCGTCGAACGAGGCCGGGACGGTGAGGAAGATTTCCTGCTCGCTCAATGTCAGTTCGGGGTTCTTCTTCGACACCTGACTGTCCCACACGCTGCGCAGGTATTGCAGGTAACGCGACGAGACTTCGACGGGCGAAAGTTTCGGCACCTCCTCCGGAGCCTGCCAGGGCAGGATTGCCGAACTGCGATTGACCGCCGCGTATGACAGCCACGATTTCGCCGACGCGACCAGCCGCGCGGGGTTTTCCGCGCCCCGCCTGCGGGCCAGTTCGCCGATCACGTATTGCGGGTCACGCTCCCAGGGCAGGGCCAGGCTGCCCTTCGGGAAATCGAGTTCACCGGGGATGAAGAGGAATGAAGGCAGCAATGACCGCTCATCCACCTCACCGGGATTGACCAGTTGCGGGATCGAACGCACCTCAATGCGCGCCTGCTCTTCGGGCGCCGTGCTGTCGAACTGCGCGAGCGCCGAATTGGTCGTCCCTAAATCAATGCCGACGATATACCGCGTATCCAAAACAACCCCCTTTGAAAAGCCTGATGGGCGTCTGTCACACACCGCTTCCGACTCATCTTCTTTCACATCACTTCAACTTCGGCGGGCGCAATTATAGAACGACCATTCCCCGCAGGAAGTGGTGGCAGATTCACCTCTTTCACCCGCCAGCCGCCATGGCGAAGCAGACCGCGCAGCGGCGGCTTCCCCGTGACATTGCCGATCAATTTGATCGCCGCCGGATCAAAGCCCGGTTCGACGGTGACCGGTCGGCCTTCCTCTTCGGCCATGACCGGTTCGAGCCGCAGGTAATGCTCAAGCACCTTCCGGCAGTTCTCATGCACGTCGCGGACGGCGGCGCCGACTTGGGCGTCCTGGTAGGGCGCGATGTCTTCGGTGAAGAAGTCAATCAGCCGCCCGTCACGCTGCAGGAGGGCGAGCATCTGGATGGCGCGGTCAGCCGATTCGACTGCCGGCTTTTCCACCGGCGGGGCCCCTGTGACTGCGGGCGCCGCGGCCTGCGCCGGCGTGCCGATTAATTCCGACGTAATCTCCGCCGGGATCACGCCATTTGAGAGCAATGAAAAGAAACAACGAAAGGCGTAAGAAAGACGTTTCCCGAATCCCATCATTTCGACTCCTTCAGATCAGGCGAGAGACCTCACCACAAGTTCACCAGGTCAGCTGACCTCGTATCCTACAGGTTGCCATTTGCCTCTGGCAACCTGCCTTCATTCCCTGACCCGGGGCCGGGTGTGATTAAAAGTGCGACTCAGTGAACTGGCGGGACCGGTTGAGGTAATCTCGCCGGGAAACTACCCGGGAGGCGGAAAAATCATGGCTGAAAACGTGCGGCAGGAGAGAAAAAAGAGTTTGCCAGAGAGGTTGCAGCAACACCCGAAATTGTGGGCGAGGGTTGAACAAATGCTCGACCTGGTGGAAGGCACTGAGCAGGAGGTCACCAAAGCAGCAGAAGCCGAACGGCTGGTCGGCGAGCAACTCCAGCAACTGGGTCAGGAA
>DASRDU010000031.1:0-61768 GCA_035652435.1 Blastocatellia bacterium
CGCGGCAGAGTGCGACCCACACGAGAGCGTTTGTTGACGCGCCGCAGGACGAATGACCACAGCTCATCCAACTCGAGTGAGGTTGACTCCGGGTCGTCAGGGTCAGGGTTAAGCAGCGTCTCGCTCAGGGGCGGGAGCGTCACCCCTTTTTTTTGAGCCAGCCGCTGACAGTGTTGCGCGCCACGCGGAAAGTGCGGGTCAGGCCGCGCAACGAACTGCGCTCTTCATAGGCGCGCAGAATCTCCTCGCGTTGCTCCGCGGTGTAGCCATTGGGCTGGGGATCTTCACGGCTGCTCCGCTTGCAGTCCCGGCACAGGTAACGTTGCTTCCCGTTCTTTGTCAGGCCGTGCCTGACGATGTTTTCGCTGCCGCAGTGGTAGCACTTGATAATTTTCGTGACCATGCGGGCGAGGCTATCATCTCTCACCCGTTTGAGCCACTACCCAGTAAAAAATATCGGAGACGATCCGGCAGGCAGTTCAGGAACTATTTTGAATCGAACTCCGTCAGTGCCCTGGTTGGCGGGTAGTCGGGGACGTCATTATCAGATCAGATCCGGCGCATTCTCTTCATGCGCGGGATCGTGGGTACAAGGGCGGGCACCGCGGGCGGTAAATCTCCAGCCCTCGGAGTGGCGGCAGTACGGACAGGCGGCGATCGCTGCCTCGCGGGCTGCCTTGCGGGAACCCGCCTCTTCCTTCTGCTTCACTTCGAGATACCCGTCCGGGAGGTGGTAATTCTGCTCAATGGCCCTGATGATCCAGCCGGCTGGGTTGTCCGGCCGGGATTCTCTGAACCGCCAGGCGTCGAGCTGCGTTCTCGTCTCTTCCGGATATTTTTCAACGATCTCAACCGCCTTGTTTCTGGCAACCCTGAAATCCTGGCAGAGGCGTTCAATCATACTTTCGGGGTCAGTCTGATTACCGGTCCTGTTTACCTCTTCCCGCCTTCCCCCCTGATCCGGGCGATGCTGTTTTCCAGCGCTCTCCTCACCGGTTTTATTCCGGGCGCCGCCGGGCGCATCGGGCTCAGCCTGTCCGAGCCTCCTTCTCCTGTCCTCGTGGAATTTTTCCCCGTGGTAGAGGACGACCTTGAAGTTTTCCCGGTCGCTGGCATGCTCGAGCTTCCATTCTGAAATGTATTTATACCGCTTCAGCTCATCGAGCGCCGGACCGATCTTCTCCCTGATCTTGGAAGCATGCCTGTACTGCGTCAGGTGGAGTATCTGGCACAGTTCGTCGTAGCGCTTCTCGAAGACCCCCTCCTCCCGGCTCGCGTAGAGCCAGATCTGCAGGAGCGGCACGAGCGCTTTGGCGACATGATTTCTGATCTGTTTGTAGGTCTCGAAGTCGATCGGCAGCAGGTGGTTGTGGACCAGGTTCTCAAGCTGCCATTCCGACAGCCAGACGTAGTTGCGGTCGGCCACGGCGCCGTTGCCGAGATCCTTCCCGATGGAGACGGCGCGGCTGAAGACGTGGAACCGGTCAGTCGCCCAGCGCTTTTTGCCCGCGAAGTAGACGGCCCCTTTGGAGACGATCGTGGTCGTCGTCATGCGGTCGAGCCACCGCTCGATCTCCTTGAAGTTCTCACCGCTGTCGGCGAGCCCCAAGAGGTGGAGGATGTCCGAGGACTGGAAGCAGACCGGGTTGCTGATTCCGCCCGTCTGTGTGATCTGGTCGTTGACCATTTTCTGGAAGGCGAGGAATTTATCCTGATCCGCCGTGGTGGGGAGCCCGAGTTCCTCGTCGGCCGAGATCTTGACCTCCGCCTCAACCCGGCTGTCGCCGATCATCCGCGAAAACCTGATGGTCTTGGAGCGGGACTTTTTGATCTCTCTCTTGGGCGGGGTAAAGAAACCCAGAGAGGCGAGGTTCTTCTCGACCTTGACGAAGTCGGGGACAATGGCTTCCCCGCCCTGCCCTGTCGTCAGGTCCCTCTGCTCAGGCGCCTCTTTTTGTCTGTTGCTGCTCTTCACGGCTCTTCCCTTTTATGCCCCGTGACTGACGGGGTTTCGGTGGCCAGCATCCGAGGTGTTCGTTTTCTTTTTCGTCGCCAGCCTCAACAGCAGCAGTCTGCTGTTGTCTGGGATTAATCAGAACCTGTCTGAATTAATCATGGCGCATGCCGGTAATCATTGAAAACACAGTGTTTAGGTTAGGAATTTTTCCCTCACACTGCGGCTGTATTTCCCCCGCACTGCGGTAATGTTTCCCTCGGGGTGCGGTATCCCTTCCCTTGTACTGCGGTTTTTCCCTCATACTACGGTTGGTATTTCCCCCGCACTGCGGTCGTTTGATCCGGCTTAAAATTAACCTGTTTTCCCCCACACTGCGGTCAGCTTATATCCCCCACACTGCGGTTACTCATCCACAGGCTGTTCCTCTGCCCGTGTTTTTCCCCCGCACTGCGGTCATCTGCCAGTGTGCAGGGGGCACGGGCAGAGGGCCAAGTTCAGGCCGTATTTGTCATTCCATCAGCATTTCGATCAGTTTCTGTTTATCCGCAGACGATGCGTAGGAAATGGTGATACTCCCGCTCCCTTCCTTCTCTCTGATCCTTACTTTTCCACCAAACCTGTCGGTCAACCGGTCTTCCAACTTCCTGATTTCATTATCCTTCCCTGCCACCGGCTGTCCGCTCTTTTTCTTGGCGATGATCTCTTCGACGGCCTGCCGGAGTTGCTCCTCCGTATAAAACGCGGACCTGCCAGCCAGCTGGTTGAAGAGGACGTGGGTGGGAAACACGTCCAGATTGGCGCGGATCAGGTTCCGGACACTCCTCGGCCACTGGGCGATTTTCAGATAGCGTTTGATGGTCGCCTTATCTTTCTCGTGCCTGGCGGCGATCTCTTCGGGCGAGTAACCGTCTTCGATCATGGCGAGGTATCCCTCCGCGATGTCCAGTGCGTGCAGATCCTCGCGTGTCAGATTCTCGTCGAGCTGGAGCGACGCGAGAGCCCCCTTCCCGTCTATCTCATTGCGGATCAGACAGTCAATTCTGGTGAGGCCGGCGACCCTGGCGGCGATGACGCGTCGCTGCCCGTAGACCAGAAAGGGGTGGTGCAGCCCGTCATGGAATCTGATCTGCACACATGGAGGTTCGAGAATTCCCTTCTCTCTGATCGAGGTGACAAGTTCCTCAAACCTCGCCGAACCCTGATCAACGTCGCGTCGGATGTTGTCATCTATGACGATGTCTTGGACATTGATCCTGATATACCGGCCGCTTTTGTCGAGGAGCGCCGCGTAGGCATCTTCCTGCTGGTGTTCGGCTATCTGCTGACTGATCTTTCCGATTGTGGCGTTTGCCGCATCCCTCAGATGAGACCTGCTCATATTGATCACCTCAGGTTGTAACTTGTTATAAGTTTTATCTGACTTTAACCAGATGCAGGGTAAAGGGATAAATCACGACATCTGCTCAACGTCCAGCATCTCGAATGCGGACCTCGCCTCGGCAATGGCTGCGGTCCTGATCTGTGGGACTCTGCCTCTTCTGCGGCTTGAGAGCAGGGGGAGCATCTCCCCAGCCAGTGCCGTGTACGCCTCCGTGATCGGAAGAGTGCGCCGGTACTGGAGCAGAGTTTTGTGTTCAGCATCGGCCCCGGAGACAGCGTTGCTGACCGGGATAATGTTCTGGAAGACTGGGATGTTGGACTTCTTCCCCATCTCGTAAATCAGATCCTTGTAGACCACGTTGGTCGCATTTTTCGGATTGAATCTGGTGATCACGATCCCGAGCAGCCTGAGCGCCGAGAGGAGCCGGCGGTGTCGGGCGACAAAATCGACCATCATCTGCAGCCCTTCCGCCGAAGAACGCTCGGCGAACATGGGAATCAGGTAGTAGTCCGAACTCTTCAGTGCCGAGAGCATCAGACAGTCAAGGCTCCCATGCAGGTCGATCAGGATCAGGTCGTACTCTTCAATCACCGGTGACTCCAGCAGATCATCCAGCAGGAACGCTTGTTCGGCGTCGGATTTCATCCTGTCCCGGATGTCGTTCAGGTCAGGGCTCGCGGCCAGCAGATCCACCCCCTCGCAGGACGTCTGAATCCGGACCTCCTCAAGCGGAAGGCTGTTGTTGATCGCCTGGGCGATGGTTTTCTCCTCCGGGTACTGCTGGCCGGGTGTCGTCAGCAGCTGGGTGGCATTCATCTGCGGGTCGAGATCAATCACGAGGACCCGTTTGTTGATGTTTGCGTATGAGGCTGCGAGGTTGACGATGGTCGTAGTCTTGCCGGTACCCCCTTTGTGCGTGGCGGCTGAGATGATGATACTCATTGGTCCTCCGGGGTTTGAGACTTCGAATTACTGAATAAAACGGGCGCATCATACCCGCTGTGACAATAATATGCAATTACCTGAAATTGAAAATAATTTGAAATTGGGTATTGTGTGTTAATCAAAGTTAAAATATATAACGTGTTATAAAACGGAAGAAAAACAAACCTCTGGAGCCGATAAAATGAGGAGCCGGATAAGCTGGCTCTTGGCAAGAGATCAGACTACAAGGTGTGATTAGAAGTGTGATGACCATCCGGGACAATGTGCTGGCAGGGAACTGGTGACAGCTGATCCTCGTGATTCGATCCAGCCGGATTTCCCCCACACTGCGGGAGGAGGTGCAGAGTGACGGGAAACAGTGAGACGGGCAGGATCGTCCTGAGCTACCAGAACCGAGCGGCCCTCGAAAAGGTCATCGCCCTGTTTGAGGAGAACTGAGGACAACGCGTTGTCCCGGGGTGATGAAGGAGTGCGACCGCGTCCCTTCGGATCCAAAGGACATGATCCACAGCCGGTGCGAAGCTCGCTCCCGGTTTTCCACTTCCGGCGAACGCCGGACAACCGGCCCTTCTTCGGGCGATACACGGCGGATCCATCCGCCTGCTGCCGTGCTTCTGCGGTCACGCCATTCACAGGTAAAAGCTCTGCTTCGTCTCCTCGATCGTCCGCTGATCGACCGCCGGGTGCTGCTGTTTCCAGATCGAGTTGAGCTGCTGGATGAGCTGCTCCCCGTGCCCCATCAGCCGGTCGAGCGCCTCGTCAGGAATCGCCCCAGCGTCGATCTCCCTCATCATCGAGGCGATGATCCGCAGGTATTCATAGAAGAAGTGATCGGGCCCGATCCCGGCCACGAGTGAATCAGGGTCGTCAGCCGCCGCATCAATCTCAGCCTCGAGTTTCTGTGCCTCGGCCATGATTTCAGGTGAGAACCGGCCGGGGGAGGGAACCGGCTCAAAGAGCGCTTCCGGGTGCCGGTGCAGCCAGAGCAGGCCGTCCACGCGAGCTTTCAGGCGTGCCCCCGATTCGCCGGACTGGAGATGAACTCGCAAAAGGCGCCGGCGTTGTTTCCTCGCCTGCTCGGCCGAAGCCTTCAGCCTCACCGGAGTCAGCCTGGCGAGCTGCTCCGCCTCAAACAGGTTGATCTCACTCCGCTCCAGCGCCTCTGCTATTTCCTCCGGGAAGCCCGGGATCAGCAGGTAGTGTTCGGTGAAGGACCGCAGACAGATCCGATTTGTTCCACGCCCGAGGATCCTCCTCAGTGCGCCGGCTGTTTTCTCAAGCTCATAGTCCTTCCATTTCGACTTCCGGCCGCGGCGGGTCCTCACCTCGGGATGACGCTCGGTGTGCAGGATGGCCCGCAGCAGACTCAGCAACTCCCTGTCGGACGAAGGAATAATTTCGGGCAGGGCGGCCCGCAGGTCGCGGAGGATGGTTCTGACGGCAGCCCGCGAGGCGAGCGGGTCGGGTCGTCTCTGTCGCCTTCGAGTGACCTTCACTGAGAGCCTCCTTTCGGGAATGTTTCATCTCTTACCATAGAATGGGTAAAAATGGGTGAGAATAAATTGAGGTTGCGCAAATAGAACATTTGCGCAACCTGACAGAGGTGATAAAATGCGGGCGTTTTATAGCCGGATTCTGGGTGTGGAAGAGAGAAAAAGGGCAGACATGAAGGGACTGAGCAGTCCCCGGTCTCAGTCGAACTCGACGCCTTCGTAGACCTCGCCGAGCGGCAGCTCAATGCCGAGCGCGGGCAGCGTGATCTCAGCCGTCAGGTCCGAGTGATCGGTGCGCACCCATTCGCCACCATGCCTCGCGTAGTGCGTGATATGAGGCGTGTCCTGCGAGACGAGCAGATACTCCACGAGGGAAGGGAGCGCCTGGTAGTCGTCCTTTGGTTGCGGTCGAGGCTCTCGGTACCGCGCGAGAAGACCTCGACGACGAGTACCGGGTTGGTGAGCGTACCCATCCCTTCGACCGTCTCGTAAACGGGCTGGCCGCAGGCGACGCTCACATCCGGGTAGCGGTAAGGCAGGAGTGACGGGGTTCTGATCGCCAGATCGCCGTTGAAGGCGCGGCAGGTGCCTCCCCGCAGCCGGTTGGTCAGGCTGACGAAAACGTTGCCGCCGATAATGGCGTGCTGCGGCGTGCCGCCGCTCATGCAGATGATCTCGCCGTCCCAGTACTCGTAGCGGGCCTCGCCAGCGCGCTCCAGCGCGAAGTACTCCTCCAGCGTGTAGTAGTGGCGCGGCAGATCCTTCAGGTTCGCAACCATAACAGTTGAGTCCTTTCGGCAAACAGGGAAACGCGACATGACTGGCGGCACGCTGACACAAACATCGCGGCCGCCGGAGCCAGCGCGGATTATAGCACCGCGCAGGGAAGGGAGAATAACCGATGGGTGAAAATACCTCGCTGGTTCCGACAAGTGATCGTGGTGAGAACTCCGTCGGGGAAGCGCTGGGCCATGCCATCGCGCTCTGGGCCGACGGGTCGAGCGATTCCGAAAGTCTCCGTCGCCATGACATCGTGCGGATCAAGAGCAAAGCCATTGAGGGCTTCTTCGCCCACGCCGGGAAATCGGCGCACGAGGTCACGCCGCTGGATGTCAAAGCCTGGCGCGGGGCGATGGAGGCGCGGGGACTCGCACTCGCGACGATCTACTGCCGGCTCTCGTTCCTCTCCTCCTTCTACGAATGGCTGATGCGTGACCCGGCGCTCGATCACCACATTCAGAAGAACCCGGTCAGGCTGGCGCGGCCGAAGGCGCCGAAGGCTTACCAGACCGAGTCGGCCAAAGCTCTCAGTGACGAACAGCTGGAGCAGCTGCAGGCGGTCATCCGGGCGCATGCCGAGCAGGGAGAGATCACCGCACAGCGGGACTATGCGCTCTTCCTGTTTTTCGTCGTCTCCGGGATGCGGCGCGCGGAGGTACTCGGCCTGCGCGGGCAGGATCTGGAATTTCGCGACGAGGGGATCTTGGTCACCTGCCGGGTCAAGGGCGGCGATTACGTCGCACGGATGGTCGGCAGCCCGGCAGTGAGTTCCGCACTCATCTGTTATCTGACGGCTGCCGGGCGCATGAATGTGATCGGGAAGGGCGGGCCGCTCTGGGTCCGGCACGATCAGGGCAGGGAAGCGGTCGCGTCCGAGCAGCCGCTCTCGGCCTGGGCCTTCGCGAGCAGGATGAAGGATTACGCACGCGAGGCCGGGATCGAACACTTCCACCTCCACCAGACGCGCCACACCTTCGCCCGGATCGTGAGCGAGTCTTCGGGCAGCATCGTCGAGACGCAGGACGCGCTCGGGCATCAGAATCCGGCCACGACGCGCGTCTACGTGCGGCGGATCGCCGTCAAACGCGATAAGTTTGGAGACGAGATCACGAGGCGGATGAAGCTGTGAGGCCGGCCTGCGTCAGAGGGCGTGTGGCGAAAACCGTGCGAATCGTTCTCATGGCCCGGGTACGAGAATGAAACGGATGTCCTTTCTCCTCACTTATTCACGCACAGGCTCGTCGGGCTCCGGTTCCCGCTCTCGTGTCTTGTCAAAGCACTCAGCGAGAAATGCTAACAGCTCGTCCGTTGATTTGAAGCGCAACTCGCGACCCGTATCGACTTCTTCAATAAATCCCACGAAATGGCGCCGGGCCGCCTCAGTTTCAGTTCCAATTTGCAGGATATAAGCCAGTCTCATCGCATATGAGCCTACGCCAGGCGGGAGTCCAAAGTTGTGCAACCCGCGTTCAATTCTTGTGAAATTCATGTTTGAGTGTGAAAATCAGAAGCGAACTTATTACACCGGAATCAAAGTGATTTGAGAAATGCAGACGAATCGGAACGGCGTCAACTTCCGATTCGCCGCAACAAACGTTTATCAAAAATCCAGGTTCCAGTACACCTGATCGCCTGAGGAATTACGCAGCTGGAATAAGGCGTCATTGAAAACAAATGGCCTGGCACAACGGCAGTTCAGCCGGGATGTTGATTCTTCGTTCAACTGCGTAAATCCTTCGCATAATAAGAGTTTTTCATGCACCGGAAAGCTCCCCACCCCCTGAGAACGTGATGAAGTCGTTTCAGGCATTTCGTCTGGATGAGGTAAATCAGTGCCTCTGGCGCGGGGAGGCGCGAGTGTCGCTGACGCCAAAACCGTTTGCGGTGCTGCGGTATCTGGTCGCGCATGCCGGGCGGCTGGTAACCCACGATGAACTCCTCACTGCCATCTGGCCGGAAACATACGTTCAGCCTGAGGTACTGCGGAGGTACATCCTGGAGATCCGGCGCGCGCTCAGCGACCAGGCCGGCAGGCCCCGCTTTGTCGAAACGCTTCCGAAGCGAGGCTACAAGTTCATCGCACCGGTAACCGAAAGCGCAGGCGGAGGCTCTGCGGTTGCCGCCGGAACGAAGCTGGCAGGACGCCAGTCAGCTTTAACCGAGCTGGATGGGCATCTCCGGAACGCCCTTCATGGGCACCGTCAGGTTGTGTTTGTTTCCGGCGAGGCCGGAATTGGGAAGACCAGCCTCGTCGATGCATTTCAACTCAGAGCGGGCCACACTCCAGCCGCCCGGACAGTTCGTGGTCAATCGGTAGAGGGGTTCGGCGGCAAGGAAGCTTACTATCCGGTCCTCGAAGCCCTGGGGCAGCTTGCGCGTGATGACTCAGGCGGCGATGTCGTCAACGTCCTGGCCAGGCACGCGCCAATGTGGATAGTTCAATTGCCGTCGCTCGTCAGACCGGATCAGTACGCCGCTCTCAAACGAGAGATTCTCGGAGCGACGCGTGAACGCATGGTGCGTGAGCTGTGCGAGGCGCTGGAAGCGATTACCGGGAACGTGGCGCTGGCCCTGATCCTCGAGGATCTCCACTGGGCGGACCATTCGACGCTCGATCTGATCTCCGCGATCGCGCGTCGCCGTCAGATGGCGAGGCTGCTGATCCTGGCCACGTTTCGGCCGGCGGATCTGATCCTGACGGAAAGCCCCCTGAAAGCGCTGAAACAGGATTTGCTCGTGCATCACCTGGCGTCTGAAATTCCCCTCGAGCGTCTGGCGGAGTCGGATGTGGGGGATTATCTCGACGAGCGTTTCGCCGACGCCGATCTGCCGACAGGTTTCGCCACGGTCATTCATCAGCATTCCGATGGCAATCCCCTTTTCATGACGGCGATGCTGGATCACCTCGTGCAACAGGGCGCGCTGGCGGAAACCGGCGGCCGCTGGCGGATGACAATGCCGCTGGGGCAGGTCGATCCGGGTGTGCCGGAGACACTCAGGCAGATGCTGGAAGTGCAGCTTCAATATTTAAGTGACGAGCAACGACAACTTCTCAAATGCGCGAGCGTGGCCGGTGAGCATTTCACCGCCTGGTCGGTGGCGACGATGATGGGGCGCCCCGCGGCCGAGGTCGAGGAACAGTGCGCGGCCCTGGCCGAGCGGCAGCAGTTCCTGAAGGCCGGCGGCACGCGGGAGTTTCCAAACGGGGTGCTTTCCTCGGCGTATGAGTTCCGTCATTTCCTGTACCGCGAGGTTCTTTACCGGCGCCTGAATCCGACGCAGCGGGTGAATTTCCATCGGCGCCTGGCTTACGGTCTCGAAGCCCTCCGCCCCGAAGACGGGGCGGAGGCCGCCGCAAGGATCGCTTTGCACTTTGAAGAAGGACGCGAGTACGGACGCGCGGTTCAATACCTGATGCTCGCGGCCGAAAACGCGACGCGCCGATACGCCCACCATGAATCGATCCGGGCGCTCGAACACGCGCGCGAACTGCTGCCCGGAATCGAGGCTGAGAAGAGGACAAAGCTCGACGTGCAGATCCTCGAGCGGCTCGGCGACTCGCACTATGCGGCGGGCGACCTGCAACGGTCCGCGGCAACCTATCACGAGATGGCCACCCGGGCTGCCCGGGCCGGCCTGCTCACCGCGCAGGCGAACGCGCTCATGCGCCTGGCGCACTCGGCCGAAGCGGTCCCTTTCTTTCTGCGGGCGGTTGAACTCGACCCGAACTTCGCCTCGGCCTACGTCAGTCTCTCGAGAATCTACAGCAATCTGGGGGAGGTGGAACGCGCCAGGGAATATGCCCGGCAGGCACACGGGCTGCGAGAGCAGGCGAGCGAGCGCGAGCGCTTGTCGATCATGTACCAGTACGACTTTGAGATCACCGGCGACCAGTTACGCGCCTCGCAAACGCTCGAAGCCTGGAAGCGTCTGTTCCCGGAGGAATATCAGCCGGCTAACAGTCTGGCCTATATCCACAATGTATTCGGCGATTTCTCGCTCGCGATTGAAGAGGGAAAGGAGGCGCTCAGGCGCAACCCTTCTCACGGCTTTCCTTATTCGAACCTGGCGCACGCTTACCGAGGCCTCGGACGGTTTGACGAAGCCCGAAAAATCGCGGAGCGAGCCGTGGAGTTGAACATCGAGACGATGCTGACAAGGCGGCTGCTTTACCAGCTGGCAATTCTTGACGGCGACGAGGAGACTGCAAAGCGGCATCTCGAATGGGGCCGCGATAAACCGCGCGAGTTCGAGCTCGTTGCGGCGCGGGCGCAGGTGGCAGCCTGCTCAGGCAGGCTCCGCGAAGCCAGGGAACTTTATGAGGAGACCGCGGCGATGGCAGACGCGCGGGACCTTGCGGGGGCCGGGAGCAATCACCTTGCAGCGGCGGTCTGGATGGAAATGGCATTTGGTAATAAAGAGCGGGCGCTCGATGGGGCGCGGCGCGTGCTCACACGTAATCCGGGCTACGACCCCAGCCTGCGTGCGGCGCTGGCGCTGGCCATTTGTGGATGTGCGGACGAAGCTCAGGCCATCGCCGACGAGCTGACGGGGGACAACCCCGAACACACCATCATCAATTCAGTTCTGGCTCCAATCGTGCGGGCTGGCATCGCACTCTCACATAATTATCCCACGCAGGCGATCGAAGAGCTTCGGCTCGCAGCGCCTTACGAATTCGGCCTCTGCGCCGTATTCGCGCCCGTCTGTCTGCGCGCCATGTCATATCTTCTGGAGGCTTCAGGTGGCCAGGAAACTGGCACTCGGGACGCCGGCAATCGGGCAGCCGGTGTTCAAGCGGCGGAGGAGTTTCAGCGCATCCTCGACCATCGAGGCGCTGAACCCTTCTCGCCCTTCTATGCGGTAGCGCCCCTGGGTCTGGCGCGCGCACATGCGATGGCCGGCAACCTCACCGCAAGTTTGCAGGCCTATCAGCAATTCCTTGCCAGCTGGACCGATGCGGATCCTGACGCCCCTCTGCTTCTCGCGGCCGGTGACGAATATAAACGCATCAAGTCCGCACCGACCGCTTCAGCGGTGGGTGCGATTATGTCCGGTAACCTGCACTGACCTTTTTGTAACTACCGGCGTCAATCCCGGACCCGCAGGCCGGGAGGTGCCGGCCTGCTGTCAACGACCGGCGCGCCAGCGGTGGCTTCAATGGGCGACCTGGACGACTGCGCGCCGGCTGGCAATGCTTTGCGCATTGGCCGCAGAAAAAGACTGAAGCAGAGACGCCTGAGCCTGAACTTTGAGAAGATTGCGGTTGCCCGTGGGGCGAATGGGATTCCCCCCCGCGACCTGTGCGGTTGCGACCCGCCTGTCAGCAATGATGTAACCCCGGTGTGAATTGAGGGCCCGGACTTTCAACATCACCCGCCTGCAGCTTCAATCATAATTTCACGAGAATTGAACGGGACTTTCACGCCACCCGGTCCACCGTGAGGTAACGTTGACTTTGCGAATCGATTGGCGCGCGAATTACGCTGTTCCGCGCTTGTTGAGGAAGTCGGAGTGAGCGCGAATGCCGGTTTTTATCGACCACCGGGCAGCGAGCGAACTCTATGGAAAAGCTTCGCTCGAGAACACTACACCCGCGCCTGCCAGGCGGTGTGACAGGGGAGAATAACGTTCCGAATGGGAGGGGAAATGATTGGCGACCAGGCCTCCGGCCAGCTCAAGCACATCTGTCGCGTGCACAAGTTCGTCGTTCCGGAGCATGCGCGCGACGAATTTCTAGCTAAAGTCTGGAAGACCCACGAACTACTCAGGACTCTGCCCGGCTTCGTGCGAGACCTTGTGCTGGAGCAGTCCTCGGGGCCCGGTGAGTTCAACTTTGTCACCCTCGTCGAGTGGGCCGGTGCTTCAGACGTTGAGAATGCCAAAGCCGCTGTAATGGCCTTGCATAAGGAGATGAACTTCAGCCCACAAGAGCTGTTTGCGCGACTCGGGATCAAGGCGGACCTGGCTGACTACAGGCAAATTGATGCCTGAGTTCTCCGTTGAGCGACTCGAAACGCGGCCTTCTGTCAGTCTGTTTGCATCGGCGAAGGTTGAGGCTATGGCTTTGTCGTCGGATGAGGAAGTGATGACCGCCCGGGCGCTGTTCGCAGTCAGTATCATTCTCAGCTTCGTCGCCTGGGGGATCGTCGCGGGGCGATACCTCTGACCGGCGCTGCGCACCCGGCCGCGTGCCGACGCCCTGCGTCCGCTCCTCCTCCTGCACGCATTCCGGTTCGTCGGCCTGTCCTTCCTGGTGCCCGGCGTGGTCTCGCCGGATTTACCGGACGCCTTCGCGCGCCCGGCCGCGTACGGCGACCTCGCGACCGCAATCCTGGCCCTGCTCGCGATCGTGGCGTTGCCAGGCCGGCCGGGTATCATCCTGGTCTGGGCGTTCAACATTCTGGGCAGCGCGGATCTGATCTACGCGTTCTACGAGGGCAATCGCGTCGGGTTCGCGTCGGGCGAGCTGGGCGCCGCCTGGTTCATCCCGACGGTCCTCGTGCCGCTGCTCCTGATCACGCATGCGCTCGTGTTCCTGCTCCTGCTCAGGCGTGACGGCGCGGGGTTGGGGCCGGCGCGGCAGGGCTGAAAGGGATCTCTTATGGACGGTCAGTCAGGGCATTCATCCCCGCCTCTTTCATGGCGGGCCGACGGCAGGAAGGGCGCCGCCATCGGCCGCCCCGCGCCCCGCCTCGAGGACGAACGCCTCCTGCGGGGAGGCGGCCGCTACGTCTCGGACCTGATTGCGACCTCCGGCCCCCTGCGCGTCAAAGTGCTGCGCTCGCCGCATGCCCACGCCCGGCTTCTGGCAGTTGACGCGACCGAAGCCCGCACGCTGCCGGGCGTCGCGGCAGTACTTACGGCCGGCGACCTGGCGGGCGTCGGCGACCTGCCCTGCGACTGGGTGGCTCCGGGCATGGATGTGGTGCCTCTGCACCCGGTCCTGGCGCGAGATCGCATCCGGTATGCCGGGGAGCCGGTCGCGGCGGTCGCGGCCGAAACTGCGGTTGCGGCGGAGGACGCGCTGGCGGCAATCACTGTTGCCTGCGAGAAACTGCCCCCGGTCGCCGACCAAGAGGCGGCGACCGGGGAAGGCGCTCCCCGCCTGCACGATGCGGTGCCGGACAATATTGCCTTCCGATTCCGCCGGGCCGGCGGAGACGTTGCGCGCGCCTTCGCTGAAGCCGACGTCGTTATCCGCCGGCGTCTCACCAACAACCGCGTGACCGCCGCACCGCTCGAAGGTCGGGCCGTGCTGTCGGACTTCGACGCCGGGACGGGCCGGCTGACGCATCACACCTCAAGCCAGTTGCCGCATGCCCACGCCCGGTCACTGGCCGAGTGCCTCGGGCTGCCGCTTCACAAGTTGCGGCTCGTCGCTCCCGACATCGGCGGCGGGTTCGGGGCCAAACTCGGCTTCTACGCCGAGGACGTGATTTGCGCGCTCCTCTCGATGCGCACGGGCCGCCCCTGCGCCTGGGCGGAAGGGCGGGGCGAGAGTTTTTTCGCGACCACGCATGGGCGCGACCAGATCCAGTACGCCGAACTCGCGGCCCGGCGCGACGGCCGGATCACCGGACTTCGCACCCGGATTATTGCCGATATCGGAGCGTATGCAATGGGAATGGGGCCGGGGGTACCCGCGATCAACACCGGGACTTCCACCACGGGCCAGTATCAGATTCCAAACGTCGAAACCGAGGTGATCGGCGTCTACACCAACCGCACCCCGACCGGGCCTTACCGCGGCGCCGGCCATCCCGAGGCCACTTTCCTGATCGAGCGGATGGTGGACGAACTCGCGCGCGAACTCGCATGCGATCCCGCCGAGGTGAGGCGGGTGAATTTTGTCCGCTCGTCCGACATGCCTCACAAACTGCCGACCGGATTCACCCTCGACTCGGGCGACTACGCCGCCAACATGGACGCGGCGCTGGCGCTCGCGGGATATGCTGAACTGCGCCAGTGGCAGGCGCGGCTGCGCGCCGAGGGCCGTTACCCTGGCGTCGGCCTCGCCACCTTTTCGGAGGGCTCCGGCGCCGCGCCCTCGATCGCGATGGGTGCGATCGGGTTCCGGCGCGCCGGCCACGAGAGCGCGCGCGTGGTGGTCCACGCCGACGGGCGCGCGACCGTCTTCTGCGGCACGCAGAGCACCGGGCAGGGCCACACGACCAGTCTCGCCCAGATTGCGGCCGGCGTGTTTGGAATCGCGCTCGACGACGTCGAGGTCGTGGAGGGGGACACGCAGGCGGTACCCTTCGGGACCGGAACCTTCAACTCGCGATCCATCACCATCGGCGGCTCGGCGGTGTATGAGGCGGCCCGCAGGGTCATGGACAAGGTCAGGAAGATTGCGGCCTGGAAGCTGCAAAGGCGTACACGTGATCTCATCTACGAGAACGGCACTTTCCGCCCAGTGGCGCACCCGGGCGCAGTCGTGGCGATCGCACATTCGGTCAGGAAGGTGGCACAAAAGGTCTTACCCGTCGTTTTCAGGCGGCGCAGCGGATTCGAGCTGCCCGCCCCGCAGCGTGATGCGGGAGCCGTGACCTTCGCCGACGTCGCGCGCGAGGCGCACCTCGGCCACGACCTGCCGCTCGGCATGGCGCCCGGTCTCGACGAGACCTGCTTCTTCGACCCGAAGGACATCCTCTTTGACTACGGCGCGCACGTCGCCGTGGTCGAGGTCGATGCCGGGACGGGACACGTCGCGCTGCTGCGTCACGTCGTGGTGGATGACTGCGGCCGCATCATCAACCCGCTGCTCGCCGACGGCCAGGTGCATGGCGGGGCGGCGCAGGGGATCGGTCAGGCCCTCATGGAGGCGGTCGTCCACGGGAGCGGCGGCGAGCCACTGGTCAGCAGTTTCAGCGACTACGCGATGCCGCATGCGACCGACCTGCCCGCGTTCGAGACGGGCCACACGGAGATCCGCACCCGGATGAACCCGCTCGGCGCAAGGGGCGTCGGCGAGGGCGCCACGATCGGCGCGACGCCGGCCGTCGTCAACGCCGTGCTGGATGCGCTCGCGCCGCTCGGCGTGACTGACATTCCGCTGCCGATGACCCCGATGCGCGTCTGGCAGGCGATCAAACGGGCGCGGGATGAACAAAACCTGGAAAGGGGGGACGATGCCTGAAGTCTCCATGACAGTGAACGGGCGTGCGGTCCGCGGTGCGGTCGAATGGCGGGCGCTGCTCGTCGACTTTCTCAGGGAGGGGCTCGGCCTGACGGGCACTCACGTCGGATGCGACACGACGCAGTGCGGCGCCTGCATCGTTCACGTCAACGGCCTGGCGGTAAAGTCCTGCACGATGCTCGCGCTCCAGTGCGAGGGCGCGGCGGTCACGACCATCGAGGGTCTGGCCCCGCCCGGCGCCCCCCTCCACCCGATGCAGGCGGCCTTCCGTGAGTGCCACGCGCTCCAGTGCGGCTACTGCACGTCGGGCATGGTGATGATGGCGCTCGACATCGTGCGCCGCCTGGGCGAGCCGGACGAGGCGACGATCCGGGAGGAACTCAAGGGCAACATCTGCCGCTGCACCGGCTATCACAATATCGTCAGGGCGATCGCCGCCGGCGCCAGGGTGATGACCGCCGGATACAAGTGAGGACTGTCCATGCGTGACTTCGTTTACCACCGACCCGCCACGCTCGACGAAGCGCGCCGGCTCGCCTTCGGGGAGGGCGCCATGCTGCTCGCTGGCGGCCAGACACTGCTGCGGGATATGAAGCGCGGCCGTCACTCGCCAGAGAGCCTCGTGGACGTCACCGGCCTGGTCCCCGGGCGAATCGAATCCCGTGACGGCGCGGTCGTGATCGGGGCGGGTGCGACGCACGCCGAAGTCGCCGGCTCGGCCCTCCTGCGGGAGCGGCTGCCGGTGCTGGCAGCCCTCGCGGGGCACATCGGCGACCCGGCCGTCCGCCACAGGGGGACGCTCGGCGGCGCGCTCGCAGCCAACGAACCGGCCGGCGACTACCCGTCCGCCTGCCTCGCACTCGGCGCCACGGTCCACACGACGGAGCGGGAAGTCGTCGCCACGGAGTTCTTCGCCGGCCACTGCCGGACGGTGCTTGAGCCGGGAGAGATCGTTACGGCAGTGACGTTCCCTGCCGTCCGGCAGGCCGCCTGGGTCAAGTTTCTGAATCCGGCGGCGCGCTACGCCATGGTCGGCGTCTTCGCCGCGCTCGCAGCGGACGGCAGCCCGCGCGTGGCGGTCACCGGAGCGCGCGTTGACGGCGCGTTCCGCTGGCGGGAGGCGGAGGCGGCCCTCACCGCGGCGTTCGTCGCCGGGGGGCTGCGCGACATCCATTTGCCGCCTGACGGCCTCCTGGAGGATCTGTTCGCGGACGCGGCGTACCGGGGGCACCTTGCGGGGGTGCTGGCACGCCGGGCGGTCGCTCTGGCCGCCGGCCCCGCTCCCGGGGTCATGGTGCTGTCGCACGGCTCGCGAGCCGGAACCGACATCCGGCAGTGAAGTAACTGTGAGGTGTATGAGGGATCCGTCCGGCCTCACGATCCCGTCCCGCGGCCGGATGGATCTGTGGAGATGGCTGAGTCGGACCAGCCGCGAAAGAAACGAGTGACACGGCAAAAAGAAACGAGAGTTTCCACCAGACAATCCGGAAAGGGGTTTATATGCTTTTTCTTGTCGAACTGGACCACGTGAAGTCGGGCCCGCCCCCGACGCCTGAAGCGGGCCGGGCGTTTATCGAGCAGATCATTTTCCCGACCATCGCCCGCGCCGGGCAGCTGATTGCGGAGAAGAAGATTCTGGCCGGAGGCCTGGTGGCCGGGCGCATTGCGCTCCGGCTGATAGTGGAGGCCGACTCAATCGAGAGCGTTGACCGGATGATCACCAGCCTGCCGCTCTGGCCGGTCGCGGAGGCACGGGTGACGCCGCTCATTACGTTCAGTGAGCGCCGGGACCACGTGCAGGCGCTGCTGGAGAGCCTGGCGGCCAGGCCGTGACGGAAACAGGAATGACCATTACTCTGTTCATCGTTGTCGTGGCAGCGATTGCCGGTCCGGTCCTCGTCTCTTTACTGGTTGAAGCCATACGCACGAACCCGGACGAACCGGCGGCCTTGTCCTGGGCGCCCGATCTCCCCGTGCAACACACGCTCATTGACGGCCTCCGGCTACGTTATGTCAAGGTCGGCGACGGGCCGCCGCTGGTCCTGCTGCACACGCTGCGCACGCAACTGGACATCTTCCAGAAGGTCATTCCCGGGCTGGCCGGGACTTTCACGGTTTATGCCCTCGACTGCCCCGGACACGGCTGGTCGGATATTCCGGCAACGGATTACACCCCGTCGTTCTTCACCGGGATCGTCGGCAGGTTTCTCGACGAGCAGGGAATCCGGAACGCCACGCTGGCGGGGGTCTCAATCGGCGGCACGATCTCACTGCTGCTGGCAGCGCGCCGGCACCCCGGCGTGGCCAGCGTTGTCGCCATCAATTCCTACGATTACGCCAAGGGCCGCGGCATCACCCGTGCGAACCTGGTGGCCTGGCTGGTCTTCACCCTGGCGCGGTTCCCCGTGATCGGTGAAACCGTCATGCGCTTCCGCAATCCCCTGATCGAACGCAGGATTATGGAAGGCGGTGTTGCCGGGCCCGATGCCCTGCCGGAATCTTTCCAGCGTGAGGCGTATGCCGTAGGTTGCCGCCGCGGCCACTACCAGGCGTTGCTGAATCTGATCCACCATGCCGATGAATGGGAAGAGTCCCGGTCGGAATACGGCAGGATTTCAGTCCCGGCGCTCGTCGTCTACGGCGATCAGGACTGGTCGCGGGAGTCGGAGCGGCGCGCCACGTTCGAGGGAATTCCCGGCGCCAGGCTCGAAGTGGTCAGGGATGGCGGGCACTTTCTCAGCCTGGACCGCCCGCAGGACGTCGTCCGGCTCGTCAGAGAATTCACTAAATACTGAAAAGTGACAGGTAAGAGACAGGCGAGGCGAGAAACCGCCTGTCAGCAGCCAGCCGCAGCGTTTTCAAAGTTCGGGACGGATGAGACCAGAAGAGATGAAAAGACGGCTCCCGGCGTGTAACCTCAGACGGTCGCCAGACCAGTCTGACATGCACCGGTCGGCGAGTCGCCAGTAATGGACCCGCGTCACTTTGAGTTATGGGGGAGGGCGTACATTGTTACGGATCCAGGTGCCTCAGGTCCGACACCGCGGAGTGTCAGGGTTCCCCCTTGGACCGGCTGCGGATGTGGAGGAAGCGTGGGGAGGCATTTTCCCCTGTGACCCGGCTAGGATAGCCGTACCAGCGCTCATCATACGCGGCGAGTGGGACACAGTAACGACGAACAAAGATGCAGAGTGGCTCTCTCAGGCCTTACGCTCCGCACCGGTCAAACGCAATGTAGTGATTAGTCGCGGAACTCACGTCATGCACCTGGAGAAAAGCCGCTTCCAGCTCTGCCGGGAGGTACAGGTGTTTCCGATAGGTCACGATAAATGGTCACAGGGTTCGAAACTGATCGCCCGCCGATATGATGGTTATATCGAGAGACGAAAACCGTGAGATGAGACTGATGCTCAATTTCCATTCCTGCATCACAGCGCTGTCGCTGGCAGTGGCCATCCTGGGACTCGAAGCCTGTAAACTGCATGAACCTCGCGACCCATCTCCGGCAGGCGTTCAGGCCGCAACATTGATCTGGCGGATCGATCTCGACAGCCCTGACGGACCAGGTCAAATGCTTGAAGCTATCACGCCTGTGTTTTGGGAAGGACATCAAACCTGGCGTGTGACTCACTATCCTCTCGATCCCTCAACCTCGACAGTCAACGATTTCGATTTGTATGACGTTGATGCTGACAGCCTCAGGCCAGTTCGCAATGTAATGCAAACCTCAAAGTT
Organism: Blastocatellia bacterium; assembly: GCA_035652435.1. Classification (GTDB taxonomy): domain Bacteria; phylum Acidobacteriota; class Blastocatellia; order RBC074; family RBC074; genus DASRDU01. Next base: position 19,434 of record DASRDU010000031.1, read on the forward strand.
TCGGCTTGAGATTCACTTTAAGAATGACGTTGCGACGCTCCGTCAGGTGACGGAGGATCGTATCAGCGACGAGCAAATCCCGCTCGCAACATCCGTAATGCCGGAAGGGCCTGGCGAGCGTGTTTTTGTGGCCAGCCTGCCTTTACAGACGGGATTCGTGAGAGAGTACTACATCCTCGACCGCTGGAGTGGACAGGGCACCTCAAGATTAAAACAGGTGCAATTGTCGGTTGTCGGGGCAAAGCAAATAACTACTGCCACGGGCAGCAAAGACGTCTTCGAACTCGAAATTCGCGCCAGTGATGATTCTTTTCGGATCGTTCAGTACGTCCGAAGACAACCTCCTTACTATCCGTTCAGGGTGGAGTATATTCGCGGCTCGAAGAGGCTCATCAGCGAGGTCGCCTTGATGATTCTGGGACAAGGAGGCCGGTGAAAAGTTCAAAAGCAGGTGATTCGCAGACACACAAGCTTCCATCACCTGACGATTTTATCGGACTCGTACTCTGAGCGGTCTGAATCAAGTGATGCGGCAGGGAGATCGCAAATTGTGCCGGGTCGTCATCAGCCAGCCCGGCGCCCGGAAGGCCGCGCGCTGCCGGAGAAAGAAGGGACGCGGATGAAAAAGAAATCAATGGCGCCAGGGATGTTAGCTGCCTGTGCCCTTTTGACGGCCGTTTTATCAGCGCAGCAACCGGTTCCGGACTGGGTGCGCCGGGGGATTCCGGGCGCGGGCCACGCGGCACTCAACCCGCTGATCGGAACCTGGCGGGTTCACAAGAGTATCTACGGGACCATGGGCCGGAGTCCCGATCTGCCGCCGATCGTCTCAGACGACATTACGACCCGCCGCGAATGGGTTGCGGACAGCCACTACATTGAGGACCTCACCGAGGGTACGGTCGACGGCAAGCCCTACTGGAGGAAGGGCTGGCTCGGCTACAGCAACATGGACCGCCGCTACGAGTGGGTGACGATCGACAGCCTCAACACGACCATGATGAGGTACCTTGGGGATCCGGGGTCGGGCGGGAAGATGCCCATCAGCATGAAGGGCGTCTTCACTGATCAGGGGGTGGTCAGTGAGAAGACGGTGGGCAGGCCGGTCGGTCAGCGGACCGTGATTCGAATTGAAAACAACGACCACCACACCTTCGAACTCCACTTCACCCCGCCCGGAGGCAGGGAGCAACTGGCGGATCGATCCGTCTATACGCGGGTGAAATAGCGGGCACCGTGTCGCGAAGCAACGCGAGGGGCCCCGGCGCCGGGTGCATTCGGCATCGGGGGACACAGCCGGCGCGCTGGGGCATGATTGCCTGCGCGCGCTGGCCCGGATAGAGAAACCGTAGCTTGAAAACAAGGAGGACACGATCATGAGAAAGGTCAGGCTTCAGGTCCAGGTCTCCATCGATGGATACGTTGCAGGTCCGAATGGAGAAATGGATTGGATGGTGTGGGAGTGGGATGACAAACTTGCCGCCTATGTGAATGAATTGACAGATCCCGTCGGCACTATTCTGCTCGGAAGAAAGATGACCGATGGCTTTGTCTCACACTGGGAGAACGTGGCGACCAGGCCCGACGACCCGGGCTTCGTGTTCGCCAGGAAAATGGTGGACACCCCGAAAGTCGTATTCACCAGGACGCTGGAAAAATCTCCCTGGAAAAACACGGTACTCGCCAGAGGAAGCCTTCCGAATGAGATCGCTGACCTGAAAAAACAGGACGACGGGTCGGACATGATTGTCTATGGCGGCGCAGGCCTTGTTTCCTCCCTCATAAAGGAAGGGCTCATTGATGAATACCATCTGTTCGTCAACCCGGCGGCCATTGGCAGGGGCCTGAGCATCTTCACGGGCCTGAACGAGCAACGGAAGTTCGACTTGAAAAAGGCGCTGCCATTCGACTGCGGAATCGTCGTCGTCCATTATGAGCCGGTGAGGGGATGACCCGCTCAGGACCAGTCCATTCCCAGACTCCGCGTTCATAATTTCCGGGCATCGACTGGCTGAATTTCGCCTGCCACAGGCATGTAAACCTGGAAGTGTATTCCTTTGCGTTATCGCACTCGTCACGTCTTGTTCGCGCCGGCCCAATGAAGCCAATGCTCGCAACGCAACCCCAGGCCCGCAAAAGACTATGACCATCGAAAAAGACAAAACGAAAGATGAAGCCGCAATCCGAGAGTTGATAGACGGCTTTGTAGAAGCGGTTCGCGCCAAAGACATCAATGGAGTTATATCTGTTTTTGCCCCGGAAATCGTTTCGTTCGACCTCGGTTCCCCGCTGCAACACGGGGGTGGCGAGACGTTTGTAAGACGCTGGCAGGAGCTTTTCGAGTCATACCAGAATCCGATTGACTATGAGGTTCGCGAACTACATGGATAGCGTTTGCAGGCCGAGTGCCGCCTGACCGGTGCGCTGCAGCGCACCGCCGCCCCGACCGGGCAGTCGGACGGTTGGGGAGAATTTCAACACGACTGTTGCAGCCGCCGGTCGTTTCCGGCGGCGGTCGCTGAGACTGATCGTTCGGCGAGTGGATCAAAAAAATGCGGGACATCCTCCGGACACACCCGCAGCCGAAGATTTGACGATGCCCTTTGTTGCGGTCACCCGCCTGCACGTCCGATCGTTTCGCTTTTTATTGCCCTTTGCGTGGCATACCTGGCGCTCGTTCAGGCAGGCGAAACAGGCGGCCGGCAGTCTCGGGGTCAGGCTGCGTATAGCAGAAGGCCTCGCATACTGGACTGTGACCGCGTGGCAGGACGAATCAGCGATGAATGCCTTCCGCATCACGCGGCCTCATCGGGATGCGATGCCCAGGCTTCTTGAGTGGTGCGACGAGGCCTCGCTCGTGCATTGGAACCAGGAATCCGCAGAGCTGCCGGACTGGGAAACCGCTGAGAGGCGGATGGCCGAATCCGGTCGTTTGTCCAAAGTGAATCATCCATCAGCCGATCAACGTGCCGGACGGTTGGATTTCATTCGCAGGAAGGCGGCGCCGACCGATGGGGGCTGAGACAGGCAGCTATCGCGCGAGGCGGGATTGAGTCTGGCGAGGTGTGAGGATAAGGAGATGATCTTTTTCTGGTAATCGCAGTGAGCGAGCCTCCGTTTGGCGCGGTCGAATCTGAACCGCCACCCCTTCCGCCACAGCCCGTGCTGGACGATCAGCCACCTGCCAAATCTGTCTGCACTGGCCAAGTCCATACCTGCCACAAAGTGATCATTTTCCTTCAGCCCTGTCCCGCGCGAAAGTCTGCCGATGCCTGATCATAAAGGGAGGGTGTGATTAAAAGTGCGACTCAGTGAACTGGCAGGCCGGGTTGAGGTAATCTCACGGGGAAAACTACCTGGGAGGCGAAAAACTTATGGCTGAAAACGTGCGGCAGGAGAGAAAGAAGAGTGTGCCGGAGAGATTGCAGCAACACCCGAAATTGTGGGCGCGGGTTGAACAACTGCTTGACCTGGTGGAAGGCACTGAGCCGGAAGTCATCAAAGCTGCAGAGGCAGAACAGTTGGTGGGCGAGTAACTCCGGCAACTGGGGCAGGAAACCTTGCAGGCCTGGGCCGAAGAGCGACACGACCGTCAGGTGAACTACTGGGAGCGTCGTGAGGGAGTCAATCGGAAGGAAAAAAAAGCTACCGCTGTAAAAGTCACTCAAGGTATTGAAGAAATTGGAACTGAGTGATTTTCTTCATCGCGAGAGCGAGTCCGGCGATGAAGAAAGTGCGAAGTCACAGCGAGTATCAGGTTGTTGAATTGTATCCGGCCAGACGGGAGTGTGAAGGCTGTCAGAGTTCTTTGAAAGAAGCTTATCGGAAGGTGCGGTGGGTGGTGACCCTGGCCGGCCTGTTGCGGGTCAACAGTCACATCCTCGAGTGTCAGAGTGAAGGTTGCCGGGAGCGCCGGGCGAGGCATCGGCCCGAGAAAGAAGGCGCGCTGGCCCTGCCGCATTACACCTTCGGGCTGGAGGTGGTGGCGCGGATTGGAGAGCTGCGTTATGGCGAGCATCAGACGGTTGAGGAGATCGCCCGGGAGTTGAAGCACGGCGGCGTGGGCATCTCCACCAGGGAGGTGCAATTGCTCAGCGAAGTCTTTCTGGCACTGGTCGAGTCATCTGTGAAGGGTGACCCGCAACTCGTCGAGCGACTCAGAGCGCAGGGCGGGATCATCCTGGCGATTGATGGCGTGCAGCCGGAGAAGGGCAATGAGACGCTCTGGTTGTTGCGCGATGTCCGCTCGGAGCGTGTGCTGGTGGCGCGCAATCTCTTATCGAGCGGGCGTGTGGAGATCGAACCGCTGATTGCGGAAGTTAAAGCGCTCGGCGTGCCGGTGCTGGGCGTGATCTCAGATAAGCAGGCGGCGGTGTGTCTGGCGGTGGAGCAGGCGCTGCCCGGCGTGCCGCATCAGTTGTCTCATTTCCATTACCTGCGTGATGTCGCGCAGCCGGTGGCGGAAGCGGATCGGAAGCTCAAGAAGCAGCTCAAACAGCAGGTGCGCGGCATCCGCGAAGTGGAGCGCCGCGTCGCGCACCAGCCGGAGGCTGAAGCGGCGACGGTGCGAGGTTATTGCGTGGCCGTGCGGGAGGTGATGCGCGATGACGGCAAGTACCCGCTCGAACCCGCCGGCATCACACTCTATGAGAGGCTCAACAAAATCCGCCAGTCGCTGGGGGGAGCCATCCGGGCGCGGAGTTCGGCGCAGCTGCAGCGCCTGCACACGATCCTCGACGCGCTGACGACTCAGGCGAAGGAATATGCGCGACTGGTGGTGGCCTGGAGCTGGATTCATCACCTCGCGCGGCTGCTCGACCAGGGCGCCTCGCGGGCCGAGGCCGAGGCGCAATTGCGGCGATACGCCGGGTCGTTGCCGCGCAAGGCGGATCAATCGTTGTCAGAGATGGCGACACACATCGAGAAAATAACGACCGCCTTTGCGCCGAAGCTGTTTGCTTTTCACGATCAGCCGTTGTTACCGAAGACAAACAATGAGCTGGAAGTCTTCATCGGGCAGTTGAAGAAAGAGCGGCGGCGCGTGACCGGGCGCAAAGACACCACTGCCTTCATCCTGCGCGAGGGGCGAGCCGTGGCGTTGTTGCACAGCCTGCCATCAGAACCGAACTGGCTGGCCGCCTTCGCCGCCGTGGAGATCGAGCAGTTTCAGAAATCGCTGGCCGAACTGCGCCGCGCAGACGAGCGAAGTCAGGCCTGGCAGGCACGCCGGGATTTGGACGTTTATCTCTCGCTCCTGGAGCAGGACTGGCCACCGGATTGAGTCCTATTACTTTGGTTGCTTCAGTTGAGTGACTTTTACTGCGATAGAAAAAAAGAGGTAATGGATAAATCAGGTGGGACGCAGTGAGAGATTGTAGCGATAGAGAAAGAGGCGCAAACAAATCTCATGCATCACGTCGGACTTGGAAAAAGACAAAGTCTTGCGGACGAAGCGCGCCAGGCGCTGTCGCAAGGTTTTGTTCCATCGTGAATCGTCGGCACCGCCCACCCGGGATTTCCGCGTCTTCACCCTCATTCTGCAGCGACAGGAGGAGCCCGGCATCCCGCTCATTGACGAACTCACCATCGATCTGTCGCGGTATGACCTGTGCCCCTGCATCAGCAATCGATCTTCCCGAAGAAGGTGAATTCACTCGCTGACTACGCCACCTGATTCCGCCGCCGCACCTCCCCGGCTGTTGAATTGCCCGAGCCTGAACGCTCCGCCCGTCGCCGCGTTTAATCATTAAGTTTTATACGCGCGGAAGCATTCAGAGTCGAGACCGGAAAAAACCGGGGGAGCCGGGTGCCTGCCCGATCGGTCACCCCAGATCTGAAGGAGTCCCGGGCAGAATCTCCCCCGGTTTTTTCCGGTCTCCATTTTGAGCGATGCCGATTGATCCATCCCCGGGTCCTCGACTAGAATCTGCCACGCTTCCCCTCCCCCGCCCTGGCAAGCTCCCCGCGCAAACCACCCCTGCTTCGAAGGAGGCCCGTCCGCCGTGCCACACTCCACAACGCCTCTGCCCGACTTCCGGGCGCTCTTCGAGTCGGCCCCCGGCCTGTACCTCGTCCTCGCGCCCGATCTCACCATCGTGGCGGCGAGCGACGCCTACCTCCGCGCCACGATGACCCGGCGGGAGGAGATTCTCGGCCGCGGGATCTTCGAGGTCTTCCCCGACAACCCGGAAGACCCGGGCGCGACGGGGGTGATGAACCTCCGCGCCTCGCTCGAGCGGGTGCTGCGGCAGCGGGCCCCGGACGCGATGCCGGTGCAGAAATACGATGTTCGCCGCCCGGCGTCAGAGGGGAGCGGCTTTGAGGAGCGGCACTGGAGCCCCGTCAATTCGCCGGTCTTTGACGCGGAAAACAATCTGGTCTGGATCATTCATCGCGTCGAGGACGTGACCGAGTTCGTCCGCCTCAGACAGCAGGGCAGCGAGCAGCTCAGGCTCACTGAAGAGCTGCGCGTCAGGGCACAGCAGATGGAGGCCGAGGTCTACCTCCGCTCACAGCAGGTGGCCGAGGCCAACCGCCAGCTGCACGCGGCCAACGAGGAACTGGCCCGGCTCTGTGAGAAAACAAGAGAGCTGGATCAGCTCAAGACCGACCTCTTTGCCAACGTCAGCCACGAACTGCGCACGCCGCTGGCATTGATCCTCGGGCCGGTCAGGCGAATGCTCGCCGGCGATCTCGCCCCCGCGCTCCGCAACGATCTGGAGGTGGTGGAGCGCAACGCCCGCACCCTGCTCAGGCACGTCAACGATCTGCTCGACGTCGCCAGACTGGAGGCGCGTCAGATGAGCGCCAGTTACGCCGAAGTTGACCTCGCGCGCCTCGTGCGCTTCACGGCCGGCCACTTCGACGTGCTGGCCGATGAACGACGGATCACGTTCCCGGTCGAGGCGCCGGAGTCCGCGCCGGCCGAGGCCGACCCGGAGAAGATCCAGCGGGTCCTGCTGAACCTGCTCTCGAACGCCTTCAAATTCACGCCGCCGGGCGGGCAGGTGTGCTGCGCTCTGGTCACGCAGGGCTCGCGCGCCGTCATCACCGTCACCGACAGCGGCCCGGGCGTGCCGCCGGAGATGCGCGAGGTGATCTTCGAGCGCTTCCGCCAGGGCAATGGCGGCACCAGTCGGCGCTTCGGCGGCACGGGGCTCGGGCTCGCCATCGCCAGGGATTTCGTCAGGCTGCACGGCGGGGATATCAGGGTTGATGAAGCACCGGCGGGCGGGGCGATGTTTACGGTCGAACTGCCGCTCGCCGCCCCCGCAGGCACTCCTGTTCAGGCCGGGTTTTCCGAATCCGCTGACTCCGCCGGGACGCGGCGTCAGACGGTCGAGGAATTGCGCCCTCAGGCCGGGATCACCACCGCGGCGCAGGACGGCGAACGGCCGCTCGTGCTCGTGGTTGAAGACAACCTGGAGATGAGGCGCTTCATCGCGGAGACGCTGGCCCCCGACTACCGCGTCGCCATCGCCGGCGACGGACGGGAGGGTCTGGAGAAGGCGCTCTCGCTGCGCCCGGACCTGATCCTCAGCGACCTGATGATGCCGGAGATGGGCGGGGACGCGATGGTGGAGAAGATCCGTCGGGATCACCGCGAACTGGACGAAGTGCCAGTCGTCCTGCTCACGGCGAAGGCCGACGAGGCGCTGCGGGTGCGGCTGCTCCGCGAGGGCGCGCAGGACTACCTCACAAAACCCTTCCCGGTCGAGGAGCTGCGCGTGCGCATCGGCAACCTGATCTCGATGAAGCGCGCCCGCGCCGTCCTCCAGAGGGAGGTGGCGAGTACGAGCCGTGACGTCGCGACGCTGGCCGCCGAACTGGCCGCCCGCCGGAATGAAGTCGAGGCCGCACTGAGAACCGCCGAAGAAGCCGGCCGCCTGAAGGACGAATTCCTCGCCACCGTCAGCCACGAACTGAGGACGCCCATGACCAGCATCCTGGGCTGGGCGAAGATGCTCAGGTCCGGGACGTTTGATGAAGCCACCCGCGAGCGCGCTCTGGAAAGCATCGAGCGCAACGCGGAGTCACAGGTGAGGCTAGTCGGTGACCTCCTCGACACCTCACACATCATTGCCGGCAATCTGAGCCTCGACATCCACCAGGTCGATCTCCTGCCGGTGATCATCGCCGCCCGTGACGCCCTCAGCCCGGCGGCTGACGCCAGAGAGATCGGGATCCGACTGTCGCTCGGTCCGGACGCGGGCCCGGTGCTGGGCGATGCCGTCCGCCTGCAGCAGGTGGTCTGGAACCTCCTCTCGAACGCGATCAGGTTCACCCCCGGGGGCGGGCAGGTTGAGGTCAGCCTTGAGCGCGTCCACTCCCATGTCGAAATCAGGGTGAGTGACACCGGGATAGGGATCGCGCCGGAGTTCCTGCCGCATGTGTTCGAGCGTTTCCGCCAGGCCGACGGCAGCACGAAGCGGGCCCGCGGGGGGCTGGGCCTGGGCCTCTCCATCGCCCGCGACCTGGTAGCGCTGCACGGCGGCACGATCGAGGCCGCAAGCCCCGGCACCGGGCGGGGCGCGACCTTTACCGTCAAGCTCCCGCTCATGAGCGTCCTGATGGAGCCGGTCCGGGACTCCCGCCGTGACCCGGCCGCGAGGCGGGGGGCCGGATTCGACTGCCCGCCGGCACTCGACGGCCTGCGCGTGCTGGTCGTTGATGACGAGCCGGACGCCGTCGAGATCATCACCGCCGTGCTCACCGCCTGCCGGGCCGAGGTGAGCGCCGCGGCGTCGGCCGCCGAGGCGCTCGAAGTGCTGCGGGCGTGGAGGCCGGATGTGCTGGTCTCCGACATCGGGATGCCGGAGGTGGACGGTTATGAACTGATCCGCCGGGTGCGGGCCATCGAGAGTGAAGCAGGGCGCATTCCGGCGGCCGCGCTCACGGCATACGTCAGGGACGGGGATCGAAGATCCGCGCTTGAGGCCGGGTTTCAGGTTCATCTGCCCAAGCCGGTCGAGCCGGCCGAACTGGTCAGAGTCGTGGCCGGGCTGGCCGGACAAAACAGGAAAGCCTGACTGCCCCGGGGCATAAATAACCGACCTCCAGAGCCGTGCTGTCCTCATATTCTGCCGTTTACTTGCGCTGAAGTGCCGCACTACAGCCATACACTCCGCTGTCTCCTTTCAGATTTCCTGATCATCCGACCTTCGTGTAAAAAGCTGAAAAAGCAACAGGTTCCCGCCGGCTGCCGGTCGGCTGGCCTGCGCCTTGCATTAAAGCGGGCTGAGATACGGAACGGGTGATCACGAGCGGCTGAATCCCGCAGGTTCAGGCGACGCTTGTCATGAACGTTGTTGATGCGCCTGAGCCGTCACCCGGAACAATTAACCCCGGGCGACTTGTTCGCCGGAAAGGCTGAGACACAATAACCATGCTGAGAACCACGAAAAGCAGACTGGCCATCACGGCGGCAGCCATCTGCCTGTTGCCGGCGGCGGGCGTAGTGTCCCTGCCGCAGACAAAGAATCTGAAGGACGAAACCCGCCAGTCGGAGAAGGCGGCGCGGGTTTTCCGCGAGGTCATGGACACGCCGGATAAAGCGATCCCCGGTGAGCTGCTTGACCGGGCGGAATGTGTCGCGGTCTTCCCGTCGGTCCTCAAGGCCGGCTTCGTCGTCGGTCGCGGCGGTCGCGCCGTCGCCAGCTGTCGCACGGAGCGCGGGTGGAGCGCCCCGGCTTATTTCAACCTGAAGGGCGGCAGCTTCGGGCTGCAGATCGGCGCGCAGTCAACCGACTTCGTGCTGCTTTTTATGAACAAACAGGGTCTCGACAGTCTGCTCTCCGACAGGTTCGAACTCGGGGCTGACGCCTCGGTCGCCGCCGGGCCGGTGGGCCGTCAGGCAGGGGCCTCAACCGACCTCAAGCTCAACGCACAGATCCTTTCGTATTCGCGCAGCAAGGGGCTGTTTGCCGGACTCGAACTCAAGGGCGTGATTATCTCCCCGGACAAGGACGACATGCGCGACGTCTACGGCGAGGGCGTCACGGCCAGGGAGACGCTCAAGGAGAACAAGGTGAATGCGCCGGCGGAGGTGCGGGCCTTCCCGGAGACCTTGGCGAGTTACTCCGGGCGAAGGGCCGAACACTAGGATCGTGGTGAGCGAGGCAACGCCGAAATAACGAAGTGCCCCCTGAAGGACAGGGGCCACCGGGGAAAGGAGGACACAATGCAAACCGTACCGCGATTCTGCACGCTCGACGGCTTCGTCGAGATCAGCGAAACGCTCGAAGGCGTCGAGCTGCGGGCGCTCGCACCCAACGGGACGATTCTGGTGCGGACGCGCGAGAGCGACTACCGCATCCTCCTGCTCGACCCCGCGTCGAGGCGCGTGCTGATCGAAGGAGGGCCCTTTTTCGCCGAGCCCACGGAAGCGATTCTGAGCGGTTCGAGCTTCGGCGGCTGCCTGCTCAGGATGGGCTGGATCGGCCACGGACTCCGCATGGAGATTCACGCTCAGGGGCGGCTCGTGGTCACCTCCCCGGTCCGGTCGCTCCGCGTCGAGGGCGTGGCGCGCGGTGCGGTCTGGTAAACACGCCGCCCCGGTTGCCTGCCGTTGGCGATTAAGGAAAGCCCCTCAGGAGGGCCGCACATGTGCCCGTGCCCACTGCCGGCCGAGCCGTGCGGCCCTCGTGTCTGATGTGATTACCGGCCCATTGCGGGCGGCTGGTTAAAGCCATACTGCGGCGGCACGCGTACTCCGGCTGCCGAACCATGACAGGGGCGGACGCAGTCCAGCCTCAAACCGAGGGCCTGATGACAAGGTTTGATGACTTGGTTCGGAGGATCCACCCCGGACTGCCTTATGGCAGGACACGCCGGATAAGAAAGTGTATTGACTTCGGAGTAGAAGATTGCGTAAACTCTCCGCGCGGCAACCGGCGACCCGGAGCGCCGCAGGCAAGAGACTCCCCGACACTGTGTGACCGTATGACCCAGGCCGTTCGGCCGGGCTTCCACCGGAAGCCGCGCGACGGCAGGTTCTCGCCTCTGCGTTCTGCTTTGTCCCCTCTTGTGGCACCAACGCCAACTCCCCACACCGCAAACTCAGGACACGTCTCTGCCGGGTGCCAGTGTGCGCCTGTACCGGGTGGGGTGTGTTCCGACACTAAGCTTCCGCTGCCCGGCGGGCAGCCCGAGGTGTGTCCGGCTGATGGCAAAACCCCAAAGGTGCCGGGACGACCATGAACAGATCCAGAATCCTCCTCGTTGACGACGATCCGGACGCGCTGGGTGCATATTCGCGCATCCTCCGGCTGGCCGACTATGAGGTGTCAATCGCCTCCACCGGGCAGGAGTGTCTGCAGATCGCCCGGGCCGAACACCCGGACCTCATTCTCCTTGACGTACGCCTGCCCGACCTGAGCGGCGTCGAGGTGTGCAGGCAAATCAAGTCTGACCCGGAACTCTCAGGGACACTGGTCATCAACGTCACCGGCGCGCTGGCCACCGAGGACGATCAGGCGGAAGGCATTGAAGCCGGGGCGGACGCCTACCTGCCCAAGCCGGTCCACCTGCGGACGCTGCTCGCCCACCTGCAGGCCCTGCTCGGCGCGAGGCAGGCCGAGACGGCGCGCGAGCTTGAGTCGCTCGGGCAGTTCCCCCGCTCGCCGCACGCCGCCGTTGCCGCCCGGTCGTTCGGGCTCGTGCCGCTCAGTGAGGGCCTGCCTGACCTCTTTGAGGAACTGGTCGAACACTACGGCGAACTGCTCGACGCGGCGCTCGAACAACGCCTCTACAAAGTCAACTCCCGGCTCTCCGAGAGCCTGCGCGCCCTCGGCGACCAGCTGGGTTTTGTGAAGGCCGGGCCGCGCGACGTGGTGCAGATCCACCATGCGGCCCTCCGCAAAAAGGCCGCCGGCGTGACGCTCTCGCGGGCGCGGGCGTACATCGAGGAAGGCCGCCTGCTCGTCCTCGAGCTGATGGGGCATGTGGTCTCGTACTACCGGAACTACGCCCTGAGTATGAGAGGGATCAACGCCCCCGGTGGTCGGCAGGATCAGACCGGGCGAGGGAAGACGCATGAATAAACCACTCCTCCACCTTTACATCACCGGGCTCACGCCCAGATCCGAGCGCGCGATCGCGAACCTGCGGCGGATCTGCGAGGACGAGCTGGGCGGCCGGTACGAGATGGTCATCATCGACGTCCTCGAACGGCCGCAGCTGGCCGAAGACGAGCGGATCATCGTGACGCCGACCCTGATCAAATCGATGCCCCCGCCGCTCCGGCGGGTGATCGGCGACCTGTCGGAGACGGAGAAGGTGCTCTCGGGGCTGGGACTGCATCCTCCGGCCGGCCTGCAAAACCAGGAAAGGATCGCATGACTATGGAGACGAAAGAGCCTGTTCAGATCGAGAAGCTGGAGACCGGCATCGCCGGGTTTGATTTCATCTCCAGCGGCGGGCTGCCGAAAGCCCGCGTGACGATGGTCTCCGGCTCGGCCGGGAGCGCCAAGACGGTCTTCGCCGCCCAGTTCCTGATCGAGGGGATCAGGCGGGGCGAAGGCGGGGTCTTCGTCACCTTCGAGGAGTCGCCCGCCGACATCCGCAGAAACATGACCGGCTTCGGCTGGGACATCGCCGCCCGGGAGCAGGAAGACAAATGGGCTTTCGTCGACGCGTCGCTCCAGCCGGGCGAAGAGGTGGTCGTCACCGGCAGTTATGACCTCGGCGCACTGCTGGCCCGGATCGAGCATGCCGTGCAGAAGGTCGGGGCCGGGCGGGTCTCGGTCGATTCACTGGGCGCGATCTTCACCCGGTCATTTGAGGCGGCCACGGTCCGCCAGGAGCTGTTCCGGATCGCCTCGGCCCTGAAGAAGATGGGGGTGACGGCGGTCCTCACCGCCGAATGCAGGGAAGACGACGGTGAAATTTCCCGCTACGGGGTCGAGGAGTTTGTCGCCGACAACGTGATCATCCTGCGCAACGTCCTGGAAGAGGAGAAACGGCGGCGGACCGTCGAGATCCTCAAATTTCGCGGCACCGGCCACCATAAGGGGGAGTTCCCTTTCACGGTGCTGCCCGGCAAAGGCATCATCGTCATCCCCCTGGCCGAGATCCAGCTCGAGCAGAAATCCTCCGACATCCGCGTGACTTCGGGCAATGAGGAACTCGACGAGTTGTGCGGCGGCGGATTTTTCCGCGACTCGGTCATCCTCGTCTCCGGCGCGACCGGGACCGGCAAGACGCTGCTGACCGCCGAATTCATCGCGGGCGGCGCGCGTCAGGGCGAGCGGTGTCTGCTCTTCGCCTTCGAGGAGAGCCGCGAGCAGCTCTTCCGCAACGCGCGCGGCTGGGGGATGAACTTCGAGCAGATGGAGCAGGAGGGGAAACTCCGGGTCGTCTGTGTCTACCCGGAGACCCTCGGCCTCGAGGATCATCTGATCACCATGAAGAAAGAGATCGAGGACTTCCGCCCGAACCGGGTGGCGGTCGACAGCCTCTCGGCGCTCGAACGGGTCTCGACGATCAAGGGCTTCCGCGAATTCGTGATCAGCCTCACGTCGTTCATCAAGCACCAGGAGGTGGCCGGCCTCTTCACGTCCACGACGGCTTCCCTGATGGGCGGCACCTCGATCACCGAGACGCACATCTCCACGATCACGGACTCGATCATCCTGCTCCGGTACGTCGAGGCCTTCGGCGAGATGAAGCGCGGGCTGACGGTCCTCAAGATGCGCGGCTCGATGCACAACAAGGACATCCGCGAATTCAATATTGACAACGAGGGGATGCACATCGGGAAGCCCTTCCGCAACGTGAGCGGCATCCTGGCGGGCAACCCCCAGCACCTGGCCCCGGCCGAACTCGACCGTCTCCGGGACCTGTTTTCCGAGGGCTGACCCGCGGCCACTCCCCCCGGCCGCGAAAACTGCCTGAAGCGTTTCGCCCGCCCCCTCCCCGGGCAGGCGCCGGACGCCGGCGGGATCTTCGCCGGCGAAAACTCACAGCTGAAGACAGGCAAGAGAAGTTATGAGTGAACACACGAGCGACCTCGCGCGCCTGCTCGAACAATGCACGCGCGAGTTACAATCCGCCGAAACACGCCTCCGCAACCTGATCACCAGAAACGCGGACGGCATCATTATTGTCGACCATGAGGGGGTCGTGCGGTTCGTCAACCCGGCGGCTGAATCCCTCTTCAACCGCCGGGCCGCGGCACTCCTCGGGTCCCAGTTCGGATTCCCGCTCGTCGCGGGCGAGACGACGGAGATGGACGTCCTGCGCGGCGGCGGCGAGACCGCCGTGGCGGAGATGCGCGTGGTCGAAACCGAGTGGGAGGGCGAGCCCGCCCTGCTGGCCTCGCTGCGCGACATCACCGAGCGCAAGCGGGCGGAAGAGGAGCGCGCCCTGCTCATCCGGGAGCAGGCGGCGCGGCGGCAGGCGGAAGAGGCGAGCCGGCTCAAGGACGAGTTCTTCGCCACGGTCTCGCACGAGCTGCGCACCCCGCTCAACGCGATGCTCGGGTGGGCGAAGCTGCTGCGCGCCGGCAACCTTGACGAGGAGACCGTGGCGCGGGCGGCGGAGACGATTGAACGCAGTGCGAAGTCGCAGGCGCAGATCATCGAGGACCTGCTCGACGCCTCACGCATCGTCAGCGGCAAGCTCCGTCTGGAGGTCCACCCCTTCGACCTCGCGACCGTGATCAGGGCGACGGCCGAGGCGATGCGCCCGGCGACCGAAGCCAGGCAGATCGGGTTGCGGGTGACTTACGACCCCCGGGTCGGCGCAATCTTGGGCGACCCCGACCGGATCCAGCAGGTGGTCTGGAACCTCCTCTCGAACGCGATCAAGTTTACCCCGCCCGGCGGGCAGGTTGAGATGCGCCTTGAGCTGGTGGGCACCGACGCGCAGGTCTCGGTGAGCGACACGGGAATGGGGATCAGTCCGGAATTCCTGCCCTATGTCTTTGAGCGCTTCCGCCAGGCCGACGGCACTTCCACCCGGAAATACGGGGGCCTGGGTCTGGGCCTCGCAATCGTGCGCCACCTGACGGAGCTGCACGGCGGGACCGTCCGGGCGGCCAGTGACGGGGCAGGCAGAGGGGCGACCTTCACCGTCAGGCTCCCGCTCGCAGGCGGTGAAGCGGCCCTGGCCGGTGTGCCCTCCCCCGGGGGCAGAGTCCCGGACCAGGGCCCTGCCTCGCTGTGCGGGGCGCGGGTAGTCGTCGTGGATGATGAGGCTGATACCCGGGACATTCTCGTGACCATGCTCACGCGGTGCGGCGCCGAGGTCACGGCCTGCGCCTCGGCCGCCGAGGCGCTTGAGGTGCTGCGGGAGTGTAGACCGGACGTGCTGATCTCCGACATCGGGATGCCGGGGGAGGACGGCTATGATCTGATCAGGAAGGTGCGGGCCCTCGGCCCGGAACATGGCGGAGGGATTCCGGCCCTCGCGCTGACCGCCTATGCCAGGGGCGTGGATCGCGCCCGCGCCATCTCCGCCGGTTTCCAGGTGCATCTGGCGAAGCCGGTCGACCCGTCCGACCTGTCGGCGGTGGTGGCAGGTCTTGTCGGACGAGGCGGCAGCGGAAACAAGCCTGACTGATTAACGTTCCTGACGGCGCGACACCGCAACGCGGATTGATGACAGGTTGATCGTCTGCGGGCGTGAAGGAGAAGTTTCAGATGCGTAAATGGCTCGTCAGCGGCGGCGTGCTGCTGCTCGTTCTGACCGCCGGCCTGATCCTGGCGGGCGTGAGACTTAAACCGATGTTGCGCGAACGGCTGGTGACGGCCATCCGCGAGCAATACCGGCGCGAGGTTGAACTCAAAGACCTGCACATCTCGCTCGCGCCGTTTTCGGCGGTCGGCGAAGGACTCGTGCTCTACCAGCGGGACCGGCCGGGACTGCCGCCGCTGGCGACCGTCAGAAAATTGACGGTCGAGGCCAGCCTGCGCGGCGTGCTGAACGAGCCGTTGCGGATCGAGCGCGTCACGCTGGAAGGCCTGAAAATCAACGTCCCGCCGAAGCGGCACGACCCGGACAAGGCGAAAGAACCGAAGGACGACTCTCCGCGATTCGTCATCGGCGAGGTGATCGCCGACGGCACGACGCTGCAAATCCTGCCGAAGAAGGAGGGCAAAGAGCCGCTCACCTTCGACGTCTCCAGACTCACGCTCGACTCGGCGGGGACGACCGGGCCGATGCAATTCCGCGCCACGCTCACCAACGCGAAGCCGCCGGGCGACATTGAGAGTACTGGCCGGTTCGGCCCGTGGGAGAATGACGAGCCGAGCCTCACCCCCGTCTCCGGCAGCTACACTTTTCAGAAAGCCGACCTCTCCGTTTTCAAGGGCATCGCGGGCGTCCTCTCCTCCGAAGGCAGGTATCAGGGCATTCTGGGGCGGATTGAGGTTGACGGCACGACCGACACTCCTGATTTCACCGTCAGGGTCAGCGGTCACCCCGTGCATCTGAAGACGCAGTTTCATGCGGTCGTGGACGGCACCGACGGCGACACTTATCTGGAGCCGGTCAGCGCGCAGTTCGGACGATCATCGCTCGTCGCGCGTGGCGGGGTTTACGGCAGACCCGGGGTGAAGGGCAGGACCGTTTCGCTCGACGTCACGGTCTCGGGCTCCCGGATCGAGGACCTGCTGCGGCTGGCGGTGAAGGGGGATAAGCCCCTGATGACGGGCGCCATCGCCTTCAGGGCGAAGTTCGAGCTGCCGCCCGGTGACCGGGACATCCCGGAGAAACTGCGCCTCCGGGGCGGCTTCGATGTCGGGGCGGCGCGCTTCACGAGCTTCAACGTGCAGGGGAAGGTTGACGAACTGAGCCGGCGGGCACGGGGCAGGGCCGGCGATGAGGCGGAAGATGAAAGCGCCATCTCAAATCTCAGCGGGCGCTTCGTGCTGGATGAAGGTGTGATCAGTTTTTCAAGCCTGACGTTCGCCGTGCCGGGCGCGACGGTGCAGCTCGGCGGCAGCTACTCGCTCGGCGGCGAGGAACTGGATTTCTCCGGCACGCTACGTACCGAGGCCAGGGTTTCGCAGATGACGACGGGGATCAAATCCTTCTTCCTCAGACTGGCCGACCCGCTCTTCAAAAAGCATGGGGCGGGGGCCGTCATCCCAATCAGGATCAGCGGCACGCGCGAGGAGCCGAAGTTCGGCCTTGATAAGGGGCGCATCTTTTCCGGGAAATAGCAGGCCGCCGGTTTTGCAATTGAGCCCGCCCTGACTCTCCGCAGGTGTGAGTACACGGGAAGGTCCAGGAAGGGATTATGCTGTTCAATCTGATCCTGCTGTTCAATCTGGCCATCTTCATGCTGACAGCCTGTGCCGTCGCCGGAAGACGGACGCGCGGTAATTTACTCCTCTGCCTGCTGGCCCTCTGCTCGACCCTCTTCTCCGCACGGCAGGCGGACGGCGGAAGACTGACGCTGGTTGTCCTGATCCTGGATGTCGCCATCCTCGCGCTGATCAGCCGTCTCAACGCGCGTGCGCGCCGCGGCCGGGTGGCTGCAGAGGAAGTAAGGAGCGTGATGAAAAGGAAGAGATCGAGTAGTCTGAGCAGGGCGCTTGAACGGTTTTCGCATCGGGTCACGGTCTGGTCGGGGCATTCACTTGCATTCCTGATCGCTTTCGGGGCGGTCCTCGCCTGGTTCGCCTGCGGCCCCTTCTTTCATTTCTCAACCGACTACCAGATGTACATCAATACGGGGACCACGATCGTCACCTTCCTGATGGTGTTCCTCATTCAGCGGGCGCAAAACAAAGAGATGCTCGCCATCCACTTGAAGCTCAACGAAATCGTGGCGGCGCTGGAAGGCGCGAGCAACCGGCTGATTGATGTCGAAGACCTGACCGAGGAGGAAGTGGAGACGCTGCATCGGCACTACCAGCGACTCGTGGAGATGGCCAGGCGCGACGCTGACCTCAGGCAGTCACACTCGATTGAAGAGGCCGAGGCCCGTCACCTCTCCCATGCCGGGAGGCCGGGCCGGTAAAGCCCGAAGCCGGCCGGGCTGTCCGGGCGGGCCACCCTTCCCCGGCACGATTCGCGGTGTGGGAAAGCGGCCGGAGGCAGGGGGAGCGGCACAGGTGCGGTCATTGCGGCTTCCGGGACTCGGGTAAACCGGCGGAGACAATCATCGACCTGCCCTCAGGGCAGGCGCTCGAAGAAGGATGATCAATGCGTTACTTCACACTCGCCTGTGACTACGACGGAACGCTCGCCCGGGACGGCCGGGTGAATGAGCAGACCCTGTCGGCGCTCGAGCGTCTCCGGAGTTCGGGGCGCAAACTGATTCTGGTCACCGGCCGCGAACTGGATGACCTGATGCGCGTTTTTGCCCGCCTCGACCTCTTTGAACGGGTGGTGGCTGAAAACGGCGCCCTGCTCTACCGGCCCGCGACTCGCGAGGAGAAGCCGCTCGGTGAACGCCCGCCCGCCGGGTTCGTCAGCGCACTGCGCGGGCGGGGCGTCGAGCCGGTCTCCGAAGGGCGGGTGATCGTCGCCACCTGGCACCCCCACGAGGCCACGGTGCTCGAAGTGATCCGCGACTTCGGGCTGGAGCTGCAGGTCATCTTCAACAAGGGCGCCGTCATGGTGCTCCCTTCGGGCGTCAACAAGGCGACCGGGCTGCGCGCCGCCCTGGATGAACTGGGGCTGTCGCCGCACAACGCGGTCGGGGTGGGCGACGCTGAAAACGACCATGCCTTCCTCAGTCTGTGCGAGTGCGCGGTGGCCGTCGCCAACGCTTTGCCGGTGGTCAGGGAACGCGCGGATCTGGTGACGCGCGCCGACCATGGCGACGGGGTCGTTGAGCTGATTGATCAACTCATCGCCTCCGACCTGAGCGGACTTGAGGCCCGGCTGGAAAGATATGACATCCCGCTCGGCGCGCGCGCCGACGGCCGGGAAGTGAGTCTCAGGCCCTACGGCCTCAACGTTCTGCTCGCTGGCTCTTCCCAGGGCGGGAAGACGACGCTCGCGACGGGGGTGATCGAGCGCCTCCTGGAGCAGGAGTACCAGCTGTGCATCATCGACCCCGAAGGCGACTACTCGGCTCTGGAAGGCGCAGCGGCTCTGGGCGACGGCAACCGCGCCCCGGGTGCGGGCGAAGTGCTGGAGCTGCTCGCGAAGTCTGACCAGAGCGTCGTGGTCAACCTGCTGGGCCTTGCGCTTGAACACCGCCCCTCATTCTTCGTGCAGTTGTTCCCGCGTCTCCAGGAGCTGCGCGCCCGGACCGGCCACCCGCACTGGATCGTGGTTGATGAGGCACATCACCTGCTGCCCTCGTCCTGGGACCCCGCCCCGCTGACACTGCCCCAGGGGGCGACCGGGATGATGCTCGTCACCCTGCAGCCGGACCACGTCGCCCCGGCCCTGCTTGCGATCGTTGATACCATCATCGCCATCGGCGAAGCCCCGAAGCGGACCATTCGAATCTTCTGCGAGGCGGTCGGTGAGCCCCCGCCCGCCTTCACGACAATGACTCTGGCGACGGGCGAAGCGCTGGTCTGGCGGAGGCGTGAGGGTGGGGAGCCGGTCTGGGTCCGCAGCCTGCCGCCGCGCGGCGAGCGCCGCCGCCATCACCGCAAGTACGCCGAGGGGGAACTGGCGCCGTGGCGGAGCTTCTATTTCCGGGGCCCGGAGGGGAAACTCAACCTGCGTGCGCAAAATCTCCTGGTTTTCCTGCAACTGGCCGAAGGGGTCGATGACGAAACCTGGCTTTATCATCTCCGGCAAAGGGATTATTCCCTCTGGTTTCGCGAGGTGATCAGGGATGAGGGCCTCGCGGATGAAGCCGCGCACGTCGAAGGACTGTCCGGCATCCCCGCGGAGGAAAGCCGTGCCCTGATCAGGGCTGCGATTGAGCAACGCTACACCGCACCGCCCTGACGGCCGGGTCGGCAAAAAGAATGGTGTCTGCACAAGAAGCGGCGGCCTTCGACTTGTCGGTCCACAAGCGCGCCTTCGAATGACTTCAGCCGCAGTAAACCCGGGATGCCGGATGGACAAGCGGTGTGGGGCGGATGATAATGGCTTCAGGGATATTTCCCATGACCGTGTTCTGCCCCCTTGCGTGTACGCAGTTTACCTTTCCGGAGAATATATATGTCTGTCACCGGCCGGCACGTCCTCTGCGTTGAGGATCATCAGGACACCAGCGACCTCGTTTCCCTCTGGCTCGGAATGAACGGTTATCGGGTAACCACTGCCGGGACAGTGGCCGAAGCCCTTCGCCTGGCAAGGAGCAACAGCTTCGACCTCTACCTGCTCGACAGCCGGCTCCCGGACGGGACGGGCGAGGAGTTGTGCGGGAAGATCCGCGAATTCGACCCTGACACGCCGGTCGTCATGCACACGGGCGACGGGTGCGAGGAAACAAGGTTGCGCCTGCTTGACAGCTGTGCGCAGGCGTTCGTCACCAAGCCGAGTGACCCGGAAGTCCTGACTGAGACCGTCACCGAGCTGATTGAGGCGGCGGCTTCATAAGGAGGGAAAACCTGAAGGACCCTTCCCGGGCAGGAATTCAGGAATCAAAAGGAACGCAGAACCGCTGGCAATGAGCGACCCGGTGCCCCATGTCATCTATCTGATCGCCCGATACAGGTGCGACCAATACGAACGGCTCCTGATTGAATGCGAGGACGGAGCCTGTCTGCCCGCCACATACGACCTCTGGCTCGAAGCCTTCAATCGCGAGGCTGATGAACTCAGCCGGTCCGGCGCCGGGGTTTACACGATTGAGGTGGATCTGGGTGAACTGCTCATCTGGTGTGGTGTGAACGGTCTGACGACCAGGACCGGCCGCGTTTTATCTTTCATGAAATATAAGCTGGCCCTTCACCTGAGCGGCCTGACCGGCTCTGACCTGATCCACTGACACAGCCTGATCGTCTGCGGGCCGGTGCCCGGTCCGTCGGAGCGTCTCCCCGAAACCGAATTGCGCCTCCCCTCACATGAAAGCTGGCAGCGCTGTCAGAGAAGCCCCGCAACTCACTCCCCGGACAGGAAGCCGTATGGAATTCATCAGACTGGACGGGGCGAAGCCTGCGTACCTGCGGGACTCGGCCATTGTGAAAGTGGTCTTCGAGCAGACCCGGAAGAGGGAACTCACGCGCGCCACCCTCTACGGTGCGTCGGCGTCAGGCAGGGCGAGCCCGGTCAGGCAGGGCACGGTGAGCCACGACGAGGGACTGGAGTTTCTGCTGAATCTTGTCTGCGGCGTGACAGGCGAAGCCGGGCAGGGTGTTCAGGGCGGCGATCATCCGCTCACTCCAAAGACGAAGACCGCACGGACGCGCTGAAATAACGCCGTCAGTTCCGGCTATCAGGCTGGCACCTGAAGCAAAAACGAATTGATGTGATTCCGGAAGCGTGCCTGCGGTCAGCGGCGTTGGGGTGAGGACTTCCGGGGCGGGTGGTGACCCCGCCCACTGCCTGCTGACCGCAGCTCGCCCGGGGCTGACCAGGCCGCTCGGGGCCGATACGGCCTGCCCCCGGGAGACTGAACCCGGCAATGCGCCAAAGCTCCTTTCGGGAAATCCCGCAGACACTGACCAGGGGTTCGGGCCACTTCTGCCGCGAGCAGGTATCTGCCGGTCACCCGATCTCAGGCGGTTGTGAGGAACGACGGCCGGAAACGAAATGGCCTAGCAGCTCCTCACCATCTGCCAGGCCTCTCGTGGCGCGACCAGCCACTTATTTGATCAGCCATGCTCCGGGGCGGGCGGCCATTGCCTGTTCCCAGTGAGACGATTACCGCCCGGCCACAGTGCAAGCGTTGTTATATACCTCTCACACACGCAATCTGAATGCCAATGGGTACGGACAGATAAGTAACGAAGATCCGGTGTCGGGTGCCGTCCCCAGTGTCTGTGTCACAGGCATTTTTATGGGAATTATCTTCCCGACGCAGGGAAATCTTACTCACTGACATTCAGATGGGCGGGGCATCCGCCGGACGTGTTCGCTCCTGCACCTGCCCGGAGAATTTAATAGAAGGGACTTTTGAAGAGCTGTCTGTCCTGCCTCAGTACGCGAATTTATTGATCGTTCCGAGCCCGTATCCGGGAAAAGAAGACGCACCTGATCCGTTTAACTCTCTCCCATCAACAATTTGCGCACCACCCGCTGCTGGAATAGTCCTTGCAGTTCAGCAGGCGACCCCCTTGGGAAGGAGGTTAATGATACTATTCAAATGCGAAGAATGCGGGGCCATTTATGAGGGAGAAATTATGGGATACCGCATTCGGGACAAGTGCTGGTTTGATTGTGAAATATGCGGCGAGATTCTTTTGGAGGGCCAGTTGATTGTTTGTTTAGAAGCCAGGCTGATTGTCATGCCTGTCTCCGAAGACCTCGTCGAGTAAACCAATTGGACAGATCGGGAATGGCTGGCAGTCATTCCCGATCTTTTTGGCCTTTCAGCACTGTATTGATAACGTCACAAAACGACAGTACCTGAAATTCGATCTTTGCAAACCAATTGTTCACCTCCGGGCACGACGACGACCGAAGGCTGATTGAAGGCATCGGGCACTCCCGGTGAAGCTTGCTTCTGCACATTCTCAACAAAAACGAGCTTCTTCCGAAAGGAGCTGCCCATGCCGAAAAAGAAGCCACTGCCGACGGTGCGGATGGAACCTGTTTTTGCTCGCGATCATCAGCGCCGATTACGACTGGTGATTGACCTGCTCGAACAGGAAGCACGCCGTCAGCAGCAATCATCCCCTGAAACGAAACTCGAAACTCTGCGCGCCTTCATCGCCGCGCAGACCAGCCTCGGAGGGAACCGATGAAAATCGCGGCGCTTTACGCTCGTGTTTCCAGCCCGAAACAACAACTCAACGAAAACATCGCTTCACAGATCGCGGCGCTTGAGGACTATGCCTGCCGGCACAACTATCACATCAGCCCGCAGCATATATATCAGGATGATGGCTGCAGTGGCGCACGACTGGATCGCCCCGCGCTGGATCGTCTGCGTGATGCCGTGGCGCAGGGGGAAGTGGAAGCGGTGCTGATTCTTTCGCCGGATCGACTGGCACGGCAGTTTGCTTATCAGTATGTCGTCGTCGAGGAATTTGAACGCGCCGGGTGCGAAGTCATCTTCACCAGTCACGGCTTCGGTAGTTCTCCGGCGGAACGCATGCTCATCGAGATGACCGGTGTGTTTGCCGAATACGAACGCGCACAGATTACTGAACGCTGCCGTCGTGGTCGCCTCTTTCGTTCCCGGCAGGGACAGATCTGGATGAAGGAAGCGCCCTACGGTTACACTTACCTGCCGCGCACTGAAACCTGTCCGGGCAAGCTGGTCATCAACGACAGCGAAGCTGAAGTCGTCCGAACGATTTTTCGCTGGCTGGTGGATGAACAACTCTCGACCTATCAGATCAACAAGCGACTCAATGAATCCGGCATTCGCACCCGACGCGGCAACGAGCGGTGGGCCGGTGGATATCTCATCAATCTGCTCCGCAACCCGGTCTATGCCGGGACGTACTATTACAATCGGCGTAAACATCTCCCGGCAGTCCGCAAAAATATGCCGAAGGATCAGCCGCGCAAACATCAGAATTCCTCGCAGGTCCGGCGACCGCAGGAAGAGTGGATTGCCGTCAGCGTCCCGGCCATCATTGATCAGGAGACCTGGGAACTGGCACGCAAACAACTTCAATTGAATAAGGAACGTGCTCCGCGTAACAACAAAACGCACGACTATCTGCTCAAGGGGCTGCTGGTGTGTGGCCACTGCCAGTTGCGGATGCTCGGAAACGCTGGCAATCCGAAGCTGCGCAACCGGCGTTATCTCTGTTCGCGCAAAGAGACTCTGCGGATCAACCCGACAATCTGCCCAAATCGCACCGTCCTGGCCGAGACGATTGAAGAACTGGTCTGGCAGAATGTCAGTGAACTGTTGCGCGCTCCACAATTACTGCTGGAGCAATATCAGGTGCGGCAGGACAGCGGCTATGGCACGCCCGAACAGCAGGAGCAGCAGCGCCTTGAACGCAGACTGACGACACTCAACCGCGAAGAACAGCGTCTGCTGGATGCATATCAGGCTGGTGTAATTGAACTCGATGATCTCAAAGAGCGGCGGACAAGAATCACGGAAGAAAACAACCGGCTCCAGACGCGGCTGGCCGTACTCAGACAACAACAGCACGAGCAGCAAAGCCTGTCTTCAATGAAGGACTCGCTGGAAGAATTCTGTCAGAATATTGAATCCGCGCTCGTCAAGCCGAGTTTTGAAACGAAACAGAAAATCCTGCGTCTGGTGGTGGACAGGGTCGAGTTCAAAGATAACGAGATCACGATCAAACACCTGATCCCGGTCTCAACTGTCCGATTGCAACGTCATCAACGTTTTTGAAAAATCATAGGGTAAGCATATCGGGGGCTCTCTGGTCAGTTTGCGGTCGCTGATTTCACAAGGCTTACGAGCGAGGCCGCTTTTTCAACCAAGGCCACAGCCGACACCGTAATACGTTAAGAGGCAACAATTTGCGACCTTAGCGTATGATTTTTCAAAAACAATGACGACACACCTGATCCGGCAGGTGCAGGGGGACGGGGAATTCACCGACCTCCCGGTCGTCGCGATGACCGCTTACGGCGAGGGAAACCTGACTGAGGCATGGGCGGCGGGCGCTGACGAAACCCTGACCAGGCCATTTGAGCCCGACGAGTTGTGCCAGATTCTTCTCAAGGTCATGCCGAGACAGCGGGGGCACTGACACTTTCACCGAAGGGTTGATTCTGTCGTTCACCCGGCGACACGGCGGCGGTACCATTTTATGGCTGGCGCCGCCGACGAAAGTCGGGGCCTGAGCGGATCCGCTTTTTATTCTGCGAAGCCTTTTCAAGACAGGCCGGGGGCGGACTGGAAAAAACCGGTGAGCTTCCGCTTGGGATCGCTTCAGTTGCCGCACTGGCCCTGAGGGAGCAGCGCGCTACCCTGGTGACCGTTGAATGAACGACAATCTCTCGACCGGCTCATTCGCGGCCGGGCAAACTCATTCGCTGTTACGGAATACAATTTGCCTCTCCAAAGGTCAGCTGGGAACGGTTGGGTTTGGATAAACTTATTTGCTTAAGGGGTGAAAAATGAAGCGTGTTGTCTTTTCTCAGCGCTCTCTCAGAACGGTGGTGGCCGTCATCCTGACCTGTTCACTGCTGCCGGCAGTGTTCGCCGGGAATGGCTCCGGACATCGTGCGACACGTGGTGGCGTCAGCGTGGATAATTTCGGGCAGGTCAATGACCACCTCTACCGCGGCGGCCAGCCGAAAGGCGACCAATACCACCAGCTCGCGGCGCTCGGCGTGAAGACCATTGTTGACCTGCGCGCCGAGGGCAGGGGCGACGAGAAGGAAGAGGCCGGGCGCGCCGGGCTGCACTACATCAGCCTCCCGCTCGAAGACAAGAGTTACCCGCAGGCCGACGCCGCGCGCCACTTCCTTGAGATCGTCAATGACAAGGCCAACTGGCCGGTCTACGTCCACTGCGCGGGCGGGCGCCACCGCACCGGTTCAATGGTCGCCATCTACCGGATGGAGGTTGACCACTGGACGGTCGAGCAGGCGTACGCTGAGATGAAGCGATACGACTTCTACCGCAGCAGCGGCCACGGCTGTTACAAGGATTACGTCTACGCCTACTACCGCGACCTGCAGGCGCGCAATCAGGCGCAGCCGGCGGCGGACACTCCCGGCAAAGTGGTTGCTAAAAAGTAAGGCCGGGAAAATCCTCGCCGTCGGGATGACCACGACACGGGGGATGAAAGCCTTCGGGGACGCCGCCGACAGAATGGAAGATGCCTGCGGCGTCCCCTTTGGGTCATCAACAGTCTGCCGGCCTTGAATCGAAGGCAATGATAACCTAATGTGCGACTTGTTTTGATCACACCGTCAGCAACCCGTCAAGGTCGAGCGGCGGACGGTGCAGTCGTAAGTTGAGAAAAACGCAGACCGTATGTGACAGCACCTTGCGAATCAGCCGATGCTGATAGTGCCACAGGTCATGCACCCGAATCCGCGCCACGGCGAAGCGTTCGGTCAGATGTGAACCGACCGTCTCAATCAGCTTACGCCAGCGTCTGGATGCCGCCACCAGCGTCGGCGCGTGCGGTGAGGGCTTCATCCGGGCGCGGACCGGCGTGATCACTGTCACCCCGTCGCGGTGCTGCAGTTGCTGCTGCCGATAAGCATCAATGAAGCCTTTATCCGCAGGCACCAGCCCCGCGAATCCTTCGACCAGCGTGGCGAGGTGATTGACATCGTGCGGACGAGCGGCCAGCAGCGGGAAATGGGTGATCATCCCGCACCGTGAAATCCGCAGCCCGAGTTTGAAGCCATAGTAATCAAGCTTTTTCGCGGCACAGTGGCCGTAATCGGCGACGGTTTTGAGACAGCGATCCCGCGGCGCATGGGTGTAAACACAAACCGGCAGCGGCAGCGTGTCAATCGCCTGGACCGGATCCTCGGCTTGCCCGCTCGCGCGGACGAGGCGTTGCTGAATGGCCGCTTTGAGTTGCCAGAGGTTGGCGGCCTGCCGGACAAAGAGGCTCCGCTCAGCCAGGTGCGGAAAGAAGTGGCGGTAGTGGTGATGGAAGTAGCCGAAGAGGTCCTTGTCGGTCTGGAGTTTGAAATACTCGCCGCAGATCTCCATGGTGATGACCTCCGGATCAGTTAATCCCGGGGCAAATCCGCCGTGGCGGAGGCGAAGAGGTTTGGTCAGCTGGTGGTAGTGTTCGACTACCAGACAATAGACAGTAATGATAAAAGTGTCGCGATCCATTGGGACGGGCCTCCTGTCTTAGCGTGATTTGGTCATCCGCTATTGTACAGGTCGCTCTTCCAATGGGTCAGCGCCTCACAAAGAGTCACACATTAGGTAATGATAGAATCACGGCGGATGAGAAAAGCTACTTCGATGTGGCTGACGAAGGCACTGACAAGCATTGCAGCTTGTCAGTGCCTTCGTTATTTTCAACCCGCTCTCCACCGCCGGCATCTGACGCCGCACCCTTAAAAGGAGCATCCGCCATATGCCGCAGCCGTCAGCACTGACCTCCACCCGAAAACAAAGTGCCCTGTGGGTCGTATCGCTCGTCATTGGGTCGTCAATCATCGTGACGGACGCCTGTCAGAAACGAATCATCCACGTGGACCGTCAGGCCCCCGGCAGCCAGATCACCTCGCCGGCACCATCGCGCAGGGTGACAGTGGACGCATACCACCGGCTGCGCGATGGGATGAGCCCCGAACAGGTCATTGCAATTCTCGGCCCGCCAACTGCGGAGCAGATAATCCGGGGGACTGAGGCTGAGGTCTTCAGGTGGGGTGACGCCTCAAGCGGCGCGGTCGTAAAAGTGATGTTCCGGGGCGGGAAGCTGGTTGACAGGTCACAGTCCGGGTTGCAGTGAAAAACTCCCACGCCATTCAATTGAAGAATCTATCCGGGTGTCAGAGCAGGTCATCATTGACAGCGCCCGAAACCTCATTCACGTCCGGCAGGGGAAAGGGCGGAAAGCCCGAGTGGTCATGCTTGCGCCCGATCTGCTCAACCTGCTGCGCCAATACTGGCAGGCGTATCGCCCGGCAT
The DNA here is from genome assembly GCA_035652435.1 of Blastocatellia bacterium. Classification (GTDB taxonomy): domain Bacteria; phylum Acidobacteriota; class Blastocatellia; order RBC074; family RBC074; genus DASRDU01. The sequence continues at coordinate 47,017 of DASRDU010000031.1, forward strand.
ACTGGCTCTTTCCGGGAGACGATCCGGACCAGCCGATCAGCCGTTACACGGTCTATCTGATCTGTAAACTGACGCCAGGTCTCAAACCGGACGGGCATCGGCATCGCTCCTTATTTTTTTCCTGCCTGTCCCATCAACGGGGAATTGTCTCACTCGTCCAGCAGCTTCCTGAGTATGCCAGCTATTTGAAATGTCGCCTCAGGTCTTTCCAGCACGATGGTTGCACCTGCGGCAATGGCCTCCGAGTGAATGTTTGAAGCGCAGGCGGAGAGGAGGATGATTGGAGTCTTCGAGAAGTGCGCGAGCTGTCTGACGGCACATATGGGTTATGAGAACGATACACCCAATTTCCGCCAGACATTCTGTAAAGGACTACTCTGAATGAAGTAAGCAACCATCACTTCGAAAAGTGAAGTCTGCTGATCAATCCTTCCCCGCCGAAGTCCTCTTCGTCAAGGATAGTTGGCAGTCGCCCTGCAAACCTGCGCTCATCAACCGATTACATAACTCGTTCAGCGATTGCGAGTAACCCCGGCTGGTTGACATCCGGCTGATTTGGCGGATTTTGTGCGAATCGTTCTCATGGCCCTGGATGTGCCCGGCCGTACGCGATCCTCACAAAGCGTCAGAAGACTTCACCTGCGTTGCGTAATCTCTGAATCATCAGCCGGAGTTCCGGACTGCTGTGCTATAGTCACCTGTTCAGGACTATATACAGTTAATTTGCCGGTGAGCTGCCTGCCTTCTTCACAAAATGAATCTGCACGAAGTAAAGACAGTAAAAACGACAATCAGACATGAGTGAATTCAAGCTCCGCGCTCTTCACATCTCGGATCTGCACGAACGTGGACCCCGTGAACGTTCCGGATGGCGCCGCCGTCGAGTGCTGGGCGACGCCTGGAAGCGGAATCTCGACACCATCCTGCAGGGAGGAGAGGTACAACTCGTCTGCTTCACCGGTGATGCCGCCGACTGGGGACTCGCCGAAGAGTACGAGCGCGCGACTGATTTTTTCAGCGCCACCCTCGAGCGTTTGAACCTTGATCCCGAACGTCTCTTCCTCGTTCCCGGCAACCATGACATCAGCCGCACGGTGCAGCCGGCGGTGTGGAAATCACTACGCAGGTACCTGCCCGCGCTCCACCCGCAGGATGTTTCGCGCTGGCTCTCGGGGGAATCCGGTATACCGCGAGGTGCGAAAGCAGGGCATGCTGACGCCGTCATTGAGCGTCAGAGCGCATACCGGGAGTGGCTCAAAGCAATGGGGCGGGAAGCACTCCTTCCGTCTCACTCCCCCCATGGCCGGCTTGGTTATCGCAGCACGCTCAGACTCCCTTCCTGGCCATTCGATATTCATATCATCGGGCTGGATTCGGCCTGGCTCGCCGGTGACGATAACGACAGCGGGAAACTCCGCCTGACGGAAGACCAGGTCATGGTGTTATCCACCGACGGGGGCGAGTCTCTGGGGGGCTACCGGCTGGCACTGATGCACCACCCGCTGGAGGAACTCGCGGACGGCGGCGACTGCCGGCGCCTGCTGGCCGATCAGGTCGACCTCCTGCTGCGAGGACATCTCCATGAATCCGAGCCTCAGACGTGGGCGGACCCGGAGCGCACCCTGCGACAGCTCGCGGCCGGGTGTTTATACGAAGGGCAGCGCGAGGACCGCTACCCTAACAGCTGCCACGTCGTGGAGATCCGCCTCGATCATTGCGGGCGCCCGCTCGGGTATGAGGTCTGGTTTCGTGGGTGGGCAGAGCGGGGGCACTGGTTCAATGACGACAGGCTTTACCCCGGCAGTAGTAACGGCCGAATTTCGTGGTACATCGGCTCATTGAGCCCCAAGCCATCTCCGCTGGTTGCCCCTCCCAACGGGGTGATGGCCCAAGAAAAGCCTGAAACTCCGCGTTACGTCACGGACACGCTCCACAGTACGCTCATCCCCGTTGTCAGAATGCCGCGGTATATTTACAGCGTCCCCTGTAAGGTCGGAGAGCGGGAAGCGCAAAAGAAAATCATCCAGCCACGCGGTTCCGCCGAGATGTGCCCCTTCATCATCCGCGGGGGAGAACTCCATTGCTTTCACAACCTGCATAACCTTGGCGGGCCATACCGGGATTTAGTCGGGTCACAAAAAGTCACCCGCTCGGACTGCCGCGACTGGTGGGAGCACGAGGACAGGTCCAGGTGGTTCGCGCAGCTCCTCAACCGGTGCCTGAACAAGCTCACCGGCCGGATGGGATTAAATCTCGACCGGGAACACAAGCGCTACTATTTCGAGCCCAAAGAGAGGGGAAAGCCCTTGGTAATCACCTACAGGCCGCTTAACAAGGAGAAGTCCAGTCGCAAAGTCGTCTGGCAGCCGGTGTCACGCAAGACGGGCCAGCCGAGGCCTTACTGGAACCACTTGGCCGTCGCTCTTCAGTTCCACCGGGTCGGCCCTGAAGAGTGGTGTCTGAGCATTCGCCCCGAAATGCGCATCACTAGGGATGGGTATCAGCCGGTCGCCTCGCGGGCAATCGGGGGTAGGGTGACGGGTAAGAAGTCGCGGATGTACAACTATGACCTTCTCGAAGAGATTAATTTCTGGAGAGATTACTTGGGTGGCAGCCAGCCCCGCATCGTCTTCGAGTTCGGGCGGGGACAACACATTGTGGTCGAGACCAGGATGCTGAGCGCGCCGGTCGAGTGGCCGGGCATCCCCGAGGAATTTGCCAAGAAGTTCAAAAACGTCGGCTACGAAGACGACCCCTTCAGCCGGGCGGTTATCGACCGGCTCGACAGCGAGTACGCCGAGGAGGAGTGTGAAGAGGAAGAAGAGGAGGGGGGCTGGGATGACGACGAGTTCGATACTTTCGAAGGGGAGGAATAAGTGATGACGGAGCGGAGCCTTCAGGCACCAACCATGAGCTGCCGCTACATTCCTGAACCAGTGCTTTCATTCGCGGGCGGAGGCCGGCATATCGATCCCAAGACCGGCATCTCGCGCTTCGGCCCCAGATCACTGAAGCCGGTAAGGCATCACCCCTTTTCCGTGCGGATCGGCGTCATCGGGTCGGCCGAGACCATTGAGCGGGCGAGGAGGTGGCTGGAGGCGACGTCTGAAGGGGTGGCGGGAGACGCCAAGCACCCTGATTTTCCCGGCTATAAGCGGGACAGGGGGTTCTTTTCCGAACTCGCCTTCGACGACGCCTGGCTCGGCCAGCTGAACCGCTCGGAAATAGAGGAGGTTCTGAAAATCCGCACGCAGCGGGACCGGTTCGAGGAAGTCCTGAAACTACTCGAAAGCAGGCTCAACCTCATCTCAAGCAAGGATCAGGCGCCCGAATACATTATCCTCGCCCTGCCCGACGACCTCTACGCCTCCTGCCGGGTCGCCACCTACCGTGACCCCGACATCGGCATGGTCCACCGGGACCTGCGTCGCGCGTTCAAATCTCTGGCCATGAAGTACAGGATCCCGACCCAGATCCTGCGGCAGTCAACGATTGACGGGCGCGATAAGGATAAGCCTTCCAAAATCGCATGGAACTTTTTCACCGGCCTCTACTTCAAAGCCGGCGGCCTGCCCTGGTCGCCCACGGAGCTTGTTCCGGGCACCTGCTATGTCGGTGTCAGCTTTTACCGGCCAATCGGCACTTGGATGGACACGGTGGAAACGAGTCTCGTTCAGGCGTTCGATGAACACGGGAACGGTCTGGTCCTGCGGGGACAGGACTTCACCTGGGATTCGGAGAAGGAGGGAACGTCTTCACCGCACCTGTCAGAAGTGAAGGCATTCCAGCTTGTCGATCTCGTGCTGAGGCGCTATCAGGAGGAGATGCAGCAGACGCCTCAGCGGGTCGTGGTCCACAAATCATCGAGATTCTGGCCGGGCGAGCGGGCCGGTTTTATCGCCGCGCTACGTGATCGGGTGAGCCGGTACGATCTGGTCGCCCTCAGCCCGCAGAGTACGGTCCGCGCATTGCCGGTCAGCCAGTACCCCGTCCTCCGGGGAACCCTGGTTTCCGTGGGTTATACCGACTACCTTTACACCACGGGGTTCATCGCGGAATTACGCCAGTTCCATGGCACGCACGTTCCCTCACCGCTGCAAATCGCTGATCATATAGGACACGACACGCCGCGCGACGTCCTCCTGAGGGAGATCCTCACGCTCACCAAAATGAACACGAATTCCTCACACCTGGGGGGCAGCCTCCCGATCACCCTCAGGTTCTCGCGACTCGTCGGTGATATCATGCGCGAGATTCCTGAAGACCGGGACCCGCTCCCGAACCTTAAGTACTATATCTGAGATGGTTGGCCGGAAAGAGACCTGACCTGGTGATGAAAGCGAACGTGAAGAGAAATGCCGGAAAGTACAGAGGAGTATCGTGTGAGGCGGATCGCGTGCGCATGCCGGAGAAGTTCGTGACCACCTCAGCCGACCTCGGGAACATGGGCTTCTGGGCCGAACACCGTTATTTCGGCCGGCTGGGAGACATCTGGTTTTTTGTCGTGAGCGTCGCCACCCGGGATTTCCGCGTCTTCACCCTCAGCCTGCGGCGACTGGAGGCAGCGTCCCGCGTGCCGCTCATTGACGATCTCGCCGTTGATTTGTCGCGGTATGACTTGTGTCCCTGTCTCAGTACCCCGCATTCCCGAAGGAATTGAATTCACTCTCCGAAGGACCTGACAGGGCCCGGAGTAGTCGCAACGTCGGGGGTCAGAGGGCAGGAGAAACCTGATCTGCCTCGAAGCGTGCGGACGCAAAAACCGCCAAGAGTCCGAGGATGCCTGGCGGTGTGTGCAGACGGTTCGAAAGCGTGAATACTGCAATCTGAGTTTCGAGATGAAAAAGGATACAATCAGACCTGCACTGCTGTGCAGCGCCCTTTTCGCGTTTACCACTTTTCCAGTTTCTGATGAGTGATGCACCACGCCCTGTCCGGACGCTCGCTTGGAACACGCTTATGTACGCCAGTCTTCTGATTGAGCTGCATCACATCGCGGCCCAGTTCCTGCGTCCGGTTTCGGAGTTCGGCAACGCCGCCCTGAACTTCAGAGACTGTATTCCGCAAATCACGAACGCCATACTCGATGTTCTGCATCCTGCCATTCATTTGATGGACGGTCTGCTGGATGTCGGCAATCTGCCCGTACACCGGATTCTGAGGAGTACCGGAGGATCGAGACTTGGGATTCTGACCGTCATCATCCGTGTTGTAGACTGCCGGGTAATAAGCCGCCCCTGCACTACTTGTGTATGACCCCTGCACGCACGGCATCTGGCACCGTGATCGAGGTTGGGCGGGTGTGGTTTTCCGCTCGGGCCTGGCTGACTGTGGTTGCTTCAATCTTTCGTTTTCTTCCTGTAGCTGGGTATTCTCCTTCTCAAGGAGTTCTCTCTTCTTGGATTCCACCTCCAGCTCCCGCTGATGTAGCTCGGCTTCTTTTTTCCGTAGCGCCTCAGCCCGTGCCTCGGCATCGCTGGATGTGATTTCGACACCGGCAATTTTTATCTTGGTGTCAATTTTGTTTTCGATTTTGGCAGTGTTGCCAGTGTTGCTGCAACTGGCAAACAGGAGGGCAGCGAGAGTGCAGAGGAGCAGACACACGAGCGTGCGTCGAGGCGGTGACGAATGCATATCACTATCCTTTCCCTTATGGCAGTCCCTGCTCTTTCTCAGCAGTGACCGCCGTTCATCTCTCAGTCATCCGCGCCCGTTCCTGTCCGTCAGGTGAGCGTGGCGGCTGTTAAGATTCCGGATCGTCACATCAATTAAAATTGTGCCAAGTTTACGCTCACCCTCTGCGGCGCGCAAGTATTACACGGATATGGAAATGAAAAAGATGACACGAGCGGAGCGTTGGATGTTGTGATATTCTACGAAAAAGCCAGCGTGGAGAAAGCACGCTGGCTTGGCGAATGAGAGTCCGCGGAAAGCAAGGATAGTGACCTTCAAACGAAGGTTAAATGGAACTCTCCACTGTCTCTCACCCCTCGTGAGAATGAACGCCGGAAGCGAGTGGAAATCCTGTCAGGACACTCTCTCCTGTTGTTCACTCAGATACAAAAAGGGGGAACGAAATCTGATCGTTCCCCCTTTTCATTTTCTTATAAATTGTGTCCGGCGTGTGTCGCCGAATTCCCATTCAATGGCGCTGGCTGGCCTCCGTAAATAGACATATACCTGTGTTACAGCACGCGTGCGCTGGTTCTCATTGGTAGATCAGTACCGGCTTTGAAAAGTGATCAAACGGGTAACACCTCCATCCTAGCGAGCTTTAGTCTGTCTTGTCAAGTTTTTGATCGGGCGCTTTATCAGGGTGTTTCCTCTTCCACCAGACTCTCCATACCTTCACCAGGATTATGGCCTGCAGCGAACCGCTGTCATGCGTGACGAGTTCAGCGACGAGATCAGCAGAGGTTTGGAACTGGCAGTCCAATTTCGCAGGATGACAAGCCATGTCAGGCAAAGAGCAGAAGGCGAGTTGCGCGGCGCTGGTCAGGCAGGTGGTGAGGGAGGCTGCGGAACCGATCCCGGTCGCGGAGATCCTTCGGCGCGTTGAGCTGGTACAACGCGTTGAGACACGCTCGCCGGAGGCCACCGTCCGCGGCGCCATCAGGGAGTGCCGGATGATCGTCCACGCCGGCGACGGCGCCTACGGCTGGTACCCGCGCCTGCTCTCGGGCTCCCGCGCCCGCGTCCCGCTCGTCACTTCTCACCTCAGCAATCAGCGGATCATTTTTGACGACGAAGTGCGGGAACTGCTCTGGCCCGGCTTCTTCGCCAGCCGGGAGCTGGCCGATGAGGACCCCGTCGTCCTCAGGCTGCCCGAAGGCACGCACACCCCGCTGCCGCTCGACTTCTTCGGCCAGGGCGTCTGGGGCACGACCGGCTCACCGGCCCTCTGGAACTGGCTCAGGTTCGCCCGCGCGAAGGGCGGCGACGCGCTCGTCATCGAGGCCGCGGACGCCGAAAAGAAATGTTACCGGGTCAGCCTTGAGCCGCGGGCGCAGCGGGACGACGCGGCGGTCCGCGGCCGCACCGCCGCGGTCGAGCAGGCCGCGCGCGAATACCTCTGGCGGAGTCGCGCCAGAGACCCGGCCCTCTGGGATCTGGCCAGGGGGCTGCTCGTCGCCGGGCACTACCGCCACCCGGTCCCGCCCGAGCCGATCACGCCCGTCTGGAATCGCATCCACGACCAGCTGGGGGTGATCAAAGCGACCGCCGGGCGGCGGCGGGTCAAATGGCGTCAGGCGCGCCGGGTCTATGAGCTGAAGGTCACGCTCCCCGAAGTCTGCCCGGCCATTTGGCGGCGGGTACTCGTCGCCGGCAACACGACGCTCGGCGAGCTGCACGCCGTCATCCAGCTCGCGATGGGGTGGGCCGAGTCCCACCCCCACCGGTTCATCATCGACGGGCGCTACTACGGCGACCCGGACTACGGGCCGGATGAGCGCCGTGACGGGGTCCGTGACGAGCACCGCACGACGCTCGACCGGGTGCTGGCCTGGCGTGAGACCCGCATCGTTCGAGCTTATGATTACTTCACCTACGCCTACGGCTCCGGCGAGGGCTGGCGGCACGAGCTCATCATCGAGCGGTTCCTGCCGCCGGATGACTCAAATGAGCGCCTGCGGTGCGTGGCCGGTGAGGGGGGCTGCCCGCCGGAGGAGTGCGGCGGGGCGTGGGGCTACGCGGGCTTCCGCGCCGCGCTCGATGACCCGTCGCACCCCGAACACGAGGAGGTGCTGGAGTGGGCGGGCGGCCGCTACGATGCGGAGCGCTGCGACCTCACGGGCATCAACTGGCTGCTTGAGAGACTCACTGAGCAGAGGTGAACAGTCTGATCCTTCGTCCGCCGCGGGCATGGAAACATGTTTCCATGTCGTCCCGGATCCTCTCCGGCGAGCAGCAGGAGGGCAGGGAAACACGCGGACTCGGCGGACGTCTGACGAGGAGGAGTAAGGCATGGCCTTCAGGAAAGAGACCGTCGAGCCGCTGCCGACGGGCTGGCAGCCCGATCAGCGCTTCAGGGACTGCACCGGGCAGATCGTCGCCGGACATCGCATTCTGGAGCTGGCCGGGGTCGTCAGCTTCCCCGGCGGCCAGAAAAAATACGTCTGGACGCTGCAGTGCCGCTGCGGCGTGTTCATTGAGATCCCCGGTCGCGTCACGTCCGACTCTCATTGCGCCTCGACATCGGGGGCTGGAGTCCTGAGTCTGCGCTGAACACGCTGAAGATACGCCAGCCGGAGGGGGCAGCGATGGACCTTCTGCTCCTTCAGTTCCGCCCCGGTGAACAGGAGGCGCCGATGAACACAACCACCGTCACGCTGTGGCTGCGGGTGGAGAACAACAGTAAGTTCGTCCGGGGCAAAAAGCGGGCGCGCGAAAACATTGAGCATTATTGTCTGCAACGGTACGGAATGAAAAAGCTGAGTGACTGGGAGTACGAACTGACATTTTCTTATCCAGATGATGCACACCTCGACAAACAGATTTACGACCTGCTGCAGGAGATCGCCGGTGAAGCCGACCTGCGTTTCTGCTTCACTGAGGCTGACATCCGGGAGAATGGCACGGATCGGTCGTGGTGAGGATTGTTCTGCGCTGGGACATTCAAATCATGTATCGAAGCCGCCGCCCGCCCCGTCTTTCAACTGATCGCCGCAATCAAAGGTAGCGAATCCATCAGCCTCAGTCAGCGTCACCATTACTCCTGAGCAGTCGTCCGGTGCCGTCGGTGTTGGCGAGTGCCAGGCGCCGCCGCAGTCCTGAAACCGAATCGCGGTTTTTCTCACATGAAAGTGGACAACACTGTCAGCCAGCCCCGATAGCGTACTCCCCCGGGAGAAAGCCGTATGGAATTCATCAGACTGGACGGGGCGAAGCCCGCGTATCTGAGAGTCTCGAGTATTGTGAAAGTGGTCTTCGAACAGACCCGGAAGAGGGAACTCACACGCGCCACGCTCTACGGGGAGTCGGCGTCGGGAAGGTCAGGCCTCGTCAGACTCGGAACCGTGAGTCACGAGGAGGGTCTGGAGTTTCTGCTCAATCTGGTCTGCGGCGTGACACACGAAGCCAGCCAGACTGTTCAGAGCAGCGATCGCCCGCCCACTCCAAAGATGAAGACGGCACGGACGCGCTGAGATGACGCCATCAGTTCCGGCGATCACCGGCCATCCCCGTCTCCTCCCGAATAATGGAAAAGGCGGGGCCGTTAAGCCCCACCCCTCGGCGACGTCCTCAGCCATAAGATACCGTCGCCAGTTGCCCGGTACGATACGACCAGTCCTGGGGAGTTTTCAACCTCACGGGCACAGGGGGAGGAAAATTCCGGGTTGAGTTATCCGCTGCACGCATCAACCGCGAAACCTTTTCCACACTTTCACACATGCTCATGGAGTGGCCGCACCGGCGGCGGAAGTGGAGAGCCGCCTGCCGGTACGCTCTCCTTATCCCAATCACACTCACTCGGGGCGGGCCGGCAACGATCCGCCTTTTTGTTCCGGTTGCCGGCTGATGTCGGACGTCTGGCAATCGAAGCGATTGCCGTCCGGGAACCTGTCTCAAGGAAAAGGAGTCTGTGTCCGAGCAGGCCGGCAGGATCGGGGCAGGGAAGCAGGCAGATTCCAAAACCCGGCATGGTTGGGATCGTCACGAATATTTCAACTCAATAGAGACTTCCTCGCTGATGGTTACCCGGCTCGACTGGCCGGAGCCGCCACAGGGGCAGAATGTGGCTGCATCTCTGGCGGCTCCACTCTGCCTCAAGCTACTTTGATGACTGACCTGAAACCTTTTTTCGCCATCACACGTGGAGTCGAAGAGAAAAATCGATGGCTGTTTTTTTGAAGATCGACAGACACAGGGAACCAATGGAGAGTTATCGCCAGACGAAAAATGTGGGCGCGGGGCTGAAGCACTGAAAATTTCCTGCAACAATCAGGCGGTCGTTTCGTTCAAAGGACGGCAGCAGAGGATGAAAAATATAATTGGCGATTGATGCGAATATAACTTGATCCGACCCGTCGCTCTGAATATAGTGTCGGTCGTCAACTATCAACACGAACAGTAAACCATTCCTTTGCCTCAACCATAACAGCGCGTGACTTTCTGACAAGGTGTTCACCTCAGGACCCTTTCTCACTCGGTGGCGCGCATAATTTGAAGGGTTCTCTCTCAGTCACAAAACCCTTATAACCAGCTCTTTTCCGACAATCCGGATTGTCCAGCCTGTTACAGGTCAGTGAACAGCTGTGTCTCTCCGTACGCTTTTCTCAACGTTGACTCCGGTTACAGTCCTGAGACCGGGCGGGGAAAGTGTGTGACAAGGGCGGAAAACGATTTCTGCAAGCACTGGAGGAACGTATGAAAAGGCTCTCTCTTCTGTTCGGCTGTCTGGTCATTTTTTCTTTATGTGTCTTCGCCGTCAGCCGGGCGGTGAAGGGCAGAGTCTCGCCACGCCCGGCAAATAATGCCGGAGTGCGGCTGAGTTCTTCCGCAGTTCAACTGCCGGCGGTGGTCACTATCGGCGCTTACGCGGCTGCAGGACTGCCCATCATACTCACCACCAGCCCGATCAGGAGCGACCGGGGGTTTACCGAGTTGCCCTGCCGGATCGGCCTCACCAGCGTCGGCGAGGTGCGGAGGGCGAATCTGGTTCTCTTCGAGGTCGGCCCGAATGGGAAACTGCGCGGGGCTGAAAGCTGGACTCAGGCGCTCGACCCTGCCTCGGCAAAGCCAGATGATAAGACGGGCGTCAGGACTTATGCCTTCGATCTGAGGGTGCGCCGCGGCGTAACTGACAAAAGCGCTTTCGCGCTGGCCGTCGAGTCGGTGAGCGGCCCTTCGGGGAGTTGGGAAACAGACTTCACCGCACTGATGCAGACTGTGGTCGCCAGACTCGGCGCGCGACCAGATGAGCAAGTACCGGTGCGGCAGAGCGCGGATCAGCAGGCCGGCGACCCCGGCTCAAACTATTGTGCGCGCGCTTTCGCGCTGGCGACGTACCTGAGCAGATTCAGTGACGGCGGCGAGTTTCCCGCCTTCACCTGTGACCAGCAGGCGCGCACCTTTTCCTTCACTTACGTCAGCAGGAACAAGCCGCCGGCGCAGACACAGTAGCAGCCGGGTCAGTCCCGTGCTACGTGTCACGTCTTAACTTCGCCTGAACATAAATATCTGGTCGTCATGATCCGTCCGATTTGACGCAATCCAAGAGGTCAGCCATGTCCAGACAATTTACCTTTGGTTCACCTGATGGCCGCACTGCTTTGCTTTTCCGATCACTCACCACCTCGATTGCGGTCCTGCTCTTCTGCTGCCTGTACGGTACTGCCGGGGTGACGTTCGGGCAGAACATCAAGTATACGGCGGGGAATACCGACTCCGCGCTCCGCAGCAATCTGGAGGTTGACCCATCGACGTTCGGGCTGAGTATGAAAGTCTCGCTGACTGGCTATCCGGGGCGCGGTGGTGAGCTGCCCATCACGATGCGCTACAACTCCAAACAGTGGCGGATCGCATTTATGGATACCTTCATACAAGGGGCCTTCACCAGGACGCGCACGGAAGGCAAGTGGGCTGAAAAATCGGTGGCCGGCTGGACGACGACCCTGAGCCTGCCGACCGTCGAGGTCCCACAGGGCGGTTACCGGGGGCCATACACCGGCGAAGGCTACACGATCTGCACCGCGCCGAGCTGCAACCCGCCGCCCCCGCCTGAGACGGCAATCGTTTACATCAACCGATTGCTTCTGCGGATGCCCGACGGCTCGTCACACGAGCTGCGGAAGGACGACTCGATTACGTACTACAGCGGTCCCGATCCGGGCGTCTACTACGCTGTGGACGGCTCGAACATCCGTTATGAGACAGCAACCAGCACAGTTTTCATGCCAGACGGTTCGCGCTGGTTGCTGAGCGTCAACGGCGGGACACAGGCGCAGTGCATTGACCGTAACGGGAACACGATGACCTACACCTTCAGCACCGGGCAGTGGACGGACACGCTGGGACGGAACATCAGCTTCCCGATCAGCAACCTGTCCTGGGGCGACGTGACCAACAGTCTGCCGGGGGTTGGCACTTCGACCCTCAGCTATACTCTGCGCTGGCGCTACCTGCACGAAAGTCTCTCTTCCGGCTCGGTGCGCGTGATCGGTGATTACGACTACACCTACAGCAACAACCCGCAGGCCCATACGGTTTCCAGCCTCTTCACCTATTACACCAACGGCGGCGTCAAACTCGATTACGTCGTCAGCGACGGTTCGCCATTCAGCTCGAATTACTTTGACCCGATTGTCCTGAAGGAAATCGTGTTGCCCAACGGGAAGTCGTACAGCTTCACTTACAACGTCTATGGTGAGATCGAGAAGGTCGTTTACCCAACCGGCGGGTACGAGCGATTCGCGTACGGCACTATCCCGGGATTGAGCGGCAGTCTGGACAGCTTCGTCTATGACCAAGCGAACCGCGGGGTGACCGACCGCTGGGTGAGCGTGACGGGCGACGGGACTGACGAGGCGCAGCAGCACTGGACGTACTCGACTGATACCACCGGCCCGTACATCGCCAGGGTCATCAGCCCGGACGGCACGAAAACAGAGCGACTGCTGCAGCGCACAGCAATTGACCAGAATTTCAGCTTTGACGACGCGCGAACAGGCATGATCTACGAAGAGCGTGTTTTCTCTGCGGGCGGGCAGATGCTGCGCCGCACCCTGACCCAGTGGACCGCTTCCGGCGCTCTGCCGGGCGCCCCGCCGACAGGTCACCCGACGCGCAACCCTCGGGTGACGAAGACTGTGGAGATTCTGCTCGACACTGGCGGGAATGCACTGGCAAAGGCCACGGAGATGGATTACGACGCCGACCTGAACGTGATTGAGACGCGCCACTTCGATTACGCCAGCGTCAACCAGACGACGGCGCAGACAGGTGACATCTCCGCCTTTCAGAACGGCATACTTCTTAAGACTGAGCAGACCACATTCCTTGTCAACGACCCGAACTGGGCTTCGGTGGCGGCGAATTATCGCAGCCGCCAGCTGCTGGCGCTGCCGACTGACCAGATTGTCAGGGACGGCGCGGGAGTCTTGCGGACTGAAACACGAACCTCCTACGACGAATACACTGTCAACCGCAGCGGGGGAACGGGCACGTGGCCGTTGCTGACCTACGGCAGCGTTTCCGGCTGGATCGACCCCGGGGTGGAGGCCCGCGGGATTGTGACGACGGTCAGGCGGTGGCTCGACATGAACAGCACATGGCTGGTAACGAATACGCAGTACGACCAGTGCGGCAGTGTCCGCCAGTCGTGGGATGCAAGGGGGAAGGTCTCACAAATTTCTTACACCGACAGTTTCCAAGGCGGCCCTCCGGCGACACCCACCTATGCCTATGCCACGAGTGTGACGACGCCGGTCCCCGATCCCGCCGGGGTCACTGGTTCGTCCACGGCTTTCACGACCACGACCACGTACGACTTCAGAACCGGGCTGGTGATCTCAACGACTGATCCCAATAACGTCAAATCCACGAATGAGTACAACGATCCGCTGCCCCGCGTGACGAAGGTGGCACTCTCGCAGGGGGCGACGAATCTCCGGCAGACGGTGATGAGTTATGACGATACGGCACGGTCAGTCACCTCCATCAGTGACAAGGATGTTTTCGGTGAAAGTGGGTTGCAGACCCCTGCGGGGATCAAGGCCCAAGGATTTTTTGATGGCATGGGCCTGACTTGGCGCAGGGCAGCCTATGAAGGCAGCAATTCGTGGTCGGTGACGGACACCGTCTTCGACAACATGGGCCGGGTCTGGAAGGTCTCAAATCCGTACTCGACGACTAACGTCAGCGGCCCGGTCAACCCGTCCGGCCTCTGGACGACAACGACTTACGACGCGCTCGGTCGTGTGCTGACAGTGACCACCCCCGACAACTCAGTGGTCTCTATGGCTTACAGCGGCAACCGCGTGCTGGTCACCGATCAGGCTGGCAAACAGCGGATAAATGAGACAGACGCCTTGGGCAGGCTGATCAGTGTCTGGGAGATCAGATCCACCGACGCGGCCACGGTCGCGGTCACTTTCCCCAACCATCCGGAGGTGGTTGCGGGATACCTGACTACATATCAGTACGACGCGCTCAACAATCTCAGGAAAGTCATCCAGCAGGCAGGGACTGGCGGGGCCATACAGACGCGCTACTTCGCCTACGACTCGCTCTCGCGGCTAGTTCGCGTGAAGAACGTCGAGCAGGGGGATATGACGGCGGGCACTTTCTACTGGCCCAACACCGCCGACCCGATCACGACCCGCAGCACTTACACTGATCAGGGCAACAGCGGCTGGTCGGCCGGCTACGCTTACGACGCAAACGGCAACCTGATCGAAAAGACCGACGCGCGCAACATCACGACCCGGTATACTTACGACGCGCTCAACCGCAAAACCAACGCCTTCTGCTCCAGTTATCCGAACGATTCCTTCGGCTTCGTCCTCTACTACGACGGCGCAACGAACGGCAAGGGGAAATTCTGGTACAACGTCGCCTACAACACCGAGAGTAGTGGGGAGTATGCGTACAACTACAAACAGATCAACGGCTATTGATGAAAAGGTCAACTGAGAATCTGCTTTGATCACCAGAGTTTTGCCTCTCCCTTCAGAACCCCGGACACACCACTCCTGATTCCGCCCCATGGGGCGGCCAGGTTCAGCCGGGGAAATTCCGCTTCGTTTCTCTT
>DASRDU010000032.1:0-99843 GCA_035652435.1 Blastocatellia bacterium
GAAGCTGTCTCAAAACTCATTTCAGGCAGCAAACACAAGGGCTAAATCGTTCGTGAGTAAAAAGGCTCAGACTCTGATTGCTATCAGGCTTCGATCCAACCTCATCGAATGAGACGATAAAAGATGCTGACTAAACATCAGGAGCAGATCAACAATTTATCGCTTATGGCAATCTGCCCATATTTATTGACGATTTTCGTTGTGTTACGCCCACACTCGGCTATTACAGGAGGCACGTAAGACAACAGAAACAGATGAAAGAACAGTTGAACCATCGCAACCCGGGAAAGACTTTTGTCGTCAACCGAGCTTTTCAAGCAGATGAAATCAACAATTTCCTGAGCAAATTCGCGAATTATCTGAGTTTTGAGACAGCCTCAGAGTTACTCTGATCTGATCCTGCGGGGAGCTGGCAGCTCCCCGTACATTGGTTTGAAACTCAGTCCAGGTAAATCCCGGCTCCGGTTCCGCGCTACGATTTACCCGTTGAGATTGATTGACCGCACGATCTGCTGGAACGCGCGATCATAGTACGAGTACTGATCACGTGGCGCGACAGTGACCAGATAGAAGAGCCCGCCATTGCGCAGCATCGTGGTGTAAACCACCACCGTCTCCATCTGCCCGGTCACAGTAGACCTCCCGGCAAGCGTCATCGCCAGCGCCGGGCGGCCGTCAATCGTGCCTTGGCGATAGTTGCTCTGCGATTGCAGGTACTGGTTGCTTTGCAGCAGGCCGTTGATGTACTGGTCAGACGCCATGCGCAGGTTACGGGCCTGCACATTCGCCACGCCGGCAATCGCCCCGTGGGTGAAGACCGACTGCCCCTGATAGTCACCGTAGGCCCCCTCGGGCGCAAACGTGATCGAGTTCTGATCAGTAAACTCGCGCCAGTTGTCGGGCACGGCGATCCGGAACAGATTGCCGCCGTTGTAAGTCCGGAAGCTCGACGACGGGCTCTCAACGCGGGTGCTGACCCGGCTGTTTTGCGGATACTGCCGCCCGTTTTGCTGCGGGTAACGCTGCTGGCTGCGCGCGATCTGCTCCATCGTCGGCGCCTGAGACATCCGCCGCAGTTCGGTCTGAACGCGATAGAAGGCGGAATCGTCCTGCGCTGACGGCTGGACCCTCAGTCGCGCGGCTTCTTCGTTGATCCGCCCGTAGCGGTTACCCGGATTGGGGTGACTGCTCAACCATTCGGGGCCGCCGCTGCCGCCGCTCTGTCTTTCGATGGTGCGGAACATATTCGCCAGATCGCGCGGGTCATAGCCGGCCCGGGCCATAATCTGCGCGCCAAGGACGTCGGCCTGAGTCTCGTATTCGCGGCTGTATTTCAGCAGGTATGCGCCCAGGCCCAGCTGTGTGCCCTGAGCGATGACGCCGCCGACGTTACCGCCGATGACCGCACCCAGAATCGCGCCGCCAATCGCGCCGAGCTGAACGCCCGGGCTCTGCGCCTTGGTCGCCTGTGCCGTGCCGTGTCGGAGTATGACGTGGCTCAGTTCGTGCGCCATCACGCCGGCCAT
This sequence comes from Blastocatellia bacterium, assembly GCA_035652435.1. Classification (GTDB taxonomy): domain Bacteria; phylum Acidobacteriota; class Blastocatellia; order RBC074; family RBC074; genus DASRDU01. The sequence continues at coordinate 1,527 of DASRDU010000032.1, forward strand.
CTCGCCTTCGTTGCGCGCGGCTTCGATCATGCCGCGGTTAACGAACATCGGCCCGCCCGGCAGCGCGAAGGCGTTGATGTCACGCGCGTTGACGACATCGAATGAATACTGGAATTCCGGGTGCTGGTATTCGGGGGGAATCGCCGCGACGAGCCGCCGCCCGACGCGCTCGACGTAATGATCCACGTCACTGTTCTGTGACAGCAGCGGCATCTGACGCGTCACCTCGGCGGCGGCCTGACGACCGAGTTGCACGTCCTGCTCAGGTCTGAAATTATTCCTCGGCGCGACAATCCTCGTCTGCGCCAGACTGACCACCGGCGTGATCAGGATGACGGCCGCCATCATCCACGCCGCCATTCGGTAAGCGTAACGATTATTAATCGGAATCATTTTTTTACTCCTCCTCACAAAGTCGTGATCATCTTCAGGTGAAGTAACAAGCAATTCGTTTGCCACAGCCGTGCCCATGAGACTTGCCGCAGACATTCTCTTGTCTGCAGAATGAGAATGAGGCAGCATCGGAGGCTTCAAAGGTTCAGTTGTTTCCGGCTCATATGAGAATCCTTCAGGTTTGTTCAGCCACAAGTATGGGCGGGGGCGAGCGACACGTCACCGACCTGACGCGCGCGCTCATCGAACGCGGCCACGAACTGCATCTGGCCGTGCGACCGCGCAGCCCGTTACGCGAGGCTTTGAGCGGATGGCCCGTCACGTGGCACGAGATGGGGCTGCGGAATGCGCTCGACCTCGCGAGTGTCTTGAAGCTGAGGGCCGTCATTCGCGGGCGGGAGATTGAGGTGCTGCACACTCACGTGGCGCGGGATTACGCGGTCTGCGGCCTTGCGGCAAAGCGTTCCGCCGTGCGCCTGTTTCTCACCCGCCATCACTTCAATCCGATCAGATCGAATCCGCTTTACTCTTACGCCCTCGCCGACGTCAGGCGACTGATCGCCGTGTCCGAGAGCGTGAGCAGGGAACTGGTCAGAGCCTTCCCGGCCTTTACTGATCGCGTGAAGATGATCCCGAACTGGATTGACGCGCGCGCCTGCGGCAGCCTGAGCCGCGAAGAGGCACGCACGCGCCTGGGCATTAAGCGCCCGCTCGCCGTCGCAATCATCGGGCAGATTACGCCGCTCAAGCGTCAGGATCTCTTCATTCACATCGCGGAGCGTCTCATCAGGGAGTCGGGTGTAACCGCCGCTGAATTCATCATCGCCGGCGAGGTGCAGCCCGAAGACGGCGAATACAACGGTGAGTTGCGACTGATGATCCACCGGCAGAAGCTTGATCCGCAGGTGCGCTTCACCGGCTACGTCGAAAACCTTTCGGCGCTGCTCTCCGCCTTTGACGTCGTGGTCGCGCCTTCGGAAAACGAAGCTTTCTCGCTGGCGCTTGCGGAAGCGATGGCCGCCGGTTGCGCTGTGGTCGCGGCGCGGGTCGGCGGGATGGCGGAGATGGTTGAAGACGAAGCGAGCGGATTACTCTTCGAGCCGGGCGATGAACAGGCCCTGCTTTCGGGCCTGCGACGATTGATTGATGACCGGGAGTTGCGGGGCAGGCTCGGGGCCGCGGCCCGCGCGAGCGTGCAGACGCGCTTCGACCGCGAGCGCGTGATTGATCGAATCGAGCAGCTCTACCAGCAGGGTTGATCGCTGGTTTGTACTCCGGATCAATTCGGTGTTAACAGGCGGAACGAAGTTGACTTCGGTGCGGATGAATAAGCAGTATGCCCGGGGAGAGGAGGTTAATCACATGACCCGAATGCAGGCTTGTCGCCGAATCGCTGTCTTCACACTGTTGTCGCTCTGCCTGACGGCGGTAACGTCATTCGCTCAGTCCACGGTTTACGCACCATACAAAAAGAAAACGCTGATCGCGCACCGCGGCGCTTCCGGCTACGCGCCGGAACACACGCTCGAAGCTTACCGTCTGGCCCTCGCCCAAGGCGCGGATTTCGTCGAGCCGGATTTGCAGATCACGAAAGACGGCATACTCATCTGTCTGCACGACCTGACGCTCGAACGCACGACCAACGTCGCGCAGGTATTCCCCGACCGCGCCACACTGGAGGGCCAGGAAAAGCACTGGTACGCCTCTGACTTCACTCTGGCCGAGGTCAGACGGCTCGACGCCGGCTCGTGGTTCGATCCGAAATTCAAAGGTGCAAAAGTTCCGACCTTTCAGGAGATGATTGATCTGGTGCGCGGCAGGGCCGGGCTCTATCCGGAAACCAAGGCCCCGGAAGTTTACGGCAGCCGCGGCTTCGATATGGAAAAACTGCTGCTGGCCGAGTTGAAAAAAAATCATCTCGATGAGCCCGGGGCCGATAAAAAAACTCCGATCATCATTCAATCATTCAGCCCCGCGAGCCTGCGCAAAATGGCCGTCGAGTTGAAAACCAGACTGCCGCTCGTGCTGCTCGTTGACAACGAGATGAAAGATGAGTGGCTCTCAGCCGAAGGGATGAAGAAGGCGAAACAGTTCGCCATCGGCATCGGCCCGGCAAAGAACCTGGTGGACGGCAGACCGGAACTGGTGAAACTCGCGCACGACGCCGGCCTGTCGGTGACGATCTATACCGTCAGGTCAAAGATCCCCGGAAGATTCAGGACGGCGCGCGAGGAGATGGACTATTTCCTGAACATACTCGGCGTGGATGCCGTCTTCACCGATAACCCGGATCAGTTCCCTGGCGGAAAAAGCGCGGCGGTGAAGTGACCTTGGGCATCAGCAGACTGCTGGCGGCAACCAGCCGTCTTTTGTTCGTGGCCTGTCCTGCTCACTCAGTTTCGGTACCCGGTCCGACCACAAACGGGAGACTCACCGGCTCGCCCATTGGGCTGCTCACCTCTAACTCCGTCAGCCCGCCGTCAGGCCCAATTTCACCGACCGGAGTGATCCTCATCTCCTGACTGTCAACCTCTGCCACCAGGAAGTGCCCTGCCGCGGCCCAGGCAAGACTGCGTGCTTCCTCGAATCCCGTCGGCGGACTGAGCCTCAGCTTGCCGCCCCCGCCGGTGACGAAGTAATTAACCCTCCCTGAGCGCGAGTGCTGGAAGTTGTGTTCGTGACCGCTGAAGACGACCCGCACTCCCGCGCGCTCGAACAGCGGCACCAGCCGCGCGATCATGGAGCGCGAGTTCGAGTGCTGCGGGCCGGCGCAGTACGGCGGGTGGTGCGTGAATGGGATCCGCCAGACCGGCCCGCCCCCCGCCACGGATGCCTTGTCGGGGAAGGCGGCCTCCAGGAAGGAGGCGTGGTTCGGGTGCTCGAAGAAGCGCCGGCCGAAGAGCAGCGACTGCCGCGAAGTGTCCACGCAGATGAACTCGATGTCCGAGCCGAACGGGAAGCGGTAGAACAGCCCCGGCCCGATTGACGCGCGCCCGGCCGTCTCCTCGCCGGAGAAACGCTCGCTCAGGAAGAAGTTGTCGAGCAGTTGCTGCCGGTCATCGCTCGCCTCGGTCTCATTGCCGTCGTGGTTGCCGACCGCCGGGTAGACCGGGACCCGGTTGATGACGTAGCGGTAGGGCTGGTAGAAGGTGAAGAACCAGTCGTCGTCCTCGTCGCCGGTCTCCCCGACCGGCACGCCGAGTATAGACTTGCCCGCGTAGATGTTGTCACCGGTGGTGAGGATGAGCCTCACGCCGCGCTCTTCCACGGCGCGCTCCAGCGCCGCCGCGACCTCGCGCTGGCGGCGGTCGGGCCGGGAGGGCTTCCGCACCCCGGTGCCGTAATCCCCGATCACGGCGAAGGTGAGCGGCGCCGACTGCTCCGGGTGTGGGTGCGTGCGGAAGCGGTTCTGATAGCCACGCCCGCTCCTGTAGAGCCCCCACCCCAGGGGGCCGTCCCTCCAGTCACGGCGCTCGCCGGCGGCCCACTCCTCCCCGTTGACGATTACGCGGTAGGTGTACTCCGTATCCGGCGAGAGGCCAGTTACCCAGGCATGATTGGCGGTCGTGACTTCGGCGAAGGCGGCGAGGCCGCCCGCGTCGTCAAAGACCTCTACTCTGGCATTGCCGTAGGGCTCCGAGCGCGCGCCAATGGTCTCACGCCGTGGCGGGTGGACGTGCCGGAGGTTGCTGTCGTCAACCAGCTTGCAGTGCCCGTCAGGCGCCTGACCCTGTACCCTGAAGTAGAAACCGCCCCAGGCGATGAGCGCGGCCTTGTGGGTCAGTCCGGCCAGGTAGAGATAGGGTTCGGCATGGAATTCCGGCATAGTTTCAGTTCAGCACCTCCCGCGTCCTGAGCGTTGCACTGACGGTCTTCCGGCCCCGGGATAAGGTGATCTTGTGTGTCTTGTCCGGCTGTTTCAGCATCTCCCGGATCACCTCCAGGCTGACGCCGGACGTGCTGCGGCCATCAATATGCAGGATAACATCCCCTCGTTCAATTCCGGCCTCCCGGGCCGGAGAAGCGTCCCTCGCTTCTTCATCAAACCGAGAAAAACGGCGGCATTTAACGGAGAATTTACAGCGAGCTTACTCAGGATTAAGACTCACGCGGTAAGGTAACAGCCCAGTAAGGTGCCTAATCCTGTATCTCAGGCGCTTCCGCTCAATAAAGTGGGAGCGTCTTTTTTATTTGCCCCCAGTTTCTTATTCATACCTGAGCGCGACCATCGGGTCAGTCTTCATCGCCCGCCGCGCCGGAAAATAACAGGCGACGAGCGCCACGCCGGCGAGTACGAGCGGGATGCCGATGAAGGTCACCGGGTCGGTCGGCCTGACTCCGAAGAGCAGACTTTCCATCAGCCGGGTCAGGGCGAATGCCGCCGCGAGCCCCGTCGCCACGCCGGCCGCGGCCAGTCTCATCCCCTGTCTCAGCACCAGCCCGAGTACGTCAACCGTCCCCGCGCCGAGCGCCATGCGGATGCCGATCTCGTGCGTGCGCTGCGTGACCAGATATGACATCACGCCGTAAATGCCAACGGCCGCGAGCGCGAGCGCGGTCGCGGCAAAGAGGCTGACGAGCAGCAGCGTGAATCGCTGGCCGCCCGTCGCCGCTGTGGCAATCGCTTCCAGAGTCCTGACGTCAGCAAGCGGCAGATCCTTGTCGAGCGAGCGCGTCTGGCTGCGCACCGCTTCGACGAGAGTGAACGGATCAACACTGGTGCGAATGGCGAGGATCATCTCACCATTGGGTTGCTGCGCGAGCGGCCAGTAAAAGGCGGGCTCGGCTTCAGCCGAGGTCGGGTAATCCTTCACGTCGCTGGTGACGCCGACCACGGTCATCCAATCCTCCCCTTTCGGCTTATCGCTGAAGGTAATTCTCCCGCCGACTGCATTCCCCTCGGGCCAATAGCGGCGGGCCATGCTCTGGTTGATCAGGACGACCTGCGGGGCCTTGCGAACGTCGCCGGAATTGACCCAGCGCCCGGCGACGAGCGGCACACCGATCGTGCGGAAGTAATCGGGCGAGGCGAAATGATAGCGGCCGTGCGGGTCTTGGCCCGGCGGGAAGGTTTTGCCTTCAATTGAAAAGCCAGCGTTTTCGTCGTAGCCCGTCCAGGGCAGGTCGGATGTCAGGCCGACCGATTGCACGCCCGGCAATGCGGAGACACGCTCGATCAACCGGTCGTAAAAGGCGACTATCTTATCCGGCTCCGAGTATCTGGCGCGGGGCAGCGAGAGGCTCATCGTCATCACGCCTTCGGGTCTGAAGCCCGGGTCGGTCTGTTGCAGTTTGAGGAAGCTGCGCAGGAGCAGTCCCGCGCCCACGAGCAGCACCAGCGCGAGCGCCACTTCAGTAATCACCAGAGCATCGCGCAACCGGCGCTGGCGCGTGCCGCCGGACATCGCGCGACCGCCTTCCTTGAGCAGTTCGTTGAGACTTAGCTTCATACTCTGAAACGCCGGGGCCATTCCGAAGAGCAGCCCCGTGAGCAGACTGGTGGCGAGCGTGAAGGCGAGGATGCGCCCGTCAATGCTGATCATCTGCAATCGCGGGAGCTGTTCGGGGCCGAGCCTGATGAGCGCACTGATTGCGAGCCTGGCGAGCAACAGTCCTGACAGACCTCCGAGCGCGGCGACGAGCAGACTCTCGGTGAGCATCTGCCGGATAAGTCTCGCCCGCCCCGCGCCAAGGGCCGAGCGCACGGCGACCTCACGCTCGCGCGCCGTCGCCCGCACGAGCATCAGGTTCGCCACGTTCACGCACGCGATCAGCAGCACGAAGAAGACCGCGCCGAGCAGCACCAGCAGCGTCGCGCGCGTGCGTCCGACGATCTCTTCGTGCAGCGCGACGGTCCGAATCCGCCAGGCTTCGTTGGTGTCCGGGTACTGCTCGGCCAGCCGCCCGGCGATGGCGTTGAATTCGGCGTCGGCCTGCTCGCGCGTCACGCCGGGTTTCAGCCTGCCGATGGTGTTGAGGAAGTGAGCAAAGCGCGGCGATTTGGCCTCCAGCCCCATCGGCCACCAGACGTCAACGCTCTCACCGTGCGGCAGCGTGCGGTAATCGCCGCCGACGTGCTGCACGCCCGCGGGCATCACTCCGACGACGGTGAACGGGTTGCCGGAAAGAGTGATCTTCTTTCCGACAATGTCGGGATCGCCGCCGAACCGGCGCTGCCACAGACTGTGACTCAGCACCACGACCCGAGTGCCGGGCAGTTCTTCGTCGCGGTTGAATTCGCGGCCCAGCAGGGGCTCAAACCCGAGCGCCCGGAAAAAGCCGGATGACACAATCAGTGCCGCGAGGCGTTCCGGCTTGTCCCCGAGCGAGAGTTCGAGGTCATTACGGGTGTAGACCGCGAAGCTTTCAAAGACGGTGTTCTGGTCGCGGTAATCGCGGAAGTTGCCGGGCGACATCGGGAACTTCGGGAAATTCCGGCTGGTCTCAAACACTCTCACCAGCCGTTCTGGTTCGGGGTATGGCAGCGGCTTGAGCAGCACGCCATTGACGACCGAGAAGATCGCCGTGTTCGCGCCGATGCCTAAGCTGAGCGTGATGACGGCGATCAGCGTGAAGCCGGGATTTTTAATTAACAGCCTGAAGCCGTAACGCAGGTCCTGAAACATTTCGTCCTCCAGTCTTTGTGGTTGCAGCACGAGCGCATCCCGGAACGAGCCGAGGCTGCGCTGCAGGAGTTCGAGTCTTGTGAGCAGGTTGAGTTGCCGCCACTCGCGGAGCAGCGATTCGCGATAGAGCAGTTCCGCTTCCCATTCCCGCTTCCATTCGTCGCGAAAACGCCCGGGCACAATCAGGCTGACCAGCCGGATGAGCCGGAAGTAAAGTCGCCCGCGATGCCTGCCTGTGTGCCTGTCTTTCATCCTCTTTCGTCCGTGGTCAAATCATGCTTCGGGTCACGCACTGGCGAGCGCACGCCATTGGTCCCTACACAGGTTTTTGCCGCGTAGCGGCGGATGAATTTAGCCGTGGGTTTTCAACCCACGTACGCGACGCAGCAGGTTGCCCCCGTCGCGCGAGCAACGGTTGAAACCCGGGCGGCACGGGCGATTCAATCGTCGCTGACGCGACGCGATGGATCGCGCCTGCTGACCGTGGGTTGAAAACCCACGGCTAAATTCACCCGCCGCTACGCGGCTGGCAGAATCGGCACACTCTTCCCACTGGTGTGGATACCAACGATGCCCGCTTGCGAATGCGTGGCCGAAAGCATGATTTGACCCTGCTTTCCGTCTGCATCACTCGTGCCGGAGCGCGACCAGCGGGTCTGTTTTCGTTGCGCGGCGCGCGGGGATGAAGCAGGCCGCCGCCGCAACCAGCCCGAGCAACACGACCACGCCCAGGAACGAGATAGGGTCGGCGGTTTTCACCTCGAACAATTCGAGCTGGCTGCCGAGCAGGCGCGCCGTACCGAGACTGGCAAGAATCCCGACAACCAGGCCCACGCCGACCAGCCGGCCGCCCGTGCGGAAGATCAGGCGCAGAATGTCGAGCGGCCGGGCGCCCAGGGCCATCCGCACGCCGATCTCGCGCGTCCGCATCGAGACCAGATAAGAAAGGACGCTGAAGATGCCGGCCATCGCCAGCAGGAGACCGAGCGCCGCGAACAGACTGAAGAGCGCCATAACGAAGCGCGGCTGCGCGGTCCTGAATCCGAGTATCTCGTCGAAGGTGGTCGGGCCGTTGATCGGTTGTTCCTTGTCCAGTTCGCGCACCTGCGACCGCAGGGCGTTGATGACCGGGTTCGGGTCGCCCTGAACGCGAATGGCCAGCGTGCGCTGTGGCGGGGCCAGCAGCGTATAGGGGACGAGAACCGCAGGCCTCGGGTCGTTGCGGAGATCGTCGTTGCGCGTGTTGCCAACGACGCCGATGACGGTGACGTCAGGCGAGGCATTTGCCGGCGTCATCACCTCCGGCCCGCCGGGCTTCGCGAGTTCATCCAGCCTGAGGCGTCGGCCAATGGGATCTTCTCCGGCGGGCCAGAGTCTGGCGGCGGCCTCGTTGATGACCGCCACTCGCTCCGCGGCATTGACCTCCCGCTCGGTCAGCATGCGCCCCTGACGGAGCGGAATGCTCAGGGTGCTGAGGTAGTCGGCGCTGACCGCGTGCAGGGTAATGCGGCGCGTCTCTGCCTCGGCCCGGCCCTCGATGGTGAAGGTGGATTGCGGCCCGCCGAAGGGAAGCCCTCCCGTGCCAATCGTCGCCGCCTGGACGCCGGGCAGCGTTCTGACGCGCTCGAGCAGTTCCTGAGCGAAACGATTGCGCTGCTCCCAGGTTGCGTAACGCTTTGGAGGCAGCGGCAGGCCCGCGGCCATCACCCGCTCGGGCCGGAAACCCAGCTCGACCCGTTGCAGGGCGATGAAGCTGCGGATCGTCAGGCCGGCGCTCACCAGCAGCACCGCCGACAACGCCACTTCGGCGACCACCAGCACCGCGCGCGTTCGCCCGCCCGCCGAAGTGCCCGCGCCGCGCGCGTCGTCCTTGAGCGCCGCGACCAGATTCGGGCGCGACGACTGGAGCGCCGGGGCCAGACCGAAGAGGATTCCGGTCAGCATCGAGACCAGCACGCAAAAGGACAGGACGTAACGATTCACCTCGATCCGCGCCTCGTTGGGCACGAAGAAACTCGGCATCAGCGCGACCATCAGCTGCGTGATGCCGTACGCGAAGAGCAGGCCGAGCAGGCCGCCCAGGAGCGAAACCAGAACGCTTTCAGTCAATAGTTGCCGGACGATCTGGCCGCGCCGCGCCCCGACCGAAAGTCGGATGGCCATTTCGCGCGTCCTCGATGTCGCTTTGGCGAGCTGCAGGTTGGCGACGTTGGCGCAGGCGATCAGCAGCAGGAATCCCACGGCCCCGAAGAGCAATTGCAGGCTCCGCTGCATCTCACCGCTGGCCGCCGTGATGTCCAGATAGTTGGTCAGCTGGCTCGTAAACGCCTCCCTCGGGAAGCCGGACGGGTTCGCTTTGGCCAGTTCCATCTGGAGCGTGTGCAGTTGCTGCTCGGCGACGGGGGATGACGCTCCCGGTGCCAGGCGCACGATCGGAAAGACTGATTGCGAGTCGCGGGAACTGGTGCCCAGCGGCAGCCACACCCCGTCTTCGGTCCACCAGCCGAAGCGCGGGGGCATAACACCGATGATGGTGTGCGGCTCATCATTCAGCCGAAGCGTCCGGCCCAGCACGTTCGGGTCGCCGCCGAAGAGCCGCTGCCACCGGCGAAAGCTCAGCACCGTGACCGGCTCCGGCTCGCCGTTGGGGCGAATGTCCGAAGGCGCGATCGTGCGGCCCAGCAGCGGCGGCACCCCCAGGAACTGGAACGCATTGCCCGACACCCGAATGCCCCGAATATTCTCCGGCGCGTATTCACCCGTCAGCAGCACGCGCCCCGGGGCAGTCGCCATGACTTCGGAAAAGACGGGCAGCCGGGACATCTCCAGATATTCGCCCAGCCGGTAGGGGCGCATCTTCTGATCTGCCTGGACGCTGCGCAGACCCGGCGTCCAGATGGCCTCGGGCCTGGCGTAGGGGTAAGGGCTGATCAGCACCCCGTAGATGACGCTGAAGAGTGCCGTCGCCGCGCCGATGCCGAGCGCCAGCGTGAAGACGGCCACGAGCGTGAAACCGGGCTTCCTGAGCAACATTCGGATGCCAAAACGCAGGTCCTGGAACATTTCGTCCTCCTTCGCATTGCGGAATACGGATTGTGGATTGCGGGTTGTCAATTCATCAGATCCAGGCGTTTACTGTGATCAACCTGGATCCGCAATCCACAATCCGCATTCAGATCACCCCTGCCGCCATTCCACGCGCAGCCGGCGCGGCACCATCACGCCGATTAACGCAATCAACCAGAGATGCGGTTTCACCAGAGCCCCCTTCAGATTGCGGATTGAGAATTGCGGATTTCAGAGGGCAGATAGCTCTGAACTACCACGCCATTCATTCCGCACTCCGCATTCCGCATTCCGCAATCGGATCATTCGTATCTCAGCGCGACCATCGGATCCACCCGCGAGGCCCGGCGGGCCGGCAGGTAGCAGGCCAGCAGCGCCACAACAGTGAGAAGCAGTGCCACGCCCGCGAACGTCGCCGGATCGGTGGCACTCACACTAAAGAGCAGGCTCGCCATGACGCGCGTCAGCGCCCAGGCCCCGGCCAGACCGAGCGCGACGCCGATCACGACCGAAGTCATGCCCTGCCAGATGAAGAGCCGCAGCACATCACTTCTTTGCGCGCCGAGCGCGATGCGGATGCCGACCTCCTGTGTGCGTTGTGTCACGACGTAAGCGATCACGCCGTAAACTCCCACTGCGGCCAGCGCCAGCGCCAGCAGCGCAAAAACGCCGAGCAGCAGAAGATTGAAGCGGCGCGATGAGATCGAAGCCGTCAGGCGCTCGTCCATCGTCTGCACTTCATAAACGGGCACTTCGCGGTCAATCGCCAGCGCCTGATTCCTCACCGCGGCGGCCAGGCGCAGGGGATTGCCCGTCGTGCGCACGACGATGGCGGTTGACGGCATCGCGAATTGCAGATATGGCACGTACGCCTGTGGCGTCACGTCCCGATCCAACCCCTGATGCTTCACATCACCCACGACCCCGATCACGGTCGGCGTGTCCTTGCCGGGTCCGGGCATCCAGACCTTTTTGCCCACGGCGTCTTCATCGGGGAAAAGCTGCCGCGCCAGCGCCTCGCTCAAAATCGCCACGCGCGGCGACTCGGAGTCATCACGCTCGGTGAAGATGCGGCCCGCGCGCAGCGGAATGCCCATCACGCGGAAGTAATCCTGGCTCACGATGCCCATGGGGGTGCCGGGCCCATTGGCATTGAAGGGTTGCGGGCGCCCCGGAATCCTCAGCCACCCCGCGAGCTGAAAGTCGGTGAGCGGCAGGTGATTGATCACGCCGGCGGATTCGACCCCGGGCAGCGCAGAAACGCGCTGCAGGATTTCGTGATAAAAGGCCTTTCGCTTCTCCGCCTGCTCGTAACGCAATTCGGGCAGTGAGACGCGCAACGTGAGCAGGCCTTCCGCCCTGTAGCCCGGGTTGACTTCGAGCAGTCTGGCAAAGCTCCTGATCAGCAACCCTGCGCCCGCCAGCAGCACGACGGCCAGAGCGACTTCTGTCATCATCAGCAGGTGGCGCAGCCGACTGCGATGAAATACGCCGCTCCGTCCGCCCTCCTTGAGCGAGTCGTTCAGGTTCGGGCGTGAGAGCAGGATGGCGGGCGCCGAGCCGGACAATATCCCGGTCGCGAGTGAGACGAGCAGCGTGAAGCCGAGTACCCGGAAATCAAGGTTGACGGTCGCGAGATGTGAGATGTCGCCAAAGGTATCGGCCGCCGCCAGTGCCACGAGCGCTTTCGTGAGGCAGAAGGCCAGGAGCAGGCCGAGCGCGCCGCCGCCCAGTGCGAGCAATAAACTCTCGGTCAGCATCTGCCGCACGAGGCGCAGGCGGCCGGCGCCGAGCGAGGCGCGAATGGCAAGCTCTTTCTGCCTCGCGACCGCGCGCGAAAGCAGCAGATTGGCGATGTTGGCGCACGCGATCAGCAGAATCAGGCTGGCCGCGCCGAGCAGAATGAGCAGGAGCCGCCGCGTGTCGCCGACGAGTCTGGCATGCAATGAAGTCAGCCGCACCTGCCCGCCAGGCAGAGGCCGCTCGGACGATCTGGTGAGGCTGCGTATTGTCTCCAGCTCCGCCCGCGCCTGCTCGCGCGTGACGCCCGGCCTGAGTCGCGCGATCACGCTGAGGATGGAGATTTGCTGATTGCCGCGTTCCTGCTGCGGGTCGAGCGCCAGTGGGACCCAGACCTCGAACGGGTGAATGAAACGAAAGCCCGGCGGCAGGACGCCCACCACCGTGTAGCTTTGATTATCAAGCGTGATTGATCGTCCGACGACCCCGCGGTCGGCACTGAAGCGGCGCTGCCAGAGACTGTGACTGATGATCGCCGCGCGCTCACCGCCGGGCCGGTCTTCAGCCGGAAGAAAATTGCGGCCCAGCAGCGGCTCGACGCCGAGTAGCGTGAAGAAGTCGGCGGAGACGCGGTTGCCGTCCAGTCTTTCAGGCTCGCCCGCGCCAGTCAGCGTGAAGTCATCAGGGTTGTAAGCCGCAATCCGCTCAAGCGTCTGACTCCGTTCACTCCAGTCGAGAAAATGATGGCCGGGAACGCTCTCGCTTTTTGTCTGTGGAATGACCTCTCCGACCCAGACGAGCTGATCCGGGTTGGGGTAAGGCAGTGGCCTGAGCAGCAGCGCATTGACGACACTGAAAATGGAGGTGTTCGCGCCGACGCCGAGCGCCAGCGTCAGCAGGGCCACGAAAGTAAAGCCTGGATTTTTCACGAGCATCCGCGTGCCATAACGCAAGTCCTGGAACATATCGTCCTCCCACCTGAGTTGCTGGAGCCAGAGCGCATCCCGGAATGCGCCGAGGCTGCGCCAGAACAGGTCAAGTTTGCTCAGCCAGGTGAGCTTGTCCCACTCTTCGAGCAGCAGTTCGCGGTACCGCAGTTCGGCCTCCCACTCCTGCTTCCATTCAGCACGCAGGCGGCGCGGCACGATTACGCCGACGAGAGTGATCAGCCAGAGCGAAGGGGATGAGCATCGCCGTTTGTTGCGCTCGAGCATCGGGCTCCCTTCATTTGTGGCGTAACGCCGCCATCGGGTCAACCCCGGCGGCGCGGCGCGCCGGGAAGTAACCGGCCAGCAGCCCCGTGGCCATCAGGAGGAGGCCGACGGACAGGAAGGTCAGCGGGTCGGTGGCCGTGATGCCGTAAAGGTAGCCGGCCATCAGGCGAGTCAGCCCGAGCGAAGCCGCCACACCGAGCGTCAGGCCGGCGAACACGAGCCTGAGACTCTGGCCGAGTACCAGCCCGAAGATGCGGCGCGGCGTCGCTCCGAACGCCATCCGCACGCCCATCTCATAAGTCCGCTGCGCCGTCGAGTAAGAAACGACGCCATAAACGCCGATGGCCGCCAGCAGCAGCGCCGCCCCGCCGAAGCTGACGAAGAGCCACATCAGCGAACGTGAGGGCGAGGCCGAATCCGTAACCGCCGCTTCCAGCGTGCGGACTTCACTGACCGGCAAATCCGGGTTCACGCCCGCCACCAGGCGCCGCAACTCGCCGGCGAGTTGCGGCGCATTCGCCGCCGTGCGCAGGATCAGCGTCATGGCCGCAGGCAGCTGCCGGTTCAGGTCGGTTGACTGCGGGTATGGCAGGTAAAAAGCCCCGTTGATAAACTCCGGAGCCTTGCCGGACAGGTCGAATTGGCGGACATCTCCCACCACGCCCACAACGGTCCGCTGGCGCTGCTCCCAGACGATCCGGATGTGTTTGCCGAGGGGGTCTTCGCCGGGCCAGTACTCCCTGGCCGTGGCGGCGCTGACGAGTACGACCTCGGCTGAGTTTTCGGCGTCGGCCTCGTTGAGCAGCCGCCCGGCGAGCAGCGGGATGCGCAGGATTTTGAAGTAGTCGGGCGTGACCGCTCCGGCCCAGAACAAGGGGGCCTTCTGCTGACCGACGTTGAGCAGGTGTCCTTCCAGTTCGACCGGGAGGATCGGCAGCTCACCGCTCAGGGGCGTGGTGTTGGCGGCGGCCACGTCGCCCACGCCCGTGATTCCGCGCGCGCGCCGCATCAGTTCGTCATACAGCGCGATGTAACCGGCCCGCCCCTGACCACTGGCCGGTTGCTGTGGATAGACGCGCACCGTCACGATCTGCTCCGCGCGAAAGCCGGGATTCTCCTGGGTCAGGAGCCAGAGGCTTTTGACGAGCAGTCCCGCGCCAGTGACCAGCGCCACGGCCAGCGCGACCTCGCCCACGATCAGGGAACTGCGCAGGCGCGCGCCGGCCAGGCCGGTCGTCTGCTGGCCACGAGTCTTGAGCGAGGTCGCCAGATCCGGCTTCGCGGCGCCGAGCGCAGGCGCGATTCCGAAGGCCAGTCCGGTCAGGACGGCCAGCGCGGTCACAAAGGCGAAGACCTGCCAGTCAATGCCGGCCGCGATTAACAAGCCATTATCCCCCGGCAGCATGGATTTCAACGCCGAGAGGCCGCCTGCCGCCAGGACGAGTCCCAGCCCCGCACCGGCGAGCGCGAGTACGACGCTTTCCGTCAGGAGCTGGCGCACGATGCGCCCGCGCCCGGCCCCGAGCGCCGTCCGCACGGCCATCTCCGTCTGTCGGGCGGCGACTTTGGCGAGCGACAGGCTCGCCACGTTGGCGCAGGCAATCAGCAGGACGCAGGCGACGGCGGCGAGCAGCAGCAGCAACTTGCCGCGCAGATCGCGGGTCAGGTCTTCCTGCAGGAGGACGACCGTTGATTTTGCGTTCCAGTCGGCGCGTACCGGATAGGGGAACAGCGCGGCAATCCGGGAATTCAGCGTATTCAGTTCGCTCTGCGCCTGTGGCCGGGACGCGCCTGTGCGCAGACGGGCCATCAGTGACATCCAGCCGAAGTTCCAGAACTCTTTCTCCTGGCTCGGATCGAAGCGGGCCGGCATCCACAATTGCACCCCGGGCGAAGGAAAGCTGAACCCCGGGGGCATGACGCCGACCACCTGCCGCGCCATCCCGTCAATCGCAATCGGGCGACCGATGATGTTCGGGTCGCCGCCGAATTTGTTGCGCCACAGCGCGTGGCTGAGGATGACGACGCCGTCGCGTGCGGGCCGGTCTTCTCCGGCCTCAAACGTGCGCCCGATCCTGGCGGGCGCGCCGAGCAGCGCGAACAGGTTGGCCGAGACCTGGCTGCCGACCAGCCGCGCCGCCTCGCCCTGGCCGGTCAGGTTGAACTCTGAATCGGCGGTGAAGGCCGCCACTTCCATCGTCCGGCTCTGCTCCTGCAAAGCGGCGATGGCTCCCTTCGGGTACGCCTCCGTCACGCGGACGAGCCGGTCAGGGTGCGCATAAGGCAGGGGCCGGATGAGTACGCGATTGACGAGGCTGAATATCGCGGCGTTGCCGCCGATCCCCAGGGCGAGTGACAACACCGCGACAATCGTGAAGCCTTTGTGCCTGAGCAGCATTCGCGCGCCGTAACGCAGGTCCTGAAACATTTCATCCTCCAGTCTTCGCGGTTGTAAAAGCAGCGCGTCCCGTAACGCGCCCGCGCTGCGCCGGAGCAGGTCAAGTTTGTTAGGCCAGTCGAGCCGGTCCCACTCTGCGAGCATTGCTTCACGAGACCGCAGTTCGGCTTCCCACTCCTCGCGCCAGTCCGGGCGCAAGCGTCGCGGCACGATCACGCCGACGAGCGCGATCAACCAGAGCCAGAGACGGAAGCGAGTTGTCTGTATCGAACCGGCCATCGGTTTCACTCGTAACGCAGCGCCGCCATCGGGTCGGTCTTCGCCGCCCTGCGCGCGGGGACCAGGCAGGCCACGAACGCGACAACGGCAAGCAGCGCCACCACGCCCGCGAAGGTCAGGGGGTCAGTCGCGCCGACGCCGAACAGCATGCTCGAAAGCACGCGGGTCAGGGCCAGCGCCGCGGCGAGCCCGATCACCGCGCCGATCACGACCAGCAGCATTCCCTGACTGACGATCAGCTTCAGCACGTCGAATTTCCGCGCGCCGAGCGCCATGCGGATGCCGATCTCGCGCGTCCGCCGGGCGACCGAATAAGCCATCACGCCGTAGAGCCCGACCGAAGCGAGCGCGAGCGCGACGAGGCCGAAGAAAGCCGTCAGCCGCGCGAAGAGGTATTCCTGCGCGAGGGATTTCTCGATCTGCTCGCTCTGCGTTTTGACGTCGAAGAGCGGCAGGTTCCCGTCCACCTGCCTGACGGCTTCGCGGACGGCCGGGACGAGCGCGACCGGGTCGCCCGTGGTGCGCACCTCGAAATTCATCTGCGAGAGAGACTCCTGCAAATACGGGATGTAAACGGTGGGCGGGTTGTCCTGTCTGAGCCGCGTGTATTTGGCATCCCTGACCACGCCGACGATTTCGATCTCCCCGCTCCCGCCGGCCTTGCTGAAGCCGAAACGTTTGCCGACCGGGTTATCGTTCGGAAAAAACTTCCGCGCCAGGGTCTGATTGACGACTGCCACCCTGGGCGCGCGCTTATCATCCCGCGGGCTCAGACTGCGGCCAGAGAGCAGCGGCATCTCCATCGTCTCGAAAAAATTCGCCCTGACCCGATGAATGTAGACGGCATTCTGCTCGCCAGACTGAGAGGGTTGCCCCGGCAGGAAGATCCCGTCCCGGGCGGCGCTGCCGCTCAGCAGCGGGTGGCGTGAGATGGTGGCCGAGCGCACGCCGGGCGTGGCTTCAATGCGCTCGATCATCCGCTCGTAAAGGTTCGCGATCTGCTCGTCCTGATAGTTATTCAGCCGCGGATCAACCCTGAAGAGCAGCAGGTTTTCGCGGTTGAAGCCGAGGTCAATGCTTTGCAGGTTGCGGAGCGTGCGCACGAAGAGGCCCGCACCCGCGAGCAGCACGAGCGACATCGCCACCTGCGCGACGACGAGCGATCTGCTCGTCAGGGAACGGACGCCGCTCGGATTGCGGGCGCTGTCCTTGAGCGCCGGGGTCAGGTCAACCTGCGTCGCACGCAGGGCCGGCGCGAGTCCGAAGAGAATGCCTGTGAGCAGCGAAACCGCGACGGTGAACCCGAGGACGCGGAGATCGAGTTTGAGATCGAGCGCCAGCGGTTCACTGCTCCAGGGGTGCCAGACGAGCAGCAGGTCCTTCCCCTGGTAAGCCAGCAATACGCCGAGAGCGCCGCCAGCCACGCTGAGCAGCAGGCTTTCGGTCAGCAGTTGTCTGACCAGTCTGAAGCGGCTCGCGCCCATCGCCAGCCGCACGGCGATCTCCTTCTGTCGCGCCGCGCTTCTCGCGAGCAGGAGGTTGGCGACGTTGGCGCACGCGATCATCAGCACCAGTCCGACGACGACCATCAGAATCGCGAGCGGCTGCGAATATGCCTCACGCACTTCAGTGAGTCCGCGGCTGCCCGATTCAACTCTCAGCCGCGGCGTGTCACGCGGCCCCTCGGCGCGCCCGGCCCTGTCCGGCAGGGCCTGCCAGCCTTCGCGGGCGCTCTGCTGAAAGATACCTTCCAGACCGGCGCTCACCTGCCCGATACTTACTCCCGGTTTCAGGCGGCCCATGATTCGCAGCCACCAGCACCACGGCTCATTCAGATTCGACCCGCCGCCCGGCCTGAGACGCGGTTCCATCGCCAGCGGAATGGAAAAATCGGGCGAATCGCCGATCTGGAGCGCCCCGAAAAATTCCGGCGGGGTGACGCCGATGATGGTGAACGCGGCGTTGTTCACAGTGACTGTCCTGCCCACGACGCCGGGATCGAGCCCGAACCGGCGCTGCCAGCAGCGGTGGCTGATCACCGCGACGGGGTCTGCCGTCGCCCGGTCGTCTTCGTCCGTGATCGTGCGGCCCACGATTGCCGGCACACCAAGGCCTGTGTAATAGCCGCCCGAAACGAGCTGGCCGAACGCGATCTCCGCCTGGCTACCCGCGTTCACATTCAACTGATACACGGGAGCGAAGGCGAACACGTCCGAAAGCGTCTGATTGTGGGCACGAAACTGCTCGAAGGCCTGGTACGAAAAAGAGGTGCTGGTGCTGAGTCCGGTGCCCGCATCGGTGTTGACGGTCCCGTCAATCCGGCCCGCCATCCGCTTCTGCCCGGAGAGCCAGTTGAAGAGGACAAGCTGCTCGGGATTTCTGACCGGCAGGCGTTTAAGCATCACGGCATCAACCAGGCTGAAGAGCGCCGTGTTCGCCCCGATGCCAAGGGCCAGCGAAAGCACGGCCACTGAGGTGAGGCCTCTGCTTGTTCGCAGCATTCGTAAGCCGTAACGCAGGTCCTGAAACATTTCGTCCTCCAGTCTTTGTGGCTGCAGCACGAGCGCGTCCCGAAACGAACCAGGGCTGCGCCGGAAGAGATCAATCCTTGCGAGCAGGTTGAGCCTCCGCCACTCGCTGAGCAGCGATTCACGGTGCCGCAATTCCGCCTCCCACTCCCGGTGCCATTCCCTGCGGAAGCGACGCGGGACGATCAGGCTGACCAGTCTGATCAGCCAGAGGTCCGGACGCCGTGAGCCTTTTCTGCTGCTCAGCTTCATGGCCTCAATTACTCAGGGCGGACTAATCGCGAACCGGTTTGGTCTTGCGCACCGGCTGCTGCTGGTTCTGTTCGAGCAGGCGGTAGCGCTTGACCGCTTCGGCGAGCGCCTCCCGGCCTTCGCGCGTCAGCTCGTAATACTTGCGCGGCGGCCTCAGTTCCTGCTGCGCGATCGAGTGCTTTTCCCACTTCGATTCGACCAGCCCGGCCATCTCCAGCCGCCTGAGCGCCGGGTACACAGTCCCGCTCGGCAGCCCCGTGACGTCCATGATGTCGAAGCCGTACCGGTAGCCGTTGTCCAGCGCCCGGAGGATGACCGCGACCGAAAACGAGAGATAACCACCTTTGCCCATCGGTGACTCCTGATTTTTGTATAGTTTACTGCCTATGTTGCTTGCTGCTTATATCGCTTACTACATAGGTGTGTCAAGCGGGCCGTGACGAAAAAGCGGCGGCAGCCGCCCGGGGCAATCGAACCCGCTACTTCTTCACGGAGAGCTGGCTCGGGGGGCTCGGGCGATCATGACGACCTCGCGAATGGCATTGAGTACGGCGTCGGGTGCCTCGTCCGGTATCCCATGGCCGCTGTTCCCGACGATCACCTGCCGCCCCCGCGTGGAGAGCCGCGTCAGCTGTGGCTGCATCTCGTGCATCCAGACCTGTTCATAGGCGGCAATTTGTCTGTCCATCTCAGGGTCGCCGGAAGGGGAAGGCGGCCTCCCGCGGGTCAGCACGATCAGCGGACGATCTCCGAGACCCGCGGCGGAGCGCGCCTGCGCGTAACTCTCCGGCGACGTGGCGTCACCGGCGCTCGTCGCGACTGATTTGGGCTGTCGCCGCAACGCCTCAACGATCTGCTCGCGAGTCCGCTGCGAGGCGTCCTCCGGGAGCGGGGCTGAAGTGGTCATCAATCGTACGAGCCCGACTCGGGCTGTCGCCCGGACCAGTAGATGAAGTGGATACCATAATGGCCGCGGCAGTGTAGGGCCCAGCATGAACTTCGGCGCCCGCTTCGGCTCGTCTTCGTGCGCCGAGTCTACCAGGACCATGCCGGCCACTTCGCCCGGATACAGGCCGTTATAGACCCGGACGTTCAAGCCGCCGAGCGAATGGCCGACCAGTATGTAAGGGGGCGGAACGCCCGCTCGTTGTAAAAGCTCGTGCAGGTCTTTCGCGCTCGCTGCACTGGTGCGCGGGAACGGACCCGGGTCACTCCACCCTTCCCCGGCCCGGTCGTACCAGCACGCGCGCGTGAACCTGGCGATCCCGGGCTGAATATGCGACCACGCGTAACCGGGCTGCCCGGCGCCGGAATCGAGGATGACCGCCGGGCCCCCTTCGCCGGAGCAATAAATGTTCAGCGCCCGGCCGCCGATGTCAATGGATCGCCCGATTTGCGGGAGGCGCCTGCCGTCCTGCCTTCGCCCCACTTCCTCGTAAACGATGCCCGCCGCTATGGCGGTCAGCAGCGTCACAGCTGCACTCTTCAGGATGATCCTGATCGCCCGTCTGCCCCTGAACTCTCCGGACATGGTCTGTTACCCTCCGATGTTTGATAACTCCGGCCCGCAAAAGATACACGTCTCCACGGACGAGCAAGTGATGCCCGCCAGCGAATCATCAGAACTGATGAGAGGGGTGGAGCGGGGGCGATCCTGCCGCCCGAGTGCCTTACTGACTTGTGCGCTCGTCGTCCGCGAGAAGGCGCTCGACCGGCGTGCGTCCGTTTTGATCGTGTGCGGGGACCGGGGTGCGGCTCTGTCCCGCCCCGGTCGTTTCATTTCCTGATGGGGCCGATAAGGTCAGCGCAATCTGCTCGCCCGTACCCGCGTGGCGGTCTGCCGGCCGTATCGCGCGCAGGTAGAGGAGCAGCCGCCACAACACCGCGATCCAGCTCATGAGGTCGCCGACCTCGCGCACCGTCTCGATGCCGCCCGTGAGTCGCAGCGTCAGTCCGCAGCCGAGCATCACCCAGATGAAGCCTCTGATCGCCCGCAGGTGGACCTGCTGCTCGAGCCTTTCCCGGCTGATTTTCCGGCATGCCTCCCTGACACTTTCGTAATCGCCGAACCGCCCGAGGGCGTCGGCCTTCGCTTCTTCCGCGGTCATGCCCGCGGCCAGACTGGCCCGGGTTCGCATCTCGATGTGGAAGCGCAGTTCTTCCTCAATCTCGCGCTCGGCATCTTCGCGGCCGCGCGGCATGGATTTCATCCCGGACATCATCGGCCTCCTCACTCACGCGGTTTGCAGCACTCTGGCGATGGCCTCGCGGAGCCGCTCCCAGTTGGACGTTTCGACGGCGAGTTGTTTGCGGCCCGCCCTGGTCAGGCTGTAATACTTCGCGCGCCGGTTATTTTCGGATGCGCCCCACTCGGCCTCGATCCAGCCCTGCCCTTCCATCCGGTAGAGCGCCGGGTAAAGCGAGCCCTCCTCGACCCGGAGTACGTCGTCGGACGACTGCTGGATTCGCTGCGCGATCTCGTAGCCGTGCAGCGGCCCCGAGGTGAGCGTCCTCAGAATCAGCATCACCAGCGTCCCCTGCAGCAGATTGGTTTTCTCTTTGGCCATTGCCCGTCTCCCCCAGATTGTCTGGGGCAAGGGTAAGAGGGCTCCCCTAGAATGTCAAGGGGAAGGGCCGGATGATTTTCAGGAGAGTTCGGCGAACCGGATAATGAATAGAATACGGATGAAACGGATCGGGGCGGATCAGATTCGCGAAAATCCGCCGCTATCCGTTTCATCCGCGCTCCCTGATCAGGTGCAGATAGAGAACTGCAATGGCTTGAGGGCCGGCGATATTTCAGTGATGCTCAGGGTGCCCCAGGTCTTTCGCCCGCCCGCCGGGGACGAACAGTGAGACCGCCGTCGCCGCGATGGTCATCACCAGCACGAAGGTGAACGACAGGCGCAGCGAATCGGCGAGCGACGTGCGCAAAAACGTCGCGGCCTGAGGCGAGAGCGCGGCCTTCGATGATTGCAGGACGACGGCAGAAACGTCGCCGCCTTTGACCATGCCCGCAAGTTCGCCGCTGCTCATCAGCCGCTGGCCGAGCCGCCAGTTCATGAGCGCCCCCATCATCCCGGTGCCGAGCGCCGCGCCGATGCTGCGCGCGAACAGCAGGGTTGAGGTGGCCGTGGCGAGCTGCCTGCCCGAAACCACGTGCTGCACGGCGATCATCAGCGTGGCCATATTCATCCCGCCGCCCAGGCCCATCAGCGCCACGCTCAGCACCAGTTCAGATCTGACCGTGGCGGCTGACGTGCGCGCCAGCAGTACAGCCCCGACCAGCGTCAGCAGCATCCCGAAGATCACCACCGGGCGGTAGCCGATGCGCAGGAGCAGCCGCGCGCCGATGATCGAACTGAACACCCATGCGAGGATGTAAGGCGTCAGGATGCCGCCGGCCTCGGTCGCGCTCGTGCCCATCACCGCCTGCACAAACAGCGGCAGGAACGACATCGTGCCGATCAGGGCCGCCCCGACGAACAGGCCGTGCAGGATGGCGATTGAAACCAGGCGGTTGTGAAACAGATCGAGCGGGATCAGCGGCTCGCGGCTGCGGCGCTCGATTGCGACGAAGGCGACGAGCAGGGCGACGCTCGCGGCAAAGCCCGCGATGACAATCGGGCCGGCGTGCCCCGCGCCCTTCTCGACCACGACGAGCAGCAGGATCAGCGCCGCCGAGAGCGTCACCGCGCCCGCATAATCGAGCGAGATGTTTTCCCGCCGCCCATGCCTTTCGGTGTAAGCCACCCAGATCATACCTGCCGCGATCAGGCCGAATGGCAGGTTGATGTAAAACACCCAGCGCCACGAGAGGTGATCAGTCAGCCACCCGCCGACCAGCGGGCCGACCATGCTGGCGATGCCCCACATCCCGCTGAACAGCCCGATCATCCGCGCGCGCCGTTCGAGCGTCAGCAGGTCGGCCACCATCGTCATGCCTACGGGGAAGAGCGCGCCCGCGCCGAGGCCCTGAATCGTGCGGAAGGTGATCAGCTGCGGCATTGACCGCGCCGCGCCCGAGAGCGCCGAGCCAATAATAAAGAGCGCGAGCCCGCCGAACATCGCCGGGCGCCGCCCGACGAGGTCGGCTGTCTTGCCCCAGATCGGCGTCATCAGCGTGGCCGCCAGAATGTAGGCGGCGAAAACCCAGCTGTAGATTTCGATGCCGTTGAGCGACGCGATCACGGTCGGCATCGCCGTCCCGACAATCGTGTTTTCGAGCGCGCTCATGAAAACGCCCAGGGCCACGCCGACCAGCACGGCGACCGTGCGCCAGTCCATCGCCCGCGGGGCCGCTCGGGCAGCTTCGACATCTTCGATGGGTTCGATTTCAGCTACTTCGTCAGGTGTCATCGAGAAAAACTTTCCTCACTACTGTTTACTCAGAAACTTCTTCACCCCGCTCTGACAGTCGGGCGTCATCCGCGCGATGGCGTTCATGTCAACGCCGGTGCGGATCGCCTGCTCGAAACTCATCGCGTCGGTCTGGTAGAGCAGGTATTTCGTCAGCTGCATGGCCGAGGCGCTGAGTTGGGAGATTTCAGCCGCGTACTTTTCAACCCCGGCTTCAAAATCCGCGTCATCGAAGACGCGATTGATAAACCCGATCCGTTCGGCCTCTTCGGCGGAGAAAGGTTTCGAGGTCACCAGGATTTCAAACGCGCGCTTGTCGCTCAGGTTACGCCGCGCAATCGCCAGCACCATGGCCGGGACGAAGCCGATCTTCACCTCCGGGTAGCCGAACTGCGCCGACCGCGCGGCGACGACCAGATCACACGCCGAGGCCAGCCCCGCGCCTCCGGCGAACGCGCGTCCCTGCACGGCGGCGATGATCGGCTTGCTGACGCGCCGCATCAGCATCAGTAGTTCGGCGAAGTGCGCCGCGTCAGCACGATTCTCAAGCACCGAGCCTCGGGCCGCCTTTTCAAGCTGCTCGAGGTCAGCGCCCGCGCAGAAGTCTTTGCCCGCGCCGCGCAGCACGATCACCCGCGTCTGGTTCTCAGCTTCGGCCTCGGCCAGCGCGGTTTTCAGTTCGCCGATGATCGTCGCGCCGAGCGCGTTACGCTTGTCAGGGCGATTGAGCGTGAGATAAGCAACATCATCTCTGACTTCAGAGATGATCTGTGAGTAGTCAGCCATAATGAAATCTCCGTCGGTTGAAAACAGATTCTGAAATTAACAAATGAAACGGTGGTTGCCAACCTGATGTGCAGCAAACTTTCCAGTTTGCCGCTGACTTCTGCAGAAGGTCTTTTGTGAGAGCCTCGGCAAACCGAGAAAGTTTGCCGGACATTTTTGTTGCAAGGCCCCCGAAGAGAGCCGTTCCTGATACCGCACCCGGATGACAATCTGTTATGTTATGCGGCACCCGTGTTTGCAGTGCAGTAAGTTTCCAGCCGCAACGCCCCCGCGACCAATTCATCAGAGGCAGGTGTATATGAAATTCTCGCTTCCGCTCAGTTACAGGCTTCTCGTCGCCTTCGCGTTGCTCTCGCTCGTGTGTTTCACCGCGCCGCTCGCGCAACAGTTCAGTCCGACCGAATACGAAAGGCTGAAAGCCGAGGCGGAGAAGCTTTACGCCGAAAGCTCATACAGCAAAGCGCACGAGCTTTATCAGAAGGCCGACAAAAGGGGCCTGTCGCCTCGGGAAGCGCGCTGGGTTGATTTCCGCCTCGCCGACACGCAGTGGCGCGCGCAGGCCGCGACCGAGACGAGCGACGACACGAAATACGAACAGGCCCGGCAGCAGCTCGAAGCACTCGTGAGAGATGCCAAAAGTGACGAGGATCGTGATCGCGTCTGGGCCGAAGTCCACCAGTCGCTCGGCGATTTCTGGTGGACGCGACGCAACAGCCGGAACTGGGGCGCGGCGTGGCCGCATTATCAGCAGGCGCTCGACTGGTGGGCCGGGACGCGCGACGTCGAACTGGCGCGGCAGCGTTACCTCACTATCGTCTGGACCATCGCGCAGCCGCAGGGCGTCGAGCAGTATTACTACTACGGCTATTACGGCAATTACGTGCCGCTCGAAATTCTCGGCAACGTGCTGAAGATTGCAAAGAGCGAAAACGACAAGGCGCGGGCGCATTACCTCATCGCGATGACGATCCGCAACCAGTACGGCGACTGGGAACAGCGCCAGCGCGTGCCCGAAGAATTTGAGGCCGCGATCAAGGCAGGGAACACGACCGACTGGTACGACGACGCGCTTTACCATTACGGCGAGTGGATGGTGAGCAATGGCCGCATCGTCGCGCAGAGTGACGGCGGGTGGCGGCAGGAGCAGGATTACGTCAAAGCGCTCGAACTCTTCCGCCGCCTGGTGAGCGAATTCAGCAAAGGCGAGACGCGCTATTACGATCAGGCACAGGCACAGATCGAATCCATCATCAAACCCGCCGTCAGCGTTAACGCCTCAAACATCTTCCTGCCCGATTCCGAAATTCAGTTTTACGCGGGCTGGCGCAACGTGAAGCGGGTCGATTTCGCGCTCTACAAAACCGACCTCACGAGCGACGTGCGGTTCTCCAGGCGAAATGAAAGCACGGGCGAGTGGCTCCAGCGGATCAGTCTGGCGGGCCGCGAGAGAGTAAAGTCGTGGTCGAAGGAGACCGGCGACAAGGGCGATTACAAGCCGGGGCAGGAAAACATCAGGCTCGACGGCAAACTGCCCGTTGGCGCTTACGTACTCGAAGCAAAAGCCGCCGGGCAGACCGCGCGCGACCTGATTCTCGTGACCGATGCCACCGTGGTACTCAAGACCGCCGGGAAGCAGGCGCTCGTTTACTTCTGCAACGCGGTAGACGGCTCGCCGATTGCCGGTGCCCGCGTGAAGGCGTGGGAGCGGGGCAATAACGATAACGACCTCTGGCGTGAGCTGGTGAAGGAGACGAATCAGGAAGGGATCGCGGTGTTCGATCTGCGGGAGAAGGATAGCTATCATCAGCTTTTCATCAGCGCCATCATCAACGACCGCCAGTCCTTCAGCCTCGGCTACAGTAATGATTATCAGCGACCCGATGAGCGGTGGCGCATCTACGCTTTCACCGACCGCCCGGCTTACCGGCCAAAGGAAACCGTGCAGTGGAAGTTTGTCGCCCGGCAATACGCGAATCAGACTTATGTGACGCCCGCCAATCAGACGGTTGAGTTTGAAATCCACGACCCGAAAGGCTCAAAGGTCAAGGAAGGGAAGTCAGCCCTGAACGCTTTCGGCAGCGCGTGGGGACAGCTTGAGATTACCGAGAGCATGCCGCTCGGGCCATATCAGATCACTTTCTACGACGCGGGCCGCCGCAATCAGATCGGCTCCGCCCAGCTCTTCCGCGTCGAGGAATACAAGCTGCCGGAATTCAAGGTCAGCGTGCAGACGCCGGAAGAGAACGGGAAGAAGAAGGCCTTCAAACTCGGCGAGAAAGTCGAAGTGCAGGTGCAGGCCGATTATTACTTCGGCGGCGCGGTCTCCGACGCCTCGGTTGAGCTGGTCGTCTACCAGAATCCTTTCTATCAGTGGTGGCAACCGGCGCGCGATTACCCCTGGCTTTATGAAGACGACCAGCAGCGGCGCTATTACTACGGTGGGGGCAGGGGCCAGATCATCAAGCGCGAAACGGTCAAAACCGACGCGACCGGCAAGGCCGTGCTGAGTTTCGAGACGCCGCGCAACTCGGGTCAGGATTTTGAATACAACATCGAGGCCCGCGTGACCGACGCCTCGCGCCGCGAAATCATCGGCAGCGGCAACGTGCGCGTCACGCGTCAGCGTTATTACGTCTACCCGCGGGCGCAGCACAATCTCTATCGCCCGCAGGACAAGGTCACCGCCGACATCAAGGCGCTCGACGCGAACGACCAGCCCGTCGAGGCCGAAGGCACAGTCAAAGTCACGCGCGATTACTGGTACGAAATCTGGCTCGACCCGAGCGGCAGGGAAGTCAAAGGCGATGAGCTGCGGCGGTTGCGCGAGCAGGCGGCGAGAACCGGCAGGCCGTTCCCCCCGTCATCACAATGGCGCATTAAATTCGTCGGCTATCAGCACGACGACATCCTTACTCAGCCCGCGAAAACGAATGCCGAGGGCACGGCCGAATTCAGCTTCACGCCGGACCGGGCCGGCTGGTATCGCATCGCGTGGACGAGCCTGGATAAATCGGGCGCGCCGATCAGGGGCGAGACGGCGGTGTGGGTGACGACGAATGCGACGACGGAACTCGGCTACCGCCACGGCGGGCTGGAGATCATCGTTGATAAAGACACTTTCCGCGCCGGGCAGAAGGCCCCGGTGATGCTGCACACGCCGACGAGCAATCGCTGGGTGCTGTTCAGCGTCGAGGGCGACAATCTGTACAGTTACCAGCTCGTGCATCTCGACGGCACGGTGAAGCTCCTCGAAGTGCCGATTGAAGAGAGGCACGAACCGAACATTTTCCTGAGCGCCGCGATGGTCAGCGATCGCCAGCTTTTCGCCGACACGAAGCAGGTCATCGTTCCTCCCGACCGCCATTTCCTGAGCGTCGACGTGAAGCCTGACCGCGAGCAGTATCAGGCGCGCGAAGACGGCACGCTGACAGTGACGACGCGGGATCGTGATGGCAAACCTGTCGCCGCCGAAGTCTCGCTCGGGCTGGTTGATGAATCTGTCTTTTACATTCAGCAGGATTATGCCGGCGACCCGCGGCAGTTTTATTACGGCGGCAAGCGTCCGCAGATCGTGCAGACGCAGAGTACGTTCCAGCAGAAACAGTACGCGAAGCTGGTCGAAGGCGAGAACAAACAGTTGATGGATGATCGCCAGAGAGAGGCTCTTGAAAAAGACAAGGTCGGCTATCGAAGGGATGCTGAGTCGTATGACGAGTTGAGAGCAAAAAAGGAAAATAATAAGGCACCATATTCAGTATCGGAGAACATAGTCTACATAAGCGGGGCTGCTCTGAGCAGGAAGGCCGACGCAGAGGATCGGTTTGAGGCCAAGCAGATTGCTGAACTCCCAATCAATGGCCGGAATTATTCGCAACTCGCACAACTGGCGCCCGGGGTGGCAGGCGGAGAATTCGGCGCGAATGCCGTCACGCCCGGTCGTGAACCCGCCGTTCAGGTTCGCAATGATTTTCGCTCGACCGTCTTCTGGCAGCCTGATGTTGCTACCGGCAAGGACGGCAAAGCGGTCGTGAAAGTGAAGTATCCCGATTCGCTCACAAGCTGGAAGGCCACGGCGCGCGCGGCGACCGCGGGCAATCAGTTCGGCATTGCCAGCGCCGGAACGCGCACGAAGCAGCCGCTGATTGTGCGCCTGCAGGCTCCGCGCTTCTTTGTCGTCGGCGACACGGTGACCGTTTCCGCAGTCATCAACAACAACACCGATAAGGCGATGACAGTGGCTCCGTCGCTCAATGCTGAAGGCCTGGTGGCTAAAGGCGACCAGGCGCCCGTTGAAGTCGCCGCCAACAGCGAGAAGCGTGTGAACTGGCTCGTTTCGGTCGAGCAGCCGGGCAATGCAAAACTCAAAGTCACGGCGCGCGGCGAGAAGTATGCCGACGCGATGGAAAAGAGCTTCATCGTCCACGAACACGGCATCGAAAAGTTCCTCGCGAAATCCGGCAAAATGCGCGGCGATGAAGTGACGGTCAGGCTCGACATCCCGAAGGAACGCAAACCCGGAACAACGACCCTCACCGTGCAGGTCGCGCCGAGCATGGCGGTGACGATGCTCGACGCGCTGCCTTACCTGATTGATTACCCGTACGGCTGCACCGAGCAAACGATGAGCCGGTTCCTGCCGGCGGCGATTGTGGCGAAGACGCTCAGGGATTTGAAACTCGAACCTGAAATCGCGATGCGCAGAATCTTCGGCGGCATTGAACCCGAATCCGCGGATAAGACTCATCCGAAAGGTATGAACGATCTGCGCGAACTGGATGAGATGGTGCGGCAGGGGCTGGAACGGCTCTACAACTTTCAGCATTCGGACGGCGGCTGGGGCTGGTGGAAGGAAGGCGAGAGCGATCACTTTATGACCGCCTATGTCGTCTGGGGGCTGACGCTCGCGCGCGATGCGGGAATTGAGGTGAAAGCGGGCGTGATACAGAACGGCGCGGCGTTTCTTGATAAAGAGCTGGTCGAGGAAGAGGTGAATTACGATCAGCAGGCGTGGATGCTGCACGCGCTCGCGGCTTATCACGCCTCGGCAGAGCGCGGCGAGGTCAGCGCGTTTCAGCGGAAGGCTTTTGATAATTTGTGGGGCAATCGCGACAAGCTGAATGCTTACACGCGGGCGCTGCTCGCGCTGGCCGCGCATCAATACGGTTTCGGCGAGCAGGCAAAGACGCTCGTGCGGAATCTGGAAAACGGCGTCAAGCGTGACACCGCGCCGGATACGTCGGTCGTCATTCGCGGCGAACAGAAATCCGACGCTTCGGTGATGGGCACAGCGCACTGGGGCGAGGACGGCATCTACTGGCGCTGGTCGGATGGCGGCGTGGAAGCGACTTCGTTCGCGCTGCGGGCGCTGCTCGCGATTGATCCGCAGAACAAACTGATCGAGCCTGTTACCAACTGGCTGATCAAAAACCGCCGCGGTTCGCAGTGGAGCAACACGCGCGACACAGCGATTACGATTCTGACGCTCAATGATTACCTGCGTGTGAGCGGCGAGCTGAAACCGGAGCTTGAATACGAACTGGTGGTCAACGGCCAGCGGGTGGCCGCGAAGAAGCTCTCGGCCGCCGACGCGCTGACCGCGCCGAGCCAGTTCGCCATCAATCGCGAGTTGATCAGAGACGGCGCCAACGAAATCCGCATTGCGCGCAAAGGCGGCACGAGCCCGGTTTATTTTTCAGCGCAGGCGCAATTCTTCAGCCGCGAGGAACCGCTCAAGGCCGCGGGCAATGAAATCTTTGTGCGCCGCGATTACTACAAGCTGGTGGGCCGACAGACTCTGCTTAAGGGCTGGGTCTACGACAAAGTGCCGCTGCGCGACGGCGAGACTGTCGCGAGTGGCGACCGGGTCGAGGCCGTCATCACCATCGAGGCGAAGAACAATTACGAGTACCTGCTCTTTGAAGACCTCAAGCCCGCGGGCCTCGAAGCCGTGCAGATCCGCAGCGGCCAGTCGCTCTTTGCCCGCGAACGGAAATCCGGCGCGCTCGAATCGGGCGACGTTGCGACTGCCTTCACCGGGCGCACGCGGTGGGTGTATCAGGAACTGCGCGACCGCAAGGTGGCGATGTTCATTGACCACCTGCCCGAAGGCGTGTGGGAAATCCGCTACGACCTGCGCGCCGAAACGCCGGGGGCTTTTCACGCGCTGCCGGTACTCGGACACGCGATGTATGTGCCGGAGATCAGGTGCAACAGCGTGGAAGAGCGGATCAATGTGGCGGAAGGGAAATAACTCCTGGCGCAATTCCAGGGAATGGGTTTTGAATGCCCCTTTCACCGCTGAGGCGCAGAGGTCACGCAGAGAAGATCTACTCTCTCTGCGCCGTCTCTCCGCCCTCTGCGCCTCAGCGGTGAAAGGGCCTTTCAGAAAGACCGCTTCAGCTTCGCCTGAGGGACCTGGGTACTCCCTGATTTATTTCTTCTTCGCCTGAATGGTGTGCGGGCCGTCCATTCTGATCAGGTTGGCGGTGACCGTGCCGGATGAGGTTTTCGCGACCACCTTCAGCGGAATCCGGCGGTCATCATCGGTCAGCCACATGGTCATTTCGCCGGGGCGGGAGATCAGTTTGCCGGGGCCGAAAATCTTCGGCTCGACCCGGATGGTTTTGAATTTGCCGAAGTCGGTTTTGAGTTTCTCGGTTTTGCCCACCACGACTTCGATGTCGTACTGCTGGCCTTCGTCGTTGAGCGGGAAACGCAGCGTCTCGCCGGTTTTGAGTTTTTGCAGGCGGAGGAAGTAGATCGCCGAGAGCAGGTCGAGCGTGCCGGGCGTGATCTTCACTGATGATTCCTTTGCTGCTTCCTGCGGCTTATTGAAATCCCTGACGCTGTAGCCGGCGGACTGCTTCTCGCGGTCGAAGACGGTCGTCTGCGAGAGATTCTTTTTGCCTTCCTGAATGCGCTTGAAGCCGAGCCGCGCGCCGAAGTCGTGTTCATCCACGAGCGTTTCATAGCGATCCTGCGCCGAAACTCCGAAAAGCCGGATGAGAAAACCTTTGGCCACCGCCAGTGCGCGCAGGTGAATGAAGCCCCGATTATCTTCCGGCTTGAACCCGACGCTCAGCTCCTCGATCAGGTTTTCGGGCAGCGGGCTGGCCGGCTTGCCGACGAGTTCAAAAGTGACTTCGCCTACGGTCGCGTAAATCGGAAAGCGCGAGAACTTCACCTCGTAAGTCAGCTTCTCGCCGGTCAGGCTGAGCGGCTGGATTTTGAATTCACGCTGACTGCCGCGGCGATCAGGTTCGGTTGCAGAGGCGTCGCCGTATCCGGCGCCGACCAGACCGGAAAGACAGAGAGACAGAAGCAGGAGAGAGCAAAGAAATTTCATTGGTTCAGGAATCATCCGGGGCGGCACCGCTTTTTCAGAATGCCGCTTTCAATCCGAGAATCGCAAAAACGACCAGCAGCCCGACGAGCGCGCGGTATTCGCGGTAACGGAGATACAGATTGCGGTCGAACGCAGCGCTTTGTTGCCGTCCCGGCGAATCGGGTTGCCACGGAGTCAGCCGCGGCAGAAACAAAGGGACGTGACGCGCGTAAGCCGGGTAAGCGCCAGCGAAGAGCGTCATCATGTACTCCGCTTCGGCCTGCATCACCGGAATGTAAACCGCCAGAAAAAAGCCGAGCAGCAATAACCCCGACCACCTGTTGCCGCCGCCGACGGCGCAGCCCAGCGCGAGAATGAAGCTGCCGAAGTAAAGCGGATTGCGCGTGTATGCGTACGGCCCGCTGATCGCCAGCTCGGCGTTCTTTTTCAAATGCCCCGAGGCCCACGCGCGAATCGCCACCCCACAGAGCGCCAGCGGGAAACCGATGATCAGTGAAAGTCGCGAGGGATGCGCGAAGATCAGAAACACCGCCGCGGTGACAAAGCCCAGCGGCACGCGCAGACGTTGAAGTACTGATCTCACTGATTTGTTCCCGCCGCCCGTCTGACTGGTTTTCAATGGCCCGTAACTGATGTCATCAAAATCCGCGGGCCACTTATCATCATTGATTATGGCTTGGGCCTGTTCTTCGGATAGACGAAGCAGATAGTAATCAAGAAACTCTCTGCTGATCGCGAAGTACCACTTTTGCTGACACCCTTTGCAGGATACCAGACCACTCGATTCGTCTCTGCTCCTGACAGTCTCAAATTTTGAAGCCAGATATTCTTTCGCCTCCGGAAAGCCGGATCCAATAACCTCAAACAAAACCTGCCTGCTTTCCCAAGTGACACAATCGCACACCCGCTGAATGTACCTTTCCATCCACTCGCGCAGTGATTCTCTTACCTCGTAAACATGCCCGTCCTGGACAAAACCGGATGAGATGACTTCGAGATAAGTTTCTTTCCCCCAGAATTGCTCCAGTTCAGGGTGGGAATAAACCCACTGCTCGAAGTCTGCCGGTGACAGATCCCTGCGAATAAACTCCCAGATCACTGCTTCAGTCTCACTCATCATTCGCTCAATCTCTTCACCACTTCGCGCCACACCGCCTCGACCGGAATTTTCATGCAGGACGTGTGGCTGCAGGCGCGGCGAAAACAATCGGTGCGGCAATCCAGATCGAAGCGTTCGACGACGATGTCGTCTTTGGCGAACGGGCCGTTGCGGCGCGCGGGCGTCGGGCCGTAAATGCCGACTATCGGCGTTCCGGCGGCGGCGGCCAGATGGAGCGGGCCGGTGTCGCCGCCGATGAAAAGTCTGGCACGGCGGGCGAGCGCGAAGAACTGCTTGAGGGTGGAATCGAGCGGCACGGACGCGCCGCTGCGAGTCTGATCAATCACCGATTGTGCCAGCGCTTCTTCGCCCGGCCCGTACGTCACGACCGAGCGCAGGCCGTAAGCTTCCCACAGGCGATCAGCGATTGCCGCAAACCCGGCGGTGTTCCAGAGCTTCGTCGGCCAGCCGCCGCCGGGGTTGATGATCGCCACCGCGCCGTCGCGCTCGGCCAGTTGCGCCTCAGCGAATTTCTCGTCTTCGGCTGAAGTGCTGATTGGGAATTCGTAATCGCCGTCAACCGCGCAGCCGAGGTGCGCGACAAGGCTCAGATTCTTTCTGATGATCTGATCGCGGTCATCAACTTTCACCTGCTCAGTCAGCAGCCAGGCGCTCGCCGGCTCGCGCAAGGTCGCCCGCTCAAAACCGATGCGGCGCGGCGCGCGCGCGAGCCACGCGATCATTCCTGATTTCAGCAGCCCCTGAAAATCCAGCGCGACATCAAACCCGACGCCGCGCAGTCTGGAAAGGGTCGCGCCGATGGCCGCCTGAGTTTCGCTGCTCATCAGGTTCTTGCGCCAGCCGCGGGTGTCAACTTCGATCAGGTCGTCAAGACATGGGTTGTCACGCAGCAGCTTTGCCGGGCCGCCCCGTTCGGCCACCCAGGCGAGGTGGGCATCGGGCATCGCGCGGCGCAGTGCGGCCAGCGCGGGCAGCGTGTGAACCACGTCGCCGATGGCTCCGAGTTTGACAAGCAGGATGCGCATTGCTCACAGTATCAGCCGCTCACAACAGTCGGCGGTCGTTCCCTACTCTATCTTTCGAGCAGGCTTCAGGCAACACCACGGCACGCTCACTAACCGGACAAGTCGAATGAAACCACGAATCGCAATCTTCTTCACCGGCGGCACGATCTCGATGCGGATTGATCCGGCGACCGGCGGCGCAATCCCGGCGCTCGCGGGCGAGGAGATCATCGCGCTCGTGCCGGGGCTCGCTGACACGGCCGATTTTGGAGTCGTCAACTTCGCGCTGCTCCCCGGGCCGCATATGACGCCGCCGAAAATGCTCGAACTGGCACAGGCCGTGAAGGCGAAACTCGCCGACCCGGGGATTGCCGGCGCGGTCGTCACGCACGGCACTGACACACTGGAAGAGACGGCTTACCTGCTCGACCTGCTGATTGACGATGACCGGCCGATAGTCTTCGTCGGCGCGATGCGGAACAGTTCGGAGTTGAGCTGGGACGGCCCCGGCAACTTACGCTCGGCAGTGCGCGTTGCCGCGGATGCAGGTGCGCGCGGGCTGGGTGTGATGGTCGTGATGAACGATCAGCTGATTGCGGCGACTGAGGCGACCAAGACTCACACCGAATCAACCGACACCTTTCAAAGCCGCGACTTCGGGCCGCTCGGCATAGTGGATAAAGACCGCGTGATCGTCACGCGCCGCCCGGCGACGCGCGAACACATCGCTACTGACAAGCTGGAAGAGCGCGTTGATCTGGTCAAGTTGATGTCAGGGGATGACGGGAGGTTTATTCGCTTTGCGATTGACGGCGGCGCGCGCGGGATCGTGATCGAGGGACTGGGGCGCGGTAACGCGCCGGTCGCGTCTCTGCCCGCGATTGAGAAGGCGGTCAGCGCGGGCGTGCCGGTCGTGATCACTTCACGTTGCCCGCGCGGGCGGGTGCTGGATACTTACGCTTACGAGGGCGCGGGCCGGCAGCTCAGGCGCATGGGCGTGATCCTTGGTGGGATGCTGCCGAGCCATAAGGCGCGGATCAGACTGATGGCCGCGCTCGGCGCCGGCTGGGGCGCCGAGCAGATCAGGAAGTCTTTTGAAGGCTGAGCCGCATCCCCGGATTGCTACAACCGGTCAATCATATTGAGCATTGAGCCGTTGTTGCTCTGCGCGGGCTGTGCCGGGCCCGGCGCGGCGGGCGCGGGGGCTTTCGGCTGCCCGGACTGTGAAGCGCTGATAAAGTCCTGCATGCTGAGTTGCAGGTTGCCGCGGTTGCTCGCGTAGGCCAGCGCGTCGTTGATCGTGATCAGCCCCTGCCGCGTGTAGCGTTCGAGGACCTGATCGAACGACTGCATGCCTTCATGCTCGCCGTCTTTCATGGCGTCAATCAGCGACTTCCCTTCACGCTCGCCCTTCTCGATGTAATCCTTCGTGCGCGCGGTGCTTTTCAGAATCTCCATCGCCGCGATGCGGCCGTTGCCGTCGGCGCGCGGCAGCAGGCGCTGCGAGATGATGAAGCGGAAACTCTGCGCGAGGCGCGTGCGGATCACGGCCTCTTCGTTCTTCGGGAAGACGCCGACGATGCGGTCCACGGTCTTGGCGGCGTCAATCGTGTGCAGCGTGGACATCACCAGGTGGCCGGTCTCGGCGGCCTCCATCGCCGTCTCGATGGTTTCGACGTCGCGCATTTCGCCGACGAGGATCACCTTCGGCGCCTGGCGCAGGGCGGCGCGCAGCGCGAGCGCGAAGTTCGGCGTGTCGGCATGCAGTTCGCGCTGGTGGATCGTGCAGTTCTTGTGGCGGTGCAGGAATTCAATCGGGTCCTCGATCGTGACGATGTGGTCGTAGCGCGTCTCATTGATCAGATCAATGACCGCCGCCAGGGTCGAGCTTTTGCCCGAACCAGTCGGCCCCGTCACCAGCACGATGCCGTTCTTGAGTTCGCAGATCTGTTTGAGCTGCGGCGGCAGGTTCAGCTGCTCGAAGCCGGGGATGGTCATCGGGATGTTGCGCATGACGATGGCCGTGGTGCCGCGCTGGCGGAAGACATTGACGCGGAAACGGCTGTGGCCGGGCACGGCGTAAGAGATGTCGGCCGAGCCCCGCTCCTGCAGCGATTCAATCGCGATGCGGTTGCTCTTGATGATCACGCCGGCGATGGCCTCGGTGTGTTCGGGGGTGAGCATCTCCAGACCCGGGATGTTGACGCCGCGCAGTTTGTTGTTGAGTTCGATCTGCGGCGGCTTGCCGGGCGAAAAGATCAGATCGCTGACCTTGTCGGAAACCGAGAGCATGGCTTTCAGGACGCGATTGAAGCTCTCAGTCGCGGGATCAGGCGCCGGCTGTGCGGTAGCCTTGAGAGAGTTTCCATCCGTCATCCGCGCCTGTTGGGTGACGGTCAGTTGGCCGGTAGTGGGGCCCTGCACGGGCTTCTGCCCAGCGTTGTCGCTCACGATCAAACTCCTTACGGGCTGTTGACGAGGGAACTGACTTTTTCCGTCGGGCGGCGGAAACAGCGGGAAGGCCGCAAAGCCGCGCTATCATAGCCAGCAGGCACTGCATGGTCAACAAGGAACTTTTCCCCGGGCCCCCGGGTTCCTCGTTTCAATTGCGGAAGTGATCGGGCCAGCTGCTCTGACAAATTCGGAAGCGAGGAACCCGGAACTTTTTTCTTTCGGCCGGCGCGACCCGTGCTAAGATGCCGCGCACTCGGCCCCCGCGTAATGACTTTGCTGAACAACCCCGGGTGACCGCAATGGTCACGCGACTCTCACGTTATCGAGTTGTTTCGGCCCTGCCAGGAAAGAAGTTGTTATGTCGTATCCCGATCATGATCGCCGCCGCGCCGTCCGACACAAATGGCTGCTCGATCTTTATTTCGACGGCTCCGAAGGGGTGGGCATCGCGCAGACCCGCGACGTGAGCCTCTGCGGGCTCTATCTCAGCACGCGGACGGTGATCCCGAAAGGCGCGCGACTCAAGCTCCGGCTGCCGATCAATCCCGAGGCCGGGCAATATCTGGTCTTCGACGCGGAGGTGGCTTACAGCCAGCCGGGCGTGGGCGTGGCGGTCGAATTCATCGGGGTGGATGCGGAAAGTTCGCGCCGGCTGGAAGAGTTCCTCACCGAAAATCGCAAGGCCTTTGCCGCCGCCGGCGGCCTGATCAGTGAGGACGAAGAATAACCCGGCACTTCATCTTTTACTGCTCGCCCTTCAATTTCTCCCTGAATACTTTCTCTGCTTCTTGAGCGCTGACTCCGCTGACGCGCACGCTTTTGTTTCTGGAAGTCGCGCCGGAGATGATGGCGACCTGCTGACGTGCGACGCCAAAGAGTCTGGCGAGAAAGCGGATCAGTTCTTCATTCGCCTCGCCCTCGACCGGCGGCGCGGCGAGGCGGATTTTCACCGCCCCGTCCAGTTCACCCGCAATTTCAGTGCGTGACGCTCGTGGCTGGACGCGCACTGCAAAGCTGACTGAGTTTTCTTTTGCGGAGATGACGATCACACCGAATTACAACTGGAAGACACGCTCGATTGCTACGGCAACCAGCTGAAGCGCAATACCGAGCAACAGGAAGGAGAGGCCGGCCAGAGCGCCGCCGAACTCAAACACCCGTAACAGCGGCCTGATCCTTTCCATTGACCAGTAAGCCATCTTCCCGAACCAGCCGAAGATCCAGTTAATAAAGATAATCGTCATCAGCGTGAGGAGGTAAAACACGATCCCCAGCAGGACGATTCCGGTCAGGATCCAGAGACCGGTGCCGAGACTTCCTGAGCCGAAAGCATAAAGCGCCGATCCCAGACCATTCAGCAGGGTTGTCAGATAATCAATGATAATCGACACGAGGTAACAGAAGATGGCTGTGGCGATCAGCACCATCAGAATGGCCGGATCAAAGCCAAGGGAACGTTTAAGTGGGAAGTAAAACGGGGAGTTCTTCATCTTGAAGATCATCTCATTCCCCGGCCTGCGAGCGTGGTAAGCGAACCGCCCGAACGGGCTCAGCTTCAGGGCGTCAACAAGCCAGCGCAACACGAGCAGCGCGACGATTGCCACAACGATGGTTGTGTAGACATATCTGGCCAGCAGTTTGATTACCAGGGCTGCCGCTGCCAGAAACTGACCTGCCTGTGTCAGAAGAGATGATTCCATACTCTCGGGGATTATGATCGCGCGCCGAAAATCGCCGTGCCGATTCTGACCACGGTCGCGCCTTCCTCAATCGCGACCTCGAAGTCGTGGCTCATGCCCATCGAAAGGTCGCGGAATTGTTCACTGACGATGCCTGCGTGCTGTGCCTCGTCGCGCAGCTCGCGGAGGCGGCGGAAGAACGGCCTGACCTCTTCCGGGTCGTCGAGGAAGGGCGGCACTGTCATCAGCCCTCTCGGTTCAAGATGCCCGAGAGCGCTCAGGCGCTCGCACAGCGGCAGAACCTCGGTCGCCTCCAACCCCGACTTCGATTGTTCATCGCCGATGTTGACCTGGATGAAAACGGACAACCGTTTGTCCAGCTCTTGAGCCACACGATTGAGCCGGGCCGCCAGATCGAAACTGTCCACCGATTGAATGACGTCGAAAAGTTCCACCGCGCGCCGGGCCTTGTTCGATTGCAGGTGCCCGATCAGATGCCACGAGGCGTGAAACTGATCCGTGACATCCCTTAGTTCCGCAATCTTATCGGCCGCCTCCTGCACGCGATTTTCACCGAGTACCCTGACCCCGGCTTCGATTGCGGCGCGGATGCGCCCGGGCGCGACGGTTTTGCTGACCGCGACCAGCGTGACTTCATCGGGTGAACGCCCGGCGCGCGCGCAGGCGGCGGCAATTCGCCCGTTGATTTGCCCGAGCGATTCCGCCGCCTTATTTGTGCTTGTCATTATCCTTTGGTTCGACGTAACTCTGGCGGTGCTGGATGACGATCAGCTTCGGATCAATCTGGTCGCCGAGGTTCGCCTTGAGGACGATCTTGCGCCGCTTGCCCTCGCGGCGCGTGTTGGTCGGCGTGTAGCCGATGCTGTACTGGTTCCGCATCATCGCGGCGATGGATTGCAGGGTCGTGGGGATCTCGCCGGGGAAGGTGACCGGGAAGTATTTGCCGCCGGTCGAATCGGCGAAAGTCTTGAGCGTGTTCTGCGCCTGCAGGAACGTCATGCGGTCGGGCATGCCGGGCATCGTCCGCCCCGGGTCCATGTACTGGTCATACTTCTTGAGGAAGAGGTTGCCGGTGCCGATGATGTAGAGCGGGACGCCGGAATTCTCGACGATCTTGCGTGCCTCGTCGAAGTTGATCTTGCTGAAGGTGTCGAGGCCGGAGCAGATCAGCAGGACGCCCGTGCGCGCGTTGACTTCATAGAGCCCGGCGTACTCCATCTGCCCGTTCTTGTCCGCGCCCTTGCCGTCTTCCAGTACCACGGCGTCGCCCTTGCCGCCGCGCAGCACAAATTTCAGCGCGTCAAACAGGTTGCTCTCGCTGAAGGCCGGGTTGTTGCGAATCAGCAGCTGCATGGCCTGCATCAGCTTGTTCTTGTCGTCGGTGAAATCAACGATCGGGGTCGGGCGGATGTCGTAAGCGACGAGCGAGACGAAGTCCTTCGGCTTGACGAAGCCGCGGATGAATTCATAAGCCGGGCGCAGCACTTCGACGCGGCCGGGCTCGAAGTAACCGGTACTGGCCGAGCCGAGATAATCCACCCACTTGCTGTATTCAAGCACCATCGCCAGCGTCAGCGGGGCTTCGGGCGTCGCGAAGTTTTCGATCTCCTGTTTGATCCCGTCCTCGTAGATCTCGAAGTTCTCCTTCTTCAGCCCCTGCAGGATCGCGCCCGTCTTCTTGTTATAGACGACGGCCTCGACGTTGACGATCTCGGTCCCGATCTTGATCTGGCCGGGGTCAATGGACTTGTCAACCTGCTTTTCAAGTTCCTTGTCCTGGCGCTTTCGCTCCTGCTCCGGGTCGCCGCTCGCGTTCGGATTCTTCTTCTGATTGCCCTCAGAAGACCTGCGCCCGGCCTGGGCATACGCCTGATTATTGATCAGGCTGCCGAAGCTCGTTGCGGCAAGGATCAGTATCAGTGTCTGGATGACGGCTCTGGTCAGTCGGTTCATGGTATTACCTCACTAGTGATTGCTGAACGCTTCGGAAGAATTTCTGACAGCGGCGACGATTTGCTGGTGAATCAACCGCGATTGAGTCTATCAAATGGCAGGTGTGATTCAAAGCAAGCTGCCCGGGAATTGCGCGCTCACCCGTCGCCAAATGTCAGCGGCAAATTATCTTATGGTATTTCAGCAGTTACCCCGGGCCCTCCCGATTGAGGGTTGCAATTGGCAAAAAGAGTGTGGTACGGTGCGCCGTCGTTATGCGCTATCCACTAATGTTCGCAGTGGTCGCGAACAACCAGAACATTCAATAAAGAGCAAAAACATACTTTAATTTTAGAATCCTGCCCCACTAAGGATTTGGGTTCAAGACAGTGTGGTGTTCTTTCCAAGGCAGAGGAAGGAGGGCTGTTATAGTGAATCAGGATAAACGATTTTACACTTTCATTTTCGCGCCTAACGCCAACGCTCAGTTCCGCCGGTTCAATCTTCATTACAACGTAATTTATTCAATTCTCGGACTCGCATTCATTGGACTGATGACCGTTGGCTGGGCCGTCTGGCGCGCGGCAGATTACACAATTCTCGCCGCGAAGTATCATAGCGAAAAAGCCAGGAACAGGCAGCTCGTCGAAGAGAACCTCGAAGCGAAACAGAACGAGGATCGGCGCGCCAGTCGTCTGGCCATGATTGAAACGACCGCGCGCAAACAGGCTGAGGTTCTGGGCATCAGCCACTCGGCGGATGTCAGTAAAAACATCGGCACCGGCGGCCCAGGCAATGCCGACATGAAGAGCCTCGATCAGGCGACTTCGACGCTCGAACGTGAGCTGAGCCAGATCAAGGAGATCGTTGATTCGCGACAACTCAAGCTGGCCTCGACGCCCTCGAGCTGGCCGGTTCATGGTTACATCTCTGACGGCTTCGGGTCGCGCTCCAACCCCTTCGGCGGGGGCGGCTCTGAAATGCACCCGGGCGTGGATATCGCCACCACCTTTGGCACGTCCATCGAAGCGACGGCTGACGGCGTCGTGCTGTTTGCCGGTGCGCAGGGCGGTTACGGCAACTGCGTCGTGGTTGATCATGGCTACGGCGTCACGACCCGTTACGGTCATATGTCGCGCATTGACGTCGCCGTCGGCGAGCGCGTCCATCGCGGCAAGCAACTCGGCGCCGTCGGCAGCACCGGTCGCTCGACCGGCCCGCACTGCCATTACGAAGTCCGCCTGTATGATCGCCCGGTCAACCCGATGAATTATCTGCCACTCGGTCAGGAGCAGTAAAAGTTCCCTTTCCCCCGCGTCCGAATAAACAAAGGCGGCCCGATTTCCGAGCCGCCTTTAGTTTTAGTGCCGTGGAGCAGGGGGTTATCCTGTCGCTCGGATCTGTTTCAGCCTGCCTGTCAGGGTTCGGAGTTTCCTCTTCTGATCCACCTTTTCAACCCTGGCGTGTCCTAAGGATTCAGACGCAGCAGCGCCTGTAGATCCGAGCGGCCTTTCGTGGTGAGTCTGATGATTCGTGCGGACCGGTCGCGCACAATCCAGCTGCGTCGAAACATCGTGTCCAGCAGGGCCGCCCCGAGCGCCCCGGCGATGTGTGGCTGGCGTTCGCTCCAGTCCGGGCATTGCCGCGCGAAAGCCCGTCGTTGCCGCCGAAGCTCGCTGACCTCTATTCCCAGATTGATGAACCACTGCTCGCCTTTTGGTGTGACCAGGAAATCCCTGCCGGACGGGGCCAGCAGTTCATGCCCGAGCATAGCCCGGCAGATTTCGACGGCCACTTTGCCGGCCAGATGGTCATAACAGGTGCGGGCAAATTTCACGTCGGGCGTCTGACCCCGCGGAAGCCCTGCTATGACTTTTGCTGACGGGGCCAGGGCAGCCATTGCTTCAATTGCCAGGGCGACCTCCGGCGTCGCGATGCGGTAGTATCTGTGTCTGCCCCGGTCTTCGACTTTCAGCATTTCAGCCGCCACAAGTTTGCTCAGGTGCGCGCTCGCGGACTGCGCCGAGACGTTGGCGTAAAACGCCAGTTCACCGGCCGGGCGCGCCTGCCCGTCCACCAGACTCCAGAGCATCACGGCCCGCGCCGGCTCACCGACCAGCGCCGCCACCGAAGCAATATCAGTCGTCACATCCATACTTAAACTGTAAATGAAACATTTCTGTTTTTCCATCGCTATGATCGGGAAAAACAGAAGGGCCGATCCGGTGGGTGAAATAAAAACCGGATCAGCGTGATCTTCTCAAACTTTGAAGTCAGTCCGCGCACGGGGGCGGAGGCAAGGGAGATGCACACACTATGCTCACACAAAATCCGATCACGGCTGTGACCGAGGCCGACCCATATCCATTTTATGCTGATCTCACAGCGCACAGGCCGTTTTATCGCGATGACGCACTGGGGCTCTGGGTCGCTTCAAGTGCCGGAGCTGTCACGGCGGTTTTGACGAGCGATCTTTGCCGGGTGCGACCGCTCGCGGAACCTGTCCCCCAGGCATTACTCGGGTCGCCGGCTGGCGACATCTTTCGCTCCCTCATTCGCATGAACGATGGAGAACGCCATGACTCGCTCAAGCGGGCCGCCTCTGCCGCATTCGAGTCAATTGACATGGCCAGGGTTGCCGATTACAGCAGCAGGTGGGCGCGCTTCCTTTCGGCAGAGATCAGAGCGGATGCGGCCCGCCTCGCGCAGCATTTTGCCTTCCGACTGCCAGTCTATGTCGTGGCGAGCCTGCTGGGCGTCCCTGAAGACAAACTGCCTCAGACCGCACGGTGGGTGGGCGATTTTGCCCGTTGTTTCTCGCCGGTCAGCAGCCCTGACCAGATCGAGCGAGGCAAATCGGCGGCGGCCCATTTGCTCGACCTGTTCAGATCCATCTTTGCCACACGAGGGGGGCTGCCGGGTGCCCTTTCACAACAGGCCGGATGTCCAGTAGGTGAAAATGCCGACACAATCGTCGCCAACGCGATTGGCTTTCTGTCTCAGAATACGTATGAGGCGACTGCGGGACTGATCGGCAACACGCTGCTCGCGCTGGCCCGACAGAACGAGCTTCGCGAGCAGGTGGCCGCGAGTCCTGACCTGCTGCGAGATTTCATCAAAGAAATCCTGCGCTACGACCCGCCGATTCAGAACACCCGGCGCTTCCTCGCAGCGGATGGAGTCGTCGCCGGCGAGCGGCTCCGGCCAGGTGACGCGATTCTGGTCATCCTGGCAGCCACCAACCGCGACCCGGCGGTCAACCCGCATCCCGAGCGATTCGATATTTTTCGGCAGGACAGGCGCATCTTCACATTCGGCGTCGGCGCTCACGCCTGCCTGGGTGAAGCGCTCGCCGTAACCATCGCGAAGGCTGGTGTTGAGCAGCTGCTGATGTCAGGCATTGATTTAGAGCGGTTGCCGCAAAGACCGACTTACCGTCCGTCCGCGAACGCGCGCGTTCCTCTCTTCGCAAATGAAGAAGACGTCTGACAGGCTGTTCACAAAAATAATCGGCATAACTAAGGAGTCCGAAGCCATGATCGCAGTGATATTTGAAGTCTGGCCCAGGGCTGAACACAAGCAGGCGTATCTCGACACCGCCGCGAGTCTGCGGCCACTGCTCGACGAAATTGACGGGTTCATTTCCATCGAGCGTTTCGAGAGCTTCAGCGAGCCGGGGAAGATCCTTTCGCTCTCGTTCTGGCGCGATGAAGCGGCAGTTGCCGTCTGGCGACAGCAGGAATCGCATCGCGCGGCGCAGGCCAGAGGCCGGGCGGAGATATTTGCAGACTACCACCTCCGGATCGCGGGTGTGATCAGGGATTATGGCATGTTCAATCGCGAGCAGGCGCCACCCGACAGCCGCGAGTTTCATGATTTGTCGCAGGAAATTTGAGAAGTGGTTGCCAGCTTTGCCGCGAGGTGCGGGTCTTTCCGGAGGCGCGTGATGCGGCGCCGGCTGCGAAATCCAGATCGGTCAATCGCCTTCACCAGAGCGCAAGGCGTGTTCGACCTTCAGACAGCGATCCATCACGACCATCAGCCCGGCATCCAGCGCGCGTTGTGCCGCCGCCTCGTCAATCACGCCCAGCTGCATCCAGACCGCCTTTGCGCCGATCCGAATCGCTTCGTCAACGTGAACGCCGGCCTGATCCGAGCGGCGGAAGATGTTCACGAGATCAACTTTTCCCGGGACGTCTTCGAGCCTCGCGAAAGCCGGCTCGCCCAGTACTCCACTTTCATTCGGCGTGACCGGGATGATGCGATAGCCCTGCCGCTTCATATAGCGCGACACGCCATGGCTGGCCCGGAAAGGGTCGGATGACAGCCCGACCACCGCAATGACGCGGCATTCGCGCAGAATCCGCTCGATGACTGCCGGATCGTTGATACCCATCATTTCAACTCTCAACTCCCAAATTCATCACGCGTGATGTTCCTGCAAACTCGTGACACTCAGTTTCTCATTACGCAAGGCCGCAATCGCGCTGACCGCCGCGCTCGCCCCGGTCAGTGTGGTGAACGTGACAACATTGTATTGCATCGCGGCGCGACGGATCGCGCGCTCGTCGTAAAACGACGCGCGGCCCAGGGGGGTGTTGACGATCAGGTCAATCTCGTCGCTCTTGATCAGGTCAACCACGTTCGGGCGACCCTCGTTGACCTTGAAGACGCGCTCGCAGTGGACGCCGGCATCGTTCAGCACGCCGGCCGTGCCGCGCGTGGCGATGATCCTGAAGCCGAGTTCGTTCAGCCGCCGCGCAACGCGCACCGCGTTCTTTTTGTCGCTGTCGTTGACGCTGATGAAGGCCGTGCCTTCGAGCGGCAGATTCTGGCCCGCGCCCAGACACGCCTTTGCAAACGCCGCGCCGAATGTGTCGGCCATCCCCATCACCTCGCCCGTCGAGCGCATCTCCGGCCCGAGCAGCGGGTCAACGCCGGGGAATTTGACGAACGGAAAGACTGGCTCCTTGATGAAGAAGCTGCTCACGGTCAATTCATCAGGCAGGTTGAAATCGGCCAGCCTGCGCCCGGTCATCAGCCGCGCGGCGATTTTGGCGAGCGGCACTCCCGTGGCCTTGGCGACGAACGGCACCGTGCGCGAGGCGCGCGGGTTGACTTCGAGGACGTAGACGATGTCGTCCTTGATGGCGAACTGAATGTTCATCAGCCCGCACACTTTGAGCGCCTGCGCGAGTTGCCGCGTGTAACGGCGCATCGTGTCCAGATGCTCGGGCTTGACCATATATGGCGGCAGCACGGACGAAGAATCGCCCGAATGAATGCCGGCCTCTTCGATGTGTTCCTGAATCCCGGCAATCACCGTCGCCTCGCCGTCGGCCAGCGCGTCAACGTCAACTTCAAAAGCGTCTTCGAGGAAGCGGTCAACCAGCACGGGTTTTTCGGGCGAGGCTTCGACCGCGTTTTTCATATAACCTTCGAGGCTCGCTTCGTCGTACACGATCATCATTGCGCGACCCCCGAGTACGTAACTCGGGCGCACCAGCACCGGGTAGCCGATGCCCGCGGCCACGCGCTTCGCCTCCTCGAAAGTGACCGCCGTGCCATTGACCGGCTGCGGAATGTTCAGGTCGGCGAGCAGTTTGCCGAAGCGCTTGCGGTCTTCGGCGAGGTCAATTGATTCGGGGCTCGTGCCGATGATCGGCACGCCGG
Organism: Blastocatellia bacterium; assembly: GCA_035652435.1. Classification (GTDB taxonomy): domain Bacteria; phylum Acidobacteriota; class Blastocatellia; order RBC074; family RBC074; genus DASRDU01. Next base: position 46,396 of record DASRDU010000032.1, read on the forward strand.
CCTGATGCAACTGGTTGGCGAGGTTGAGCGGCGTCTGCCCGCCGAATTGCACGATCACGCCTTCGGGTTTTTCCAGTTCGACGATATTCATCACGTCCTCGAACGTCAGCGGCTCGAAATACAGGCGGTCGGACGTGTCGTAGTCGGTCGAAACGGTCTCAGGATTGCAGTTGACCATGATCGTTTCATAATTGTCTTCCTTGAGCGCGAACGCGGCATGGCAGCAGCAGTAGTCGAATTCAATGCCCTGACCGATCCGGTTCGGGCCGGAGCCGAGAATCATAATCTTGCGCCGGTCGCCCGGCTCGGCCTCGCATTCGCTTTCATAAGTCGAGTACAGGTAAGGCGTGAACGATTCAAATTCGGCCCCGCAGGTGTCCACGCGTTTGTAGACCGGCACGATGCCGGCCTGAATGCGCTTCGCCCTCACCTCTTGCTCGGTGCTGCCGAGCAGGTCGGCGATGCGCACGTCGGAAAAGCCGTAGCGCTTGGCTTCGCGCAGGTCATCCGCCGCAACCGAAGCGATGTCTTCCTGCGCGAGCGTGCGCTGCATCTCGACGATCTGTCTGAGCTGCGTCAGGAACCAGGGGTCAATCCGCGTCAGTTCGTACAGCTCATCCACCGTCCAGTTGCGCTCGAACGCGGCGTGCAGGTAATGGACGCGCTCGGCGTTCGGGATGATCAGCCGGCGGCGCAACGTCTCGTCATCCACGTGGCTGACGCGCGGCGAGCCGCGGCGCTCGAGCGAGCGCACGCCTTTCAGGAAGGCTTCCTTGAAGGTGCGGCCTATCGCCATCACTTCGCCGACCGATTTCATCTGCGTGCCGAGCGTCGCATCCACGCCGGGGAATTTCTCGAACGCCCACTTCGGGATTTTGACGACGACGTAATCAATCGTCGGCTCGAAGGAGGCCGGGGTCTTCTTCGTGATGTCGTTCGGAATTTCGTCGAGCGTGTAACCGACGGCGAGCTTCGCCGCGATCTTGGCAATCGGGAACCCGGTGGCTTTTGAGGCGAGCGCCGACGAACGCGAGACGCGCGGATTCATCTCGATGACGCGCAATTCGCCGTTGTCCTGGTTGAGCGCGAACTGGATGTTCGAGCCGCCGGTTTCGACGCCGACCTTGCGGATGATGCGGATCGCCGCGTCGCGCATCATCTGGTATTCGCGGTCGGTCAGCGTCTGCGCGGGCGCGACGGTGATCGAATCGCCGGTATGCACGCCCATCGGGTCGAAGTTTTCAATCGAGCAGATGATGACCACGTTGTCGGCCAGATCGCGCATCACTTCCAGCTCGAATTCCTTCCAGCCGATGATGGATTCCTCGACCAGCACTTCGCTGATCGGGCTGGCGGTGAGGCCGCGCTCGGCGATCTCTTCAAACTCTTCGGAGTTGAAGGCGATCCCGCCACCCGTGCCGCCGAGCGTGAAGCTCGGGCGCAGGATGATCGGGAAGTCAATTTCCTCGGCGGCGACGAGCGCTTCCTGCAGGTTGTGAACGAAGCGCGCCCTGGGCATCTGCAGGCCGATTTCATCCATCGCCTTTTTGAAGAGCTGGCGGTCTTCGGCGACCTTGATCGCCTGGAGTTTCGCGCCGATCAGTTCGACCCCGTACTTTTCCAGCACGCCGCTCTCGGCGAGTTTGACGGTCAGGTTGAGCGCGGTCTGCCCGCCGACCGTCGGCAGCAGCGCGTCGGGCCGTTCGCGTTCGATGATGGCGCTGACGGCTTCGACGGTGAGTGGTTCGACGTAAGTGCGGTCGGCCAGTTCCGGGTCGGTCATGATCGTCGCCGGGTTGGAATTGACCAGCACGACTTCAAAGCCTTCCTGCCGGAGCGCCTTGCACGCCTGCGTGCCGGAATAATCGAATTCGCAGGCCTGGCCGATGACGATGGGGCCGGAGCCGATGATGAGAATTTTGTGGATGTCAGTTCTTCTGGGCATGTTTTCGGAGCTTCGGGTGCCTTTCTGTACGGGTTATGAGCCTGGCGAGTAAGGCGAAGAATAAAACAGAAAGGCAGCGGGTGTCATGCGGACGGAGCGAGAAGATTCAATTCCAGGAACCTGGTGCCCGCGATTGGGTTGTAACGGTAGGGTGGAATCTCTCTGAATCCCAGCGACTCGTAGAGCGCCTGTGCCGGCTGCATTGATGGCAGCGTGTCGAGTCGCATCCTCGAATATCCGATTTGCCGCGCCCGTTCGATCACGGCTTCCGCCAGCGTTCTGCCGAGCCGCAGCTTGCGGGACTGCGGCCTGACGTAGAGCCGCTTCATCTCGCAAACCCCGTCATCAAGCATTCTCAGCGCGACACATCCGGCCACCTGATCATCAACTGTGGCCAGCAGCAGACAGCCATCCGGCGGCGCGTAATGCCCGGGCAGCGCGGCCAGTTCTTCGGCGAAATTCTGAAAGCCGAGGTCAACGCCGAGCGCAGCCGCGTACTCTTCAAACATTGTGCGCGCCTCCCGCACATCATCGCTCGTTTCGGCCTGAACGATCTTCGTCATAACCGCACAAAACGAAATCCGGTCATCCACTGGAAACGACTCTGATTCTGCCTTTCCATCCCGGGGGCGGAATTTGAGCCGGTGATTTTGTAAATCAGAGATACGGCAGACACTGTAAAGGCCCGGCCGCCCTCCGCCAATAACCAATTCCGAATTGGTATCAGACAAGGCGAATTTGACGAACTTCCTTTCCACAACTCGCGGCATATTGCTTTCAGCTTTCTTCCCGCTTTCGCTGCTTCAATTCAGTCAGCTTCCACTGCGGCCAGGTTGAAGTGCGGTTGTAACGATTGGTCGCCTGCGCGAGCCCGTCCACGCGCGCTGACCCGCAGCCCCGGCAGGCATTGACGATGCCGCGCGTGACGGCGTGGCAGTCGGTGCAGATCGTGAATTCCGGCGAGAAAGTAATGGCGCCGGCTTTCGTCCGATAAAAAACTCGCGAGATGAAAACGGCCATGCGTTCGGCGGCGGGCAGTTTCTCGCCGAGCCAGATGTCGCTGGACGCGCCCTGAATCGCGCCGGATTGCAGCGCGCCTTCGAGCTTCACTCTCTCGAACGCCTCGATGTCGCTGGTGACGGGCAGTCTGGCAGCGTTGGTATAGAACGCTTCGCCCTCTGCCACTGACGACACGGCATCCTGCTCGCCGAAAGTTTTCAGATCGAGTCGCGCCAGGCGGTGCGGCGCGGTGAGGTCATGCGATTCGGCCAGGCGGAAGCGCACCTTGTGTTTCGCCGACAATCGTTCGGTTTCGGCGTGCAGATGAGCCACGACGCGGGACGCGAAATCCTTTGCCTGAGCGGAAGCGTCAGGCGACTCACCAATGATGATCTGTACCAGCTCACTCAGGCCGATGGGGCAGATGCCGTGCGCCGTCCAGTTGAGCCTGAGGAACGGCTCTTTGCCCGGGCGCATCGCCAGCATCGCGAGCGACCCGGCCTCGCCGCGGGCAAGCAGTTTTTCGAGGAAGATCCGTTTTTCGAGCGACGCCTGCGCGGCCAGTTCGAGCAGTTCGGTCAGCAGCTCGAAGACCTTCAGCTGACTGCCTTCGGCGCGGTAGCCGATGCGCGGCAGGTTGATTGCGACCGACGAGAAAGTCGTCGCCCGCCAGCGCCAGCTTTCGCCCGCCCGCTGCAACTGATCGGCGCCGATGCCGTAACGTGCGGTGAAAGCCATCGCCGCTTCCTCCGCTTCATTGCCGCTTTCCGACGGGCGGTCAAAGGCAAAGACGACTCCGCCGCGTTCGGTGGCGACCCGGCTGACCAGATCGAGGAAGCCGCGGTAGCCGGGGCTCTCAATGAACCGTCTGGTGAAATGCAGCACCGGGCGCGGGCCGGTGAAGGGGAGATCCTGACCGTCGCCTTCGAGGTAAACTTCAAAGAGCGCTTTCAGGAACTGGCGCGCCACTTCGCCGAACGAGCCGTAATTTTCCGCGAGCGTCTCTCCGCCGGCGCCGGTCGCGGGCAGGTGGCGCAAGTGTGCGGGCGCGTCCCAGTCAAGGTGCAGGTCGCAGTTGACCGGCTGGCCCCCCCGCGCGATGGCGGGCGCGGATAATTCAAACAACAGCCCCTGTGCTACCTGCTTCATCTCCTTCTGGTCGAGCTTCGCGAGCAGCGGGGCCATCGCAAAGTTGACCGAATCCCACGCGACCGCTTCGCTGAAATAGCCGTGCAGCGCGGCGTTGTATTTGACCAGGTGCGCGGCCAGCACTTCGGGGCGACGGGCCGGTTTCGATCCGGCAAAGCCGCCGGGCATGACGATGCCGAAGCGTTTGATGAAATCCACCGAACCGGTCATCGCGGTCGGGCGGTCAACTTCGCCCAGGTTTTCGATGTGCAGATCGCCCGACAGGTGAGCATCGGCGACCTGGTCGGAGAAGACGGCGAGGATGGCGTATTCGCGCTTGATCGCTTCGGCGAGCGCCATGCTGGTGCCTTCGGGGCCGAGCGCGGCGACTGATGATTCGACCGAGGCCGACTGAATGATCCGGTCAACGTCGTAGAGCGGCACGCCGAGCCGCGCATGCGCGCGGTGCGCTGCCGTCTGCCCGTACTCGATCAGCTTCGCGTCCACCAGCCCGCGGATCAGCGACGAAGTCAGCGCGCGGATGCCGGAGCGCTTGATCTGCTCCTTGACCTCGACGCTGATCTGATGGGCGAGGTCGGCCGACAGCTTCGTCTCGCGCATGAGCGCGTCCGCGATCCGCTGCGCCTCGAATCGCGCCACGTCCTCGTCGGAGCGCCGCACGAAGAGTTCAGCCTCGGTGAGATTGGGCGGATTGTTGTTCGGGGCTTTTTCCATTGCGACTTCGGTTCACAGCTGATGACTCGTCCGGAGTCACCTCACTTGTATCGCCACCTTGTGCAGAGAAGGCCGAAGGGCATATCCGGCCCCCCGGCCCTGAGTGGTGTCGCGACTTGTGTCACCAATGGCGTTTAATCCGAAGGCTTAGATCTGAGTGCGCCCGCTCTGCTGCTAAGCTACCCTCGCACAAGTCTGGAGCGAGGGGCTGGATTTGCACCAGCGTCTGGCGCAGATTGTCCCCGGAACTCGATCTGGCGACCACGACGAATGCTGAGCTTCTGAGGAATAGTCTCAACCTGATCGGACAGGATTGCTCCCGCGTCTACCCATTCCGCCACCCCCGCGCAAGGCGATCTCAAATTTGAAATCTGAGATTTGAAATTGCTGGTGCGGGGAGCTGGATTCGAACCAGCACGTCCGTTTGTTCAGCTTCATCCTGAAATTCAGCTTGCCTCAATGGCGCTTATGATAGCAGATAATCGAAGATCGCCTTACCGATTTTCTGGTTCTCGGTTTCGGCGTCATTCGCCTTCTCGCGGGCGAACTTGACGGCTTTGGAAAGCCTCTCGATGCGTTCGAGCAGGACCTGCCGGCGCGGCGCGGGCAATGCCCCGCTGTGCTTGACCGTATCCCAGTAACCGACGACCACGTCTTCGGTAATGATCTGCGTCTGGGCGGGGTGTTCCTTCGTGGCTTCGTAAAGCACGACGGGTTTCTGAACCTTCTTTGTCCGGTGGGTCGGAATCGGCATCGTTTTATACAGACCAGCGTTGTCATCTTTCGTCCAGTCGTCGGTTTCGTCCAGCACCGGGAGCTTGTCAACGAAGGCATGCAGGTCGTTGATCTGTTTTTCCAGAAAGAGCAGGTAAGGCACGGGCGCGTTTTTGACGAGTACCTGCCCGTCCACCTCCACGTCGGCGAAGGCATGACAATTGCCCCAGTCTTTGGTCGCGGTCACGTCGAAAAGCTCCGCGAGCAGCGTGGCCGCCCGCGCGAGCATGACGTCGGCCATCATCTGGACTTTCTTGCGTTCCGCCGGATAGTCCTCGCCGTCCTCGTCCTTCCTGCGATAGCTTTTGACAAAGCCGTTGAAGAGGTCGGGCTTCTGCGAGGATTTGTGCATGTCGGTGATTTCGCCGTAGACGCGGCTTTTGACCCCTTTTTCGACTGCAATAATTTGATTGAGTTTTGGCATGTTCTTCTGTTCCTGAGTCAGGGCTGCACGGAATGATTGAGCGGCCCCGCGCCGTGCCCGAGACCCGGGGCCGTGCGGATGGCCGCAGTCACATAATCTTTCGCCCGCCTCACGGCTTCGGGCACGTCACACCCCGCAGCCAGCAGCGCAGCCAGGCCTGACGAAAGCGTGCAGCCGGTGCCATGAGTATTGCGCGAGGCAATTTTCGGCGCGGGGAAAAGGCTGATTCCGCCGCCATCGTACAACACATCAACGGATTCGTCATCGAGGTGGCCGCCCTTGACCAGCACAGCGCGCCGGGCCTGCGGGCGCGCCGGATCGGGCCGGCACGTCTCATGAAGTTTCCGGGCGGCCTGCTGCATGCTTCCCAGATCGTGAACTTCAATTCCGGTCAGCCGCGCCGCTTCGGCCATATTCGGCGTGATCACGTCGGCGAGCGGCAGCAGCTTTTCAATCAGTGTCGCCACCGCCGCGTCGTCAATCAGGTCGTAGCCGCTGGTCGAACGAATCACTGTGTCAACGACAACGTTGGGTAATTGATGCCTGACAATTGTCTCAGCCGTCAGCTCAATTATTTCGCGCGTCGGGAGCATCCCGGTTTTGACTGCGGCAATCTCGAAGTCGCCGATGACCGGCTCAAGCTGCGCGCGCAGGATTTCGGGCGTCTGATGGTACGCGCCGTAAACCGCCACGGTGTTTTGTGAAGTCAGGGAAGTGATCGCCGCCGTGCCGTAACAGCCGAAAGCGGCAAAGGTCCTGATGTCGGCCAGCACTCCCGCGCCGCCCGACGGGTCGAAGCCGGCGATGGAAAGGACGGTGAGCATAAAGCGGAGGCCGGGGGGCGGAGGTCAGCCTTTTCACTGACATCTGATCTCCGGCCCCCGGGCCTCGGGTTTTACCGCGGGCTGCCCCAGTCGCCGGGCGGCGGATTCTGCGGCGGGTATTGCGGTGGATATTGTGGCGGCGGTGGCGGCGTCTGATCCTTGCGCTTCTCGAAGATCGCAACGCCGAGCAATCCGCCCAGAGTGGTGAAGCCGATCAGTAAAACTGCCATGATGACGCCGCTGAGGACGGAACTGAGCAGTCGCTGTCCAAAGCTCTGTGCCCCCATTTGAGCGGTCATCTGCTGGACGGCCTGCTGAAGATTCGGATCGTTGCTCATTTCTGCAACGCGCCGGGCGATGCCGTAAAATGCGGGACCCATGATCAGGGCGAGCGGGATGCCGATGATGAGGGAAATCCCTGCGCCGATCCCCCCGGCCATTACGCCGATCATTGCGCCGTCACCGGCTTTGACCCGTTGTGGTGAGCGATCAATCAGCATTTTAGCCGCCACTGCGCCGCCTATCAGCGCCCACATGCAGCAGCAGGCGTTCCCGATACTGACTATCGGGAGCGAAGAAAGCAGGCCGACAATCAGTCCGCCAATCAGGGCTGGTTTTTGTTTGTCAACTTCGGGCATCACTGGTTTCTCCTGGGTTCAGGGTTGGGATTCCGGGCGTGGCGTTGACGGCAGTCCGCAAGCCCGCTGCCTGAAAATATATCGCCACGAGGCCCGGGAAAATATAAAAAGCCGAAGCCACGCCGCCGACGAGCCCGGTGATCGTCCGCGAGGAAAAAGTGTTGGTGAAAATGCCGATTGCATTGCCGGCAAAATCAATCAGCATCGGCGCCACCGCCACGAGCAGCCAGCGGCGCTCGGGCATCGTTTCGTCGTCGAGCCGGCGCGCGAACGGGTATGCAATCAGCCCGAGCAGAAAGCCTGAGTAGATGCCGGTGCAGCGTGAACAGACCGCGAACGGGCAACCGAGCAGATGAAACGACCGCTCGGGCAGTTGATGACAGACTGCGGAAAAGCTCTGGTAAATCAGCAGCGCGGGCACGGGGTGCCGTCTGATGAGCAGCGGCGCGGCGATGATCAACGCGAGCCACACCAGCACGCCAGCCACCGCGGCGGCGTAAACCAGCCTCGCTCCGGTTTGTGGATTCTGCTTCATCGGCCTCAGGAAGCGCTCGCCGCAGGAAACGGGTTGTCAACTCTACTTATCGAACCTGACTACGCTGTCCGGCCCGCCTTCGACGTGGACGGTGTCAACAAAGCGGACGTGGCGCGTTTCGGTGGTCATCACGAGCGACTGCGTGCGCTTGCCGTGGCCGAAGAAACGCACGCCGCGCAGGATCGTGCCGTCGGTGACGCCGCAGGCCGCGAAGATGATCTTCTTTCCCGGCGCGAGTTCGTTGGTGTCGTAAACGCGCGACGGGTCGGCAATGCCCATCATCTTCATCCGGTCGGCCAGGTCTTCGGCGATCTTGGCGCGGTCCTCGGCCTGTTCGAGATTTTCCCTGAGCATAAAGCGCGCCTGAATCTCACCGTTCAGGCATTTCATCGCGGCGGCTGTGATCACGCCTTCCGGCGCGCCGCCGATGCCCATCAGCGCATGGACTCCGGAACCCGCGACGGCGGCTGAAATGCCGGCGGACAAATCGCCGTCAGTGATCAGCCGGATGCGCGCGCCCGCTTCGCGAATTTCGGTGACGAGCTTCTCGTGGCGCGGACGATCAAGGACGATGATCGTCAGGTCGCTGACGTCGCGATTGAGCCGCTTCGCAATGGCCTTCAGGTTGTCTTTGACCGGGGCGTCAATATCCACCGCGCCTTTGACCGAAGGCCCGACGACGATCTTGTTCATGTAAGTGTCGGGCGCATGCAGGAGTCCGCCTTTCTCCGCCGCGGCCAGCACGGCGATGGCGTTGGCTGAACCCGTGGCGCAGAGGTTGGTCCCCTCAAGCGGGTCAACGGCAATGTCAACGTGGGGGTAATGCCGCTGATTGCCGTCGTGCGTGCCCTCGCCGACGCGCTCGCCGATGAAAAGCATCGGCGCCTCGTCGCGCTCGCCCTCGCCGATGACGATGGTGCCGTCCATCGGGATCGTATCCATCACGGCGCGCATCTTTTCGACGGCGACGTGGTCGGAAAAACTGCGGTCACCCTGACCCATCGTGCGGGCCGCTTCAATCGCGGCGGCCTCGACGACCCGCAGGAAGTCGAAAAGCAGGTCGTGTTCCATCGGGCGTTCAGCGGACATTTTGCTGGCTCCTTGTTAGTCGCCGGTCGTAGCGAGTTCGCCCCTGTCTTCAGTCAGTTCGTTCGACAGGTAAGGGTCGAAGCACTTGCGGCAGCGCGCCTCGTAGGCCCCGGCAGCGCCGACGACGACGCGGGCCTTGCTGGCGATCAGACGCTGCGTGTAGGTGGCCGTGCTGCCGCACTGGACGCAGACGGCGCGGGTCTTGGTCACGTCTTCGGCAATCGCCATCAGCTGCGGCATCGGCTCGAACGGCTTGCCGAGGTAATCCATGTCGAGGCCGGCGATGATCACGCGCTTGCCGTCGCTCGCCAGCTGGTTGGCGACGGCGACCAGGTGGTGGTCGAAGAACTGGCCCTCGTCAACCCCGACGATCTCGGTCGAGGTGTCAACCAGCGCGAGGATTTCGCGCGCCGAAGCGACGGGCAGCGATTCGATCCGCTGCTCGGAGTGAGAAACGATGTGGCCTTCGGAGTAGCGGCTGTCAATCGCGGGTTTGAAGATCTGGACTTTCTGCCGGGCGATCTGGGCGCGGCGCAGGCGGCGGATCAACTCCTCACTCTTGCCGCTGAACATCGAACCAACAATGACTTCAATCCATCCGGTGCCTGGCGGATAATGCTCCACGTCTGAGGGATTCCTTTCAATGATTGATCTGGACTACGGTGATGGCTCACCTTCTACCACTAATGGTGACCATCGTCAATTCGGGCTTCCGCCATAATCGGGTCGGGTAAGCCCGGCTTGACAGGCCGCGGTGCAGGGGGTGTAATCGCACCACCTGAGTCAGCCGCTCGGGCGACTCGTCACCATCAGCAGAGAACCTGGGGGAGCCGGAATGGAAGCACTCGGAATGATCGAATGTCGCGGGCTGGTCGCGATGATCGTGGCCGCGGACGCCGCGGTCAAAGCCGCGAATGTCAGCCTGATCGGCTATGAAAAGGTTGACGCCGGGCTCGTCACGGCCATCGTGCGCGGCGAAGTCGCGGCGGTGAAGGCGGCCGTGGATGCGGGCGCGGCGGCGGCCCGTCAGGTCGGCGAAGTCATCTCCACGCACGTGATCCCGCGCCCGCATGCCGAAGTTGACGACGGCATCCCGGTCGTGCGCACGGGCGAAACCAACCGCAAGCCGATCAGCGGGTCAGTCAATCCCCGGAGGTAGCTGATGCCCGCGTCAATCCTTTCAATCACCGACCGTCGTCAGCCGGAGGCCATCCCGGCGCTGCTGGCCGATGATCGCGTGCGGAGCGCTTTTGCTTTCATTGACCAGTCGGCAGAGCGCTTCACCTCTGAACTCATCCGCATCTGTGAAATCCCCGCGCCGCCTTTCAAGGAGCAGGAGCGCGCGCGCTACTTCGCCGGGCGTTTTGCCGAACTCGGCCTCTCCGACGTTCACACCGACAGCGAAGGCAACGTGATCGGCTTTTATCGCGGGGAGGCCGATAGCCCGCTGCTCGTGGTTTCCGCGCATCTCGACACGGTTTTCCCCGAAGGCACTGATGTCAGGGTCGGGCGCGCCGGCCCGCGGTACTGCGCGCCGGGGATTGCCGACAACGTGGCCGGGCTGGCCGGATTGATCGGGATGATTCAGGCACTCAACGCCGGTCAGCTCCGCACCCGCGGGACGATTGCCTTCGCCGCCACGGTGGGCGAAGAGGGCGAAGGCAACCTGCGCGGCGTGCGGCACCTGTTCAGCGAGGGAAAGGTCGCGCACCGGGTCTCGGCCTTCATCTCATTTGATGGGCCGGGGATTGATTTCATCACGCATCAGGCGCTCGGGTCGCGGCGCTATCGCGTCACGCTCGAAGGGCCGGGCGGCCACAGCTGGGGGGATTTCGGCGTCGTCAACCCGGTTCACGCGCTGGGCCGCGTAGTGGCGAAGCTGGCCGAATACCGCGCCCCCATCGAACCGCGCACGACCTACAACGTCGGTCGCATCGAAGGCGGTGAATCGGTCAACGTCATCCCCGAACGCGCGCGGATGGACGTGGATCTGCGTTCGACTTCGGAAGCGGAGCTGACAAAACTGGAAGAGTTCCTGCTGAAGGCGGTCAATCAGGCGATTGCGGAGGAGAACACGATCCGGGCGGCTTCCGGGCGCCGGCTCAAATCGGACGTGCAACTGATCGGGCACCGGCCTTCGGGCGAGACCCCGCAGAACGCGATGCTGGTGCGCCTGGCCGCCGAAGCTTCGCGCGCCGTCGGCATCACGCCGATTCTCAATCGCGCTTCGACAGACGCCAACATCCCCATCAGCCTCGGCGTTCAGGCCATCACCATCGGGGTTGGCGGGCTGTCCGGCGATTCGCACCGGTTGAGCGAGTGGTACGACCCGGCGGGGCGCGAGGTCGGTTACAAGCGCGCACTGCTGCTGCTGCTGGCAATGGCAGGTGTTGCGTGAGAACTCAGACCTGAGGGAGCAACATAATCCTTATTTGCGAGTGATGTTGATCGGTATTGATGGCAGCACGCCCGGCTTTGGCGCGGGTTCCATCCGGCTGGCGCGTTCGATGGCTTCGATCAGCGTTGACGCCGCCTGAACGCCGAACAGAATTTGCCCGCCGATGACGTATGCCGGGACGCCTCTGACCCCGTAAGACTGCCCGATCAACAGGTCTTCATCCACCTCATCAGCCATCCGGCGTTCAGTGAGCGCCCGCCCCAGATCGCCGGCATTCATTCCCAGATCGCGGGCAATACCTTTGAGAGTCTCCAATTCGCCGAGATCCCTTTCCTCAATAAACTGGGCGCGAAAGAGCGCGCGGTGGAAATCCTCAAAGCGCCCCTGCTCGCGCGCCCAGGCGGCGGCTTCGTGCGCAAGCCGGGTCAGCGGCAGGTGGGACGGCCTCTTCATCTCGACCCCGGACTGTTCGGCCATCGGCGCGACTCTCGTCCGCCAGACTTCGGCAAAGTATTCGCTCTGCGGATCGAATCTGGCTTGGCCATCAGTGCGCAGCAGGTAAGCGCGGAAGATTATCTCTGCCCCGGTGGCTTCGACGGCTTTTCTGAGGGGAACCTCCCCAATCAGGCAATACGGTCAGGTGTAATCGGAAAAGACCTGTACTCTGACGGGCATCGGGCGCAATCTCCTTTGATCTGATTTCGCCCCGTAGTATAAAAGCCCCCGGGACGAATCACCAAAGATCACCACGGGGGCGATATGGAAGACGAATTCACGAGCGATGAACTGACCGAAGAGGAGCGCGATTTTTTCGCGGCGATTGACCGCAACACGATGGCCGAGCAGGCGATCTTCGACGCGATTGGCGACCTTGCCGACGAGCGCTATTACACGCTCTTCGAGATCGACGTCGAACACACCTGCGGCCCGGCCCGTGTCCAGGTCTTCCCGGAACGCGCCGGCACTTTATATCGGTGTTTGAAATGCAGTGTGGCGGGAATTATCGGCGGGTAGCGCGATTGCGGATTTCAGATTGCGGATTATTTATGGCCGGAAAGTTACGGCAAACTTCCGGGCACGGGAATCCGCAATCTGAAATCCGCAATCCGCAATTCTATGACTGGGTCAGTTTGACGGCCTTGTATCCGCCCTTCATGTAATCCCTGATCCACCAGATGGCGAAGACGACGAACGGGATGAGTGCCAGTTTCGACACGAATTTGAAGACCTCCGCCGCGCCCCACGCGTCAAACACGGAGCCCATCTTCAGGATGATCATGCCCAGTGCGAACTGGCCGGCGAATCCCATCAGGCCCATCGTGAATGCGCCGCCCTGCGGGAAACGCTCCGAGGTGATGCCGAGCATCGTCGGCCACATAAAACAGACGCCGACGTAGAAGACCGTGGCGGCGACGTAAGCCACCGCCGGCGTAGTCGCGCCGGCCAAGGCAAACAACCCTAACCCGGCGAGCGTCACCGAAGCCCACATCATCCCAATCGGCGACAGCCGGTGCGCAATCGGCCCGGCAAAATAACGCAGAACGAACATCAGCGCGCTGCCGTAAACGAAAACCAGCGTGCCGGACATTTTTGCGGTGTTCCGCAACACGGACTCCAGCAACTGTCCCGGCCCGAGTTCAATCGAGGCCGTCAACATCATCACGCCCAGCAGCAGTAAAAAGGCCGGATGGACCGCGGTCTTGATCATCTCGCCGGTCGAAACGCCGGCCGCCACCCGCTCCGTCTGCGGGAACTTCTGACCGAAGATCAGGAAGCCGTAAATAATCGTCGGGATGATCACGACGCCCATCTTCAGCTGCCACGAAAAATTCAACAGGCCCATCAGGTAGGCGATCAGCCCGCCGATAATCAGCCCGCCCGGCCACCACGAATGCAGCACGTTCAGCCTGTGGACCTTCTGATCGGGATAGACCGTCGCCGTCAGGGGATTAATCACCGCCTCGACCAGACCGTTGCCGAAACCCGCAAACAGCATGGACATATAAAGCACCGTGTAGTTGGGCGCAAAGATGAACGATAGAATCCCGCCGATGTGTAGTGCCGCTGCCAGATATAAAAGATTCCGCATCCCCAGCGCATCCAGCATCGGCGAGGCGACGAGGATCGAAGCGGCGAAGCCGAAGAAGGCCATCGTCGAAACAAAGGCGTATTGTTCGTGCGAGAGGCCGAAGAGCGGCTCGACCTGCGGGGCGATGTCACCGCGGATGACAAAGATCATGGCCGTCACGACGAGCGACAGACAACTGGCGATAAAAAGCCGCTGCTTATTCATGTGTAGGTTTCCTCCTCCAATCAGGCTGGATGCGTTGATTTATTCTGGATTCGGCAGAGAGCCTGCCTGTGATGACTACCGGATCGAACGACAGGATTATGCCGCAAGAGGGCGCGATGCGCCAGCCTCGCCCCGGAAACCCGGGCAGCCCGCAAGTGAGAAGGTATGACAGGCGGCTGCCACTCAGGCTTGGCTCGACCCGGATCAGATGCATCAGGACAGACTCCGGCAGGGAGTTGCGAGCCTTATCCCGGCGCCATCTCAAGTTGTTGAATCAAAAGGTATTGCCTTTTTGCCGGGGTTGATTCGCCGGGTCGGCCCGCCGGCTGTAAAAACCTGATAAATTCCTGGAACAATTTGAGTCGTGCGGCGTGTTGGCAAGGGAAGATCGTGTATACTTTCCCTGATCGGTATCCCAGTCGGCAGCCTCACCGGGGATGTTCCGGACGGAAAGTCAGAGTTAAGACCTCAGAATGAACGATCTTCCACCGAAAGAACCTGATCGCCCGGAGCTGGAAAAGCCACCCATGACGGCACTCACCCTGAACTCGGTTTTGAATGAGGTTTTCGATCCCGTATCCGATGCGGCGAGCGCAGCTGTCCGGATGATGGCGAGTGAAGAGGTCAGGGCAGAGGTTCCGGTCAGGGAGATGGACGATCACGCGCTGCTCGAAGCAACGCGGACAGGTGATGAAGACGCTTTTAAGGAATTGATGAGGCGTTACCAGAATCCGATCACGAATTTCGTCTACCGGATGCTGAACGATTACGACCGCGCCGTGGACCTCGCGCAGGAGACTTTCGTGCGGGTTTTCACGAGCGTCGAGCGTTATCAGGCAACATACAGCTTTTCGACATATATCTACCGCATCGCCTCGAACCTGGCGATCAGCGACCTCCGGCAGCGCAAGCGCCGCCACCTGATCCCGATGCCGTCCTTCTTCTCTGACAAGGACGGCGACGAGATGGAAATCGAACTGCCCGACAAGCGGCAGGTGATGGCCGACGACGCGATGATCCAGGACGAGCGGCGCAAAGCCGTGTCGAAGGCGATTGCCAGCCTGCCCGAAAAATACCGGGCGGCTGTGGTGCTGCGCGACATCGAGGGTCGGAGCTACGAAGAGATCAGCGAAGTGCTGGGCTTATCCGACGGCACCGTGAAATCGCGCATCAACCGCGCGCGCAACCTGCTGAAAGAGAAGTTGAAGGATTTTCTGTGAAGTTTTTTGACCGAAGGGACGCGGCTTGGGAACACGCATCCCGCATTGCCATGATGTCGCCGGAGTGCCTCCGGCGACGAATTTTTCCCGGCTTCTTCCGGGTTCGCATTTGAAATGTTGTTGTTAGCCAAAGACAGGAGATCAGCATGAACTGTCAGAAGATCAGAATGGCGATTGATGCGGCCTCACCGCGCGAGCCGTTCAGCGAATTTGTCAGCCATCACCTGGCTGGTTGTCAGGGGTGCAGCGATTACGCCGCGCAGATGACGGCGCTGTTTGCGTTAATGAGTGATGTCCCCCGCGTGCAGGTTCCGAATGATTTTGATTTCCGTCTGCGCGCCCGCATCGCTCAGGCCAGGTCTGTGCAGGAGCCGCGCGGTGGGCTCGGTTTTTTCACTGAGTTCTGGAAGCTGTCATTTTCGTGGGGGCAGGCCGCGTCGGCAATGGCGGCCATCGCGCTCGTGGTGACGCTTTCGGCAGTTTATCTTGTCAGCAACAATAAGTCGGTTCCGAACACACCAGTTAATGTTGCGAGTGCTGGCAAGAATGCCAATCTTCCGGCTGGGCCTTCGTCCGTCTCCGTTGCTCCTTCAATGAGTGATAATGAGAATAAGAGTAATCCTGTCAGCCCCCTTGCAAACTCCGGAGGGCGCAGGTTTGAAAAAGCGAGTTACCATTCAAAGGCCAATAATCCCAAGTCTGGTGGAAATCCGGGCGGGATAGATACTCCGACTCCGAAGGGCAACTTCCCGGGGTATCAGGTCGTCGTTCATAGCCCGAATGGCAGCCGCCGAGTTGTGACTGTCGCTGAAGTCAGCTACGGAGTTCCGGCAACAGTTGCTATGGCTGACAATACTCCGCACGTTACTCAGGCGATTTTCTAAATTATCAGGGCTGCGCTGCCCCACCCTGCGGCCTGAGAGTTCATTGGTGTGGTTGTTCTGAAAATGCTGGCAAAAACCATCGCAACCTGTGGCTGGATCGTTCTGCTGATTGTTGCAGCAGCCGGGCAGCAGCCGCTGCCTCGTCGTCTAAGTCTTCAGAAGACTCCGCCGGGGATGGTTTACGTCTCGCAGCGCATAGACGTCGTCCGGCAACTCGGTTCGACAGAGAATATCTTTACGCTCGATGGCGAGCCGCTGCCGATGATGCAGTCGAGGAACATCACGCTCGGCGTCATCCTTGATGACAAGGGGCACATCGTCGTCCGGCTGGCGGGCGCCACTCCTGAAAACCCTCCGCAGGATGTCCTCGTTTATACGCCGACGAGTCCGCAGCTTCCGGCGAGCTTTATCGGGATGGATACGGTGACGGGCTTGTGCGTCCTGAAAGTGGAGAATCCGGTTTTCAATTCGCCCGCGTTTGCCGAGTCTGCCGCCCTGCCAGTGAAAGGTTCCGTCAGACTTTACGGCTTCAATCCGCGACAGTCGCAAAGGCCCACTCCCGGGCTGACGCTGGTGAAGCCGCGCATCAACGATTTCCCGTGCAGCATCGCCAAAGCCATCGGCGATTTCCGCTACAGCCCCAGAACGCCGATCTACTATCTGAGTGAGCCGTCCCTGACGCCGGTGCAGGATGGCAGTGTGCTGTTCGACGGCAATAACAGGGTTTTCGGCATCGCGATCTACGACATCAGCGGGGAAGATAAGCACCTCGTCTATCCGATTACACGCGTCCTCAGCATCGCGCAGGCCATTATCAAAGCCAATGACAGCATCGCTCACGGGTGGCTGGGTGCCAGTGGCAAAGATATGTATGCGCCAATCAAAACTCCGCTGAAAAACCCTGAAGCCATGAAGGGTTCCTCTTATGAACCGGGTGTCCGTGTGACCAATATTTTTCCTGACGGCCCGGCAGAACTGGCCGGGGTCCATCAGCAGGATATCCTGCTCAGTATCAGTGGCCGTCGTGTCGCCAACCTGGCGCAGCTCGGAAATACGCTCAGGCAGCTTCCGGCAGACAGTGAAGTCACACTCAAAGTCAAACGTGGTGAGGAGTATAAAGTTTTACAGGCCAAACTGATGCTCGCACCAGGCACCACGCCGGATAAGACGCTCAATTACATAACAGATAAGGTGGAAGCTATTAAGAAGGAAATGGAGAAGCTGCCACCGAATGACCCTGCCCGGCAGAAACTTCAGGGAAAGGTCACGAGCCTGATCTCAATCATAAATGGTATTTTTGATGTGGCACCGCCTGAAGGGCGGCTGCGAGGTTTATACGGATTGGACGTGGAATTGCTGACGCCACAACTCAGGGAATATTTCTCTACTTCCGGCAACCTGCTCGTTTCCAATGCAACCGACAGAGCTGCCAAAACCGGGCTCCTCGCCGGAGATGTGATCATCAAAGTCGGTGAGAACGAGGTTAAGGATGTGGCTTCGCTGGTGAAGGCTCTTGATGAGGGTGTGAGCGGGAGTGAAAAGGTCGAGCTGGTTGTCACCCGCCAGCGCGAACAGATCAAAATCCCCCTGGCACGCTGACGCGATTCAACCTTTCAATTGCTCAACGCAAAGTAAAGAGGCAGACCAGATGGTCTGCCTTTCGTTTTGCTCAGTGCCTCCCGCGGCTTTTTACAAACCAAACCACGAGGCCATACCACAGGCCAGCGCGCCAATCGTCAGGTGGATCGCGAAAATCACACAGTAAACACCCAGCGCGATCTTCAGGCCGAGCCGCGCGGCCGGCAGATGGGCCCAGCGGTAAAAGCACATGGCCGCCAGCAGTCCGATGGCGATCTTGAAAACCAGGAAGGAGGCGGCCCCGTTCTCCATAATCAGATAGTTCATAAACTGATTGGCTTCTTCCGCAATCCCTTTCTTCACCCAGAAAAGCGTCATCCCTGCGTCAAAAGCGTTGAGGAGGAAGAGAGCTGCTACCTGTTGCATAATGATTCCCTGTTGTCTGTCAGTTGTCTGCTCGTTTGCCAGGGGTGTCCCCAGAGTGATCTGTTAATGATACAGACCCATTGGCGACTGTTTTCCAGTCAGATTATTGCGATTCAAAATCCTGGTAATGGTAAAAACGTCACGGGCCGGCGGCTGTTCCAAATTGATCGCCGGGGCATTTGCGGGCGTGGAATTAGCCAGGATTTGCGGCTATATTTACCTTTCGATCTCCCCAACTGATGCCGGCTCGGCACGAAGCTGATCTGGTCGGTCAGAGTGACCGAATCCAGTGGGGAGTGGTGGTCCACGATTGAGAGCAGATTATTCACGAATGGACATCAGCATTCCGATTACTGATGGATTTCCCTTGGAGACACAGGTCGAAAAGATTCTGGCGCGCGATCCGCGCGCCGTGGCCCGCGCAATTTCACGGATCGAAAACGACACCCCGGATGCCCCGGAAATTCTCAAGGCTCTCTTCAGGCGGACTGCTGAGAGGGAAGCGCATGGCCTCATCATTGGCCTGACCGGCGCGCCGGGTGCGGGCAAATCCTCGCTGGTTGACAAACTGGCGCTGCATTACCGCGCGCTGGATAAGACGGTGGGCATCGTGGCGGTTGACCCTTCCAGCCCCTTTTCCGGCGGGGCACTGCTCGGTGACCGCATCCGGATGCAGGCGCTCGCGACCGACCCGGACGTCTTCATCCGCTCGATGGCGACGCGCGGGAACCTGGGCGGGCTGGCGCGGGCGACGGTTGACGCGGTTGCGGTTCTGGAGGCCGCCGGGTACGATAGAGTGCTTGTCGAAACGGTCGGAGTCGGACAGGATGAGGTGGATGTCGTCAAGGCCGCCGACGTCTCGGTCGTCGTCCTCGTGCCGGGGATGGGCGATGACATTCAGGCGATCAAGGCCGGGATCATGGAGATCGGTGACATCTTCGTCATCAACAAGGCCGAACGCGAAGGCGTCGAGCGCGCCGAGCGCGAGCTGGTCATGCTGCTCGAAATGACGACGCGGCCCGACGGCTGGCACCCTCCGATAGTCCGCACCGTCGCCACCGAGAATCGCGGCATAGACCGGTTCGCCGAGGCGGTAGAGCGCTATGCGGCCTTTCGCCAGCAGAATCAGGCGTCATTCGAGCGTCGCCAGGCGGTGGCCGAAAGCCGGATCGTCGAATTGTTACGCGAGCGGCTCGTCAGGCTGGCGCTTTCTGAATCGCCCGGCGGAACAAGTCTGCAAGCTATGGCCGCCGAAGTCGCATCGCGGCAGCGCGACCCCTACACCGTCGTGGAAGAGATCATCGGGAAAATGAAGACCAGGCAGAACGCCGCTTCGGCGGCAGAATCCGCCACCGACAACCATACAGCCGAAGTCGGCACAAAGGTCGGACACCTCGGCGTCGCCGTCAGTTCGATTGATGAGGCGCTCAATTTCTGGCGCGACGGGCTGGGGCTGGAGCTGAAGGAAATTGAAGTCGTCGAAGATCAGGGGGTGCGCGTGGCGATGCTTCCGATTGGCGAAAGCCGGATCGAATTGCTCGAAGCCACGGGCGGGGAAACTCCGGTCGGCAGATTTCTGGCGAAGCGCGGCCCGGGCCTGCATCACGTCTGCGTCGAAGTCGCGGACCTCACTGCCCATCTCGCGCGGCTCAAGGCGCGCGGCGTCCGCCTGATTGATGAACAACCGCGCCCCGGCGCAGGCGGTCATCTGGTTGCATTCATTCATCCGGCCAGCACGGGGGGCGTGCTGGTCGAATTGACGGAAAAAAAACAGTGAACAGTGAACCCCCGGGGACTCTTTACTTTTTGCCCATCACTTTTCAGATTGTATTGAGGAGATCGCTTTGAAAAAGATCGGAAATTTTGTCGTTACCTCTTTGCTCATCACGGCGCTGGTGATGGCGCAGGCCTGCAAGTCGAAGGAATTCAGAAGCATCACCGCGAATGAACTGACCAGCATTGTGGACACCTTCCCGCCGCAGGTTCAGCGGCAGTTCAAGGACAATGACAAACAGCGCAAGGATCTGATTGTAAATCTCAAGCGCATGTTCTCGCTGGCCTCGGCCGCTCAGGCCGAAGGGATGGATAAGAAGGATGAGGTTCAGCGGAGGATAGAGCTTCAGAAGATGATCATCCTGGCCGGCGAAGAGAACAAGGCGAATCCGCAGAGCGAAATTCCGAAGGAAGAAAAGGACGCTTACGTGGCGGCCCACCTGAAGGAGTTCGACGCCGATAACCAGCTGATCCGGCCGAAGGGCGCCCCCACCCCGACGCCCGAAGAGATTGAGAATATCAAGCCACAGTGGGCCGAGATGAAGATCCGCGCCGAACGCGCGCGCAAGGCCGGCCTGGACAAGAGCGGGAAAGTGCCGCTCCAGCTCCGGCTCCAGCGGGCGAACATGCTCGCCAGCGAATACTCGAAATCGCTGGAAGAGAAGCTCAAGCCGACCGCCGAAGAGATAAAGAAATACCGCGATGAACATCCCAAGGCCGATCCCGACAAGATCAAAAAGCAGGCCGAGGAGGTGCTGGAGCGGGTGAAGAAGGGCGAGGACTTCGCCAAACTGGCCGCCGAGTTTTCCGATGACGGCTCGGGCCAGCAGGGCGGCGATCTCGGGTGGTTTACGAAAGAAAAGATGGTCAAGGAATTCTCTGACGCCGCCTTCGCCCTGAAGCCCGGTGAGACGAGCGGGCTTGTCAAATCCCAGTTCGGCTGGCACATCATCAAGCTCGAAGAGCGCCGGGTGAAGAAGCCCGATCCGAATGCCCCCAAGCCGCCTGCCGCCACCCCCACGCCGGATGGCAAACCCGCCAGTCAGGAGCCGGAAGAGGAAGTCCGCGCGCGGCACATTCTGTTCAGCCTCAAGGAGGCTGAGAGCGTCGAGCAGCAGCTGACGCAGAAGAAAGTCCAGCGCGCGCTCGAAGACACCACGCTGAAATACCCGGTGACTGCGCCTGATGATTTCCTGGTCAGCGCCCCGGGTGGGGAGGACCACCCGCTGCAACTGCCCAAACTCGGCGGCGGCCAGGGCGGGCGGATGGCGCCGATCACGCCCGGGGGAGGCAACAAGTAATCACAATCAGCAGTCGGCAGCAGGCGGTGAGTCGTGAGTTTACAAAGCAGAAACTCACAACTCACTGCCTGTTGAATGTTGAGTCAGGGGGAAGGAATGGAACAGGTAAAAATCGGCATCATCGGCGGCAGCGGCCTTTACAACATGGACGGCCTGACCGACGTGACTGAAGTCGGCGTTGACACTCCGTTCGGGCGGCCTTCGGACAATTTCATCATCGGCACGCTCGATGGGCAGCGGGTCGCGTTTCTCGCCCGGCACGGTCGCGGGCATAAGCTGATGCCGACGGAGCTGCCCTTCCGCGCCAACATCTACGCGATGAAACTGCTCGGCGTCGAGCGCATCATCTCGGCCTCGGCGGTCGGTTCATTGCAGGAGCAGTACGCACCGACGGACATCGTCATCCCCGATCAGTTCTTTGACCGCACCCGCGGGCGCGTCTCCACATTCTTCGGCGACGGGCTGGTCGCGCACATCACCTTCGCGCACCCGATCTGCCACCACATGGCCGAAACGATGGCAGCTGCGGCTGCAAGAGTCGAAGGATTGAAATTGCACCGCGGCGGCACGTACCTCTGCATGGAAGGCCCGGCCTTTTCGACTCTGGCCGAGTCGCGGCTCTACCGCCAGTGGGGCATGGACGTCATCGGGATGACCAACCTGCAGGAGGCCAAGCTCGCGCGCGAGGCGGAAATCTGCTACGTGACGCTGGCCCTCGTGACCGATTATGACTGCTGGCATCCCGACCACGACGCGGTGACGGTGGAGATGGTGATTGAATACCTGAACAAAAACTCCGTCGCCGCGCAGAAGCTGATTCGCGAAGGCGCGCGGATGCTCGCCGCCGAACCGCGCAACTGCAAATGCGGCTCGGCGCTCCGGCACGCCATCATGACCAGCCCGGCGGCCGCCACCGAAGAAGCGAAACAGCGCCTCTCGGCGATCACCGGGAAATATTTTGAGAAGTAAGAGGGGGGCAGTGAATGATGAGCCGTATCCTCAGCTCACCGTCCACTGATATTGTTATGAAGTTGAAATCGAACGCTGTGGCTCCTTTAGTGCTGACATTCGCGATGGCGGGCGTGAGTTCGCTCGTCAGTTCAGGTCGGTGTCAGAACGGAATGTGTCTGACGATCCCCTTGCCCGCGGCGGTATTCGCTGCGACTCAGCAGGGGCCGGGGCGCGGGCCGGCCGGGCCGGTGCGTGACCCGGAACTGGAAAAGCAGTCGGAGAAGAGTCTGGAAGCCGCCTGGTACTATTTCAAGAAGAAGCCGGATAAATCGGATCCGCAGGCTGCGGAACGGCTGAACAAGGCCATCGAGAGCCGGCTGACTGAAATCCTTGACATCCACCCGACCTTCTCGAAGATTGGCGAAGTCTACTTCCTGCTCGGCGAGGTCTACTACCGCAGCAACCAGCCGGAGAAGGCGGCGGAGTACCTCGGCAAGGTTGTCAAGGATTTCCCCGACAGCAAATTCATCAAGGATGCGAAGAAACATCTGGACGAATTGAATGCCGGCAAGGCAGACAGGAAGAGTTAACACCCGGTCCCCGAAAACCCAACTCACGGAGCAGCGATGTCATTACTGGTCGTCGGATCTGTCGCACTCGATTCGGTGCGCACGCCCTTCGGAGTGCGCGAACGCAGCCTCGGCGGGGCCGCCACCCATTTTTCGGTCTCCGCCTCCTTCTTCGCTGACGTTTCCCTGGTCGCGGTGGTCGGCGAGGATTTCACCGCCGAAGACGAGGCCGTCTTCCACGAGCGCAAAGTCAACATTGGTGATTTGCAGCGCATCCCGGGCGGGAAAACTTTTCGCTGGGTCGGCGAATACGGCTTCGACCTGAACACGGCGAAGACGCTTGACACCGAGCTGAACGTCTTCGCCGACTTCAAGCCGCAGCTGACGGAAGCCGCAAAGCAGAAGCCGTTCCTCTTTCTCGCCAACATCCAGCCGGAACTTCAGCGCACGGTGCGCGAACAGGTGGATTGCCGCTTCGTGGCGATGGACACGATGAATTACTGGATCGAGAGCGCGCGCGAAGAGCTGCTCAAAACCGTCGCGGTCGTGGACGCGCTGATCATCAACGACGCCGAAGTCCGCGAACTGGCCGGCGAGGCGAATCTGATCAGGGCGGCCAGAAAGATCCTGACGCTCGGGCCCCGGATGCTGGTCGTCAAACGCGGCGAATACGGCGCGGCCTTCTTCACGAAGGATAATTACTTCGCGACCCCGGCGTTCCCGGTGGAAGACGTTTTCGACCCGACCGGCGCGGGCGACAGCTTCGCCGGCGGCTTCATGGGCTACCTCGCCCAAGCCGACAGGATTGACGACCACGCGCTGCGCCGCGCGATCATTTACGGCTCGGTGATGGCCTCGTTCAATGTCGAGGAGTTCAGCTGCGACCGCCTGCGTCGCCTCACGCCCGAAGAAATTCGCAGACGCTTCCGCGAATTCAAGGACTTCACTCACTTCGAAATCTGAGAGCCCCGTCCGGTCTTTTCCGGCGGGCCCCCGGGCTATGGGCAATGAAGAGCGTCTTCGCCGCATCGGAGCGATTGGCGACATCCACGCCGAAGACGCGCGTCTGGAAACGGCCCTGCGCTTTCTGAAGGGTCAGAACCTCGATCTGATGGTGGCCGTCGGTGACATCACCGATGGGCCGGGCGACGTGGGCAGGTGCTGTGAGTTGCTGCGGGCGTATCAGGTCGCCGCCGTGCGCGGGAATCACGAACGCTGGTTCCTGCGCGGCGTGATGCGCGACCTGCCGGACGCGACTGAAAGCGTTGATGACCGGACGTGGGCGTATCTGGTGTCACTGCCGCTCACGAGGGATTTTGAGACCGTCGCGGGCAGATTGATGTTGTGTCACGGCCTCGCCCATTATGACATGGGCGGCGCGAGTCCAGGCAACAGCGGTAATGATCTCGAATCCCTGATGGTGCTGGATGAGATCAGGAAGTCAGGCGAATCCCGGTTTATTATCAACGGCCACACGCACCGGCGAATGGTCAGAAGCTTTGATGGCCTGACGATCATCAATGCCGGGACGATTTTCCGCCAGCACGAGCCGTGTTTTCTGATCGCTGACTTTGAGGCAGGTCACGTGCAGTTTTATGACCTTGGCGATAATGCCCTGGTGACGGAGGGCGAGTTGTTTCAACTGCCACGTTGAGTGGTTCTCGAAGCAGTTTCGGGTTGAGGCGAACTTCCGAATGCAATTTTATAAATTCCAGGCCCTTGGCAATGACTTCCTGATCGTGCGCGAAGCCGAGCTGCGCGACCACACCGCCGATTACGGTGATTTCGCCCGGCGCATCTGTGACCGGCATTTCGGGGCGGGCGCCGACGGCGTGGAATTGCTGCTGGCGAAACCGCGCGTCGCGGGCGCCGATTTTGAAGTCAGGTTATTCAACGCCGACGGCGGCGAGGTCCCGATTTCAGGCAACGGCACGCGGTGCGTCGCGGCTTTTCTCTGTCACGTCGAAGGGTGGCTCAAGCCGTCCGTGCGGATTGCCACCGGCGCGGGCGTCAAAACCCTGAGGCTGATCAGACGCAATCGCGGTCATTACGTATTTGAGGCCGAGATGGGCGAAGCCAAGCTGAAGAGTTCAGACATTCCGGTCACGCTCCCGGCACCCGCTGACCGGGTCATCCGGCAGCCGCTCGAAGTGGGTGGCCGTCACGTTGAGTTCACCTCAGTCTCGATGGGCAACCCGCATTGCAGTATTTTTGTTGATGATTTCGACGCGCTCGACTGGCGCGCGCTGGGCGCGGCCATCGAAACCCATCCGGCCTTCCCCCAGCGCACCAACGTCGAATTCATCCGCGTGGTCAATCGCGCCGAGATCGAGGTCAGGTTCTGGGAACGCGGTTGTGGCGAAACGCTGGCCTCCGGGACCGGCGGGTGTGCGGCGGCGCTGGCGGCGATGCTCAATGATCTGGCCGAGCGCCGCGTGACGGTGAAGACCGCCGCCGGGGAGTTGCTGGTTGAATGGCGCGCAGACAATATAGTAATGCAGACCGGTGAAGCCCGGGCAGTTTATCGTGGCGAATGGCTGGAATGAGGACAGTATGATAGTGAATCGCTGTCACCGGGCGGCAGTTGAACTATGATTTTCAGGAAGAGAAACACGCGGCAGGAAGAGATCAGGGGCGGAAAGCCTGATGAGGAACTGTCTTATGCCCCGCTGGCTTATTTCTCGAGTTTGGCCGAAGCCGGAATGGTATGTGAGTTGCTTGTTAATAATGGAATCCGAGCCATGTTGAGGGGCGCGAGTTTCGGCGCGCTGGAGCCGTTACCCCTGCCCGGTGGTTATTCGGAGATCAGGCTGATGGTTGCCCACCCTGATTTCATGCGCGCGCAGCAGCTTTATCAGGCATTCTTTACGCGCCCGCTTGAGAGTGTGGAGCCCGCCGCCGACGGGGAGCCGGGTGATGAGTGAAGCGATTGTCGTTATGACTACTGTCGGGGATCAGAAGGACGGCGAAGATCTGGGCCGGGCGCTCGTCGAGCGCGGGCTGGCCGCCTGCGTCCAGGCGCTGCCCGCCATGACTTCGGTTTATCGCTGGAAAGAGCATATCGAATACGCGAATGAGAGTTTACTACTTATCAAAACGACACGAGAGCTTTATAATGCAGTCGAGACTGCGATCCGGGAAAACCATCGCTACGAGACCCCCGAAATAATTGCGCTGCCTGTGGTGGCCGGTTCAGCCGATTACCTCACCTGGCTGGGCTCGGTCGTGCGGCAACAGCAATGACCCGACAGTAAATCATCTCCCCGCCCATAATTGAATAACTGACCGAACTATTCTTTGCTTATCGCAGTGGGTCTTTGTCAGACGCTTGAGAATCAAACGTTGTGGCAGTAGTAACTGTCAGAACCCACTCGAACAGCAACACAGCCTTGGAGGAGTTTGGAAATGGCTACCCATGTTTTAGTCGTTGAAGATGAACAGAAAATGGCAGACATGATCAAGCGGGGACTGGAGGAGGAAGGCATGGAGGTGGAAGTGGCGTACGACGGCGAGACAGGTCTGCAGGCCGCGCGCTCGGGGAAGCATGAAGTTCTGATTCTGGACATCGCCCTGCCGGGGCGTGACGGTCTGGAGATCGCGCGCCTGCTGCGCGACGATGGGATCAAAACGCCGATCATTATACTGACCGCGCGCGACACCACTGAGGCGAAGGTGCAGGGCCTCGACAGCGGGGCGGATGATTACCTGACCAAGCCGTTTGCCTTCGCCGAACTGCTGGCGCGCATCCGCGCGTTGCAGCGTCGCACGCAGACCGAGGACTCGACGAAACTTCAGCTCGGCGATCTGACGCTCGATCTGATCAGCCGCCGCGCCTATCGGCTGGACGTGGACGTTCAGCTGACGGGCAAGGAGTTCGCGCTGCTGGAGTTTTTCATGCGCCATCCGGATCAGGTGCTGTCGCGCGAACTGCTCTCGGAGAAAGTCTGGGAGGAGGCCTTCGACACCCTGACCAACGTGATTGACGTTTACATTAACTACCTGCGGAACAAGATTGACCGCAACTTCGAGCCGAAACTGATCCACACCGTGCGCGGCGTCGGCTACATGTTCAAGACGCCCGCTACCCCCTCGCGCCGCGTTGAGGCCGCGACCGAACAGAAATGATGTGACGGCGGCGACGCGGCGAATGGATTGCACAGCTGACCCAGTTGTCCGACCGGTGAATCGTCGTGTCGCCCTGTCAGGCCCGGCCTGCTCATGCTTTCCCTCCGCACCAGACTGACGATTTACTACCTGGCGATCCTCTCTGCCGTGCTGATTTTCTTCGGGTTCGCGATCCACACCTACCTCTCGCGCAGCCTGCTCTCGATCATTGACGGGGCGCTGGTCTATCAGGTTAAGGAGATCGAGCGGCAGATGATGAGCAGCCTCGGCGATTTCACGTCCGATGATCACCCCGAAGAGGCGCACAGCGACCAGTTGATGATTGCCGCGCAGGTCGTACAGATCATTGACAGCGAGGGCCGGATCAGGGATGAAACCGGCGCGCTCCAGAATCACCACCTGCCGGTTGACCCGGCCGTCCTCAGTCAGATCAAAGACGGTGATCTGCGCCCGGATACGATCAAACTCAGTTCCGGCGAGCAGATTCGCCTGATCACCAAACGTGCCGTCGAGCCGGACGGCGACGTCTTCTTCATTCGCGCCGGACAGTCGCTCAAGCCCCTGCAGGAAGCCCGTCGCCGGCTGACCCTCCTGCTGCTCGTCGCCGTCCCCATCGCCCTGCTGCTCGGCAGCTACGGCGGGCTGCTGCTCGCAAATCAGGCACTGCGCCCGGTTGACCGGATCACGAATACGGCCGCGCAGATCAGCGCCAGCGACCTGGCGCAACGCGTCCCGCTGCCGGAGAAGATGGATGAGATCGGGCGGCTCGCGAAAACCTTCAACCACATGATCGCGCGGCTGCAGGCCGCCTTCGAGCGCCAGCGCCAGTTCACCTCCGACGCCTCTCACGAATTGCGCACGCCGCTGGCCGTCATGCGCGGCGAAATCGAAGTGAGCCTGCGCCGCACGCGCTCGCCGCAGGAATACGAGCGCGTGCTGCAATCGAACCTCGAAGAGATCCACCGGCTGTCGCGGCTGGTCGAGGACCTGCTGACCCTCGCGCGCGGCGATTCCGGCCAGGTGACCCTGCAACTGGAACCCGTGGTCCTCGATCATCTCTGCCGGCAGACGGCTAAGCAGCTGCTGCCGCTGGCCGAGGGGCGCGGGCAGACTCTGCTCTGGACGCCGCCCGAAGGCCATGTGCTGGTGAACGGGGACCCGCAACGCCTGAAACAGCTCCTGCTCAACCTGCTCGACAACGCGATGAAATACACGCCGCAGGGTGGCCGGATCACGCTCGGCCTCGGGACCGAAGGCAAGGAAGCCGTGCTGACCGTCGCCGACACCGGGCGCGGCATCGCGACGGAAGATTTGCCGCACATCTTCGAGCGGTTCTTCCGCCACTCGCGCTCGACGAGCGACCGGAGTGTGATCGGCTTCGGCCTCGGCCTTTCGATTGTGAAGTGGATCGTGGATTCACACGGCGGGAAGATTGGGGCTCAGAGTAAAGTGGGTGAGGGGACGACTTTCACCGTGAGATTACCTTTGCTTGACCTTTCTCCTGACCCTGAAACACAGGCCGACGCTCAGTGATCAGCCGCGCGCCGCGCTGGTAAGTGAGGTATGACCACATCCAGTTGAGCAGCACCGCGAACCGGTTGCGAAAGCCGATCAGGAAGATCAGGTGGACGAACAGCCACGCCAGCCACGCCAGATAACCTTTCAGCTTCAGCTTCCCGATTTCGGCAATCGCGCGCGAGCGGCCGATGGTTGCCATATTGCCTTTGTCAAAATAACTGAAATTTTCGTAAGGCTCGCCGGCCATCGCGTGCCGGATGTTGCGCGCTGCCGTGCGGCCCATCTGCATGGCGACGGGCGAAACGCCGGGCAGCGGTTTGCCGCCCTGATGTGTGAAGCAGGTCATATCACCAATCGCGAAAACCTCCTTGTAGCCAGGCAGAGTCAGATCGGGTTCGAGGATGATGCGGCCCGCGCGGTCGAGCGGAACCCCCAGGGTTTCAGTCAGCGAGGTGGCGATCACGCCTGCTCCCCAGACGACTGTTGCCGCGCGGATCATCTCATCGCCCAGGTAAACTCCATACTCATCAATATTCGTAACGTGTGCGTTGACGCGCACCCTGACCCCCAGTTCTCCGAGCTGTTTTGCCGCGCTTTCAGACAGGCTTTCGGAAAAACTCGGCAGCACGCGCGGGCCGCCTTCGAGCAGCAGGATTTCGGCGGAGCGCGGATCAATCGTGCGGAAATCGCGCGCCAGCACAAAGCGCGACAGCTCGGCAATCGCCCCGGCGATCTCAACCCCGGTCGGCCCGCCGCCGACCACGACAAAGGTCAGCAGCTCGCGCCGCCGCTCAGGATCGGTCTCCTTTTCGGCCTCTTCAAAAGCCAGCAGCACGCGCTGGCGAATCTCAACTGCGTCATCAAGGCTCTTGAGGCCCGGCGCGAACCGCTCCCAGCCGTCGTGGCCGAAATAGCTCGTGCGCCCGCCCGTCGCCAGGATCAGGTAGTCGTAACCGAGATCCCTGTCGCGCAGATGGACTACCCGATGCACGAGGTCAATCCCGGTCGCCTCGTCGAGCAGGACGGAGACGTTTTTCTGCCGGCGCAGAATCGAGCGGATCGGCGAGGCGATCTCGGCCGGGGAGAGGCCGGCGATGGCGACCTGATAGAGCAGCGGTTGGAAGAGGTGGTGATTGGTGCGGTCTACCAGCGTCACCCGTACCTTCGCGCGTTTGAGCGCCTGAGCGGCGGTCAGTCCGCCGAAGCCGCCGCCGATGATGACGACGTGTGTAAGCGCAGTTTGTCCTTTTCCTCTTTCTGTCATCATTGATCGTGCCTCCACCAGTAACCACGATTCAGGCACGTCTGAGGTTACAAATCTCAACTGAGAGCGCGCGGCCCGAGCGCAATGCGGGGAATCAGAAGCCGGAAGCTGAATTTCAATTCAAAAAATAGTCATCACTAAGAGGCTCCGGCCTGTGTCGCCTGATCGCGGCGGCGTTTTTCCGCGAGCGAAATGGCTTGGTTCCCTGACGGAGTCGCAATCGTGACCAGCCCGAGGCCCATCCCGCTCAGGCGATTGTGCCAGCGAAGCTGTCCGCTCGAAGGGTCGAGACAGAAGATTTCTCCTTTAGTGGTGGCGTATAGATTTTCACCGTCAATGACCAGATTGACGAAGTCTGACCCTTTCATAATCGTGCGCCAGACCTCTTCACCCGTGGCCCGATCAAGCGCCACGACTGTTCCTTTGATTCCGATAAAAATCAGATTGGTGTTCAGTTTTCCCATTGAGTGTCTCTCCTGACTTCAGGAACGATGAGACTGTGACCAGTGTTTCAAAGGCTCAACTGAGGACGCGCAGCACGAGCGCAATCTGCTCTGTCGTCGGCTGGGCGCTGATCTCTTCAAGCGCCGCCTGAAGCTGAGCCTCGCGGACGCGGTGCGTGAGAATCACGATGCTCGCCCTGCCGTCGGCCGTCACGCCTTTCTGCGCGATGCTGTGCAGGCTGACGTTCTGCCTGCCGAAAGCCAGACCCAGATGGCCGATCACGCCCGGCGTGTCGTCCGTTTCAAAGCGGATGTAATAGGCGTTGGTCGTCTCTTCGACGGGCGTCACCGGCGCGACCTGCGAGCTGATCTGCGGCTGGAAGTAGCGGGCGAAGTCGGGGAGCTGGAGCGCGCTGGCAAGGTTGATCACATCGCCGACGACCGCGCTGGCCGTCGGCAGCTGACCCGCGCCCGCGCCCGAGAGCATAATCTCCCCGACCGCACTGCCGCTGATGAAGATCGCGTTGTTGACGCCTTCGACTCCGGCGAGCGGGTGGTGCAGCGGCACGAGCGTCGGATGTACCCGCACGTCGAGCGCGCCGCCCCCGCCCGGCTGCGCCAGCCCGATCATCTTGATCCGGTAGCCGAATTCCGCGGCCAGCTGAATGTCCAGGTCGCTGACTTCGGTGATGCCCTGACGGTAAATCTGCTCGACGTTGACCGGGTGCTGAAAGGCGAGCGAGGCGAGAATGGCGATCTTGTATGCGACGTCGTGGCCCGCGACGTCGTTGGTCGGGTCGGCTTCGGCATACCCTTTGGCCTGAGCTTCGCTCAGGGCTTCGGCGAAAGACTTCTTCTCCTGCTCCATCTTCGTCAGGATGTAGTTGGTCGTGCCGTTGAGAATGCCCGCAACCTTGGAGATGCGGTTGGCCTGCAGGCCGCGCTGGAGAGTTGAAATCAGCGGGATGCCGCCGGCCACCGCCGCCTCGTAAAAGATCGTGACGTTGTGGCGGTCGGCCAGTTCAAAAAGCACCGGCCCGTGTTTGGCAATCAGTTCCTTGTTGGCGGTGACGATATGTTTGCCGCCGGTGATCGCGCGTTTGATGACTTCGTAAGCCGGCTCAATGCCGCCCGCCACCTCGACAATCACGCCGATCTTCGGATCGTCAACCAGTCGGAACGGGTCTTCGGTCAGTTCGAATGAAGACAGGTCAATCTCGCGCCGCTTGTTTTTGTCGCGCACCGCGATGGCGCGAATCTCAAATTGCGGGTTGTCGCGCAGCAGCGTCACCACGCCGGTGCCGACAGTCCCCAGCCCGAATAATCCGAGTACAGTCTTTGAAGTTTTCCTCGTCATGTCAGTAGTCCGTCAGTTATGGGGCACGGGAGAGCGAAGCTTAACTGTCCGGGCCGCCTGATGCAATTGCTGAAATCGCCGGGCATCTGGCCGTGGCGGGAATTGCATCATTGATCTCGCGCGCGGATCGGCCAGCCTGAGATTGTCAGTTAGCGCAATGTCATTCGGATGATTTTGCCTGCAAATCCGGCGCTGCTTTTCCGTTCCTGAGGCTGGAATCACCGGAAACTGCCGGGAAATGCCCGCTCGTTGACAGCCGTCGTGCGGCTGCGCTAACGTGACGGGCGTCATCAATCAACTCACCGGGCTGGGGAAAAAATATGAGAACACTATTCGAAGACACTGACGAAAACGCTGATCGCGCGGATGACGGCTCGGCCAGAGGGCTGCCCGTAATCACCTGGCTGATCGCTTTGATCATGGTCGGATCTGCCGCCGGAGCTTACTTCTGGGTGCAGCACCTCAAACAGCAGAAACCGGCCGCGGCGGCTGTGGCAGTCTCGCTTGATGATGATAATCAGGTGAAGCAGGCGATCTCCCAGTTCTGTCAGTTCGTGGTTAATAAGAAGTGGGATGAGGCGCAGAAGATGCTGTCGGGCGAGGCCGTGGCGCGGCTCGAGAAGGAGAAGAAGAACCTGCACGACAGCCTGTTTGCGGAGCGCTTCGCGCAGAAGAAAGACGATAAGCTGGTGCAGGCCTTCCCGATCAATGTCGCCGCGCATACGACTTCGACCGCGCGCTCGGACTGCGCTTTTATCTTCGAGGACAGGGCGCAGGAGATCATCGCGATTACAGTCGTCAGGGAGAATGACCGGCTGGTCATCAACAGTTGGTAAGCCCGGAGCTGGCGACAGGGCAAACTGGTAACCTCTCCGACCTGGTTGAAGTGTTGATCCGGCTGTTTCAGTCGAGTCGTGTTGATGGGAATCTGAAAGCGGATTCGTCAGGATGAAAAGCGAAAGGGCATGGGGTTTTTCGGCTTCCCCATGCCCTTTCGGTTATCTGGTCAGAGTCTGACTTTGTCTGTCAGATGCCGTTACGGGTTAACGCCACGTCCACCGCCGCGCCCGCCGGAACTGCCGCCACTGTCCACTGACCGTCCGGTATCAACCCTGCCCGGGCTGACTGATGGGGCGCTGATGGAACGATCCCCGCCCCCTGAGCTGACGGACGGCCCCCATGAGCGTGAATCCATCGAATGTGATGCCGCATCGGGGAAGCGTGAATCAGTGCCGCGCGAGAAAGATGGCGGAGCCACGTCCACCCGGCGGCCCACGTTGACTTCGCGGGCCACGGTCGTGTGGCGGTCGCTGTCACCACGCACCCGCGGGGTCAGCGACGGGTTGATGCTGCTGCCCGCGGTCGTGCCGACCGTGTTGTACGGACCTGAGCCGTAATACGGGTACCAGTATCCGTAGTTGCCACAGCCGCAACTGCCGTAGCTGCTGTAGAAGCCGAAGCCGTACGCGGTGGTGAAACGGCGCCCGAAGGGGACGAAGGTGTAGCAGTTATAGAACGGGTCGAAAATCCAGCCGGATGCCAGCGTCCCGAGCGATGACGAGCGGCTCAGCACCGACCGGTGCGCGGCCACGAGCGTCTCGGCGCGCTGAAAACTCCACTCCTCGAAATCATCCGTGTTGTATCTGTCGAGTTTGGCAATTTCAGGCGTGGCGGCGCTGCCGGTCAGCCGGGCGACTTTGTCCTTGCTGACCTTGAGCGCGGTTTTGGCGACGGCCTGGTCGCGCGTGCCAAGATATAACTCGCCCTTGTGCGTACTCACACTGGTGTAAGTGTCCCTGACGTCCAGGCGGTAGACGCCGGTCTTCGTGATCGCCACCGAGCCGTGCGGCGTCACGACCTCCAGCGGGTTTTCCTGTTTGATGTTGGTGTTCTCTTCGGCGCTCACTTCGGCGATGACTGAGCCGGCGAGGAGTTCGAAACGCATGGCAGAGAATCTGGTGCCGACGGCCCGCAGCTTCGTGCTTCCGTCGAGCCGGAGGTAGGAGCCGGGACTGAGCAGCACTTCCGCGCGGCTGTCGGCGGTCGTGATGAGCTGGTCGCCCTCCTTCATCTGCGTGCCGAGCGAAGCGCGCCCCGCATTGTTGAGTTCATTACCCGCGCGCTGAATGAGGACCTTGCCCTCAACGCGGTTGACGAAACCTGCTTTGGTCGAAGCGAGGTACTGCGCGCTGGCGGGCTGGCGGCAGACGCCGGCCGCGACAAGTACGAGCAGCGAAAACCAGACGAGCTTCGAGGGGAGACTGACTGAAGCAGGAAGTATTCTGTTCATAAAGGAGCCTCCAATGGCAGCTGTCGGGATCACCCACCGGGCCGCCGAATATAGTTACCGCACTTTCAGGGCTGAAAGAACGCCGTGATTATAGCCCTCGCACCAGTCCGGAGACCAGCGAAACCCGTAAAAATGCGTCACCTTCGGGTGGAAATTACGGACCGCCGTCTGAATTCACTGCCGGCCCCAAATTCCCCTGAGGTTCCGGTCAGGACTGCCGGAGTGCTTTATGGCCCAGCCAGGGATGCGACGTGAGTCCGAATCGTGGCGCCCAGAGTCCGCAGGTTGTAGCCCCCTTCGAGACACGAAACCAGTCGCCCGCCGCACGAACCGCGGGCTAGTTCGTTCAGCCGCCGCGTGATCCGCGCGTAATCCTCGTCGGCGAGCATCAGGTGTCCGAGCGGGTCGGCGACGTGGGCGTCGAACCCCGCGGAAACAAGCACCAGGTCGGGCGCGAATTTTTTCATGACTGATTCCAGCCCCCGCTCGAACATCCGCAAATAATCCGCCGCCGGAGTCCGGGCGGGCACCGGCACGTTGAGCGTGAATCCTTCGCCCTCTCCGAGGCCGCGCTCGTCGGCCCGCCCGGTGCCCGGGTACCAGGGGAACTGGTGCAGGCTGTAATAAAACACCGTCGGGTCGTCGTAAAAAATATCCTGGGTGCCGTTGCCGTGATGCACGTCGAAATCCACGATCAGGACGTTTTTGAGCTGCGGGTATTGCGCCTGAGCGTAGCGGGCCGCGATCGCGACGTTATTGAATAAACAAAAGCCCATGGCCCGAGCCACCGTCGCGTGATGCCCCGGCGGGCGGCAGGCGACGAAGGCGTTGTCGGTTTCGCCACTCATCACCGCGTCAACCGCGTGGCAGGCCCCGCCGGCGGCGAGGCGCGCCACGCGCTCTGATTCGCGCGAAACAACCGTGTCGGCATCGAGCGCCGCCGGGGCGGACTCGCAGACGCGCGCAATCGCACCCGCCATCCCTTGATTGTGGCAGCGTTCTATTTCCTCATCGCTCACGGCGCGCGGCCCGAGCTTCAGCAGTCCCTGCCACAAATCCTCATCTTCCTTCAACCCGCCGATGGCGACCCCGTAGCGTTCGCGCCGCTCCGGGTGATTGCCCGTGTCGTGGTGTAAATATTCGTCTGAATAAACAATCGCTGTGGTCATGGCGACATAGTATTCCCGCACGTCGCGGAGAGGCAAACTCCGGACAACAGACGGGCATCGCGGATTTCTCATGGTATGCTCTTTGCTGTCTATTGTCAGATAAGCCTGGGCACCCTTAAGTCGAGAGTGAAGGACGGCGAGAAGTGACGAAGAGAACCACAGCCATGATGATCGCGCTGGTCGTGCTGACGCTGACCGGCTTTGTCTTCGTGTCCAGACTGCTGGTGAAGCTGGCAGAGGGCGGGGGGGCCGGGCCTGGGGCGATCCAGTCTCCTTCCGCTTCGCCCTTATCCGCTGACCGGAAGCTCTCTGAAAAGCAGATGGCTGACGACCTCGGCGAGAGGCAACAGCTGCTTGACCGGGTCGCCGCCGCCGTCGGCGCCGGTGACTGGACGAATGCGAAAAATCTGTTCGGCGAATTCCAGAGCAGGGCCCGCCAGCTGCCCGCGCCGCAGCTTCCTTCGCCTGACCTGTCTCCGCTGTTACAGGATTTCTACGACTATTCCGCCGTCAGCCTCGAACGCGCGCTCGCGGAAAAGAATGCGCGGGCCGCGACGCTGGCGCTCAATCAGCTTTACGGCATCATCGGCGAGCATCGGGCGCGCCTCGAAACGCGCGGCACCGGGCCTGAATTTGAGCGGCTGCGGTTTCTCGTCCGCGAGCTTGAATTGTGGAGCGGCGCCGGCGATGAAAAGATGGTAGTAGTGCGCGCCTCGGCCCTGCGTGAAGCGTGGCAGGTCGCCCGCCCGACGGTCATCGCCGGACACGGCACTGATCAGGCCGTCAGGGATTTCGACCGGTTGGTCGAGCAACTCACCGCCGCCAGACAGATGCGCGATCTCTCCGCGCTGATCCCCGAATTCAGAAGCCGGATCGAACAGCTCGAAAATCTCCTGCAGGCTTCTCGAAAGCCGAATTCCGCCGCTAAGGAAAGTGATGATGACCAGTGAGGCGTGGCGGTTATGCCGGGCACCTGTCAAATCCGCCACACCTGAGCCTGCCTTCCTCGCCCCTCCGGTCGCGCGCCGCTTCTGAAAAAGTCTTATAAATCAGCCATCTTTCCGGCAGGACCGGCGGGCCGCAAATGGCACATCGGTTGCTCAATGACGGGCGCACACGCACTGATAAATGAGGGCCCTCGGGGCTCCCGTCATTGCAAAGGCAAATCAGCGTGAGCGGGAACAACGACGTGTGCCCCGGGCCGATCAAATCAGCCTGGTTTTCACGGTTTGATCTGGCGGCTTTGCTGCTGCCCAGGCGGGCAAGATTCACGGAGCAAATGCCGGCGGATTATTCAAACAAGGAGAGACTGCTTTGAAGAAGACAATCATCACTCTGGGTTCAATTGCGGTACTGGCGACGGCCCTTTTCCTCGGCGCCTGCGCGTCGGAAGAGACCAAGCCAACACCTACTCCTACTCCGGTTGCTGTGGTCAGCCCGGCAGCGACTGCTGCTCCGACCACTGCGCCTGCCAAAATGGATGCTTCGGCGTCCCTGGAGAGCGCCAAAGAGCATCTGACGATGGCTTCAACTGAACTGAAGAATAAGAACAGCAAAGGCGCGGTTGAGCATATTGAAAAGGCTCACAAAGCGGTGAGCGATGCCACCGAGGCTGCCCCGGCTGCGACCAAAGCCCTGATCGAGAAGGCCGGCAAGGCGGTCGAAGCGGCCAAGGAAAAGGCCGAGAAGAATGACAAGACTGCCGACGCGGCGGTCACTTCGGCGATCAATGCCGTCTCGTCCGCGTCTGCGGCGGCCAAGGCCCCCGCGGCATCAGCCCCCGGTGCGGCCAGCAGCCCTGCCGCCAAGCACGAAGAGAAGAAGGACGAGAAGAAACACTAATTCTCTTCACCCCCGGGTCTCCCCGGTTTTCTGTTGCGGTTGACCCTCGAAGGGCGCGGAAGATTTCAGAAATCTTCCGCGCCCTTTTTGATTTTCATTCGCCGTCCAGCCTGATGCCGAACCGTTCAGCCATGCGGTAAAGCGTGCGGCGGTCAATTCTGAGGACTTCAGCCGCGCGCGTGCGGTTGCCGCCGACCGCTTCCAGCACGTGAATCAGGTAACGGCGTTCGAGTTCTTCGAGCGAAGGCAGGTCGGCAAACAACAGTGCCCTGGCCCTCGGCACTGACGCATTTTCGCCCGACGGTTTGAGAATGCGCGACGGCAAATCTTCCGGCTCGATCAACTGGCCGCGCGTGTGAAGCACGGCATGCTCCATGCAATTTTCCAGCTCGCGGACATTGCCGCTCCAGTCGTAATTGCTGAGGATACGCATCACCTGTTCGGAAATCGAAACCCGCTTTCCAGTCTCCTGACAGGCGCGCTGGAGAAAGTGGTGGGCAAGCAGCGGAATATCTTCACGCCGCTCGCGCAAGGGTGGCACCGACAGCGTGATCACGCTCAGGCGATAAAACAGGTCTTCGCGAAAGCGCCCGGCTTTGACTTCTTCTTCCAGATTCCGATTGGTCGCGGCGATGACGCGGACGTTGATCTTCTGAGTCTTCGTCGAGCCGACGCGGCGAATCTCGCTCTCCTGCAAGGCCCGCAGCAGTTTGACCTGCAGTGCCGCGCTGGTCTCGCCGATCTCATCCAGGAAAATCGTCCCGCTTTCCGCCCCTTCAAACAACCCTTTCTTGTCGGCGGCCGCGCCGGTAAATGAGCCTTTCGTGTGGCCGAAGAGTTCGGCTTCGAGCAATGTTTCGGTCAGCGCGCCGCAGTTGACCGCGATGAAGGGCATCGCGGCGCGGGGGCTGTTGGTGTGAATCGCCTGCGCGACCAGCTCCTTGCCGGTGCCCGACTCGCCGATGATCAGCACGGTCGAGCGGTAGGCCGCGACGCGCGCGATCTCCATATACAGCTCGATCATCTGGCGGCTGTGGCCGACCAGACCCGACGAAGCGTAACGCGATGACATCTCCCGGGAAGCTTCTGCCTCCCCGGGCCGTTCGGTCGTGACTGCCAGTGCGCGGCGCGCCGTGGCGATGATTTCCTGAACGTTGAAGGGCTTGCTGATGAAATCGAACGCGCCTTCGCGCACCGCGTCAATCGCCGTCTCGAGCGTGCCAAAGCCGCTGATCAGGATCACCTGCGAAGCGGGCGAGATGCGGCGGAAGTTTTTGAGCAGTTCGACGCCGTTGACAGCCTCGTTGAGATTGATGTCACTGACGATCAGGTGGAAAGAGCCGGCCCGGACGGCGGCGAACGCTTCGTCGGCCCCGGTCGCCGAATGCACGCGCCAGCCCTGATCCTCAAAAATCTCGCGGAGGAAATTACAGGTGTCGAGGTCGTCGTCTATGACCAGAATTTTCTGCCGGGCTTCTTTCATTGCTTTACTGGTTGACCGCGAGGTTTTCAGCCGCCTCGGCGGCGGGTGAAGTTGCCAGAGGCAGGATGATTTTGAATTCTGTCCCTTCGCCCGGGGCGCTTTCGAGCGTGATCGTCCCGCCGTGTTCGCGGATGATCTGATGAACGACCGTCAGACCGAGCCCGCTGCCGCGTTCGCGAATTTTGGTCGTAAACAAAGGATCGAAGATTCGCCCGCGGATTTCTTCGCTGATGCCGGCGCCGGTGTCACGACAGATGATTCGTGCCTGCCCCTTGCCGTCTG
Source organism: Blastocatellia bacterium (assembly GCA_035652435.1). Lineage (GTDB taxonomy): Bacteria > Acidobacteriota > Blastocatellia > RBC074 > RBC074 > DASRDU01. The sequence goes on from DASRDU010000032.1 coordinate 84,653, forward strand.
CTTCCGTCCTGATAGTCAGTCGCCCGCCACCAGGCATGGCGTCGAGGCTGTTGTTGATGAGGTTGATGAAGACCTGCTGAAGCTGTTCGCCGTCGCCGGAAATGGACGGGTTCGACTCATCCAGCTCCGCGATCAGTTCGACCTGCCGGGCGGCGAGTGTGGGCGCCGTGATTTCAAAAATTCTTTGCAGCAGCGCGTTGATCTCCACCGGGGCCAGTTCGGGGCGCGGGCGCCGCGTGGCGTCGAGCATGTTGCGCACGATGCGTTCGATCCGCGTGATCTGCGAGCCGATCAGGTCGAGCCGCTCCTTCGTCTTCGGGTCGTCAGTCCTGGCCGCGAGCAGTTGCACGTGGCCGGAGATCAGGTTGAGCGGCGTGCCGACTTCGTGCGCGAACTGCGCGGCGAGCTGCCCGGCGGCGGCCAGTCGCTCGAATTTCGTCAGCTCGCGCTGCAGGTCAAAGAGCGAGGTGTAAGCCTCTTCAAGCTGGACGTTGCGCTCGTCAATCTCCGCGTACCGTTCGGCCAGTTCGACGGTCGCTTCGCGGACGCGCTCCTCGAGGCTTTTCTGGTAAGCCTCGCGCTCGGCGGTCATCATCCGAAGTCGCGCCACCATGTGATTGAAATCGGTCGCCAGCTTGCCGAACTCGTCGTGCGCCCGCACCGGGACGGTCGCGTCGAGGTCGCCGCCCCGCACCCGTCCCATCGTCTGCAACAGATCGGCGACCGGCTGATAGATGACCTGACTGAAGAGGAAGTAGAGCAGGGCGGTGATCGAGATGACCGCGGCGGCGAGCAGCGCGATGGTCAGTTTCATGAGCAGCAGCGAGAGGTCGGAAAACCACGGGCGCTGAGTGGTCAGGCTGACGACGCCGGCGAAAGTTTTGTCGTCCATGAGCGGGTGCGCCGCGTAGATCACCCGCATCTTGTGCAACCCCGTCCCGACCAGATAAGTATGCGAAATCGTCTTGCCGTTGCGCAGACGGGCGAGATCCGCCTCGGGGATGGCTTCGTCCTTCTCCTGTCCGGGCAGCGCGAGCCACTCGATCAGTTTCCTTTTCTTTTCCGCCCGGTAGAGGCGAATCTGCTGAATTTCGCCCTCATGCACGTCCATGAAAATCTGCGCGTAGGTCTTCTGGTCGCTCTGGTAGGCGATGTTGGAGAGCCGGTCGGCGAGTTGTTCGGCCCACTCCCGCGCCAGTTGTTCCTGCTGCTGCCGCTCGATGTCGCGCGTCGTCGAGAAGAAGAAGTAAACGACCGCCAGCAGCACGGCAGTCAGAACCGCCGAAACCAGCAGCGTCGTTCGCGTGTAGAGATTGAGCGGCTTCATAACAACAGGTGAAACGCCGGCAGCGAATGGGCGATTATCATAACACCCCGCCTCTGACTTTCAATCACATCAATGAGCCAGCTTTGCCCGAAGCCCTCGCGCTGATTTTTTCCTGTGCTATAATCCCGCGCTCGGGGTGAAAGCCCCGTGGCTGAGGTCGCGGGGCGGGGTGGTGAAGGCTCTTCTTCTGATGAACGACGCCACAAAACGCTTATGGACGGCCAGAACCTTACGCTTCCCGCGCGTCGCGGAGCAGCAAGCCTCTAAGCTGCTCGGGCGCATCCCGCCGAAAACCCTCTTCGCCATCCTTTACACGTCGCTCAGCCTGCTGACGGCGCTGCTGGTCGCCCCCGATGCTTTCGCGCTCTTCAATTACAGCCTCCCCGAGGCGCTGCTGCAGGTTGCCGGCCTCAGCGTGGTTGCCGCCATCATCTACTTTGCGCTGTATCAGGCCGCCGAGCGCGTGCAGACGGGGATTGTCAAATCGCGCACAGTGTTCTGGGTGGTGAGCCTGGCTATCCTTGGCGAGACCGCCCTCATCCGCTTCGGCCTCGCGGTCGTCAACATCCTGAGCGAAAGCCCCGGGGCCCGGCGGTTCGGCGATTCATTCACCCTTCAATTCTCCATCCCGTTTGCCGCCTGCGCGCTCGTGCTGTCGCTGCTGGTGGGCAGCCAGCCCGCGCTGATTGCCGCCCTGGTGGTGGCCCTGTTTACGGGGTTCATGACCTCGGGCGGGATGACGATGGCGCTTTTTGCGCTGGCCAGCTCGATTGTGGCGATCTACCGGGTCGAACATTACCGCACGCGCCACACCATCACCAAAGCGATCACCGGCATCGGGATCATCAACGTGGTGATGAGTCTGACGATGCTGCTCGTTTCCAACCACCCGCTGAGCTGGCGGCTGGCGTTCGAGGCGATCTTCATGGGGCTGCTCGGCGCGGTCGTGACGGCGGGCATTGCCAGCGTCGTCACGCCGATCTACGAATCGGCCTTCAACGTCCTGACGGACATGAAGCTGCTCGAACTTTCCAACGCGGACAACCAGCTCCTGCGGCAGCTCGCAATCAAGACGCCGGGGACGCACCACCATTCGTTCGTCGTCAGCATGCTGGCCGAAGCCGCGGCCAAGGCCATCGGCGCGAACGCGCTGCTGGCGCGCATCGGCTGCCTGTACCACGACGTCGGCAAGATGGCCGCGCCGAGGATGTACATCGAAAACCAGCAGGGCGGCGTGAACCCGCACGACAAAGTGGATCCGCTCGACAGCGTGCGGATCATCACCGGCCACGTGCGGCGCGGCATCAAGCTGGCCCAGGAAGCCGGCCTGCCGCCGCAGATCATTGACTTCATTCCGCAGCACCACGGCACGCGCGTCCTGTCGTACTTCTATCATAAAGCCAAGGCGCAGGCCGAAGCCCGCGGCGAGGCGGTCAGGATCGAGGACTTTCGCTACCCGGGGCCGAAGCCGCAGTCGAAGGAGGCGGCGATCCTGATGTTCTCGGACGGGGCCGAGGCTTCCGTCCGTTCGCTCGATGAGCCGACGCCGGAAAACATCCGCCTGATTCTGGACAAGATCATCAACAACGTGATCACCGACGGCCAGCTCGATGAATGCAACATCACGCTGAGGGAAATCAACGTGATTCGCGAGGCCCTCGTCACCACCCTCATCGGGATCTACCATCAGCGCATCGGCTACCCCGGCTACAACCCGCCGGGCGAAAACAGGAACCCGGACGAGGCGCAGAATCCCGACCCGCCGCCGGCACACGACCAGTCATCCCTGTCTGAGCCGGAGGCTCAGGAAACATTACTTCCGCAGACACAGGCGCGCGGCCAGCAGCAGTTGTGACCGATCAATCACTGCTCACTTCCCGCGCCTTATCACCCGCTACTGACCCCGATGAAAGAACCGCTCTACCTTGGAGTTGATCTCGGCGGCACGCAGCTGCGCATTGCCGCCGTGACCGGCGATGGGAAACTCGCGACCGGGGTGCTGTCCGTTCCAACGGGCAAGTCTTTTTCACCGGACGACCTGCGACGACAACTCACCAGCCTGACGGCCGAATTACGTCAGCAGTCGGGGGCCGGCCAGTTCGCGGCGCTCGGTATTGGGGTCACCGGAATCGTTCGTCAGGGCAGGCTTTCGGCTTCAGATTTTCTGCCGCAGCTCAATGACCTTGAGCTGGCCGACACACTCAGCTCGGTCGTCGGCTGCCCGGTCGCCGTCGAAAACGACGCGCGCTGTTTCACGCTGGCCGAGGCCCGGTTCGGCGCTGGCCGGGGCGCGCACAACATCTGTGGCATCACGCTCGGCACCGGGGTCGGCGGCGGGGTCATGGTTGACGGCCAGCTGGTTCGCGGCGTTTCATCGCAGGCCGGTGAGGTGTGGAGCATCCCGCTGCGCGGGAGGCACCTTGAATATTTCCTCTCGGGCGATGGCGTCGTGCGCGGGTACCTGGCGGAAGGCGGCGGGGCGGGCGAGTCATCTGCGTCTCAGCCCGACAGCGCGCGGATTGCCGATCTGGCGCGTGGCGGCGATCCGGCGGCGCGGGCGGCGTGGGCCGCCTTTGGCGATGATCTCTATTTCCTGTGCGGGGCGATGATCGCGCTGCTCGAACCGGAAGTGATCGTGATCGGTGGTTCGCTGACTAAAGCGAGTGATCTTTACTTTGACGACGTGATGGCCAGACTGAGTCAGTGGAAAACGCAGACGCGAATCGCATGCGCCGAACTCGGTGGCGCCGCCGGGCTGATCGGGGCCGCAGCGCTGAACATTCAGGCAGGAAGGCAAAAGTGAAAAATCAGAGCGAAGAACCACCCTGATCAATATCGGCCCGTCCGGCGCCCTGACTTTTACCTTTTGCCTTTTCACTTCTGCCTTCGCCCTGCTGCTTTGCTTCCGTGAAACTGCTCTTGAATTCAGCCGATGCCTTGCGCAGTTCCAGCCACATCTCGAACAGGTCGGGGGTCTGAAGCCAGACGGCGAACCACTGCGCGATCTCGGCCTGCAGGGCGCGGCGGTCGGCGCTCTCTTCCTGAGTCGAAAGTTCAATGGCGCGGCGTTTAGCACTCATCACCGCTTCGCGCGCGGCGTGCATCCCGCGGCGGTCTTTCTGGTGCAGGTAGCGGCGATAGAGTTCGTCAATCCGGCGGATGGCCAGTTCCGCAGCTTCAAAGGTCTCGCAGCGCATCACGTCTACGAACCGCCGGTGATAACGCTCGGTGGGCGACCTCATGGCCAGCACCTGATCGAAACGCACCGGGATGTCTTCTTCGGCGAGGACGCGCGCGATTTCCGCCGGGCTCATCGCCCCGCCTTCGCCGAACTCCCTGACCAGACTCTCGTTGATCACCGCGATTTCACGGGCCGAGACCTCGCCCATTGCCTCCCGGTCGTAAATCTCGATCACCATCTGTTTTTTTGTCTTCCGGTTCATTGTTGCCAGTCTGTCAGGCGTTTGTCCGATTCACACTCTCGATGAAGATTTCGTTGAGCGACGGCTCGACCATTTCAAAGCGGGTCAGCTTCGCCCCGCCGTTCACGAGCGCGCGCAGCAGTTCCTGCGGGTTCGCGCCGTCTTCGAGTTCGACTTCGACGTGATACTGAAAGCGGTTCGCTTTTCTGACGAGCGCGGGGTTGTCGAGCAGGCCGTCGAAGTTTTCGCCTTCGAGCGCAATCGCGCGGTGGCCGAAGCCGCGTTTGATCTCCCTGACGTTGCCGTCCAGCACCTTGCGGCCGCGGTTGATCAGGCAGATTTCATCGCACATCTGCTCGGCCTGCTCCATCAGGTGCGTCGAGAAGATGATCGTCCGGTTCCGGCGCTTCATGTCATGCACAACCTCCTTGAGCAGGTTCGCGTTGATCGGGTCAAGGCCCGAGAAAGGCTCGTCAAGGATGACCAGTTCGGGGTCGTGCATGATCGTCGAAACGAACTGCACTTTCTGCTGCATGCCTTTCGACAGCTCATCCCACCGCTTGTTTTTCCACTCGGTCAGGCTGACGCGCTCCAGCCACTCGTCAATCAGCCGCGCGGACTGCTCGTGGCCGAGGCCTTTCAGTTCGGCGAAGAAGGCGAGTTGTTCGCCGACCTTCATCTTCTTGTACAGGCCGCGGTCTTCGGGCAGGTAGCCGACGCGCTCCTGAAGCTTTGCGCTCATGCGCTCGCCGAAGAGCCGCACCTCGCCCGCGTCGGGCATGGTGATGTTGACGATCATCCTGATCGTCGTCGTCTTGCCGGCGCCGTTCGGGCCGAGCAGCCCGAAGATGCAGCCCTGCCTGATTTCGAGCGAGAGGTCGTTGACGGCGACAAAATCGCCGTAGCTCTTGCGGACGTTCGTTAAGGTGACGGCGTTTGACATGCCTGCGGTTGTTACAACTCCTGCATCCCCGGGAGCGCACGCGGCTCGCGTGCTGTTTGTTATCGAATCCACTGGCCCGTCGGAACAGCACGCGAGCCGCGTGCGCTCCCGGGGAGAAATAGTAATTTCGGGCTCAATGCTTACTGCTGATCGCTAACGCAGATAATAACCGAGGCGGGTGGTGGCATGACAGGCGGGGCGGCTGATTTTGACGCGGGTCGCGCGGTAACGCCCGTCGCGTCGCGCGTCGGTGGGGGTGTAGAAGATCACGTACTGATTCCGCAACTCGTCGGCGACTTCATGGTAAGCGTCATTGAGGTTGTCAAAACTCTGCGGCAGGAAGAGCCGCCCGCCGGTTTCGTCGGCTATGCGGGTCAGCTGCTTTTCACTGGCTTCGAGGACGTCGAGCGACAGCCGGAGCCCGTCAATCCGGGTCCGATTCATCGTGCGCGATGCGGCGGAGCCGCTCTCGTAATACTCCAGCTCGCGCAGTTCGGCGCGGCGCTGGATGCGGGTCTTGCTGACGACGTAAACCGGCGCTTCGGCCTCGACGAGCGCGCGCATGGCCTGCTCGGCGCCGATGCTCCCCCGCCCGCTGTCCACGCCGTCGGTGAAGACGATGATCGCCTTGCGCCCTTTGACGCGACCGAGCTGTTCGCGCGCCGCGAGCAGCATCGCGTCATTGAACTTCGTGAACATCCCCGTCCCCAGCCGGTTGAGCGAGCGTTTCAGCGCCGCGCGGCTGGTCGTCCAGTCCATCACCAGTTCCACCTTGTCGTCGAACCTGATCAGCGAGATTTCGTCGCTCGCGTCGAGCCGTTCCGCGAAGCGCAGGGCCGCGGCCTTGAAGTCTTCGAGTTCTTTCTGGACGCTGCTGCTCGTGTCAATCATCAGCACCACGTGGACCGGCAGCCGTTTGAGCGCGAATGAAGTGATCTGCTGCCGCACGCCGTCTTCGTAAATCATGAAGTGTTCCGCCTTGAGGTCGGCGACAAAACGCCCCGCGTCGTCGCGCACGGTGACGGGCAGCAGCACTTCGGTCGTGTCAACCGAAATGGTCGGCGCGTCCGCGGCGTTGTCTGTCGGTGATTGATTATTGGCGGGGGATTCGGTCTGGTGTTTGCCGGCGTCGCCGCGCTGGTCGGTTTTCGGCTGCCCGACGGTGCGCGGGCGCCGTGCCGGCTGGGCGCAGATGGAGACTGCGAGAAACAGCAGAGCAATTATCAACCATACAACCGTGGAAAACTGCTTCCTCATGCAAAACACCCGGAGTCGTGATCGCCGCAATCCCGAACGGACGTCAGGCGTCTTCAGAGCCGGAGGAGTGAGAATTACTTCTTTTTCTCTTCACCCATCGCATCGGTCATTGCCCTGATGATGCGCTCGCTGACGCGGTTGCGGCGCAGTTCGGCCACGGCTTTCGCCGAGAGATCGAATTCGACCTGGGTGATTTCGATTTTGCGCAGAATCGTGCCTTCGGAAAAACCGGCCTGGATCAGTTCGATGATCTCCCGGTTATCGAGCTTCGGCGCGCGTTCGAGTTTCGGTTCGCCGTCTTCGCCCCGGGGGCGGATGATGCGTACGGTCGCGGTGCCGGTGACATCGCTCTGGCTCGCCTGATCGCCGCTGTTGCCCAAGCCCCGCGAGCGCGTCCGGCCCTGCGAGCCGGAACTTGAGCCGAAGACGGGCGTCTCATTGTCCTGCGGCTGGGCCGGGTCTTTCCCTTTGGCGCGTTTGTCCGTCGCCGTGCCGGGGCGCGGGGAAGTCGAACTAAAGAAGGCTTCGTCGTCCGCCTTGAAAAACTCATCGTCGCGCAGCGAGGCCATGCTCTCGATGCCTGACGCCAGATTCTGCCGCTCGATCATTTCGGAAATGATTCGCTCGCTGACGCCGTGGCGTTTGAGTTCGATGAGCTTCACCGTCGAGATGTCGAAGGCCGTCGGCGAGCTGCGGATCAGGTGAATGATCGTGCGCTCCTTGAAGCGTTCCTTCGCCAGTTTGATGACTGCTTCGTTGGTCAGCACCTCGCGGGCTTTCGCCCCCGCCGGCTGGGATGTCTGGGCCGGGGTTGAAGCTGCGACGAGCAGCAGGAGCGTCACCGTGACGCAGAGGCAAAGGTGGGCACTATTTTTCATGATCTTACCTTTCGGCAGGGCGGTGAGGGCCGGAGGCCTGAATGCTCCAGTGATCAGCAATGAAGCGGGGAGATTCTTCAGACCCCCACCTTACTCATCGCCCGTCACTGCTCTGGCTTTCCGGTACGCGGCGTTGATGCGGCGCACGTAATTCTGGGTTTCGCGAAAAGGGGGAACGCGGCGACCGTAACGGGCGACGGCATTCTCTCCGGCGTTGTAAGCCGCCAGCGCCAGATTGACGTCGCCCTGGTAAAGTTCGATCAGGTTCTTCAGGTAGCGCGTGCCGGCCTCCACGTTTTCGACCGGGTCGTGAATGTTGCGCACGCCCAGGGCGCGGGCGGTCGCCGGCATCAGCTGCATCAGCCCGCGCGCGCCGACCGGGGAAACGGCGCGGTGATTGAAGCGTGATTCCTCGCGCATCACCAGGTAAATGAGCAGCGGGTCAAGCTGCTGTTTCGACGCGCTGTCCGCGATCAACTGATCCAGACCGGCGTGGCCGGTAGTGAAGCGCAGGTCACGGCGCGGCAGGGCGGGCTGCTCGCCGCCCGCGACTTCGCGCGCGACGCGCTCGACGGCATCGCGGTCAATGAGCGTGTGCAGAGTGCCGAGGCGGTAGCGGATGTACGCTCCATATTCCTGCACGTCGTCAGCCACGATCTGCGTCCCGCCTTTCAGAAAGATTCGGGTGACGGTTGACGTGGCAGGCTTCGGGCTTTCGCCTGTCGCGCCGACCTTTGATTCCTTCGCACTGACCACGCGCCTGATTTCGTCTTTGGCAATCGAAGCGATCAGGTTACCCTGCCGGTACCACAGGAGGTCGCCCGTTTCCCAGGTCGCTTCCGCCTCGATGACGCGCCCGTCTTTCAGCTGCACCTGATCAGCCAGCGTTACCGCCGCCAGCGCGCAACAGATCAGACACAGCCGGATTGATACATGGATTATTCGGGGAGTTACAGACATAGAACCTTGTCGCTCTTCACTGGGGCGTGCGCTCCCGGTGGGGAGTTCTCTCTTTACAACTACTTCTGCTGGGCGCCCGAACTGGCGCTGGAATTGAGCCTTTTCTGCATCTCGCTCGCGTATGCGGCTTCGCGCAGGCGCCCGGTGCGCTCATATAGCGGCACCAGACTGGAGAGCGCCGTGGGCGATTGCGGCTGCAGGCGCAGCGCCGCTTCGTATTCCCTGATCGCTTCCTCGTAGCGCCCCTGCTGGTTCAGCACGTAGCCCAGATTCAGGTGCGCGCCGGCCTCGCCGACCGAGCGGGCGAAATGCTCCAGCGCTTTTTTGTGTTCGCCCCGGCGCCCGTATGCCAGGCCGAGGTTGTTGTGCAGACGTTTGTCATCAGGCGTGGTCTTAAGCGCTTTCTGAAACCATTTGATCGCGTTCCTGTCATCACCCGCGAGGTAGTACGAGTAACCAAGGTTGTTGAGGAAGCGCGGGTTGCCGGATTCGATTTTGATCGCCTGCTGATATTCATTCTGCGCCGCGCCGTACATGGCCTTGTCGTCGTAACAGACGCCGAGCAGGTTATGGGCTTCGGCAAACCCGGGCCGGACGGCCAGCGCCTGGCCCAGTTTTTCAATCGCGCCGTCGTGCAGTCCTTTCTGGTGAAGTTCTTCGGCCTGATCGAACATCGCAGCCGCGGCGCGCTCGGCACTCGCGGCGTTCGGCTGTGGCTGCGGCGCGGGCGGGGCGGCGGGTGAAGGGGCTGCTGTGGCTGAAGCGTTCGGGGCGGACATCTCCTCGCGCGCCACTTCGCTGCCCATCCCGTCGCGCGTGCGGCTGACCGGGACAGTCTTGAATTTCCCGACGTCTTTCGCCGAAGGCCGGCTCGCCGCCGCATTCTGATCGTTTCTGTCTTTGCCCCGGAACAGCCGCGCCATCAGCCGCGCCGGGGAAGTGAAGATGCGTTTGAAGACGCCCGGCTTCCCACCGGAACCCGACGGCTCAACCGGCGCGGCCGGGTCTTCCGTCGCGTCTTCAAAGTTGCCGTCAACGGCGAGGGTGAAGCCCGGGGTCAGGATCGAAATGGCCTCCGACCGCAGGGCGGGGATGCCGAGTGGCACTACCGCGAACAGGGCGAGGATGACCAGTGCCGTGATCGCGCGTTCACGCAACAGACTGAAAAATTTCCGGGGACTCATAACTGCCTTTCCGAAGTAGAAAGTCAAAAGTAGAAAGTCCAGGTCACTTTTTACTTTCTGCTTCTTCTTTTTTGACCAGGATCTGAGCGGTGTTGTCACGATACAGACTGACCCACCGGCCGGTGGCCTGCGCCGCCGCCGCCAGCGGCTCATCGGTGCGCAGCAGCATCCAGCGGACGTCGTACTTGTCCAGCACTTCGGCCCAGCCGGGTCGGGCCGTCGCGAGTCGCAACGATTCATCAAAGACCGGGCCGGTGCGGTAAAAATCGCTGCGCCCGTCAACGAAGACTTTGAGCCGCGGGTAGAAACGGTAAATCAGATAACCGCCGAACTGATCAGGCGCATACAGGTTGCCGTCGGGCCTGGCAGTCGCAATAAAATCTGCGGCGGCGACCGGCAATTTCTGCGCGTCGAAGTGAGGGTGCAGCACGGCGTCCGTCAGTTTACCCCATCTGCCGCCGATCAGCACGAGCAGGAAGGCGGCCACCGCAAAATTAACAAACGCCCCGGTCAGCTGCCGGTCAATCGCCATCGTGCCGCGGTACCAGTCGAGCGCGGCTCGCCACCGCCGCGCCATACTGCCCTGGCCGTTTGCGATCGCGTTTGCCGCCTCGCCGAGCAGCGCGCTGAAATGCTCGGCGATGATCGGCGTTAAGACCACCGCCGCCAGCGTGACGTGGCGTTCCGATTGCAAAGTGAGGTGCGACCAGAAGATCAGCAGCCCGACTTCGACGAATCGCCGCTGCCACGCCGCCCGCGCGCCCGCAATCACTCCGAAGAACAGCAACAGTTCAATGAGCCTGCCGTCAAGCGTGTGAAAATCCGGCGACTGAAACTCCTGAATTCGGGCCAGCAGCTGGGCATCAGTCAGGTATTGCCAGAGGTGGCGGTAGAGCTTCAACCCGTAGGGCGTCGCGAGCGGGGCAATGACTGACGCCGCGCCGACGATTGCGTAAGTCCTGACGACCCGGCGAAACTCGCGGCTCTTCAATTCACGACGGCTGGCAAATTCCAGCGTCTCGCCGACCGCATAAATCACGAGCATCGGGAACATCGCCGCGAACGCGCCGTGCAGGTTGGCCCACAGCGCGAGCAGCAACGGCAGCGCGTAAACCCATTTCGCGCGCCACTCACCCGCCAGGCGGCGATGCCGGCGCCAGCTTTCAATCATCGCGCACCAGCAGAGCATCAGCACGATTGACACGACATGCGGGCGCGCCAGCCAGTGGATGATGGAGGCTATCGCGGCAAAGACCGTCAGCCCGCAGGCCACGAACGCGTCAGCCCCACGCGCCACCATCAGGCGGAAGAGCAGGGCGTACCCGGCGCACAAGAGCAGCATCGTCCCCCCGACCAGGCCCGCCAGCCCCCATCGGTTGTGGAGCAGCGACATCAGCACGTCGGACAGCCATTCCCACGCGAACCATTCGTGCCCCGGCATCGTGTGAGAAAAAACATCCTGTCGCGGAACCGTGCCGGTCCGAAGAATCAGGTCGCCGGTGCGAATATGCCACCCGGTATCGCTGTCCTGCAAAAAGCGCCAAGAGTTGATCGCCAGCAGGTACAAAACGAGCAGCAGGCAGAGGCCGCCGACCGACGGCAGCATCCAGCGCGCCGGGGCAGGGACGCGAGGGGCTGGGCGCCGCTTCGGCTGTCTGCCGGGCCCGCGCCCGCCCGGCGGCGAAGGTGCGGGCGAAGCGGTCTGTTCAGCGCTCATGCGTTTTCCGTGCGCACGACGCGCAGCTGGTCGCCTGTTTTGAGTTGCAGCCGGGCGACTGAGTGCGCCGCCATTTCCAGCACGCTGCGGGTCCGGAGGTGTGGGATCGTGATGCGGAACGGCCGCAGGTTTTCCACCACCCTTGTGATCCGCAAGTCCTTGTCCAGAAAGATAGCGTCAATGGCAAAGAGCATGCCGAGCGTGTGAATCCCGTTCGAGGGCCGCAGCCAGAGCGCCTCGTTCGCGGCCAGCCCCCGGCGCCCGAGCAGCCCGCGCAGCCGCTTGAGTGCGGTGTTGGCCACGACGACACGTTCGGCGACACACTGGCCCGTCGGGCAGTGATAAATCCTGATCGGGGGGCGGGGGCCGGCGGACTGGGCTTGCAAATGTTCGATGTGGGATTGCAGATCAACCATCCTGCAACAGGGGTCTTCGGGTCAGGCCCTCGGGGGGCCCGTCAGACATCATAACTCGTCATCGCGTTCACGCGAGCGGCGTTTGATCACGATGATGCCAAGGATTGCTGCGATCACCAGCAGAATGCCGATCAGAATCCAGTTCAGCATCAGATCGTCCGACTGCGGCTGCCCCTGCAGCCACAGGAAGAACAACAGGGCACCAGAAAACGTCATGAAGTTTCTCCTTCGTCTTGTCGTAGTGTCGGGCCAGCTACCGGCAAAGTGGAGTTCTGACTTCTGGCTGTACCCGCTTACGGACCACCCTGAACGAATATCGCAGACATCTTGATTAATGCCGGGACCAGTAAAACGATCAGTAATGCTGGAAAGATAAATAAGAGCAGCGGAAAAATCAATTTGATTGTGGTCTTTGCGACCATCTCCTCGGCCCGCTGCCGCCGCCGGGTGCGGAGCGAGTCGGCAAAGACGCGCAGCGAATCCGCAATCGAAGTGCCGAAGCGGTCGGTCTGAATCAGCATCGCCACGAGCGATTTCAGGTCGTCCACGCCCGTCCGGTCGCCGAGGTTGCGCAGCGCCTCCTCGCGCGGCTTGCCGGCGCGAATCTCGCGGTTGGTAACCCCGAGCTGTGTCGAGAGCGCCGGCTCGACCAATTCCATCTCCTGTCCGACGCGGTAGAGCGCGGCGTTCAGCCCCAGCCCCGCCTCGACGCAGACCACCATCAGGTCGAGCGCGTCCGGCAGGGCATGCGTGATTTTCTGCTGCTGCCTGGTGATCCGCCGCGAGAGCATGAACGACGGGATGAACAGGCCGAAAGCGACCGCGATCAGCACCAGCGCGACGCCCGAGAACTCGAGCCCCCGGCCCGCGACGAGCAGGACGAACGCCGTCAGCCCGGGGAAGATGACGGCCGCAGCCAGTTGCAGGGCGCGATAGACCGAGACGGTATTCTCGTTGAAAAATCCCGCCATGATCAGGCGCTTCCGCAGCCGCCGCACGTTGCGCGGGGAAGGCGCCGGCGTCAGCCTCGAAATGGGTTTGGCGACGCGCTCGACCAGCACTCTGGTGACCTGCGGCGATTCCGGCGTCTGGATGACCGTCGGATTGATCTCCTTCAGCCGCGCGTTAACCGGGTTGGCGGGCCGCACCAGCCACCAGTAAAGCGCCGCCACCACGCTCATGACGGAGAAGAGAACTGAGAGTTGAAACAGAATCAGGAGCCAGTCCATAAAATAAAGAAGTCGGAAGTCAGAAAGATGAAGTCGGAAGGATGAAAAAGAACGCGGGCGCGGCTGGTGACAGCCCCCATCCTCCTGACTTCACAGTTCGATTCTGGTGATCCGCTTGATCGTCAGCCAGCCGATTATCTGCATCGCGATCCCGCCGGTGAGGATGTAAGTCCCCCACTCGTGGTCGTAGAGCGGCTGCATGTAACCCGGGTTGGTCATGTTGATCAGCAGGAACAGGATGAACGGCAGCGCGCTGACGATGTAACCCGACAGCCGCGCCTGCGCCGATTTGACGCGGATCTCGCCCTGAATGCGGAACCGCTCGCGGATCGTGTGGCTGATGTTGTGCATCACTTCGGCCAGATTGCCGCCGACCTCGCGCTGGATCAGGATCGCCGTCACGCACAGCTTCAAATCAGGGATCGGCATGCGCTCGACCAGGTTTTCGAGGGCGATCTTGATGCTCAGTCCGAGGTTCTGCTCCTCGTACGCCTTGCCGAATTCGCGCGCCACCGGGTCGGGCATTTCGGTCGCGACGGTTTGCAGCGCCGAAGTGAAACTGTGGCCGGCCTGGAGCGAGCGGATCATCAGTTCCAGCGCGTCGGGCAGCTGCCCGACGAACGTCTCGAAGCGCTTGCGCCGGTGCCTGAGTACGTACATCAGCGGGATCAGCGAGGCCGGTGGCATCACCAGGAACGTGATGACCGCCGAGCGGGTCGTCACGAAAACAAGCCAGCCGACCAGAAACGACACGGTCAGGCTGATGATCAGGAAGATGTTGACGACGATCTTCAGGTCGGCCTGGCGCAGCAGCTCCTTGAGCCGGTTGAAAATCTCGAACCGCAGGAGCAAACGGTGCAGCAGCGGGATGTCGCTCAGCAACTCTTCCTTGAGCAGCCGCATCTCGCGCTGGCTGGCCGTCAGGCCGCGCTCCGCGAGCAACTCCTGCAACCGCATCTCGACGCGCTGCCGGTACAGGTCAGTGTCACGCGTGATGAAGAAGTAGAGCGCCACCGCCAGGCTGATGACCGCGAGTGCGATGAGCAGGGCCAGCCGCTGGGTGTCACTGAGCAGGATAAAGACGATCAGCGTCGCCAGCGGGATGAGTGCGTAGAGGGTATATTTGAACCACCGATACATAAGGGTCAGGGCAAAAGTAAAAGGTGAAAGGCAAAAGTCCGCAGCGCCCCGGGCGGCCCGCGGTTATCCGGCTGTTACTCACCACGCCTCGGCAAAAACTTCCGCCGGCAGCTGGTAACCGTAAAGTGACAGCCGTTCGCTGAAACGCGGGCGAATGCCGGTCGCGCGGAAGCGACCGAGGACGGCCCCGTTTTCGCCCATGCCGGTGCGCTGGAAAACGTAAACGTCCTGCATCGAAATGATCTCGCCTTCCATGCCGGTGATTTCAGAAACGCTCATCACCTTGCGCGAGCCGTCGCTCAGGCGCGAGACCTGAATCACGACGTTGATCGCCGAGGCGATCTGCTGGCGCATGGCTTTGTCCGAGAGGCGCAATCCGGCCATCGAAATCATCGTCTCGAGCCTGGAGAGCGCGTCGCGCGGCGAGTTGGCGTGGATCGTCGTCAGGCCGCCGTCGTGCCCGGTGTTCATCGCCTGGAGCATGTCGAGAGCCTCGCCGCCCCGGCATTCGCCGACTACGATGCGGTCCGGTCGCATGCGGAGCGCGTTCCGGACCAGCTCGCGGATGGCGATCTGGCCCTTGCCCTCGAGATTCGGCGGACGGGCTTCGAGCTGGATCCAGTTCTCCTGCGGCAGGCGCAGCTCCGCCGCGTCCTCGATGGTGATGATCCGCTCCGCTTCTGGAATGTAGCCCGAGAGCACGTTCAGGAGCGTGGTC
>DASRDU010000033.1:0-3964 GCA_035652435.1 Blastocatellia bacterium
TCCCGACACAGATAACGCTGCTTCCCGTTTTTCGTCAGGCCGTGCCTGACGATGTTCTCGCTGCCGCAGTGGTAGCACTTGATAATTTTGGTGACCATACGGGGTGAGCCTATCATCTCTCACCCGTTTGAGCCACTACCCTTTTCTCTTCTTGCAGCTGAGACAGCAACATCAACCTGTAATTCGAACTGAACTCGTCAGCATAATTGCTCGATAGTCTGTCAATGAATCTCTTAACATCATTTTTACAAGCTTAACACCAGCTTATCAAACCAAAGGGCCCGCGAGCGCTGCTGCCCTGAGAAAGCGTTTGCGCCCGCTGGCCCCTTATTGACTGGCCGCCGAGTATTCCAACCAGATTACCCGGCAGACCCGTCTGCTCAACTATAGACGAGCGGGCGGGGGATTTGGTTTTACTTTTTCGTCGGCCAGCCTTTCCCGGAGAAATTGCCCATGCTACCCAATCCCCCGGTGCGTCACCCCGCGCTTTCGATTGTTATTCCACTTTACAACGAAGAAGAAAACATCCCGCCCCTCGTCGAAGCCATCTTCAAGGTGTTTTCGGCGGACCCTGACTTCCTCGAACTGTTGCTGGTTGATGACGGCAGTCATGACCGAACAGCCGAGGTCGCACAGAAGTTCGCCAGGGATGAGCCCCGCATCCGCCTCGTCAGTCACTCGGAGAACCGCGGGCTGGGCGCGGCGATCAGGACCGGACTGGCCGCGGCTGAAGGCGAGCTGCTGCTGTATACGGATGCGGATCTGCCGTTTGATTTCAGCCTGATCCCGCAACTGCTCGCGCTGTCAGGGTCGGGCAATGTCGTCGTCGGCTGCCGCCGCAATCGCGGCGAGGGCGGGCGGCGCTGGCTGCTCACCAAAGGCTACAACCTGATCTGTCGCGCCCTGCTCGGCCTCCACGTGCGTGACGTCAACTTCGCGTGCAAGCTCCTGCCGCGCCGGGCGGTGCGCGGGATGCGCCTCCAATCCGAAGGCTCGTTCATTGACGCGGAGATGCTGCTCGAATGCAAACGACAGGGCCTCGCGATCACCGAGTACTCGCTCACTTACTTCCCGCGCACCCGCGGGCAATCCACGCTTTCGCGGCCCGGCGTCATCTTCGGCATCCTGGCCGAAATGTTCCGGTATTTCCTGCGCCCTGCAACTGCTGCGTATGAATTCGCCGAAGAAGCTGATAATCAACGCGGATGATTACGGCCTTAGTCCTGAAATCAACGTCGCGGTTGAAGAATTGATTGGCGCGGGACTGCTCGGCGGAGTTTCGGTGCTGGCCAACGGCCGGTGCTGGGAGCAGGCAGCGCAGTTCCTGCGCGAACATCCGGCGGCGAGCGCCGGGGTTCATCTCAACGCCGTCGAAGGGCGGCCCCTCTCGACTTCATCTGAAGTCAGAGTCCTCACCGCTGGCGACGGCTCGTTTGCCGGACTCGCCATGCTGTTTGGCCGCTGGGCGTGGCGCCCGCGTGAGGTGTCGCGGGCCGTCGAAATTGAATGGCGTGCGCAGATCGAGCAGTTGTTGCAGGCCGGACTCAGCCTTGTGCATGCCGACTCTCATCAGCACGCGCATGCCTTCCCGCCGGCTTTTCGCCTCGCGATGACACTCTGCGGGGAGTACGGAATCCCCGCGCTGCGATGGCCGGGCGAGCGCAACCGCAATCCTCAGCGGCGAATCGGCGCGTGGTCACTAAATGCCTCGCTCGCCATCTCGCGCACAGTCATCCGGTCCTCGCCTCTGCGCCGTAACGATCATTTCCTCGGCTTCAAACGCGCCGGGACTAACAGCCTCAGCGAACTGCTGGCCGACCTGAATACCCTGCGCGAAGGGCTGACCGAACTGGCCGTCCATCCGAGCATCGAGGACGGAAAGCCGTATCCGAAGTTGCGCGGCGACGCCGAGCGGAGGGCGTTGCTTGATGACTCATTCCGCCGACGGGTCAATGCACTGAGGATCGAATTGACAACGTGGGAGAAAGTCGTGCGATGAAAGACGAAGGCAAATGGGAAAGGCGGGCGGTACTGTTCCTGATCGTGCTGACGGCGGCGATCTACGTCGGGAGCGCAGGAATCCCGGCGCTGCTCGATGACGCCGATTCGTTTTATGCCGAAGTCGCGCGCGAAATAAACCGGCGCCACGACTGGATCACGCCTTACGCCAACACGGTTCGCTACCTCGAAAAGCCGCCGCTCTTTTACTGGCTGATCTCGCTTTCATACGCCGTCCTGAGGGCGGAAAACGCATTCACGGCCCGCCTGCCCACGGCGCTCGCCGTGACGGCGCTGGTTTACGTGACCTTCAGAATCGGGAAGCGGCTGTTCGGCTGGCGCGCCGGTTTTTTCGGCGGGCTGGCGCTGGCGACTTCGACGGGGATGTTTCTGTTCACGCGGATCATCCTGCCGGACGCGCTCTTCACGCTGCTGCTTGCGCTCTTGCTCTACAACTTCATCCGCTGGGAGCAGGACGAAAACAAGGCCGGGCCGCTCCTGTGGATCTACGCGCTGGCCGCGGTGGCCGTGCTGGCCAAGGGGCTGATCGGTGTCGCCTTCCCCGGCGGCATCATCGTTTTCACGCTCGTTTTTACCGGCAGAATCAGGGACGTGTGGCGGCTGGTCTCCTGGCCGGGGATACTGCTCTTTTTCGTGATCGCCGCGCCGTGGCATCTGATGGTCGGCGTGCGCAATCCGGGTTTCTTCTGGTTCTACTTCATCAACGAACACGTCCTGAGGTTCCTGGGCAAACGGTATCCGATGGATTACGGCACCGTCCCGCTCGTGCCTTTCTGGCTGCTGCACCTGGTCTGGCTCTTTCCCTGGTCAGTTTATCTGCTCTCGCTCTTCTCGCCGGCGAACTTCAAACGCACATACCGTGAACACCAGCTAGGCTTCGTGTTATTGCTGGCGTGGGGGCTGACGATCCTGCTCTTCTTTTCACTCTCGTCGCGGCTGGAGTATTACACGGTTCCCGCTTTCCCGGCGCTCGCATTACTGGCGGGCGCGCAATGCGCCTCACTCTGGGAAAGCAAAAGCAGATGGCCGGGGCTCGCGCTCGCCGTGCTGGGAATCCTGATCGGCGTGGCGCTCGTCACTGTTACGGTGACGGTCACGGCCGGCGCGAGTGAAGGCTGGCTGAAGCTGAAGGATAATCCCGACCTGTACCGTTATTACCTCGGCCACCTGTTCGATCTCACGCCGGAAAGTCTGCTCGCGTTGCGGACGCCTCTCATCATCGCCGGGCTCGGGTTGGGCCTGTTTCTTCCGGTTCACTACTTCATCAGCTGGGCGGAACTGAAAGCCGCGGTGCTGGCCCTGGGGATGGCTCTCTTCTTTATTGCGGCCAACCTCGGCTTCATCATCTTCGCGCCGCGCCTGACTTCGAAAGTGATTGCCGATGAAATCAACCGGCGTTTCTCCGGCGAGCCCGTGATTGTCATTGACGGCGAATACGAGGAAGGGTGCAGTGTCGCTTTTTACACGCGCCGCCCGGTCGTGCTGCACAACGGGCAATCGTCGAACCTGGAATACGGTTCGCGTTTCCCCGACGCGCCGCCGCTGTTCGTCAACAGCGACGGGCTCAGGAAGCTGTGGAATGAACCCGGCAGGCACGTTTTACTCGTCACCTTCCAGGCGAAGCAGGGGCAGTTGAAGAATATCCTTCCGACTGGCCATGAAGTCGCCCGCTACGGCGATAAGGTTCTGCTCTCGAACCGCGCGGATTGAGCAGCGCTGCCCGCCCGGACAAACCCGGAATCCGGGGGGGACTGCTCACCGTATTTTCTTTGTCGGGCCGGCCTGCTGACCCTCGGGTGGGGTTGCCCAGAAGTGTTCGGCATAGCAATTGATCAGGTTTTCAACACCTGACGCTCTTTGAGATAGAACGAAAAACTTTGCGCCAGACAATTCGCGCAGAGTCGGAGCCCCCGCCGCAGCAACCGCCACGGGACTTGCAAGACCT
>DASRDU010000034.1:0-44443 GCA_035652435.1 Blastocatellia bacterium
AGGCCTGACACCGACACCTCTATTTATTGAAGGAGCGGGAGTAGGCAAGATTTCAACTGCGAAACCGTGAAAGGGGAAGTGTGCTCGCTGACACTGTCATGGCATTTCAGGCTTGATCAATGCTTATTCTGAGCGATGCCGATTCATGTTCCCCTGCTCGCATGGACATATGCCGATTCTCTGGAAACTATCAAACTCCTTGAAGTCTCCATGACGCTTAACGGGGAAGACATCTGGTCATACAGATGGTCATTTACAGCTCCCTTTCAACAGTCGGGCGACAAAACAATGGTGACCCACCTCCCGCTTGAAACCCTCCACCAAAAGATTGATTCAAAATAGATTTTCAAAAAACTGACCGTGCTTCATAAGGACGCCACTTGGCGTCCTTACTTTTTGTGCAGAACAGCCATTTGCACAAAAAATCGCCTGAAAACGGTTGGGGGCAAAGTTGTGATTCGGAAAACAGTTCGCAGGCGGAAACAAAAAAATTCTGCGCGGAGTCAGGTTGACTCTCCCGCCGACACCGACCCCTTGAACAACTACATCACCGGGCCGCAGATCGCCAGCAGTGACCTGAATACACGAAGCGATCACCCACCGTCCGGCTCATATCTGAGCAGCTTGTCTGTCTGACACTTGAACAGAGTGCATAGCTTGTCCAGCGTGCCGAGATCAATCTTTGTGAACTCGCCTTTCCACAGACGCGCCGCAACGGAAGGCTGTACATCCATTGCCTTCTGTAATTGATAGGCGGTTGTGATGCCTCGCTTCTCCGCAACCTCACGAATCTTTACGCTGATCATACCGCGCAGAGTAACACGCTGAAATTATTTCTTCAAGAGACAATATATTACTTGACAGAGTATTGTCTCTTAGAGTAATATATGCCTGTCAGTTGATACCGATCTTTGACAACCGAATATCTGAAGCCGAAAGGCGCAGGACAGAAAGTCAGCAGTATTTCTGAACCACAAATGAAGAAAGCCGAGTGCGACTAACACCCGGCTTTCACTTCCCGCCCGCTATGAACGGGCAGAAAGGATCTACGCAATGTCAGGGTACAAGGATTCGATGTACTGGGCAAGTCCGGATGAGGTCGCCGAATGGCGGGCACGTCAGCAGGCGCAGCAACAGTCACAGGCACAGGTGGAAACTGCTGATGACGCTGACAGGTCTGAAAACGGTGATGAGTTGAGCGCAGCACCTGACATGGAGGTGACGCGATGACCTGTCAATTCTGCCAGCAATCAGTCACCCGGCGCGATCTCAACATTCACCACATCATGCCGAAGAGCGAGGGCGGGACTGAAACCGCCCCTGCTCATAAAACCTGCCACATCCGACACCACAGCCAGAACGGGGATTTCAGACGGTGGGGACAGAAGGGCGGACTGGTGACGGCCAGTTACTGGATTTGGATTTTCAATCTGAAGTTTGGCGCGGGGCCTGCTGATCCGTACCGCCGCATCCCGTTCGGAAGATAAACCACAACTCGAAAAGCAAAGGGCTTCCAGAGTGCTTACGACACAAAGGAAGCCCTGAATATCAACCCCTTTTTACAGGAGCCAATATCATGCAACGTCAATCTACCACAACCACAGATTCAACGAAATGGAGTGACCTGTTGCGGGAAGCCGTCAGCATCCCCGGCACAATTCTCGAAGCTTACAGCGCATTTCACGGCTACAGCATCGGCAATCAGATACTGGCAAGAGTGCAATGCCGGATGCGCGGGATTCAGCCCGGCCCGATCTCCACTTATCCCGGATGGAAGGCGAAAGGGCGACAGGTCAGGAAGGGCGAGAAGGCCATCACGCTCTGCATGCCGATCACCTGCAAAAGAAAGGGTGAGGCTGAGAGCAGGGGAACTGAGAATGATGAAGCCGGAGTCTTCACGATGTTTGTTTATAAGCCTCACTGGTTCGTCATCAGCCAGACAGACGGCGAGCCGCTGGAACTGCCACCGATCCCGGAATGGGACAGGGCGCGGGCTCTGGCGGGGCTTGGCATCACTGAAACCGTTTTCGATCTGCCTGACGGGAACGTGATGGGATTCGCGAGGGGCAAGAGCATCGCCATCAGCCCGCTTAATCCGCTGCCTCATAAAACGACCTTCCACGAGCTGGCGCACGTCCTGCTGGGTCACACCACAGAGCAGGCATTCGCACACGGAGAGCATACGCCAAAGAATCTGCGCGAAGTCGAAGCCGAGAGCGTGGCGCTGATCTGCTGTGAATCACTGGGGCTGCCGGGGGCAGAGTACGCGAGGGGCTACATCCAGAGCTGGCTTTCGGGTGACGTGATCCCGGAGAAGTCGGCGCAGAAGATATTCCATGCGGCGGATCAGATTCTCAGGGCGGGAGAGATTGGCAGGGCTGAGAAGGTTGATTGCCCGGTCGCGGCTTGAACGGGAAGGGGGGCGGGTCAGTGACGGCTCGCCCCGTCATTACTGATTGCCCTTTATTTATTGGGTTTCGGCACGGATTTTTGACAGCAACCTTGACAGCAACCGGGACAGCAACCGATATTACAGAGCGGTACAGGGTGGAATTAAACCATTGATTTTACAGACAGGGTGGTACGTCACAGGACACAGTGGACACTGCCCCTTGAAACTCTTAATCAACGGGTCGCTGGTTCGAGCCCAGCACGGCCCACCAGTTTTGATCGAAGACTTACAGCCGCCGTTCTGGTGGCTGTAGTCGTTTCTGTGTGCCTATAGTGTGCCAACCCCGCCAAACAGCATCTTTTCCAGCTTGTCAGAGGCGCCCTGCTGCATTGACGGCAGGACGTGAGAGTAAAGGTCGAGGGTGAGTGTGATTGAGGCGTGACCCAGCCGCTCGCTGACCACTTTGGGGTTTTTCCCCGCGGCCAGGAGCAGTGTCGCGCAGGTGTGACGCAGATCGTACAGGCGCACCGCTTCCGGCAACCCTGCGCGCCGGAGCGCGGGCTTGAAATGCCGGCGTCTGAGATTCTCGGGTCTGACCGGTGTGCCTGATTCGGACGTAAACACCAGGTCGAATTGCTGCCACTCGTCCCCCATCTTCAGCCGCTCTTCATTCTGCTTCCGCCTGTGTTCGCGGAGTTCTGCCATCACGGATGCGGGCAGCGGGATCGTGCGGCGGCTCTGCGGGGTCTTTGTCTCCTCGAAGTCCCAGCCGTGCCTGGCGGAGATCCTCTGGCCGGCGGGGCCGCAGCACAATTCAAAGTAGTGGATCGGGGGCTGGGCCGCGTCGCGCTGCAATGGGGCGAAAAATTCGTTTCAGTGGCGGCGCCGGGAGACAAAGGCCAAATCACGCTAAGAGCAGGCCGTCCAACCGACGCTGAAACGTTCCAATGGGCGGAAACACCGTACGGCGACCTGATCCTGCTTTCGCTCGTCACCCACCGTCACCTGCGGGTTGAGTCTGGCAGCGGCCTTGTCACCGCCAACCATCCCGGTCCACAGCCGGATCGAAAAGACGGTTCCTGCTTCACCTGGAAGCAGAGATGATGAGACAATTGGAAACTGCCCTGCTTCAGCCGCAGGATCGTCAGCGAATGCGATGGGAAGGTGAAAGTAATGAATATCTTCAATGGCTTGCCGATGGAGGGATGACGCGGTAGGTCTCGTAGCGGAAGTTGAGCATAATACTGTCATCAGTCTCGGCTCTGACCACTACCTGATAGGCCGGCGGGAAAGTGTCGTGTCCGGCTTTTTTCAATTCCTTCTTCAATTCGAGCAAGTGTGCGGGCGAGCTGAAAAACTCCGCCGCCGCTTGCGCGCCAGCCGAATTCACTCCCGAAAAGATCAGGATGCGGGTCTGCTGATTGGCCGAGCTTTCACCAGGCAGCACCGTGATCAAGCCGAAGACCTGCGTCAGCCGTTGCTGTTGCCCCAGTTTAAGCGCATAACGCGCCGCTGGCGCTTGCCCCGCGGCGGGGCCGACGATGGCGTCCAGGTAGTTGACACGTAGCGGGCAATTTTCCTGAAAGCGGGCCACCGTTGAACTGTAATCCGGCGCGCCAAATAAGATCACATTGCGGCGCCGCAGCATTGGCATAGTGATGGTTATTTCAGGGAATATCTGCGGCGAAACACCGGCGGCGTTCAAAATTCTGAACGCCGTCAGCGCGCCTAACACATCTCCCCAGTAAGTCCCGTTCCTGGTGATGGTTAAAGTCGGGTTGGCAGGAGTGGGGGAACGCGTGTTGTATAGCTCATAAAGCTGCTGAGGCATTGGCAGCGCGCCCGGATAGTTGAATGGAGTAGTTGTCGTCGCGGGAGAGAGCGCGCTTGGGTGTACCGAAAAACTGGTCGGATTGGCGACACATAGCAACACATCAGCACCGGGCGCCAGTAGCGGCCCCCAGGCTTCAACCAGAATCGGTGTCGGGTTGTGTGAAACAGCATTAGAGGCCGGCTTGGCTCCCAGCCACCAGTAGAGCATACCGGCGAGCAGCGCTGTTAATATGACTCCGGCGCTGAAGGGGAGCAGCCAACTTCTTTGCAACTCACGCCGGCCGGTTACTTCGGCCGGCACTAATTCTTCGTGTGCCGTGGGCGAAGGGATAAACTGCGGCGCGAGCTGCTCAGCCGACATTCCGTTGCCATTCGCTTTTTGATGCGGCTGGCTCTCAACAAAGTGCGGACAGTAGGAGCCTTTCAGCAACTCGATGCGCAGCGCGGCGTCGGGCTGTTCGTGTTCGTAAAACTCCTGCAGTTTTTTCCTCAGCGCAAAGGCCCGGGTGCGTACCGCCGAATCATCGCCCGGCGAATAACTGGCTGGCCGCCCCAGCGCCTCGATGCCGATTAGATACTCGCTCAATTCATGGCCGCGCCCGGCCATCTCCATTTCACAGACGTATTTCAGGAAACTTTTCAACTGGTCGGAGCGGGCAAAGGTCTGGCTGTGCAGCACGGCTTCGAGCGCCGCGCACTTCTGCTCGCTCGTCAGAGACTGGCTGGTTTCAAGAGACGTTTCGCGCATAAGTGCTTTTAGCTCAGAGGCTTTTGCCGTGGTGGAAACAGTGCGGGGTATGTTATCAAACGTTCTGTAACATTCAAAGACTTGTCAGACATTTATGGCAGAAGTACAACAGAGTCGCTTTCCTACCATCTGACTAATAAACAGACCCACTGGCTTTGCTGTTAGAGATTTTGTCCGTTTACACCGGCGAGATTCGCTCGGTAAACGGGATGGATGTTCCGCTGGCCTTGGATTACTAAGGCCACACCAGTCCCAGGTCTCCGCGGCCTGACAAGCTGCGGCGCATCTTCACAGGAGGAAATATGAAAATGAGAACGCGATCTATACTTCTTATGCTAGCCAGTGTGGCGATGTTCTCCGTTCTGGCCGCTACTGGCAAGGCGCAAACCAGCGGTGAGATCACCGGTCTGGTGACCGATTCATCGGGCGCGGCCGTGTCGGGCGCCGTCGTCACCGCGACGAACAAGGCGACCGGCGCGCCGCGCAAGGTCACAACTAACAGCGAGGGGCTTTATGCCTTCCCCTCGCTGCTGCCGGGCGTCTACGAATTAAAAGTCGAGCAGGCCGGTTTCAAAACGGCGCGGCTCGACAACGTCAGGATTGAAGTCCAGCAGACAGCACGACTGGATGTGGCGATGGAAGTCGGCGCGGTCGGCGAGACGCTCACCATCACCAGCAACAGCGCGCTGCTCAACGCCGAGACCGCGACGGTCGGCACGGTGATCGAGAACAAGATCGTGACCGAGTTGCCGCTCAATGGCCGCAACTACCTGAACCTGGTGGCGCTCTCGCCCAACGCGAACGTACTCGCGCCTGCCGCGGGGCAAGCGGGCGCCAGGCAGGGCGGCGAACGCGCCGCGCAATCAATCTCCGCTGGCGGGCAGCGCATTTTCTTCGATTACTACACGCTCGACGGCGTCAACAACGTGGACGTGAACTTCAACACGTACGTCGCCCTGCCCTCCATTGACGCGATTCAGGAGTTCAAGGTTCAGATCGGCGTCTACCCGGCGGAGTACGGGCATCAGAGTACACAGGTCAACGTACTCACCAAGTCGGGCGGCAACGCCTACCACGGCGCCCTCTTCGAATTCCTGCGCAACGACGTTCTGGACGCCAAGCAGTACCAGTTCACCTCCGCCAAGCCGAAGAATCCGTTCAAGTGGAACGACTTCGGATTCGAGGCGGACGGGCCGGTGCGCATTCCGAAGCTCTTCAATGGGAAGGACAAGTTGTTCTTCATGTCAAATTATGAAGCCCTTCGCCGCCGGCAGAGCGTGTTGAATACTTTTACCGTACCGACTGCCAGGATGTTTGCCGGTGACTTCAGCGAAATACTCCCCTCAACGATCATCTACGATCCGACCACCGGGCAGCCCTTCCAGGGCAACATCATTCCCACGAACCGGCTGGACCCGATCTCGGTGAAGTTTTTGAAGTACTACAACTCCGCCAACGTGCTCGCCACAAACAACTTTGCGCAGACCAGCTCCCAGCCTTTCAACCGGGACGGCTATGTTCTAAGACTGGACTTCATTGAGTCGCCGAAGTCGCAGTGGATGGGGCGCTACAACTGGGGCGACGAAAACCTCTCCACGCAAGGCCTCAATCTGGCGGGGACGAAGGTGCTGACGAACTACGAACAGTACACCGGTTCGAACACGCGAACGTTAACCTCCAACCTCGTCAACGACGCCCGATTCGGTTATACGCGTTTCTTCAACTCGCTTGGCACCCTGAGCGCCGGGAGTCTGGATGTGGTTTCCTCCATCGGCATCCCGGGCCAGAAACCCGGCGATCCGATCACCTGGGGTATTCCGAACGTCGTCTTTAACGGGGGAGGATTCTCTGCCATCGGCGACGCCAACGACGGTCCTTTCGCCATCAACAACAACTCCCTGCAATTCGTGGATAAGTTGTCCTGGATTCATGGCAAGCACACCTTCGCCTTCGGGGGCGAGTACGGCCGGCAAAATTTCAACCAGCTCGGCAACCAGTTCTCACGCGGCGTATTTACCTTCCAGGCGACTGCGACAACGAACCCCGCCAACGGGACCGGCGGCTACGCCTTCGCCGATTTCCTGCTCGGCAGACTCTTCCAATCCACCAACGCGGCCGCCGTTGCCAACGCGAAATTCCAGCGCAACGTCTTCCACGCGTTTATTGACGACACCTGGAAGGTCACTCCCAGGCTGACGCTGTCGCTGGGCCTGCGCTACGAACTGACGCCGCCCTTCACCAACACGCTTGGCGACTATTTCACGGTGAAGATCCCGAAGATCGAATTCATCGCCAACGCCCCGGAAGCCGATTGGCCGTTCTTCGTGCGGCAGGGCAACTGCACGGATCCTTACCAGGGCCTGGCCATCCGTTGGACGAGTACGAAAGCGGTCTGCGGCGGCGGCCTGAACAACAACCTCAGAGAGACGAAGTACCTGAACTTCGCTCCGCGCGTTGCCATCGCGTACTCGCCCAATGACAAGACGGTGATCCGCGCCGGTTTCGGAGTCTTCTTCATGCAGGACATCGCCAACGCCGAATACTTCGACATGGCCCGCAACATCGCGGCCCGCGTGGACCTCACCTCGACGACCGCGCTCCCGATCACCTGGGGCAATTCGATTCCCGGCGGAAGCGGAACCATCGTCCAGGTGCCGCCGCCGTTTGCCTGGGCGGCCTCTTACAACCACGCTACGCCCTACACCATGCAGTACCTGCTGAACGTGCAGCGGCAGCTCGGCGCCAACTGGTCGTTGGAGGTCGGCTATCTCGGGTCGCAAAGCCGGCACCTTTACGGCTTCGTAAACCTCAACCAAGCGCTCCCCGGCCCGCTGAATAGCATCAATTCGCGCCGCCCGTTCCCCAATTACGGGGTTCTCTCGTTTGTCGGTGACGGCTTCAACGGGAACTACAACGCCGGGAGCGTCAAAGTGACACGGCGCTTCAGCGAGGGTTTGAGCTTGAACACCTCCTACACGTGGGCCAAGTCCATTGATAATGCCAGCGGCACTCGCACCCAGGGACTCGACACACTCTTTCCACAGGACAGCAGTTGTTTGCGTTGCGAGCGGGGGGTGTCGTCCTTCGACGTCCGCCATCGTTGGGTCCTCGGGGTCGTCTATGAACTGCCCCTCGGCAAAGGCAAGCTCCTGAACATCGACAACCCAGTCGCCAACGGATTTATCGGCGGCTGGCAACTAAGCACGAATACGACGATCCAGAGCGGCGTCCCGCAGACCCTCACCATCGGCATCAATAATGCCGGCACCAACAATCCACTACCTGATCGCCCCAGCTACTCGGGGACCGGCGATGGATACGCGGCGAACCGCACGCCCTCAAGGTGGTTCGACCCTGCCTCATTCGTCGTGGCGCCCCAGGGAAGCTTCGGCAATGTCGGGCGGAATACAATGCTCACACCACATTTCCAATCGATTGATATGGCGTTGGGGAAATACTTCCACATGCCTTACAGCGAACACCATGTCCTGCAGTTCCGGCTGGAAGCGTTCAACGTCTTCAACCACCCGGTATGGGGCGCCCCGAACGGAAACATTCTGGCGGGCCCGTCATTTCCGGGAGCGCCCTCCAACGCCGCGCATCAGGGCTTCGGCGTCATCAGCTCAACGGCCCTCCCGATGCGCCAGCTTCAACTGGGGCTGAAGTATACGTTCTGAGTTACGGAGGCGAATCAAACGCTGGCGGCAATCAGCCGGTGAGGAGTCAATGATGCGGATGGTGGGCATTGCGGCCACAGCCGCGGGCTCACCATTTTTTCAGCACCGCGTTGAACTCCCGGATGACCGCCGCCTGCTGGAGCAACCGTGTTTTAGTTGCCACTTGTAGAAAGCGTGGATGCAAACCAGGTGAAGAAGCACAGCGAGTTTCTCGAAAAAGCGGGGTGAGGTAACCGGATTAATAATACTGGGCAGGGTAAGGGATTGTGTCGGCAATGTCTAAAATCAGAGGACTCAGGTGGTGGATGATCGGGCTGATTATGCTCGGCTCAATCATCAACTACCTGACGCGCAGCACGCTCTCGGTTGCCGCCCCGACGCTGCTGAAGGATCTGCACATCGGCACACAGCAGTATTCGTGGGTCGTCGGCACGTTTCAGGGCGCGATCAGGCTGCAACCACTCTGCGGCTACATGCTGGACGTGATCGGCCTGAAGCGGGGGTACGCCATCTTCGCCGTCGCGTGTTCGCTCATCAGCATGGCGCACGGGCTGGTGTACAACTGGCAAGTGCTGGCGGGCCTGCGCGGGCTGCCGGGGCTGGCCGAAGGCTCGGCGAACCCCGCCGGGATGAAGGCGACGGCGGAGTAGTTCCCGGCCAAAGAGCGCGGGCTGGCAGGTGGCGTCTACAACATCGGCGCTTCGTTCGGCTCGATGCTCGCGCCGCCCCTCGTCTCGTGGGCGATCTTGCAGTATAACTGGCAGGCGGCGTTTGTGATGACAGGGGCGCTGGGATTGGTTTGGGTGGCCGTGTGGCCGTGGCTCTGCCACCCACCGGAGAAACACCCCGCGCTCTCGTCGGCAGAGTTCGACTACATCGCCGCCGGGCAGGAGAAGCATTTGCGGCACGACGGCACGCGGCCTGCGGTGCTGTCGTTGCTGCGGCGACAGAACTCCTGGGGCATCGCGCTTTCTGGCCGACCCGACGTGGGGGACACTGACGTTCTGGATGCCGCTCTACCTGTCGCAGACGCGCGGCTGGGACTTGAAGCAGATCGCGCTCTTCGCCCGGCTCCCATTTCTGGCGGCGGACATCGGGTGCCTGTTCGGCGGGACGTTCAGTCTGTGGCTGCAAAAATACTGGCACATCAGCCTCATCAACGTGCGGCGCGCGGGCTTCACGCTCGGCGCCGTCATGATGCTCGGCGTCGGCTTCGTGCAAAGCCCGTATGCCGCGATTGCGCTGCTCAGCCTCGCCGGCTTCGCCCATCAGACCTTGTCCGTGACCGTGATCACGATGTCTTCGGATTTGTTCAGGAAAAACGAAGCGGCGACGGTCGCGGGGATGGCGGGCACGTTCGGCAATGCCGGGCCGCTGGCCTTTTCGCTGCTGATCGGCGCGCCGGTGTTGAAGATCGGCTACACGCCGTTCTTCATCTGCCTCGGCCTGCTGGATGTCATCGGCGCGGTGATCTTGTGGACTGTCGTTAAGGCGGATGTGAAGGCGGCTCAGGCCGTCGAGGTTTGATTTGTCAGTGGTCAGTTGTTCGTTGCCCGTTGTTAGTTGTTTGTAGTGGCGTTCATTAACAACCGACGACTGACAACGAACAACTGACAACAGACTAAAACGTAAGTACGAGCTGCTTCATGGTTGCTACCATTCAAAATCCGATTCTGCGCGGGTTCAACCCTGACCCCTCGATTGTGCGCCTGGGTGACGATTACTACATCGCCACCTCGACGTTTGAATGGTTCCCCGGCGTGCAGATTCATCACTCCCGCGACCTCGTACATTGGCGATTGCTGACGCGTTCACTAAACCGTCCGAGTCAATTGAATATGCTCGGTGACCCGGACTCCTGCGGCGTGTGGGCCCCGTGCATGACGTATGACGGCGGGCTGTTTTACCTGATCTACACGGACGTCAAACGCTACGGGCGCACTTCGCAGCCGGGCAGCGTCGGCGCGGGGCTGCGCGACATGCACAACTACCTTGTGACTTGCCCGACGATTGACGGCGAGTGGTCAGACCCTGTGTTCCTGAATAGCAGCGGCTTCGATCCGTCGCTGTTTCACGACGATGACGGACGAAAATATCTGGTGAACATGCTCTGGGATCACCGGCCGGGCAGGAATCGGTTCGGCGGCATCGTGCTGCAAGAGTACCTGCCCTCGGAACGCCGGTTAGTCGGCGAGCGGCACAACATCTTCACCGGGACAGCCATCGGCTTCACCGAAGCGCCGCACTTGTACAAGCGCAACGGCTATTACTACCTGATCACGGCGGAGGGCGGCACGGGCTGGGGGCACGCGGTGACGATGGCGCGTTCGCGCGAGCTGCCGGGGCCATATGAGCTGCACCCGGACACGTACATTCTGACGGCGCGCAACCGCCCGGACGCGGAACTGCAACGCGCCGGGCACGCCGATCTCGTCGAGACTCAGCATGGCGACACCTACATGGTCTATCTCTGCGGACGGCCGCTCCGGAATCGCGGGCGTTGCACGCTCGGGCGCGAGACGGCCATTCAACGCATGACATGGGGCGCAGACGACTGGCTGTACACAGAGAATGGCGACGCCTTCCCGCAGCGCGAAACTGCCGCACCGGAGTTGCCGCCGCACCCGTTCCCGCCCGCGCCGACGCGGGAAGATTTCGACGGCCCGACGCTGCCCATCGAATTTCAATGGCTGCGCTCGCCGTGGCCGGACGAGTTATTCAGCCTGACCGCGCGGCCCGGCTACTTGCGCCTGTTCGGGCGCGAGACGACCGGGAGTCTGTTCCGCCAGGCCCTCGTCGCGCGGCGGCAGCAGGCGCACTGCTACAGCGCTGCAACGGCCGTCGAGTTCGAGCCGCAACACTACCAACAACAGGCCGGGCTGATCTGCTACTACAACGGCTCCAAATTCCATTACCTGTACGTCTCGACGGATGAGGCCGTCGGCAAACACATCCGCGTGATGACGTGTCACCCGGAGTTGCCGGACATGTTCACCGCGCCGATTCCCATCGCTGCCGGCGCGCCGGTACACCTGCGGGTGGAGGTGGATTACGAACGGCTGCGCTTCGCGTTTCGTGTGGGCGGCGGCGAGTGGCAGTGGCTGCAGGAACAGCTTGACGCGAGCATCCTGTCGGACGAAGCCGGCCCGCCCACGGCCCCGAATTTCACCGGGGCATTTGTCGGGATGTGCTGTCAGGATTACGCCGGCACAGGCTTCCCGGCTGATTTCGACTACTTTGAATATCGCGAGCGTGAATTCTCCGCCGCGCCTTTGCCTTAATTTTCAAGAGAGGACAACGATGATCATTGCGAAATTCTTTCGTGCTGGGACGCTAATGTTCATTATCGCGCTCGCGCTTCCGGTTGCAGCTCAAGTGCAAACCGAAGTGCCTCCAATAGTGCCCGGTGCGAAGCCGGTAAAGGTGGAGCGCATTAAGATTCATGGCACAGCCCTCGAAGGCAACCTGGAAGGAGATGCTGTTGACCGCGACGTACTCGTATTTCTGCCGCCGAGTTACGACAAGCAAAAGTCACGGCGTTATCCGGTCGTCTATGCTTTGCACGGATATTCCATCGGCGCCGAGCAGTGGGGCCAGGAAATCCACGTGCCGCAAACCATCGAGGGCGCTTTCGCCCAAGGCGCTAAGGAAATAATCGTCGTGCTACCAGATTCCAAGACCCTGCACAACGGTTCGATGTATTCGAGTTCAGTCACCACCGGAGATTTCGAGCAGTTTATTGCGCGTGATGTGGTCTCTTACATTGACGCGCATTACCGGACGATTCCAACTCGGCTGGCTCGTGGACTGGTGGGCCACTCCATGGGAGGGTACGGCGCGACGCGCATCGGCATGAAGCACGCCGATGTGTTTGGCAGTCTGTACATCATGAGTCCGTGTTGCTTATCTCCACGGCCTGCCGGGCCGACGAACCCGGAAGTAGAGAAGGCTCTGGAAGCGGTAAAGACACCCGAAGATTCGGCCAGGTTGCCGTTCCCCGCGCGCGCACAGTTAGCCACTGCCGCTGCCTGGTCGCCCAATCCGAAGAACCCTCCACTGTATAGCGACCTGCCCAGGAAGGGTGGCGAACCTCAGCCGGATGTGTTGGCGAAATGGGCGGCGAATGCGCCGCTGGCGTTCATCGATCAATACATCGGAAACCTTCGGCAGTATCGCGCGATCTCGCTCGACGTGGGGGACAAAGATGGCTTGAAAGTTGATACAGAAAAACTGCACAATGTGCTGGATAAGTATGGAATCGCAAATAGCTTCGAGGTGTATCAGGGCACTCATACCAGCGCGGTGGCAGTTCGTTTCCAAAATTACGTGATGCCGTTTTTCAGCAAGAATCTATGCTCCGGGAACAGCTGTAAGTAATGCCATCAGATATTGTGGGCACTCCCGATGACAAGTGTGCCCTGGGCAGCTTTTCAATTTTTAATAGCACAAGTCCTATGAAAAAAATCCTTGTGGCAGCCATCTTCATACTCGTGGCAGCCGTCTTTACCAATGACTCGCTTGTCTTCGCGCTCGAAGGCCAAATCGGAATTCATGATCCTTCTACCATCATTGAATGCAACGGCAGGTTCTACACCTACGGCACTGGCGGTACTTCACTCGTCTCCGATGACGGTTGGAATTGGCGTCGCGGCACTCCGCTCCCGCGACGCGGATTAGCCCCGGACGTCATTCACATTGGCGACCGCTACTACCTGTATATCGCCGCCAACAGTGGCCCGACGAAGGCTAACATCAACCTGCTCACGAATAAAACGCTTGATCCGAATTCACCTGATTACAAATGGGAAGAGGGCGGCGTTGTGGCTTCTTCGGACGGAGTCGAGGACTGCAATGCCATTGATCCGGGCGTCCTGCTTGATCCAACTACGAAACGACTGTGGCTTACATACGGCTCCTATTTCGGCTACATCCGGCTGGTGGAGCTTGATCCCAAAACAGGCAAGCGTCTCAACGCGAATGAAAAGCCACGTAACATTGCGATCAACAGCGAAGCCTCGATTATCATTTATCACGATGGCTGGTATTACCTGCTGGTCACGCACGGGAGTTGCTGCCGCGGAGCCGACTCCGGCTATAACATTCGCGTCGGTCGCGCGAAGAAAGTAACCGGGCCATTCCTGGACAACATGGGCGTAGACATGATTCAAGGCGGAGGCAAGCTTTTCGTTGGATCATCTGGACGCATGATTGGTGCCGGCCACTTCGGCCTGTTCGATCTTGGCGATGGCGTAGAGAGGTTTTCACTGCACTATGAAGCCGATTTAGACAGAGGTGGGGCCAGTGTACTCGACATTCGCCCATTGCTTTGGAAAGACGGTTGGCCGGTCGCCGGTGAGAATTTGAGGGCAGGCACGTATCAGCTTGAATCCCTGCGCACCGGCACTGCGCTCGAACTTGCCATAGAAGGATTTCCCGTTGGCGGCAGGCCCGTACGACGCGGCCCGCCGCCGGCAGCGCCCGGCGGAGCAGCAGGCCCGCCAGCAGGTAATGCAGGCCCTCCGGGCGGTGGAGGCGGGATGTTCGCGGGCACTGGCAAACCGATCCCGACACAGGATGTCGCGGAGGTTTCGACGAAATGGCCGACGGGGAATGTTGATGTTCGGATGGGCAACTACGTATGTCAGGCTCAGCAGAAGTGGACGATTGAGCCAGTCGTTAACGAGGCCAATGCTGGGGGCTATCTTGGTGCGCCGTATTTCAAGATTACCATTGCCGGAACAACTCGGACATTGGCTGCGACTGAGGGCGGGGAACTCATCGTCTTGCCCGCCTTCACCGGAGGCCCCGAACAGCTTTGGCGTTTCGACCAGCTTGCGGATGGTAGTTGGCGAATTATGCCCAAGGTGATTCCCAACTCGAAAGATCAACTTGCTCTTTCGGCTGTCGGCAGCAGTTTCGCCACGCTCGCCAAGTTCGATCCGAATGGAGAGAAGCAACGTTGGCTGCTCAAGACCCCGTGAACCCAAAGCCAGGCAATTTATGAATCTTTCGCGCGCACCGTTTCTTTTAACGGCTACTTTCCCTATCGCCGCTAGCCTCGTCGTTCTATCCTTCGCTGGTGTAAACCGGCGCATCTGGCTGATGCACCTTCTACTGATCTGCGCGACCTGCCTCCTTATAGTGGCAGGACAGTTCTTAGATCGTCGGACTCACGGTTCCACGCCGGCCAAGATAATTGCTCTTCTTGCCCTGGCCGGTATCGCCGCGCCTCTATTGAATAAATCATCAGGGCCTGATCGCTGGGTTTCATTGGGACCATTGAAACTCTACATGGCGCCATTGCTACTGCCATCATTCTTCGCAGCCTGCACAGTATCTGTTCGCAAGCGAGGTAAGATGGAGACAATCGCTTACACAGCACTGGTTGGCGCAAGCATTCTGTTGGCGATTCAACCGGATGCCTCTCAAGTGCTGGCATTGCTCGCCGGTTCAGCGGTTCTTTTTATGCGATACCGCGCGAATTTACCAAGGCCAGCTATTACCTTAGGAGCCATGGTGCTAGTCACAGCAGGGGCTTTCACTCGCCCTGATCTGCTTGAGCCTGTCCCATACGTCGAGAGTGTTTTTGCCCTTGCACTTGGTGGCTCGCTCCTTGCCGGTCTCGCCGTCATCGCCAGCGCTTTTATTTTTATTGCAGGCCTATACGCCTACTCGCTTCGAAGCGCTGCCTGGTTAGCTGCCGTAGCCGCCTATTATGCGGTGTTGTTCCTTTGCTCAGTTGCAGGACTGACACCAGCGCCTCTAATTGGCTATGGTGCCGGCCCACTGTTGGGCTTTGGCCTCATGGCAGCAGTCTCATGGTGGGTAGATCCTGAAGCGCCGCTTGGTTCAAGCGTAATCACCCAAGAGCTTTCGTGAATATGCACTTCGTCAAACACTTCGCCTTCATCGCCGCAATCATGCTCGCGGTGTTTCCATCACTTGTCGCTATCTCAAACATTGCGGCGCAGACTCCGCCCGTAACTTTGACGACACCAACCACGTCAGAAAAAGCTCCCACCGTTGATGGCTTCATACAACGCTGGCTTGTGCTGGAGCCAATCGCTGCGAATGGGCTCACGGACAGCGCGGTGCAGACGCTTGTCAAGAAAGAGCATTTCCCCGATCAGTTCACGGTCATCCCGCGCGACGGCGACAAGGTGGCCGTCGGCGGCGCGGAACTCACCTGGCATGCGGTGGACACCGTGAACTACAACGTCAACCTTTTCCATTTCGCCCGCGCGCAGGGCAAGAAGACATCCGATGTTCTGTTCTGGGCTGTGACCGTCATCAACTGCCCGCGCGAGATGCGTGATGTGCGGCTGGCCATCGGTTCCAACGCGGCGTCGGTGTGGTGGGTCAACGGCAAAGAGGTCATAGGCATTTATGGCGACCGCCAGACCGTCATTGACGACGGCGTCTCCAGGCGGCTCACGCTCAACAAGGGGCCGAACGTCGTGCGCGCCGCGATTGTCAACGGCGGAGGGGCGACGGACTTTTGCGCACGGTTCCTGGACGCAGATGACAAACCGATAAAAGACATCACCGTGAGCCTCAGCTCGACACGCGCAATTCCCTCACACTAAGGATAGAGGCGACTGTTATGAAATCGAAGATGGCACTGTTCCTTCTCGTCGTGTTACTGACTCCGGCCACACAGGCTTTGGCCGACCCAGACCCGAATTTCTACATCTACCTGTGCTTCGGGCAATCGAATATGGAGGGCGGCGGGCGCATCGAAGAGCAGGATCGTACGGTTGACCCTCGCTTTCAGGTGCTGGCGGATTTTGACAATCCGAATCGGGATTGGAAGAAGGGCCAATGGTACGACGCGATTCCGCCTTTGACGCGCCGCACCAGAGGCATTTCGCTCGTGGATTCTTTTGGTAGAACGATGGTCGCGGGCCTTCCGAAGAATATCCGTGTCGGCGTGGTCAAGGTCGGCGTTTCCGGCACGAAGATTGAGCTGTGGGATAAGGACAGTTACCGGGAATACCTGGCGACGGCTGATGCCTGGAAGGTCAAAATTGCCGATGAATACGGCGGTAACCCTTATGCCTACCTGGTTGGACTTGCGAAAATCGCCCGGCAGTCCGGGGTGATCAAGGGCATCCTGTTGCATCAGGGAGAGTCAAATGCCGAAGACAAGGATTGGCCGAGGAAGGTCAAGATTATCTATGACAACCTGATGAAGGACCTGAACCTCAGGCCTGAATCAGTGCCGCTGCTGGCGGGTGAAGTGGTCAACGCCGATCAGGGGGGCGAAAAGGCAAGCGCGAATGAGATCATCAAGAAGCTGCCGGAAACGCTGCCCAATTCCTACGTCATCTCTTCGGCCGGTCTGCCATGCAATGCCGATCACCTCCATTTCACTGCGGAAGGTTACAGGCAGTTCGGCAAGCGTTACGCTGAGAAGATGCTTTCACTCCTGGGATACAAGGTAAGTGAAACCCAAACATCAACCACGCCGCCGAACGCTCCCGATTGGACCGGGCCATATCCGCCGTTCAAAATCGCGGGGAATCTCTACTACGTCGGCAGCAAGGGCCTCGCCAACTATCTCATCACCACACCTCAAGGTCATATCCTGATCAACAGCGACCTTGAGGCGAACGTCCCTCTCATCCGGGCGAGCGTGGAGAAGCTCGGATTCAAGTTCACTGACATCAAGGTCCTGCTCATCAGCCACGCGCACTGGGACCACGACGCCGCCAGCGAGACCATCAAGAAGCTGACCGGCGCGAAGTACATGGTCATGGACTCTGACGTGTCGGTTGTCGAATCGGGCGGCAAGACGGACTTTCAGTATGGTAACGATCCGGCGACTCTCTACAAGCCCACGAATGTGGATCGCGTGCTACACGACGGCGATGAGGTCAAGTTGGGGGGCGCCGTCCTGGTGGCACATCTCACGCCCGGCCATACGAAAGGCTGCACCACGTGGACTATGAAGGTGCAGGAGGCGGGTAAGACCTACAACGTTGTGATCGTCGGCAGCCCTAACGTGAACCCCGGCTACCGGCTCGTGAACAACGCCGCCTACCCGCAGATCGCGGCTGATTACGAGAAGATGTTCCGCGTCTTGAAGTCCCTGCCGTGCGACATCTTTCTCGGTGCGCATGGCAACTACTTCAACCTCGAAACGAAGTACGCGCGGCTGAAGGAGGGCGGCCCTGCGGTCTTCGTTGATCCCGAAGGCTACAAGAAGTACTTGGCCGACAGAGAACAAGCATTCAAGACCGAACTCGCAAAACAAAGAGCCGCTCGGCCGTAGTGATCAATAGACAGAAGACAGAGCGGTCTAACGCAATTCAGTAAAAAGGAGAAATCAGATGAAACGATTTTGGATCACTCTATTGGCGGGTCTGTGGTGTGCGCTTTTCACGGGCCTCTGCTACGCACAAGACACGAGCGATTTTCAGCCTGCGACGACCAACGTGTGGGGAGCGGAATATCCCCGCGTTGATGGTACGGGCAGGGTTCAACTTCGCGTCAAAGCTCCCGACGCGACGAAGGTCAGGATCAATTTCTGGAGCAACCCCAAAGCGGAGATGGTGAAACAAGCGGATGGATTCTGGACGTTCACTACACCTCCGCTGGTTCCCGGCTTCCATTACTACAATTTCGTCGTTGATGGCGCGGAGGTCAGCGACACGGGCAGTCAGTCTTTTTTTGGCGGCGGCAAGTACGCCAGCGGGGTTGAAGTTCCTGAACCGGGTTCGACTTATTATTCGATTCAAGATGTGCCGCACGGTCAGGTGCGTGAGGTTTGGTATAACTCGAAAGTGACGGGCAGTTGGCGGCACGCGCTGGTCTACCTGCCGCCGAGTTACGAGACGCAAACCAAACAGCGCTTCCCCGTACTCTATTTGCAGCACGGCGGCGGCGAGGATGAGACGGGATGGATTCGGCAGGGGCGTGCCAACTTCATCCTGGATAACCTGCTCGCGGAAGGAAAGTGCAAGCCGATGATCGTCGTGATGGCGTATGGTTATGCCCGACGTGCCGGGCAGCCAGCGCCCGTTGTGGCCGGCCCTCCCACTTCTCCCGATAGGGCGAAGGCCATGCAGGAAATGATGTCGGCTTTTGGAGACGACGTGACACAGGCGCTGATCCCATTCATTGACAAGACCTACAGAACGCTTTCTGATCGCGATCATCGGGCGATGGCGGGCCTTTCGATGGGCGGGATGCAGACGTTCCAGGTCACGCTGAATCATCTCGATCTGTTTTCCTACATCGGCGGTTTCAGCGGAGCGGGCGGCATGCTCGGAGACCGCAAGATGGATCCCAGGACCGATTACAACGGGGTCTTTGCCGATCCGGCTGCATTTGCCAGGAAGGTAAAATTGCTCTGGGTGGGTGTCGGAACTGTCGAGCCTGAGCGAATGCGTGCCGGACTTCACAGACTCCATGACGGGCTAACAGAGGCCAGGATTCAGCACGTCTGGTATGAATCACCTGGCACAGACCACGAGTGGCAGACCTGGCGCCGCGATCTGAAAGACTTCGCCCCAAGACTCTTTCAATAAGCCGCGCAAAAAGGCTGCGGCCTTTGCGAAACAGAGGTATTACGGTTTTGACGTATCTGATGGATGAACCATAACGGTTTTGAGAAAGGCCTCGTAGATCGGGGGGAATCAAAGCCCTTCCTGTTGAGCGAGGCCTTACTAAAAAGACGTGGCCGTGACTAAGAAATGACGCCGCGCAGGATTCGGCTAAATCAGACCTCATCCTGGCTTGCTGCCGCCCGGCAAGGCAAAATAGGATAAACATGAAAATGAGAATCAACCCTGTGCTAATGCTCGCACTGGCGCTCACGCTCATTGGCGCCGCGTTGACGATGGCCGCAGGGGCCGGGCAGGCTCCGCCTCGACCGAAAGGCCCATGCGATATTTACGCCGCCGCAGGCGCTCCCTGCGTGGCGGCCCACAGCACGACGCGGGCACTGTACGCCTCCTA
The DNA here is from genome assembly GCA_035652435.1 of Blastocatellia bacterium. Lineage (GTDB taxonomy): Bacteria > Acidobacteriota > Blastocatellia > RBC074 > RBC074 > DASRDU01. The sequence continues at coordinate 19,613 of DASRDU010000034.1, forward strand.
CAACGGCCCGCTCTATCAGGTGCTGCGCCAGTCGGATGGCAAGACCTTGGACATTGGCGTCGTTCAGCCCGTTGTGTCGCCGGTCCCGGACGCCGGTGGATACGCCGACGCAGCCGCACAGGACGCGTTCTGCGCCAACACCTATTGCTGGATCACGAAAATCTACGACCAATCCTCCAGGCACAACGACCTCATACAGGCGCCCCGCGGCGGATTCAGCGGCCCGGCCATGGGTGGGTTTAATAACCTCCCGGTCGCCGACATGGCGCCGATTACGATCATGGGCCACAAGGCTTACGGCGTCTTCATCGCGCCGGGGATGGGCCTCCGCCAGAATGATGCGAAGGGCACTGCGGTTGACGATCAGGCCGAAGGGCAGTACTGGGTCATTAACGGCCACCATTACAACTCCGGCTGCTGCTTCGACTACGGCAACGCCGAGATTGACAGCCGCGACGATGACAATGGCACGATGGAGACCACATACTATGGCAACGCCACCGCCTGGTATCGCGGGAGCGGCACCGGTCCGTGGATCATGACCGACCAGGAGAATAACCTTGTCGGTTGCGTCAACCCGGATGGATCGAAATACTGCGCAAACCTGCCGAGCATCAACTGGCGGTTCATAACCGCGATGGCCAAGGGCGAACCGCATCACTGGACATCCCTGGGAGGCGACGCGCAGCGGGGCGAACTGAAGGTGATGTTCGACGGGCGGCGTATTGACCACACCTATGACCCAATGCGCAAGCAGGGGGCCATCCTGCTGGGCAACGGCGGCGACAACAGCGTCGGCTCGCAGGGCACCTTTTATGAAGGCGCGATGACCGCCGCAGGCACTTTCCCTTCGGACGCCACCGACCAACTGGTGCAGGCCAACGTCGTGGCCGCCAGGTACGACGTGCCGCGGCTGAGCATCGCGCCTGCCTCGGCAACTGCCGCTCCGCCGGGACTACAGACGTTTTCACCGGGGGACTCTAAGGAGACCACCGTGACTTTCACCAATACCACAGGCGTGCCTGCGGTGAGCCTCCAGTTGAGCATTTCCGTGCCCAGGCAGTGGGCGTCCGTTGTTTCGGGCGCTACCAAGACATCGGCGACGTTCGCTGATCCGGTCGCGCCCGGCGCGAGCGTGAGCGCGACCTTCAAAGTCACCTCTGGCTCAGCGGCCTTCAACGGCGACCTGGTCGCCAACGCCCAGTGGGCGAACCAGACGAGCGGCGCCAAGCAAACCGAAACAGCGGTCGAAAAGGTGCGGAATGTCAGCCCGATCAAGATTAACGAGTTCCGCGTTAGCGATGGCTCTCCCACCAACTCGACCAACTCATTTATCGAACTCTACAACTCCGGCGCGAAGGAGGTTGACATCTCCAACTGGACCTTGACCAAACACCCGACCCAGCAGCCCATCTTCTCGGCGGTGAAAATCCCCGCCGGGATGAAGCTTGCAGCGGGCGGCTTCTACCTGCTTGGCCTCTCCAACTCCGGGCTGGCCGTCCCCGCGCGCAAGGGCGACACCGCCATCTACGTTAGGAGTACGACCGGCATGAAGGTTGGCGATACGATCACGATTGACACTGGCTCCGGCGTGGAGACCCGCAAGATCGTAAGCATCGGGACGGCAGCCGGCGGCATTACGACGGTGTGGCAACCCCTCCCTGACGGTCCGGTAATCACGATCCCTGCCGGCTCGACCAGCGTGCCAGTTACAAACGTATCCGGCTTCGAGGTCGGCCAGAAGATCGCCATCGGCTATGGCGCCACCTACCCAACCATCGCAAAAGCCGTGGAGCGGTATGAGGTGGCCACCATCACTGCTGTCGGCAAGCCGGGCACGCAAGCCTTCCTGGGAGTGGACGCACCCGCCGGCGCAACCAACATCAAAGTGACATCCGTCGCCAACATCTCGGTCGGTGACAAAATCAGGTTGGATATCGAAAGCGTCGGCCACGGGATCGAGACCGTCACGGTCACGCGCGTCGGCACGCAGGCGAGCCGCACGGCGCTCTCGGCTGATGCGAGCGCCGGCGCGACGAATATCAAGATCCGCGGCGCGTTCGGACCGAATAGCGGCTTCCAGGGCGCTGTGGGCGACAAGATGACTGTTGGCACGCCCGCGAACCAGGAAACGGTGACCATCACCGCCATCGGCTCCCCGGGCCAGACCGGCGCCGGCATTGACTTCACGCCAGCCCTCGCCAGAGCGCATGTTGCCCGCGAGTGGGTGGTAGCGCATGGAACGGGCCTGGACCTGGCCGCCCCGCTGAAGTTCAACCATGCGGCCAACCTCCCCTTTGCCGTTCAGGGAACGGGGATCAGCTTTCAACCGGTGACGGCCTTTGCCCACTCGAGCAACGAGCCTGTCCAGCCGCTCGGCACCGGCATCACGCTCGACAGCCCCTTGGCAAAGGATCACGACATCAACGCGGTTGTGCGCGACGCCGCTGTCACGACCGCCGGCTACCAGGGGAGTCCCGCGCCCAACCAGTGGTTTGGTGGCCCCGCCCTTTCACCCAGCGCCGGCAGCATGGTGCTGCGTGACGCCGCTGGCCTGGTCGTTGACAGCTTGGACTATGGTCTCCTGGTTGATCCCTGGGCTGCCGAGGGTTACCAGGCTGCCTCCGGAGCAGGGCAGGGCGGTTGCCGCGTGCCCACGCCCGGCCCAGCCGGTGGCGGCGGGCCAAACGCCACTGCCATCACGATCAATCGGAGTGCGGGCCGCTTCCCGGACGGCCTGGACAACGACAGCAACTGCACCGATTTCCTGTTGCAGCCCGCCACCACCCTGCCGACCGGTTCAGCCGCCGGTGCGACCAATATCAAAGTCGCCAGCGTGGCGGACTTTGTCGCTGGCCAGACGATTATGATTGGCACAGGCGCGAACCTTGAGACCGCCGTCATCGCGACGGTGGGCACGGCGGGCGCCACCACAGTCCGCGCCGCCACCGATGTGGGCGCGACCGTGATCCCAGTGGCCAGCCCTATCGGCTTTAGCGCCGGCCAGACGATCACCGTGGATAGCGGCGCAAACCAGGAAACCGTGGTCGTCGCCTCCACCACCTTCGGCAGAGGCGGTGCCGCAATCACCGTTACGTCGCCGCTCAAATCTGCGCACGCGGCTGGCGTCCAGGTTACCGGCTCCGGCATTACGCTCACTGCTGCATTGACCAAGGCGCATGACGGCGGAGCGCAGGTCGCCGCCAGCCTTCCCACACCCGGCGCACCCAACAAGTATTTCAGGAGAAGTCATTGAGGGGGCGGGCCGAAAGGATTCATTAATCATGCGTGTACTTCTTCTCAGTTTCGCTTTGATCATTGTGCCCCTAACTGCACCCTTCGCAGCCCCACAAAAAGTTGACTTGACCGTTGACGTGTCCAGGGCCGGCGCGAAGATTGATCGCAACATCTTCGGCCAGTTCGCCGAACACCTCGGCCACGGCGTGTATGAAGGCATATGGGTCGGCCCGGGTTCCTCAATTCCGAATACTCGCGGCATTCGCAACGATGTCGTCGCCGCGCTGAAGGCGATCAAGGTGCCGAACGTTCGCTGGCCGGGCGGCTGCTTCGCCGACGAATACCACTGGCGCAAAGGCATCGGCCCACAGCGGGTAGAGACGCTCAACCCCAACTGGGGCGGCGTCATTGAGCCGAACACTTTTGGGACTCACGAGCTCATGGACTTCCTCGACCAGATTGGCTCCGAGGCGTACCTCTCGGTCAACGTCGGTTCCGGCACGCCGCAGGAAGCGGCCGAGTGGCTGGAATACCTGACTACGACGCAGCCGACAGCGCTGGCCAAAGAACGCGCCGCCAACGGCCATCCCACTCCCTACAAGATTGCCTACCTCGGCATCGGCAACGAAAGCTGGGATTGCGGCGGCAACATGACGCCCGACTACTATCTGAGCCAACTCAAGATCTACAGCCGCTTCGTCAGGAACTTCAATCCGGCACAGCAGGGTAACCAGCAGATGCTCAAGATCGCCGTCGGCCCGGGCGGAAATGAACCGCGCTTCACCGAATGGGCCGAAGCCGTCATGAAGGTCTGGCAGAATCGCCAGTGGAGTTTGGATTTCAACGGCCTCTCGCTGCATAACTACACGGTCGTGCATTGGGATAAAAAGCTCGCCTCTGTCGGATTCGGCGAGAACGAATACAGTCAGATTCTCAAGGCCACTTTGGAGATGGAAGGTCTGGTCAGCAAGTATTCGGCCCTGATGGACAAGTACGATCCGCAAAAGAAGGTCGCGCTCGTGGTTGATGAATGGGGCGCCTGGTATGCGCCGCTGCCCGGCAGCAATCCGGGGTTCCTGGTCCAGCAGAACAGCCAGCGTGACGCCATCCTGGCCGCGCTTAATCTCAACATCTTTGCCCGTCATGCCGACCGCGTGCGCATGGCCAACATCGCCCAGATGATCAACGTCCTGCAGGCGATGATCCTGACCGACAAAGAAAAGATGGTGCTGACCCCGACCTACTACGTCCACAAAATGTATGTGCCGTTCCAGGACGCCACGTTCGTGCCGGTCACGTTCAACGCAGGCAGCTACACGCACGGCGACATTACCTTGCCGCGAGTGGATGCAATCGCTGCCAAGGACAAGGCCGGCAAGCTGTGGCTGGAAATCACGAATGTGGACCCCAATCAATCGGTCGAGATTGAAGTGAGCCTGACAGGCATCACGGCTAAATCGGCAGCAGGAGAAACGCTGACCGCGCCGAAGGTGGATAGCATCAACAGCTTCGAGGCGTCGAATACGGTCGTGCCAAAGCCTATCGCGGCGAAGGTTCAGGGCGGTAAGCTGGTGCTGAAGCTGGAACCGAAGTCAGTGACCGTGGTCGCAGTCGAGCAATGACGCAAGACTGCATGTGAAGACCGAAAGAACATCAGAAGGAGCAATGACAGTGAGGAAGCTATTTTCTCGACGCGATTTTATCAAAACATCGGTGGCTGCCGCCGGACTGCGTGCAACTGCACGACTAACTCAAGCCGCGACCGCGACCCAATCTACCCACACCATCGCTCCTGGGCCATTCCAGCCGACCTGGGAATCGCTCGTGCAGAACTACCGTGTACCTGAATGGTTCCGCGACGCGAAGTTCGGCATCTGGGCGCATTGGACGGCCCAATGCGTGCCGGAGCAGGGCGACTGGTACGCGCGCAGAATGTATCTACAGGGCGACTCGGCTTACGACTATCATGTGAAGACCTACGGTCACCCATCCAGGTTCGGCTTCATGGAGATTGACAACCTGTGGAAGGCGGAGCGCTGGGAGCCGGAGAAGCTGATGCCCCTCTACAAGCGTGCGGGGGCGAAATACTTCTTCGCCCTCGCCAACCATCACGATAACTTCGATGCCTACAACTCGAAGCACCACGCCTGGAACTCCGTCAACGTCGGCCCGAAGAAGGACATTGTCGGAACGTGGGCCAAGGCCGCGCGCGCGAATGGTCTCAGGTTTGGCGTCAGCAACCACTCGGCTCACGCGTGGCACTGGTTTCAGGTGGCTTATGGGTACGATGCCGAAGGGCCGAATGCCGGCGTGCGTTACGACGCCGCTACCCTGACGAAGGCCGACGGCAAGGGCAAGTGGTGGGAGGGCCTCGACCCGCAGGAACTCTACACCGGACGCAACATAGTTGTGCCCGAGGGCATCACCACCATCAAAGCCATGAGGGAGTGGCATCAGAAGAACACCGGTGCGTGGAACGAGAACCCGCCGCCGATGAATCCGGCGTTCACTGAGAAGTGGTTCCTCCGCTGCCAGGACCTGGTAGATAAATATCACCCCGACGTTCTCTACTTCGACGACACCGAACTACCGCTCGGCCAGGCCGGACTTGACATCGTGGCGCATTATTACAACACGAATCTCGCGCGCAATAAGGGCAAGCTCGAGGCCGTCGTCAACGCCAAACACATGAAGCCGGAACACGTCGCCGCCGTCGTGGAAGATATTGAGCGGGGCGTCGCCACCGGCATCCGCCCGCAGCCGTGGCAGACCGACACCTGCATCGGCATGTGGCATTACAGCCGCGCCATCGCCGAGCAGAACAGGTACAAGACTGTCGGTCAGGTCGTAGACATGCTGCTCGACATCGTGAGCAAGAACGGTAACCTCATGCTCAGCGTCCCCATCCGGGGCGACGGCACGATAGACGAACACGAAGTCCCGTTCCTCGAAGGTATGGCGGCGTGGATGAAGACGAACTCGGAAGGCATCTTCGGCAGCCGCCCGTGGAAGGTCTACGGCGAAGGCCCCTCGACCGTCGAGACGCCCGAAGCGGGCCAGTTCGGCGGCGCGCGCGACGTGCGCCGCAAGCCTTATACGATTGAAGACATCCGCTTCACCACCAAGGGTGACGCGCTCTACGCCTACTTGCTCGCGCCACAGCCGACGACGCAAGCCGTCATCAAGAGTCTGGCGACGAACTCGTCACACGTCGGCGGGCGGAAGGTTAAGGACGTAACGCTCTTGGGCGGGGGCAGGTTGGAGTGGACGCAGAACGAGCAAGGCCTCAGCGCGAAGCTGCCGGAAAGGCTGCCGGGCAATGAAGCAGTCGGGCTGAGGATCAATGGGGTGCTGTAAAAGCAGCAGAAGTTACGCAGCCAGGGTAAAAGGTTCGAGCAGTGGCGATTGCTCTGGCACCTCCTGACGAAATAACGTGCGCCGCAGTTTGTAAATCGTCGTTTGTTGGCGGACGGCTTCCGCCTCCAGGACACAGTAGGCCATCAGACATAAATGCAGATGTGCTGTCTGTGCCTCCCGACTGCGAGCGGGAGATTGCCCCCAGCGCAACTGACCGCGCAGGATTATGAAGAACCCTTCAATCTGCTGGCGTCCTCGATAGAGGGCCTTCACTTGCCGGGGCGAGATGGTCACATCGCTGGTGGCCAGCTCGTGTTCTGAAGGCGGTAGCATAAGTCTGGAGAATGAAGCCGATGCAGCGCGCTGGATTCAACTTTCTTTCCTCTCTTTGCTCAAAACGTGCTGTTTTTTGTGTGCCAACCCGGCGAAACGGTCAAAATCGAGTGAAATCCACTCAAAGGGAAATGCACAGTAAGTGCAGGCGAAAAAAGCCTTTGTGACCCCAGCGAAATCGGTTAAAAATGGCTTGACGAGACTCTTAATCAACGGGTCGCTGGTTCGAGCCCGGCACGGCCCACCAGTTTTGATCGAAGACTACAGCCACCAGAACGGTGGCTGTAGTCGTTTTCAGGGCCTTTGACAGCAACGTTGACGGCCGGCGGCAAAATCAATTCTGACCAGCTGGGATGGTATTCGTATGAGGGGCCGAAGGGCCCCTCTTTGCTTTCCCGCGGCACACACGCGGAAATAATTTTCAGCCGGTGATTCATTCCCGACCGGAATTCCGCGTTAGTGAGTAGTGAGCGATGCTCACAGTTATCGAAGAACGATTGTCACAGGGAGACAGCGCAATGATTCATCACATTTCAATTGATGCCGGCAACCCGCGGCACGTCGCCGACGTGCTGGCCGAAATTATGGGCGGGCAGGTTTTCCCCGCGCCGCCGAACTTCCGGCCCGACTCCTGGTTCGTCTTCTCCGGCGACGAATACGGCACGATGCTTGAGGTCTTGCCCTCGGGCACTGAGATGCGGCCCGGCGAGCGCGAGGCCGGATTCCACGCCGGGGATGCGTCCGGCTCGCCATTCATCGCGGTCCATGCCTACATCTCAACGGAACTGAGCGGCGACGAACTGCTGCGGATCGGCGAGAGGGAAGGCTGGCTGGCGAGGCTGTGCGACCGCGGGCCGTTCGAACTGGTCGAGTTCTGGGTCGAGAATCGGCTGCTGATCGAGTTCGCCTCGCCTGAGATGAAGGCGCAGTACGTCGGCCTGCTGACGAACCCGGAAGCTCTGCAGGCGGCCACGGCCGAGCTTCAGATGAGTGAGTAAGCGAATGCGGTCATGATTACGAAGACCACTTCCGGTCCCGACACAGGCCATTACGCCCGGCCTGCGGACGCGAGTTTGTCCGCGCTGGCGGCTGCTGGATCACGCTTCGCCTTCTGCGCCGCGGCCTGCTGGATTGCGCTTGGAGTGGAATCAATCGTGCGCCCACGGCAGGAGAACTATCGCGACCTGTTCTGGATGATTCCGTTCGGGCTGACACCCGTCACTTTCCTTTACACCCATGCCGTGCAGCGTTCTCAGTCTGCGCGCGCCGAGCAGGTCGGGTTCTATCTGGTGATGACCGCGTCCACCCTTGCGTCCCTCGGGAACGTAGGATTGCTCGCAGGCCAGCCGATCCTGGCAGCCTTCGGCTTCCCTTGGGGAGCGCTGCTGTGGATGGTCGGACTCATCGCGTTCGGCATCGGGACCTTGAAAGCGAAGGCGCTGCCCCGCTATGTCGGCGTCGCACTGATACTGCTCGAACCGGGCTCGATTCTGACCGGCCTGGCCCTCTCGCCGATCTCGCTCCTGCATGATCGGGGTGCCTGCAGCGCCGGCGTGGAAAAGGGACTGGCGCTCATCTTTATCGCTCTCGGCTTGCGTTCGCAACTCCGGCGCTCCTGACCGTCATAATGACGTCCGGCAGCGAAACCATTTCCGCTCTTTTCGTACGTGCCGGTGAACAGAATCACCTTTCTTCAGGCGGCGGGTCGGCAACGGCCCGCCTTTTGTTTGTTGACTGGCGACAACTTTGACAGCAGCGGCTGCCAGCAGCTAGGATAGCCCCCGGTGGAACGCAACAGGCGCAATAACGGCCACCAGTTTTGATCAGGACTGATAGCCACCGGATCGGTGGCTATCGGCTTTTCAGGGCCGCGCATGATCACACGCTGACCAAGGATCGGATATGCAGGAGCGGTTGCAAAAACTGATCGCCGCCGCAGGCGTCGCCTCGCGCCGCAAAGCCGAAGAGTTGATTGTGGCGGGGGCCGTGACGGTCAATGGAGAGGTCATCACCGAGCTGGGGGCGAAAGCTGACCCCGAAGTTGATCATATCAAAGTCGGCGGCAAACTCATCAACCAACAACTCGGCAGCCGGCAGAAAATTTATCTGCTGCTCAACAAACCTGTCGGCTGTCTCAGCAGCACTTCCGACCCGCAGCGGCGACCGCTCGTGGTTGATCTCGTGGAGAAGTATCGCCACAAAGTAAACCCGGTCGGCCGTCTCGATTTCAACAGCGAGGGGTTGCTCCTGCTGACCAATGACGGGGAGTTTCATCACCTGATCACCGGGGCCGCCAGCAAAGTGCCGAAGCGTTATCTGGTCAAAGTCAAAGGGCAACCGAGCGAAGATAAGATCGCACGGTTGCGCCGCGGAGTGGTGATTGACGGCCATCGTTCCGTGCCCGCGGAGCTGCGACTGATTGAAGAAAGCTCGACCAACGCCTGGTTTGAAGTCGTGTTGTATGAAGGGCGCAATCAGCAGATCCGCAAAATGTTCGATGTGATCGGGCATTCGGTCATCAAACTCCGGCGCACGGCGATAGGCTTTCTGCGCGATGCACAGCTCCGGCCCGGCGAGTATCGCGAACTGAGTCAGGAGGAGGTCAAACGATTCTTCCGGATGGCCGCCCGAGGGCAGAAAAGGCGGGAGAAAGCGCAACCCGCAGGCGAAGAAAAGCAGCGCATGAAGACGGCAACACGAAAGCCGTCGTGATCCGGCCCTGGCTTTTGATTTGTCCTGATTTGGCCGCGTTTTAACGACAGATTGCAGCTTGACAAGGCAGGGGCAAGCCTTTAGAGTCCTGTTTTCCCGCGTAATGAATTGCTGGGAAGTAAAGTTGAATGTTTCTGGTTACACCTGCCATCACTCCTTTTCCTGCAAAGTCGAAATCCTGTGAACAGGGCAATTCCGGCGGAGTGAATCACACAGCTTCAAAGTGGTGAGCCGATGGAAATAATGCTGGCCGAAAGCCTTGGGTTCTGTATGGGCGTCAAGCGCGTCGTGGATATGGCTTATCGCGCCCAGTCGAAGTCCGGCGGGACGGAGGTCAGGACACTCGGCCCGTTGATTCACAACCAGCAGGAGATTAATCGGCTCGAGCAGGATGGGATCAGGGTCGTTGAAGATCCGGCTCAACTCAGAGATGGCATGGTGATCATTCGGGCGCACGGCGTCACGCCGCAGGTTTACGCCGATCTGAAGGCGCGCGGGCTGCGCGTGATGGATGGCACCTGCCCTTACGTTCATTACTCGCAACGCAAGGCCGTTGAGTTGCGCGATGCCGGCTATCAGGTTGTGATCGTCGGCGATAAGCATCACCCGGAGATCATCGGCATTCTCGGCCACCTCGACGGGCAGGCTCAGGTTGTCAAAAGCATTGAGGAGGCACGCCGGCTTCCCGTGATGGACCGCGTCGGCACTGTCGCGCAGACGACCATCAGCCCGGAGAAATATCAGGCCGTTGTCGCGGCCCTGCGCGAACGGGCGCGCGAAGTGAAGGTCTGCGAGACGATCTGTGACGCGACGGAAGAGAATCAGGCGGCGGTGCGGCGGCTGGCCGCTGAAGTCGAAGTGCTTTACGTCATCGGGGGCCGCCACAGCGCCAACAGCAACAAACTCGTCGAGCAAGCCGGCGCATTCTGCACGCGTTCGACTTTGATTGAGACGGCTGATGAGATCAACGCGGAAGACTTGCGCGGCGTCGAACGCGTCGGCGTGAGCGCCGGGGCTTCAACGCCGGACTGGATGATTCAGGGGGTCGTGATGCGCCTGAGGGAGATTGATCGCGAATTGAACCCTCCCGGTGCCGCCTGAATCGGGCGGCGATTGAAGGTGGTGACTTTGCCATTCGGCGGTTAATTTGTTTGGCAAACGGGCCGCCGAAGCGTTATCATTCCGGTTCTCTCGTACCCTGCACAAATTTCTTAACCGGATCGCACAGGCGATCCGCGCAGTTTGCAGAAGAAGTTCATTGAGGAGGATTCCTGGTTTCAATGTCAACCCATAACCCTAACCAGCCCGCAGGCAGCGCTGAAGCTCCGGAAGCAGCGCCGATTGCGGCCCAGACTGAAAATACCACTGCTGCTGAGTCCACGAATGTCGTTGATGATGATGCTGAGATGAGCATGGAGGATTTCGGTGCGATCCTCGAACAGCATGAGCGTCAGAGCCACAGCGAAGTCGGCGAAGGTGAAGTTGTCAAAGGCACGGTCGAAAAGATCACCGACCAGTCCGTCATTATCAACATCGGCTTCAAGTCCGAAGGGATTGTGCCGATTGCCGAGTTCAAGGACGGCGATCAGGTGACCGTCAAGCCTGGTGATCAGGTGGACGTGCTGGTCAAGCAGCTTGAGAATAACGAAGGTTACGTCGAACTGTCGCGCGCCGATGCGATCAGGATGCAGACCTGGGAGCATATCGAGCAGGCTTACAAGAGCGGCGTGACGGTCACCGGCCGGGTCACGGATCGCATCAAGGGCGGTCTGCGCGTGGACATCGGCGGCATTCAGGCTTTCCTGCCCGGCAGCCAGGTGGACATCCGCCCGGTGCGCAATCTCGAAAGCTTCAGGAACAAGGACATCGAAGTCCGCGTGCTGAAAGTCAACCGCAAGCGCAGCAACATCGTCCTCTCGCGCAAGGTCGTGCTGGAAGAGATGAACGCCGCGCGCAAGGGCGACACGCTCAAGAGCCTTGAGGAAGGCATCATCGTTGACGGCGTGGTCAAGAACATCACCGAATACGGCGCGTTCATTGACCTCGGGGGCTTGGACGGCCTGCTCCACATCACCGACATGTCCTGGGGCCGGATCCAGAACCCGAACGAGCTGTTCAAGGTCGGCGAGACGATCCAGGTCAAAGTCCTCAAGTTCGATCAGGACCGCGAGCGCGTCAGCCTTGGCTATAAACAGCTGCTGCCCGATCCCTGGAGTACCATCGGCGAGCATTACCAGATCGGCGCCCGAGTCAAAGGCAAGGTCGTTTCGATTGCCGATTACGGCGCCTTCGTCGAGCTGGAGCCGGGCGTCGAGGGCCTGGTTCACGTCTCCGAGATGAGCTGGTCGAAACGGGTCAAGCACCCGTCAAAACTGGTCAGCGTCGGTCAGGAGATCGAGGCTCAGGTGCTGGAGATTGATTCCAACAACCGCCGCATCAGCCTCGGCATCAAGCAGATCGAATCGAACCCGTGGGAGACGCTCGCGCAGCGTTACTCGGTCGGCACGCATGTCAAAGGTCGCGTCCGCAACCTGACTGACTTCGGCGCGTTCGTCGAAATTGAAGATGGCATTGACGGTCTGGTTCACGTCTCTGACATCTCCTGGACGAAGCGGATCAAGCATCCGAGCGAGGCGCTCAAGAAGAATCAGGAGGTCGAAGCCGTCATCACGGCGATTGACGTTGACAACCGCCGCCTCTCGCTTTCGATTAAGGATCTCGAGCCGAACGCCTGGGATCGTTTCTTCAACGAGCGCAAGCCGGGCGACGTAGTGACCGGCAAGGTCACGCGCTTCGCCAACTTCGGCGCGTTCGTCGAACTCGAAGACGGGATCGAAGGGCTGTGCCACGTTTCTGAACTGTCGGATCAGCACGTCGAGAAACCGGAAGACGCCGTACAGATCGGGCAGCAGATGCAGTTCAAGATCCTCAAGATGGATCGCGAGGCGAAGAAGATCGGCCTCTCGGCGCGCGCCGTGGGTAAGGACGAACCCATCGTTGACGTCCGCAGCTACACGGCGAGCGACTCCGGCGGCATGGGCACGCTCGGCGAGATCGCTGATTTCAATGTCGCCAGCACCGAGGGCGACGGTTCGAAGAATCAGTAAGTGACGATTAGTGGATCGCGCTGTGATTGACAGGCGGCACGCAGCAGGAAATTACTCGCTGCCTGCCGCCTGTTGTTGCTGCGAATCCCTCTCATTTCAGTCCCTGAAATTTATCCTGGTTTTATGAAGAGAAGCACTCTCGTCTGGGTGGCTGTGATCTCGGGCATCGCGCTGCTGGCCTTCAGCGCCGTGCTGGTCATCGGCGCCCTGATCATTTCAGAAGATGGCGGCATCAGCGGTGACCGGATCGCCGTCATCCCCGTTGAAGGAGTGATTACCGATGCGACGGCCAAGGAGGTCAACCGTTACCTCAAACAATACGGCAACGACGGCCGCGTCAAAGCGATTATGCTGCGCATAGACAGCCCCGGCGGCGGGGTGACCGCCTCGGAAGAAATTTACCGCGAGGTGAAGCGCATCAAGGAAGAGAAGAAGAAAAAGATAGTTGTTTCGATGGGGACTGCGGCGGCGTCGGGCGGGTATTACATTGCCTGCCCGGCGGATCAGATTTTCGCCAACAGCAGCACCATCACCGGCAGCATCGGGGTGATCGCCGAATGGGTCAATTATAAGGCGCTGGCCGAATGGGCGAAGATCAAACCGGAAGTCTTCAAGAGCGGAGAGTTCAAGGACACCGGCTCTCCGACGCGCGACATCACCCCGCGCGAGCGTGAATATTTTCAGGGAATCGTTAACACACTCTTCAATCAGTTTGTCACTGTGGTGGTTGAAGGGCGCAAGGGACGCCAGGGGCTTGATGAAACCCGCATCCGCGCGCTGGCCGATGGCCGGGTCTACACCGGGCAGGAGGCAAAGGAAAACGGACTGATTGATGAGATCGCCAGTTACGAAGAGGCTGTTAAGAAAACCGCACAATTGGTCGGCATTAAAGGCGAACCGCAGGTTGTGACTCCGCCAAAACCACGCGATTCTTTTTCGTTGCTCGATCTGCTCGGCACGACGAAACTCGGCCAGTTTCTGCCGAGTCAGTTGCCGAATCAATTGAACGAAATGGACACTTCGGTCAGGTTCAAGTACCAGTGGAAGTAAGCAGGTTCGGGGTCCCGCCGGTTCACAACTAACTATTAAATCGTTCACCTGAATGGAGGAGAGATGACAAAGGCAGAGTTGGTGGAAGAAGTTTCGCGCGCCGCCGAGTTGACGAAGAAGGACTCGGAAGTAATCGTGGATGAGGTCTTCAAGAACATTATTCAAGCGCTCAATCGCGGAGAGAAGATCGAGCTGCGCGGCTTCGGCTCGTTCCGCGTCCGCCAGCGCGATGCGCGGCGCGGGCGCAACCCCAAGACCGGCGAGCCGGTTGACATCCCCGCCAAGCGTGTCCCATATTTCAAGCCCGGCAAAGAACTCAAAGAGCTGATCAATCAGCAGGAGGAGACGAGTCAGCAGACAGCTTGATGCCGGCTGCCTCGGGTGCGGATTTTTTCAGGGGCAGCGCTGACTGCTGACTGTTCGTCCTATGGATTTTCTCTGGAGTCCCTGGCGCTCTCAATACGTCGGATCAGCAGATCGGGAAAAAGGCTGTGTCTTCTGCCGCCTGGCTGAAAATCGGGGGGCCGCAACGGATGAAACGAACTATGTCCTTTACCGGGGGCAGTTCAATTTTATTGTCCTCAATTTGTACCCATACACCAGCGGGCACGCACTGATCGTTCCGTTTGTTCACCTTGCCTGGCTCGGTGACGCCGACAAGCCAGTCACCGATGAGATGATGGATCTGGGGAAGCTGCTGCAGAAAGCCCTCGGTGAGATTTATCATCCGAATGGCTACAACCTCGGGATGAATCTTGGCGCTGCGGCAGGCGCAGGAGTCGCTGAACACTTTCATCTTCACATCCTGCCGCGCTGGTTCGGAGACAGCAACTTTATGACGACCGTCGGCGAGGCCCGGATGTTGCCCGAAACGCTCGCCGACACGTACCAGAAATTGAAGAAGTATTTCTGAATATCCTGCATGCCGGGTCGCGTCCTTTGATGGCGCATTCCGCTCGTTCATCGCGCCACCGCGCCGGACAAAGTTTACTCCCCGCCATTTTTGTCCTGAAGCTCACTGACCGCATGACAATGGAGGCTCGCGATGAATACCTTTCCATTCCGTCCAATCAGCTTTCCCGGGATTATCTATCTGGCCGTCGCCCTCCCGATCTTTTTCCTGAACGCCTTCGCACAGGGACAGGGCGGTGTGGGTAACAATCCGAGCCAGTCCAGCCGTTCGACCGCAGGCAGTTCGCATATTGTTCGCGGGAAGATTTTCATGCCTTCAGGAATGCTGCCGGAACAACGCATTCGCGTGGTTCTCGAACTGAGTACCGGGGGCATTGCGGGCGAGACATTCAGCGATTCGGTCGGCAACTTCGAGTTTCGCTCCGTCTCCAGCAACACGTATCGGGTGGTCGTACCGGGTGATGGGCGTGTGTACGACACGACGCAGGAGCAGGTGGAAGTTTATGGAAACTTCAGTCGCACCTTCATGGTGCAGGTCTACCTGAAAGACAAGAGTTCAGAATTTGTGGCCAAACCTAAGGGCAAAACGCTGTCAGCCGCGGAGTTCAAGCAGAAGATTCCGAAGGAAGCTGCGAAGCTCTACGAGAAAGGTGAGAAGAAGGCCAGAGAAGGAAAACCGGATGAAGCTATCCCGCTGCTCCGGGAATCGCTCAAGGCTTTCCCGGATTACCTGCTCGCGCTCAATAAACTGGGTGAGCAGTATCTGACTGTTCAGAAGCCTGCCGAGGCGCAGGCGGCTTTCGAGAAGGCTCTGGCTGTTGATTCAAAGTTCCCGCTGGCGCACATCAATCTGGGCATGCTGTTTTACCATCTGAAGAACTATCCCGAAGCCATCAAACATCTGGTGGAGGCCAACCATCTGGATGAAAGCTTTCCTATGTCACATCTTTATCTGGGACTTGCCCTGATGGATACTCAGCCAGCTGACTTAGATCAGGCGGAGCGGGAACTCCTCAAAGCGCGGACGCTCGGCGGGCCGGAAATGGTTAAAGTGCGACAGCACCTGTGTAATTTAAACCTCCGCCGCCGTGCCTGGGACAAAGCTGCCGAACAACTTGAAGCTTATTTACAGGAAGCACCAAATGCGCCGGATGTCCCGGCAGTTCGCGAAATGCTTGGGAAGCTCAAAAAGATGATTGCGCAGCAGGCAGGCAACCCACAAAAACCCTGAAAGGTCGTTTTGAACGGGAGATTATCAGATTGATCGATTTCTAAACCGCTCACAGGATTCACTTTTAACAAAACCTTCAAAATCGTTGAAGATTTAACTTGCTTAAATCGGTCAATCTGATTATACTGCGCTCGCTTTTTCGGTAGTAGTTATTGGTCAAGCGAAAAGCTACTTGCATTCAACGGGGCGAATGCAAGTGGCTTTTCGCTTTTTTTATTTTCTGAAGAGGATAGCCGATTAAAGGCATGGCAGGCCGGGATCACTTGGATTCGGCCTGCTTTGTCACCACATAAACTCCGCTTGAAAAAGATCCCGCGTACATCCTGCCGGCATCGAACGGGTCGGCAACCAGCGACCACAGGCGCTGACTTGGCAGATCATTGATGTTCAGCATCTCCCAGTTCCTGCCGCGATCAATTGAACGGTAGAACCCGCCCTGATTATAGTCTCCGACATAAAGTTCATTCGGGTTGGCGGGATTGATGGCAATGGCGCTGACTGATGAGGCCAGGCGCAATCCTCCGCCACGACGTTCCCAGGTTTGTCCGCCATCCGTCGAGCGGAAGAAGGCGTTGGAGGTCCCGACATAAATCGTTTCGGCACTGCGAGGGTCAAAAACTATTGTCTGAATTCGCCGAAGTTCCCCGTCGAGGGGCGATGGGGTAAAACTTCCTCCATTATTACGCGAGATGAAAATCCCTTCTTCCGTCCCGGCAAGAATCAGGCCGGGCGCGTGCGGGCTTGTCGCGACAGTGCGGACAATCGGGCTCACTGGTTTGCTGGCCGCCACGACCTGGCTGCTGACGGAAAGCGCGAGCGGCTCCCAGCCCTTCTTTTCATCCGTCGTGCGGTAAAGACCGTCCCAGGTTGCTGCTACCAGTCCTTTCGGTTCGGACTCGCTGCCCGGGATGAGCGGCGCAATGGCGAAGACCTGACTCTGCAAATCAAACAGTACTGGTTTTGAAGACTGGTCGCCCGCGGCGCCGGCCTGGTTCTTTTTGTCTGAAGCCGGCTTTGCCGTTGCCTGAACCCGGGTTTGAACTACGCGTTTGACCCTGCTGCCTGAAATCGCCGCACCTGTGCGGGCGGTGGAAGAAATTGCTTTCTTTGGCCCCGATCCTGAATCCGGGGTGGAGACTGGCCCTTTACCCGTTCCCGGTTTGCCGGCCAGTGCTTTGATTTCACTTTCGGCGCGTTTGACCGCGACCCAGTTCCTCCCCTGATCGTCAGACCGGAACAGGCCATGATTGGTTCCGGCGTAGATCGTTTTCGGATTGGACGGATCCTGATAAAGCGAATACACATCACGCACGCCCAACCCCTTGTTTGACTGCTGCCAGGTTGTTCCGCCGTCCTCACTGATGAAGATCCCGCCGCCGGCCCCGTCGAAAATCACTCCGGCATAAAGGCGCCCGCGCTCACTGCTGTCCGCCAGCACCGTGCGCACCTGGCGGGAGATAAAACCGGCGTTACTCAGCACATAATTTTCGCCGCCATCCTCACTGATCATCACTCCCATGTCTTCGGTCCCGACGTAGATGCGATTCGGCTTTTCAGGATGGACCGCGATAGCGTTGATGATCAGCCTGGGCGAACTCACTATGCCCCAGGTTTTGCCGCCGTCAGTTGTGCGCCACAACCCTTCAGTCGTCCCGGCAAAGATCACTTCGGGCCGGGTCGGGTGCTGGTAAATGACATGCGTGCGGCGGCTGGTGTAAGGGATTCCCTGAATCTTCGCCCATTTCGCGCTGGCATCGAGCGAGCGATAGATGCCGCTGCACGCGCTCATCATCACGTTGTCAGGGTTTTTCTCGTCAACCTGAATCGCGAATATGTCCGAATCATCAATCATCCCGTTTTCCTTCGACCCGGCCCGCTTCCACGTTAACCCGCCATCAGCCGTTTTCCAGGGCAGATGCCAGGTGCCGACATAGATGATCTTTGCGTCGCGCGGATCAATCGCGACTGAGTGAAAGCCACGCAACTCGGGGTCGGATTCCGGCGTGATGCGCTCCCAGTTTTCCCCGCGGTCAGAACTGCGATAAATGCCGTCGCGGGCCGCGACCACAATCACATCAGGGTCACTGGCCGATTGCACGAGGTTGCGCACTGACCGCCCGCGCATCACTTCGATTTCACTCCAGGTTTCACCGCCGTCGGTGCTGCGGGAGATGCCGCCGCCTGAGGAGTCATCACGCGCATCCCTGATCTGGACGAGGCCGGCGTAAACCACTCCCGCGCGCTCACGGTCGAACATGAAGCGTTTGATCTCGAACCCGTTCATCCGGAGCCCCGGCCTGACCCGATGCCAGGTCGAGCCGCCGTCGGTTGATTTGAAAATCTGCCCGTCGTGCGTGCCGATGATGACGTGATCACCATCACGTGGGTCAACAGCGAGCGATGAAACGTCCCCGCCGAACGGCCCGGTCAGTTGCCATGTGCGCGTTGTTTGCGCGGGCGTTGTCACCGTGCTGACGAAGAGGAGCAGGAAAGGGATGATCAGTGAAAGCGGGGAAAGTTTTCTGAATGACCTGACAGAACACCTGCTTTCAAAAAGGATAATGTGCGCAAATATCGCCGACCTTCCAAAACGCATTTCAGACTCCGGAATAAACAAGCTCGTGATTAACAGACGACCGAAGGGGTTTTCGCCGCATCAAACTCGGTTGCCGGTCGAGGATCACCGCAGCAACAGCGGCTCGCATTTTAACGCAGACACGCCCGGAAATCACCCAGTGATTTTTTGGCCCGGCCGGGAGCCGCGCGAGACCTGGCGGGATTTAATTCGGTTGATGGCACTTACCGTTTGTCCCTTACTGGAAATTTAATGTCTGATGAAAGACAATCGCCGTGCTGGGATTCTGACGGCATCATCCCGGAGCCAGAGCAATGAGAGCAAAAACAGTAATATTCATCACCGCTTTTTTCGCAACCCTCCTGTCTGTGACAGGGATATTTTCAGGCACTGCCCAGGCACAATCATCGGTCAGCAACGTCTCGGCTAATGACCCGCTGACTTTGCAGCAGCTCAATAACCTGCTGCGCCGCTCGGTCGGGCGCGATATGACCGAAGGCGATATCGCCGCGCGCATTGAGCGTTTCGGCATCGCCTTCGACCCGAAGCCGGACGTGATTAACCGCCTGCGTGCCAACGGCGCGCACCCCCACCTCCTCAATGCGATCAGGCGGGCCAATGAAAAACTGATCGCTGCCGCCGGCGAGCAGGCCGTCAGCATTCGCCCCGCCGCGCCCGATCCGGTCATCGAAGAAGTCAGGAAAAACGTGATGTCGTATGCGGAGGATCTGCCGGACTTCGTCTGTAATCAGGAGATCACGCGCTATGCCGATCTTGACGGCAGCGGCGGGTGGCAGAAGTTCGACTCGCTGGCCTACGAGCTGACTTATAACCGGAGGAAAGGGGAATCCTACAAGCCGATCAACGTCATCGGTCGTCCGATGACGCGACCGCTTGAACAATCCGGAGGGGCTTATTCGACGGGCGATTTTGCCACCGCTCTGGTCGCCCTTTTCGGCCCGGAAACCAGAACCTCATTCAAACCCGCCGGGACGGAAAAACTCGGCGCCCGGCAGACGCTGATCTACGATTTCCGCGTGCCGAAAGCCACTTCGCAGATGCAGATCAAAACGGACAACCTGCCGCCGATCATTGCCGGTTACAGCGGCAGCGTGTGGATTGATGCGGAAACGAAACGGGTGCTGCGGATCGAGCAGGCGGCCGATGATCTGCCGCGTGATTACCCGGTCACACAATCGGAAAGCTCGACTGATTACGACATGGTCAAACTGCGCGGGCTGGAGATGGAATTCCTGCTGCCGGTGAGCGCCGAATTCATCATCGGCAATCGTCGCGAGCGGAAGTTCTCCCGCAACGTCATCCACTTCAAGTTCTATCGGAAGTTCGAGACTGACATCAAAATTTCAGACGACGCCACGCCCGAAAAACCGGAAAAGCCGCAGAAGCCATGAAGGACTGACGAAGGGCAGGAAAAAAGCTTTCGGTTATGCTGCTCTCTTTCTCCCTGCCTCCCGCCCTTCTCTTCAGTAACTATTCCCCAGCAGCATCGTCATCAGATTATTCTGCACTCTCAGGTTGAGGGGCAGGTCGCCGTGTATTTCGCAATCGAAGACGGCGTAATACGGGCGCTGTTTCATTGCCTGAGGCAGCGGGTCGTTGAGGTCAGGTTCCAGCCTTAGTCCGAAGAGGCTGCGGCGCGTGACCCGGCCATCGCCGGGGACGAACATCGCTTTCCACGCGCTGTTGCGCACCTTGCGGTCACTGATGGCGCGTGAAGGCCGGAAGAGGGTCAGCGGCTGGCCGGTTTTTTTATCAGTGATGATCACTACCGCATCCAGCGTGTCTTCGCAGTCGCCACCGAACAGGCAGAGGCGCAATGAATCGGGCGACGTACTGTCGGCGTCGAGCGCGCGATGAAAGGCCGCGGCGCGGGCCAGCGCAAGACGAAGGAATCTTTCACGCCCGGCTGCCAGTTGTGCCGTCACCCTTGTTACTGCCCCTTCGCCTTCCTCGTTCAGCAAAGCTTTCTGCTCACCCTTGCCGAGTTGTACATTGAAAGCCGCCGACCATTTGTAGCGGCGCCAGGTTTCAATGTCGAACAGATTGAGGTTGAGTCCTGACAGCTGCCCGTCCAGAAAATGCGCGCCCGCATTGCGCGGCAACAGTTCGTAAGCCGAGGGGTAGGTGAAGATCGAGTCGCGATTCAGCGGGCTGAGCAGCGCGATGTGCGGGTGACTGGTCTCAGTGATCGAATAGCCTTGAAGCAGAGACCGGAACGCGTCCATCGAACCGGCGTTCGGCGTCCCCATCATAATGAGTTTGCCCAAGTGGCGCGCGCCGGCCCAGTCAGGTGTCGGTGAGGTCGAATCGAGAACGTCACGATCACCGTACATCGCGTAATATCTCGCCACCAGCCCGCCCATCGAATGCGCGATGACGTCGAAACGTAACTCAGGTCTGCCCAGCTTCTGTTTGAATGCCGCAATCTTCCGCGCCAGCAGCCTTGCCGATTCGACGTTATCCCGCCGCCAGTCATACGCGAAGACGTAAAACGTATCCTGATCACCGTCGCTCGGCGGTGCATCGAGATTCCCGCGCCGGTAACCGCCGTAGCGTTGCAGCGCGCTGAGCAGCTGGTCATAAACACTGATTTCAGGAATCAGCCGGCTGAACTTCGCCGTCTCCAGGATCTCACTGGCAACCAGATCATCGCTGCTCTCAGCAAAATTCGCGGACTCAATCGGCAGTGTCAGCGTGTCGTCAACAGAATCGGTCAGACTCGGCCAGACCTTCTCTCCCGTGCGGTGATTGACGAGCTGCGAGCCGAGCGCGCCGGGAATCACGATCACCGGATTCTTGCCCTGATGATTAAGGCGGCTGGCTGACGGGAAATTCCGCGCGAGGCTCGGAGTGGTGGCCCGGAACAGACAGGCATTCAGGGAAAGCAGATTGAACGTCAGCAGACAAAAGGCGAAGATGAAAAGGGCGGTATGACTTTCCCTGCCTCTGGTTTCTGATTTCTGACTACGGACTACTGACTTCATCACTGAAAACTAAAGCATCCACAACTCGGGCCGCAGCGCCTGTTTGATCTTGTGCAGCAGGATGCGGCCAATCGCCTGACGGCCGAAATCAATGCGCGCGAACGCGGTCATTCCGGGCCGCAGCATACCGTCTTTATTATCTATCGTCAGTTCCACGCGGTAAGCTGCCTGCTGGTGTTCATCCAGTTCACTCTCGCCCCCGATCTTTGAGACGACGCCGCGGAAAATCTGATCGGGGAACGAGCGCGCCTTGAGCCGCACCGGCAGCCCGACTCTGACGTCACCGATTTCGCGTTCAGGGACGAGGATGCGAACCAGCAGCTGGCGCGTGTCGGCGACGCGGCAGATTTCCTTGCCCTTCTCGAAATACTGGCCGACCAGTCGCGGCAGCTCTTCGCCGAAGACCGCCCCTTGGCGCGGGGTCACGAGTTCGAACTGTGACTGCTTGCGTTTGAGCAGTTCGCGGTGATCTTCGAGCGTGCCGATGATCCCGCGCAGGGATTTCAGCTCGGCACTGAGCTTGCCGGCCTGCAACTTCTGCGCGCCCACGTCAGACCGGGCGAGGTCCATTTCTGTTGCAGTGCTGGTGTGTTTGCGCCGGTGTTCGATCAGCGCGGCCTCAAGTTTTTCGCGCGCCCCGGCGAGTTCGATTGCGAGCGTCGAGGCCCGCGTCTCGACCGTGTCCAGTTCGCTGCGCGGCATCAGGCCCTGCGAATAAAGTTTGCGGGCGCGTTCCAGACTGGTGTTCGCCTCCTCAAGTTTTGCGCGGCGCAACTCAACGTCGGATTGCAGAACGGCAATCGCCGCCGGGTAAGGCGTCGCAACCTGGTCGCGTTCACTGCCGGAAGTGGGCAGCGCGGAAGGTCTGGTGGAGGCGATCATCGAACCGGTCGAGCCGGCTCTGGCTTCGGCGCGCTGTCGTTCCCTGATCTGTCGCTGTTCGTCGTTGATCTCTTCAAAATCGCGCTGGCGCTGGCGCAGTTGCAACTCGGCGCGGGCGGCTGATTCGCTGTGGGTGCGCAACTCGCCCAGCAGGCGGTCATAATCCGCATTCGCCCGCGCCAGGTCTGATTGCACTTTCACCAAGTCTTCATCAATTTCGAGGTTGCCGAGCCGCCCGAGCATAGTCCCGCCCGCCACCTGATCGCCGGGGCGCACGCGCAGTTCGAGCAGCGTGGCGCTTTCCGGCGCGCGGATGATCGTTTCCTGACCGGGGATCGCGACCAGCGTGCCGTAGCTCCCGACCGAAGCTTCCCAGGGCAGGCATAAAATCACGACGGCAACGAGCGCCAGCGTCGCCGGGATCAGCACGCGCCGCCAGCGTGGACGCGCGCTCCCGCCTGCCTTGATGGATTTGCTGCCACTGACTGTTGCCGTTGCGGCCACAGCGGTCTGAGTTGCCGTGGCTGAAATCGCCTGGGAAGGCCGGGGCGCCGGCTGCGAAGCCGTAGTCTGAGTGAGCGCGGTTTCGCCGCCCACAGCTGGCGGGGTGACAGGCGCGGCCGTTTGTGCTGCCACCTCCCCGGGCTCAGTTACAGGGCTTCGTGTGATCATTCTCCAGAATGCCGCGACGATCTTTTTCAGCGGTCGCCGCGCGAACATCAGCGCCACCCCGGCTGTCAGCAGCAGCCCCGGCAGGTGAAATGAATCAATCAGGTAACCGCCAATAAATCGCACGATGAAGAAAGTCAGTGCGATGACGTAAAGGGTCGAAAGCAGGCCGAAAGTAGCATAGATCAACCGCTCGCGCCAGGCGTATTTCGCCGCCGCCGCATCGCGTTCGCCGAGCAGCACGCGCCTGAACAACCCGCGCCAGAACGCCCGCGACCGGTCCATCAGGTTCGGGAGGTGCAGCAGCTGGCTCAGGAAGTAATACCCGTCCAGCTTGATCAGCGGGTTCGCATTGAAGGCGATATTCAGCACACTGCCGAAGAAAAAAATGAACGCCACGTCCGCCGGCAGCGTGAACGGGGCGACGAAAAACCACGAGAGCAGCGCCGCCGCGCCGACCAGCAGCTGCCAGTAAACCCCCGCCGCAATCACCCACAGGCGCCGGCTGCGTTTCCGGATCAGGTGGATGCCCGACACGTTGCAATACAGGGCGGGCATAAAGTAATAAACCAGCAGCACGCCGACTTCGGTGGCCCTTCCGCCGAAAGCCTTGCACGTCAGCCCGTGCGCGAATTCATGCGAGGCGACCACCAGCAGGGCCGCGACGATGACCGCCGGATAATGCTCGCGGATCACGTACCCTCCGTAGCTCGTTACTTCCGCCCAGTTCAGCAGCGACAGCAGCAGCGTCGAGAGCATCAGCAGCACCGTGAAGGTCACGAACTCCGGCGTCCAGACCCAGCGCAGCGCCGGAACCATGCCCGCAAAGAGCCTGTCGGGATTGAACAGGCTGAAGCGGATGTAAGGCTGCCGCGCGAGTTGCCCGTCGCTTTTGCTGCGACCGCTGACGGCGCGCGCTCCGGCGATGATGCCCGCATCATCGAGCTTCGCGATGAATTTCGTCAGGGTCGCCAGCGGCAGCGTCCCGCCGTACTTCCGCCTGAATTCCTCGCAGACTTCGCTCGCCCCGAGCGACTCGCCCAGAAGCTGAAAGACCTTGTGTTCGGTCTCACGCAGGATGATGTAACGCCCCACGGCGGCTGAGCCGACGATGTAGGCCGGGCGCTCGCCGTCGCGCTGCTCGGTGACTTCGACATCGGCGGCGATCTGCGGCGGGTACTCGCAATAATCTGTCGGCGTTCTTACTGGCATCCGGACTTTGACAGGATGAATTAACGGGCAGGTTCAGGAGACCTGCCGGCTCTGCTGACCCGGCCAGATTAAGACTTGGAGGTGCTTCTTCGCAACCCGTATTTGAATTCAGCGGGCAGTGCGTCTGGTTGGCATCCGCGGAGGGCGATATGTATAATGCAACGCAACATCGGGGCGTGGCGCAGTCTGGTAGCGCACCTGGTTTGGGACCAGGGGGTCGGAGGTTCGAATCCTCTCGCCCCGATTTCCTCCTCTCGAAGTTTTGATCCCTCCGCACAATTCCTGGAATCACCGCGCGATTCACAATCTCAACGGGACGCAAAGTTGCAAACAACTGAAGCGGCTTTGGCCTGAATGACGCATGAGCGGCTGCCCCGCCGAGCAGGGTCGCCGTGCGGCATGACAGTAACTGCAAGCCCGAAACCTCACTCACCAATCAACAACTTCTTACGTTAAGGAGAAAGAAAGACAATGACCTCACGCAAACTCTCACAGATGTTCCTCGCACTGGCGGCGCTGGCACTGCTCTCGATGAGCGCGCTCGCTGCC